>NZ_JACTVI010000036.1 GCF_014495685.1 Streptomyces sp. TRM68367 | reverse complement strand
TCCGCAAAGCACCACTTTCAGAAGCTGCCCTACAACCAACTTCCTTCCATGTTCAGGACGCAATACCAGGGGCCTTACGCCTGCCCGGACTTGGGGATGCCACAGGCCCGCAGCGCCAACATCGCGATCACAGCGAGCGACGGGCGCTTACTGGGAAAGGCTCAGTGATCACGCCGCGAATGCGAGGCTGTCGCGATAGCGGATGGCGTGAACCCGCAGGTGCTCGCGCTGCGCGTGATACTTCCAGTACTCCTCGAAGTCGCCGTTGCTGATCACCGTGCGGAGCCTGAGGACGGCCTCGGCCCCGGCCAGGCCCCAGCGGGCACCGGTGATGTCCATCCGGTCCTTCACCAGGTGCCGGCACGCCCCCTCGATCACGCCTGTCGCGATCGGCCAGCCCTCCGCCAGCACGATGTCATAGCCGAGGTAGGGGAGCTTGGCCCGCAGGTAGCAGACCGCCTTGTCCACCCCCAAGCGCCGCTGGCTGTCCAGTTCCGCCGCGTCCGCGTGCGCTTCGAGGGTGTCGGCGACCACCTCCTCGGTGAGGCGGGGGTCGCCGTCCACCCGGTACATGATCTGGGAGCGGCTCGCCGTTCAGGGTCGTGCCCGTCGCGACGCGGGCGCCCAGCCAGCGCCGGAACGCGTCCGCCTCCTCCTCGTACCCGAGCTCCAGCAGCGCCTTGACGGACAGGGAGGCGTCTCGTACCCATGTGTAGCGGTAATCCCAGTTGCGTTCGCCGCCGAGGCGTTGCCCAGGATGCGGTGTCGGCGAGGTAGAGCTGACGGATCGTCGCGCCGTCCGCCTCGGGGGTGATGGCGAAGTGGCCGCCTCGGTCGTGGTCGAGCAGGGCCGCGAACACGCTGGGCGAGTCGAAGCGGGGGGCGCACAACCAGTCGAGCATCCCGTCCGATGAGATCAGCGCGGCGGTGCGCAGGTCCCGATGAGCCCGTGGTCGGCGATCGGTGGGTAACGGCGCATGGCGTTCCCTTCGCGAGCTCGCCCGTCACCTCGCGCTACGACCGGGTACGGCGCCCTGCATGCGGGGCGGTCCGGGCATGGAGTGTCACCCGTCGGGCCGCGCCGGGCGTGCCGGACGGCTCTCAGCGGCCTTGACTGGCGGTCATCGGGTACGCCGCCCGCCCCGCAGGGCGGCGCGAGTCGTCGTGTCCGCGCGCATGCCCCCGCCGCGCCGGGCCGGGCAACGGGAGGGCGCATGTCATCGCCACAGCCTCAGGCCGGCCCGCCGCCGAGACGGCCCGAGGCTCAGCGGCCCCCGGGTGCGCTCCAGCACATCGGCGCGTGGTGCGCCCGCCACTGCGTCACCGTCATCGTCCTGTGGCTGGCAGCTCTGGCGGGCCTGCAGGTACTGGACCGGACACAGGGAGGCGCCTACTCCGACGACTTCACCCTGCCCGGGTCCCAGTCCCAGGAGGGACTCGACGTCCTCAGGGCGCACGAGCCGACCGCGGGCGGCTACGGCGCCCAGATCGTCCTCCACGACCCGTCGGAGCCGCTCACCGAGGTGAGCGGGTCGATCGGCACGGCGGTGAGCAACCTCCAGCAGCTGCCGCATGTGCTCAGTGCGCAGAACCCGCTGCCCGCACCCGGTACGCCGCCACCCGCGCAGGGTGCCGTCAATGTCGGCCCGCTGTCGTCGGACGGAAGGACGGCGTACATCACCGTGCGGTTCGACGTGCAGCCGTCCACTTTGGGCTCGTCCTACCTGGACCGGGTCGACAGGGCGGTCGAACCGGTGCGCGCGGCCGACGTCGTCGTGGAGTACGGCGGTCCGCTGGGTGAACTGGCACGACCCGAGCCGGACGACCGCACCAGTGAGGCCATCGGCTTCGGAGTGGCGGTGCTGGTCCTCCTGATGGGCTTCGGCAGCGTCATGGCCGCGGTGATGCCGCTGGTGACCGCGCTGATCGCGGTGATCTGCGGGCTCGCTCTGCTGGGTCTTCTGGCGGCGGCCTTCACGTTCGCCACCGTCTCGCCGACCCTCGCGACGATGATCGGTCTGGGTGTCGGCATCGACTACGCCCTCTTCATGATCACCCGGCACCGCCAGAACCTCATGGACGGGCGGGACGTGCCGACGGCAGCCGGGCTCGCCACGGCCACCAGCGGCCGGGCCGTGCTGGTGTCCGGCTGCACAGTGATCATCGCCCTGTCCGGGCTGTGGGTGTCGGGCATCGGCTTCATCGGCAAGCTCGGTCTGGCCGCGGCCGTCACCGTGGTCACCGCCGTCCTGGGCGCCCTCACCCTCGTACCGGCGTTGCTGGGCCTGGCCGGGCGGCGGATCGACCGGCTCCGCGTACGGCGGCCGGTCGCCGAGAAGGACGCCTCGCCCGGCGAGGCGGCGCACGGCACCTGGCACCGCTACGCCCAGCGGGTGGAGCGCCGGCCGTGGTGGTTCCTGATCTCCGGGGTCATCGCGCTGGCCGTCCTCGCGGTGCCCGCGCCGTTCATCCAGCTGGGGCACATCGGCGACGGGGCGGATCCCAGGTCGTTCACCGACCGGCGCGCCTTCGACCTGATGTCCTCGGCCTTCGGGCCGGGGGCGAACGGACCGCTCACCCTGGTGATCGACCAGACGGACGTCCCCGAGACCGACCGGTCATCGTTGGCCTCCAGAGTGCAGGGCGCGCTGACCGGCGTCCCCGACGCGGCGGTGATCACGCCGCTGAAGCCAACGTCGGACGGCGATGTGCTGATCGCGACCGCCTATTCCGTCGCCGCCCCCCAGGACGAGAGGACCACGGCGCTCGTCAATCGCCTCGTCGACGACGTCCTGCCGCAGGCGGTGTCCGGCACCGACGCCCGCACCTATGTGACGGGGACGACCGCAGCGCAGGTGGACTTCCTGAACATCGTCTCCAGCAGGCTGCCGCTGATCATCGCCGTCGTTGTCGGCCTCGCCCTCCTTGTGATCCTCATCGTCTTTCGCGGTGTGCTCGTGGCGATCAAGGCGGCCGTGTTGAACGTGCTGTCGATCGCCGCTTCGTACGGTGTCGTGGTGGCGGTGTTCCAATGGGGCTGGGGCGGGCCGGCGCTGGGCGTCTCGGGGAAGGTGCCCGTCGAGAGCTACGTGCCGATGATGATGTTCGCCATCGTCTTCGGGCTCAGCATGGACTATGAGATCTTCCTGCTGTCCCGGGTCCACGAGGCCTGGTTGCGCACCGGCGATCCGAAGGCGAGCGTCGCGCACGCCCTGGAGATCACGGCGCGGGTGATCACATGCGCGGCGCTCATCATGGTCAGCGTCTTCGCCGCCTTCATCATCAGCGACAACATCGTGGTCAAGATGCTGGGCCTGGGGCTCGCCGCGAGTGTGCTCATCGACGCCACCATCGTCCGCCTCCTGCTCGTGCCGGCCGCGATGACCCTGCTCGGCAGGGCGGCGTGGTGGACACCGAGGTGGCTGGACCGGGTACTGCCGCACGTCGACGCGGAGGGCGAGTCCGTCACCGCCGGGCCCCGGCTCGGGGCGACGTCCGGTCGCGGCCCGGCGGGCTAGCGCCGAGGCCGTGAAGTTACGGGTCGGCCGGGGCCAGGGCGTCGTGAGCGGCGGTTTCGTCGGCCGTGCGCAGCGGAGCCCCGGTAGAACTGGCAGTCGACCAGGACAAGCCGTTCACAAGGACCGGAGGCTCTGCTGTGCGGACAGTCTGCGATCACCCGTGCCGTCCGGGTGGCCGAAGGCCCCTTCGCGCCGGGCCATCTCGGCGAACTCACCCAGCTTGTGCCTTTCGAGATGGCGTCGGTGGCCAGGATGCCGGCCGCGGGGCCGGCGCGGTGCAGCTGGGAGACGCGCCCTGCGACGCCTCGTTCGGTGAGCCGAGGTCATCCGGCGGGCATCACGCATCATCCGGTCGGACAGGCGCAAGGGCGCCGGGGAACGACGCACGGGCTTCTTCGACGAGGACTTGCGGCGGCCACGACTCTTCGGCATACCCGCCAAGCTGCCACACCGGCCGGGCGCCGGGGCAGTCGGCGCCGAAGCTTCCAGAAAGACCCGCGACGCCGCAGGGGAAGGTGCGCGCCCTTGGCCTGGGTTCGACTGCCGTGGCGGCATATTGAATAAGTCTCGCGCAGCGCCGCGCGGGCCCGGTCGGTGAACGGCGCCTGTTCGAGCGCCGGAAGGCGGGTGCTGAGCAGAGCCGCCAGCAACCGCTCGGCGGTGAAGGCGTCTTCGGGCACGAGGGCCTCCCGCACCGCTGTGGCCAGTTCGTCGGCGAGGGTGGCGTCGACCATGAAGCGGCTGGTCAGCCTGCCCAGCGGACTCGTTTCCCAGCGGCTGTCGTCGGCGGTGGAGCGCAGACAGCCCGCCGTCGTGAGAAACCGCGCCGCCTCGCGCAGCGGTTCGCCGCCCACATCTCCCTGATGCGCGGCGAAGGTTCCCGCCCACCACCGTTCCGCCTCCTCGACGGTGGACAGCCGTTCCTGGACGGCCTCGGCGAGCAGGTGGTCGGGCAGATGGTCGCCCAGCCGGGACCGAACCGTGGCACGTCCAGCGCGGCGACCATCCCGATCGGGGCGCGACACCCCATCGCCGCCGCGCCACCTCGGCCACGGATCCCTCCGTGCTACCCACCCCCGGCCGTGCCGGGTCACCCTCCTGTGTCGCTCCGTCGACGCTGCGCATGCCGTGACTGTGGCATCTCCTGGTCTCCACCCGCACGCGGTTCGCGCATGTTCCACCGACATGAACGCGGTCCCGTCAACCTCTTCCGGCGAATCTCCTCCAACCCGGACGTGCCCTCCTGCACGGATGCCAGAATGGTGCGGATCAGCCATTGGCGCACAGCGCCCGCTCGTCGAGGCGTGGTGACGTGCACATCCTGAGCAAGGGAAGATCCCGGCGCATGCCGAGCACTGAGGTTTCTGAGAGGCCCACCGTCCACCAGCTGAAGATCGAACTGCGAGGGCTGCGTCCACCGGTGTGGCGGCGGGTGCGGGTGCCCTCGCGGCTCTCCCTGGGAGGCCTGCACGAAGTGATCCAGGTGCTGTTCGGATGGGACGGCATGCACCTGCACGCCTTCGAGGACGGGCGGCACGCGGCGTGGGGTCCGCACCGCGACCCGCTCGGCGGCGCCCTCGACTCCGGGTGGGACGACGAGGACGGCGTGGCACTGGCGGACGTGCTGCCGCGAGCCGGGGGGCGGCTGTCGTACACGTACGACCTCGGGGACGACTGGGAGCACCGGATCACCGTCGAGGAGGTCCGCCCGGCCGGACCGGACGAGGCCGGGTACGCGGTGTGCACGGGCGGGCGGCGGGCGCTACCGGACTGCGAGGACGTCGGCGGCGTCTGGGCGCTTCAGGAACTGCTGGAGCGGTACGAGGCGGGCGAGCGGCCCGAACCGGTCACCGAGGAAGACGGTGAGCCGGAGTACGACAGCCACGCCGACTACGTACTCGCCCGCATGTTCACCACCGGGTTCGACCCCGCGCGCCTGGACGTGGCGGAGCTGAGCGGGGCGCTGGAGCGGCTGCCGCTGGTCACGGTGGACGGCGTGAGTGCGGCCGGGGAACAGGACGGCCGGTTCCCGTGCCCCTCCTGCGGCGAGTGGCACCCGCTGCCCGACGAGGACGGGGCCGAGCTCGGGGACCTGATCACCGAGGCCCTGGACCCGGACTCACGCGTGGCCCCGGCGATCCGGCTGCCCGACGACGCCGAGCTGGCCCGGCAGGTGCGCGGCGCCGAGCACTTCATGGCGGCGGTGCGGCTCGGGCACTGGTGCGGCGCGGGGCGGGAGCTCACCCCGAAGGGGGTGCTGCGGCCGAAGCTCGCCCGGCAGGCCGTGGAGGAGGCCGAGCTGTGGCGTGCCGCACCGGACGAGTGGGGGGACGCGGCGGAACGCCGGCGGCGGCTGGCCGGGATCCGCAGCGCCGCCGACATGGAGCCCGTACGGGATCCGTGGGAGTGGGCGCTGCTCGCCGGGTTCGTGGAGGTGAGCGGCGACGGCAAAAAGGCGTCCTCCGGTGATGCCCTGCCGGACGAGCAGGACGACGCCGCTGTGCTGGCGGCGTGGCAGGAGACGCTGGCCGGGACGGTCGCCGACGTCTTCGCCGAACTGCCGGAGCCGGTCGGGATGCTGCGCCTGATGTCCGGGCTCGACGAGCTGCTTGCCCAGGCCCCGCCGGTCGGGTTCGGCCTGCTGCTGCACTGCTACGGGCTGCCCGAGGGCGAATGGGCGGATGCCTCCGCCTTCTTCGACGAGGCCCTGGACGATCTGCCCGACGACGCGGCCGGAGAACTGCTGAGCGCGCTGTACATGGTTCAGTGGGAGGAGGCGGCAGAGCTGCTGGTGCGGTTCGGGGCCGCCGAGTACCGGCCCGAGGACTCCCCGCCCGGCGACGAACAGGACGGCGACTGGCTGCTGATCGGCCTGTCCGCGCCCGCGCCGGGCCGCTTCCGCCTCACCCCGCTGGGCCGCGCCGGGCTGCGCCGGCTGCTGGTCGAGGCTGGGGTGATGGCCCCGGTGGTGGGGCGCATGGAGCGGGCGGAGGCGGCCGAGCTGCTGGCCGCGCTGGCCACGTACCGCTCCGCGGAGGAGGTACGGGCGGAGGTGGTCGGCTGGCTGGCCGCCCGCACCCCCGCCGACGCGGCGGTGCAGCTCGTCGACGCTTGCGGCGGCACGGAGGGGGCCGACGCGCTGCGGCGGCTCATGGCCCCGCTCGTCCTGGAGCACCTGCTGCCCGCCCAGCGCCCCGGGGAGTCCGATAGCCCCGAGGACACGGAGCCGGACCAGCGGCGCCGGGTGCGTGCGGTGCTGCGCAAGGCCGCCGCCTCCGGTGTGCCCGGGTGCGCGCACACCGCCGCCTCCTGGCTGCGGCGGATCGGCGACCCCGCCGAGGGGCAGGACGCCTACGGCCGGGAGTGGATGTGTCTGGACGGCCTGTACGCGTACGCGGACGGCGGCCCCGAGGCGGTGCGCGCCCGCCTGGAGCAGGGGCCCGGGGCGGGCCGCGGGTGCGGCGAGCAGGTGGCAGAGCTGGCGGACGACCTGTGGCGGGCCGGGCACCCGCACGGCGAGGCCGTGCTGACCGCCGTCGCCGACAGCCTCGTACACGAGGACAAGCAGCTGGCCAAGCGGCTGCGCAAGGCTGCGTTCAAGGCGAGGAGCGCCACGTGAGGATCGCCGTGCCCGGGCAGCGGGCGCGTACTGCGCTGCCGGCGCCGCCGCTGGCCGACCGGGAGGCCGCCGCCTGGGCCGTGGAGCCCGCGGCCGGCGGCTGGGCGGCGGTGTTCGTGCCTGCGCCGGCCGGGCAGGCTCACCGGCTGGGCCGGCTCGCCCTGTACCGGCTGCCGGACAGTGCGCTGCGCGCGCCCGCCGCCGCGCCGCCCGCCGTGGACGAGCTGCCGCTGAGTCTCGTACTGCCGCACGGCAAGGGCGTACGGGCCAGACAGGCCGAGGCGTACGGGCTCGCCCCCGGCACCGCGCTCGCGCTCCTGCTGGACTTGCCCGTGCAGGGCGCGCATCCCTCGCTGCACGCCTGGGCCGCCGTCGCCCGCGCCGCCTTGCGGCTGATCGGCGAGGGCCGCCTGCAGCCCGCGCTCACCGAGGAAGGCCGTCCCGTGTGGCGGCTGGGCCCCCTCGGCGCGCACGGCAAGCGGACGCTGGACAGCCTGGCCGCCGCTCTGCCGCCGTACGCCCACAACCTGCCCGTGCCCGGCAGCCGCCCGGTGCGGATCGCCGAACCCGGGGCCCTGGTACGGGAGTTCGCGGACGCGCTCGCCGACACCCTGCCGCGCACCCCGGCCGCACCGCTGGCCGCCCCCGGCAACCCGTACGCCGACCGCGCCCCGAGCCCGCACCCCGAGCTCGCCGAGTGGGCCGCCCAGGTGGAGGCGGAGCGCTCCGCGCTGGTGAACGTCTCGCTGCGGGTGGAACCTCCCGCTGGGCGGCAGCGCGCCTTCCACGCCGCCCTCCAACTGCACAGCGCCGCCGACCCGTCCCTCGTCGTCGACGCCGCCGAGCTGTGGGCCGACCCGGAGCGCACCGCCCGCCTGTTCGGCCCGCGCGCCGAGGCCGAGACGCTGCTCGCGCTGCGCCGCGGCGCCAGGGCGTGGCCCCCGCTGGCCCGGCTGCTCGCCGAGACCGCGCCCGCCCGGCTGCGCCTGTCCGACCAGGAGCTCACCCAGCTCCTCGACGAGGCCGCGCGCCTGCTGCACGACGCGGGGCTGCGCGTGCACTGGCCGAAGGACCTGGTCAAGGCCCTCGAGGCACGGACCGAGATCGGGGCGGCCACCGCTCCCGGCGCCACCGTGAACACCCTCCTCGGCAAGGACGCCCTGCTGGACTTCTCCTGGCAGGTGTCCCTGAACGGCGAGCGGCTCACCGAGGCCGAGATCGACCAGCTCGCCGAAGCGCGCCGTCCCTTGGTGAAACTGCGCGACCAGTGGGTGGTCGCCGACCCGAAACTGCTGGCCCGGCTGCGCCGCCGCCAGGAGCGCGGCCTTACGCCCCTGGACGCGCTGCAGGCCGCCCTCACCGGCGAGATCGAGCGGGACGGCGAGCGGATCGAGGTGAGCGCCGCGGGCGCATTCGGCGCACTCGTCGCCCGGCTGCGCGAACCCGAGAAACGCGAACCGGTCGCCGTACCACGGGGGTTGACCGCCACCCTGCGTGACTACCAGAAGCGGGGACTGGCCTGGCTCGCCGACGTGACCCGTCTCGGGCTCGGCGGTGTCCTCGCCGACGACATGGGCCTCGGCAAGACCGTCACCCTGCTCGCCCTGCACCTGCACCGGCAGCAGCACACCGACACCGCGGGCCCCACCCTGGTGGTCTGCCCCGCCTCGCTGCTCGGCAACTGGGAGCGCGAGGCCGCCCGCTTCGCCCCCGCCCTCGCTGTGCGGCGTTACCACGGCGGCGAGCGCACCCTGGACCACCTCACCGGCGGCGAACTCGTCCTGGTCACCTATGGCGTGCTGCGCCGCGACGCCGAGCGGCTCGCCGGGATCAAGTGGTCGCTGGTCGCCGCCGACGAGGCCCAGCACGTCAAGAACCCGTACGCCACCACCGCCCGCCGACTGCGCGCCCTGCCCGCCCGGGCCCGGGTGGCGCTGACCGGCACGCCCGTGGAGAACAACCTCTCCGAGCTGTGGGCGCTGCTCGACTGGACCACCCCGGGCCTGCTCGGCACCCTCACCGCCTTCCGCGACAGCTACGCCAGGGCGATCGAACGCGGCGCCCTCGACACGGACGGCGACGAGGAGGCCGCCGAGGACGGGCGCCGCGCCGCCGATCGGCTCACCCGCCTCACCCGCCCCTTCCTGCTGCGCCGCCGCAAGTCCGACCCGGGCATCGCCCCGGAGCTGCCGCCCAAGACGACCACCGACCACCCTGTCCCGCTCACCCGCGAGCAGGCCGCGCTGTACGAGGCTCAGGTCCGCGAGACCATGGAGAGGATCGAGAAGGCGGACGGCATCGCCCGCCGCGGCCTCGTCCTCAAACTCCTCACCGCCCTGAAACAGATCTGCAACCATCCCGCCCAGTACCTGCGCCAGCCGGGCCCGCTGCCGGGCCGCTCCGGCAAGCTCCGGCTCCTCGACGAGCTCCTCGACACCGTCGTCGCCGAAGGCGAGTCCGCGCTGCTGTTCACCCAGTACACGCAGATGGGCAGGCTCATTCAGGCCCACCTCGCCGACCGTGGCGTCCGCGCCCTCTATCTGCACGGCGGCACCGAGGTCGGGCGACGCGAGGAGATGGTCACCGCCTTCCAGCGCGGCGATGTGCCCGTCTTCCTGCTGTCGCTGAAGGCCGCGGGCACCGGCCTCAACCTCACCCGCGCCACCCACGTGATCCACTACGACCGCTGGTGGAACCCGGCCGTCGAGGACCAGGCCACCGACCGCGCCTACCGCATCGGCCAGGACCGCCCAGTCCAGGTCCACCGGCTCACCGCCCAGGGCACCGTCGAGGAGAAGGTGGCCCGCCTGCTCGGCGCCAAGCGGGCGTTGGCCGAGCAGGTCGTCGCCTCCGGCGAGGCCGCCCTGACCGAACTGTCCGACGCCGACCTCGCCGAACTCGTCGCGCTGTCCGCCACCGCCGAGGGAGAAGACCTGTGACCCCCGCGCACAAGGCCCCGCGCCGCGGCGCCCGCGCCTTCGCCGCCACCTGGTGGGGCCAGGCATGGATCGACGCCCTGGAGACCTCCACCCTCGACTCCGCCCGCCTCTCCCGCGGCCGCACCTACGCCCGCAAGGGCATGGTCCACCCCGTCACCTGCCTGCCCGGCGTGCTCAAGGCCGAGGTCGAGGGCAGCACCCCCTGGCCGTACGACGCCGCCGTCCACGTCCCCGTCCTCACCGACGCCCAGTGGGACACCCTGCTCGACGCCGTCGCCGCCCGGGCCGGACACACCGCCGCCCTGCTCGACGGCGAGATGCCCGAGGACCTCGTCGCCGACGCCGCCTCCGCCGGCGTACCGCTCCTCCCCCGGCCGCACGAACTCGACCCGGAGTGCTCCTGCCCCGACTGGGGCTACCCCTGCAAGCACGCCGCCGCCGTGTGCTACGCAACCGCCACCCACATCGACGAGGACCCGTTCCTGCTGTTCACCCTCCGCGGTCGCGACCGCGACAGCGTCCTCGCCGCGCTGCGCGCCCGCCGCCGCGCCGCCTCCACAGCCGAGGCGCCCTCCCCCGAGGACACTGGCACTCCCGCCCCGTACGGCGTCCCCGCCCGCGACGCCTTCACCGCCTGGGACGGCACCTTCACCCCGCCCTCGCAGGAGGCACCCGGCTCCCCTGACACCGCTGCGTCCCCGCACACCGACGGCCCGGAGCACTCCCCGGACCCGCAGCCCGCTCCCCTCACCGCCGAACCGCCCCGCACCGGCCCCGTCACCCTCCCCGACCTCACAGCCCTGATGCGCGACACCGCGCAGCGTGCCCGCGGCCTCGCCGACGGCCACGCTCTCACCCTGCACCTCGACGCCGCCGACGACGCCGTGCGCATCGCCGCCGCGGGCGCGAGCGAGAAGTGGTTCCACCGCCTGGTCACCAGCACGGGAAGCGACGCCGCCGGCTTCGCCCGCCTGGTCCGCGCCGCCCGGCACGGCGGCGTCCCCGGCGTCACCACCGCTCGTACACCGCTCACCCCCGACCCGGCCGCGCTCGCCGCCGCCCGCACCGTGCTCGCCGAGTCCGACGAGCCGGTGCCGGTCAGGACCTGGCGCAACCGCCTGACCCTGGACGCCGAGGGCATCCAGCTTCGCCACGGACCCGACGGCCGCTGGCACCCTTACGCCCGCGAAACCCTCGCGGGCCACACCGACTGGTGGCCCTGCGCCCCCGCCCACTCCGACCCGCTCGCCGCCCTGACCAGCGCCCGCACCGCCACCGGACGCTGACGCCGGGCGTGGATGGTGGTGGGTGCTCCTGCCGCAGCGCGTCCCCGCCGGTCGGCACCACGAGCTGCCACCGGCGCCCCCTGTCCCGCATTCACCACTCCTGGCCATCGAGCCGTCACATGTGATGACTGTGGTACGAAGTGCCCCTGGCAACAGCTCGGCGGGTATCCGCAGGGGCACCATTCAGCCAGCCGCCAGGCCCACTGCCTACTGTCGATTGCTTTCAGAGGCTGCGGGAGCGGCGGCGTTTCCGGGGCAGTTCGGGCAGCAGCCGCATGGCCATGATGGAACCGTCATCACATAGCGAAACAGGGCCGTCCCAGTCGTCCTGGCGGTGAACGGACCTCCCAATCGCCCTTCTTCGTTGCCTTGGCCTGCCGCGACGAGCTCGGCGTAGCGGCGGATGCCCCTGATGGGCATGCCGGTTGCCCGCAGTCTGGTGCAGATGGTGATCCACTCAAGGTCGAGTTGGTAGCGGGGCGTCGACCGCCGTGGGTGCGGTCGACGGGGGTGACGACCAAGCCGACACGTTCGTGTAGCGCAGGGTATGCACGCTGACTCCGGTGCGGCGGGCGGCCTCGCCGATGCTCAGGCCCGCCTGCGGATCGGAGCGAGGGTGCCCGGAATCCGGCTGCGGATTGACCTCGACCACGCTCTAAATCCTAGATTCGTGGTCAGTTGCCGCTAACCCCTCACTGCCGATCGTCAGCAGTGCCTTGCGATGGGACAAACCCACATGTCCGAACTCAGCCGACGCCGCCGACTCTTAGTGCTCGCGGTCTGCTGCGCCAGCGTGATTGTCGTGGTGATGGACATCTCCATCGTCAACGTCGCGCTGCCCTCGATTCGCCGCGATCTGCATGCCTCGGTGTCCGGCCTGCAGTGGACGGTCGACGCGTACACCCTGGTGCTGGCCGGCTTCCTCGTGCTGGCCGGGTCCACCGCCGACCGGGTCGGCCGTCGGCGCATCTTCCAGGTCGGGCTCGCTGCCTTCGGATTCGGCTCGCTGCTGTGCGGCCTGGCGCCGAGCCTCGCCTGGCTGATCGCGGCGCGGGTGCTGCAGGCCGTCGGCGGCACCATGCTCAACCCGGTGGCGATGGCGATCGTCGCCACCACGTTCCCCAACCCGACCGAGCGGGCCCGGGCCATCGGTGTGTTCGGCTCGATGACTGGCCTGTCGCTGGCGCTGGGCCCGATCCTCGGCGGCGCTCTGGTCGACGGCTTCGGCTGGCACTCCATCTTCTGGATCAACGTGCCGATCGTGGCCGCAGCGATCATATGCACCGCGCTGTTCGTGCCCGAGTCCCGCGCTACCCGAGCACGCCGGTTCGACCCGGTGGGCCAGACCCTGGTGATCCTGGTACTGGGCAGCATCGTCTTCGCGATCATCGAGTCCAGGCGGCTGGGCTGGACCTCGCCGGTCATCCTGGGCCTGCTCGCCGCGGCCGCGCTCGGCCTGCTGAGCATCTTCGGCTACGAACTACGCCGCGTCGACCCGCTGTTGGAATTGCGCCTGTTCCGCAGCGTGCCGTTCAGTTCGGCGATCCTGATGGCGCTCTTCGCGCTGTGCGGGTTCGGCGCGTTCCTGTTCGTGACCACCCAGTACCTGCAGGACGTACGCGACCTGTCAGCGCTGGAGACCGGGCTGTGCCTGCTCCCCGTCGGGGCGCTGGTCGTGGTGCTCTCCCCGCTCACCGGCCGGCTGGTCGGCACTCGCGGTCCCAGGCTGCCGCTGCTGGTCGCCGGGGGTGCGCTGACGCTGGGCGGCGGCGCGTCGCTCTGGCTCGGACCGGCCACCCCACTGCCGGCCGTGCTCGCGACCTACCTGCTGTTCGGTATCTTCCTGAGCACCGTGAACCCGCCGATCACCAATACAGCGGTCTCCGGAATGCCCCGCTCGATGGCCGGGGTGGCCACTTCGCTGGCCTCCGCAGGCCGGCAGACCGGAACCGCCTTGGGCGTTGCCATCTCCGGAACGATCGTGGGATCGGCCCTGCCCAGCAGTGGGACGGCATTCATCAGCGCGGAGCACGGCGTGTGGTGGATGGTGCTTGGGCTGGGTCTGGGCATCGTGGTCCTGGGCCTGCTGAGCACAGGGCGGTGGGCCTTGGACACCGCAGCCGGAGCGGCGGCATTGTTCGAGGAGGTGAACCGTGGCGTGGATCCTCAAACCGCCTCTATCGGCCGCCAGTGATCGGCAAAGCGGCACGGCGCACGCCAACACCACCGTGGCCGACGCCGTGGACCTCAACAGGCTCCGAGCGGCCGACAAGGACGCGTCCCACCCAGCGTGATCGGAAGGTCCATGGTTCACCGAAACGCACCGCTGTCCCTGGAGGGACGCCGTCGCCTCGTCGAGTGATGCCGAACCCGCCCGATCGCGCACGTTGCATCCGAAATGGCCATCTCCCGCGCCTGCGCGTCGAAGTGGGTCAATCGCTACCGTCGCCACGGCCAACTCGGCCTCCACGACCGTTCCTCCGCGCCACGTCACCAGCCCACCGCAACCCCCGATGACGTGATCGCGCACATCGAAGAACTCCGCCGAACCCACAAGTGGTCAGCCGCACGGATCGCATTCGAACTCACCCATGCCGTCGCCCTCATATTTCTCCGCATCGTGCGGCGGAGCACCGTTGGCAATCGTCCGCCAGTGGCCGAGGTGCACCATGACGGCGGCGGTAGTGCTCACCTGCTGGCGGCTACGGCACCGAGTCTCTCCGACCCGGCAAGTCCCATTAGGCGTCAGGGACGGTGTGCTGGGAAGGCCCGCGCGATACGGCGAAGGCTTGACTGCCCGAATCCCAATCTCCAGGAGATGGAAGTTCACATCCGCCGGAAAGACGCCCGAAACCGGCGCCAGCTCAGCGGAGTCCCGAGCGGCCGCCAGCATCCCGACTCCGAGAAGGCGTCACCAACGTCATGTCTTCCTACAGCCAGGCCGTGGCCCTGCCGTCACGGGTGGGCAGGGCCACGGCAGCACGGGTTAGTAGTTGGCGTTGGCGAGGATCTCGCCGTCCTTGTCGTACACGGTCACCAGGCCGTTGTCGGACTCGTAGCAGGAGGTGAACGCCGAGGCGATCAGCTTCCCTTCGCCCTGGTGAGGGCCCATCAGGCCGCCGGAGAAGTCAGTGAAGATTTCGGGCGCGTCCAGGATGTTGTTCCGCTTGTCTGCGCCGGTCACCTTCGTGACGTGCTTGACGGCCTTCTTCTCGGTCGACGTGCCGGACTTCTCGACGCAGGCCTGGAACTCCTCGGCCTGCGTCTTGGTCTCTTCCGCCGGCTGCTCCTTCGCCTGCTCGTCCTTGGCTTCGTCGGCCTTCGGCTTGTCGTCGGCGACGACGGCCTTGTCCTTGCCGCTGTTGTCGGTGGAGTCGTCACCCCCGCCGCTCGTGGCTACGCCGACGATGACGAAGAGAGCAATGATGCCGGCGCAGCCGAGACCGGCGATCTTCGCGAAGCCGCGCTTCTTCGGCGGCTGGGGTGCCGGGGCGCCGTAGCCGGGGCCGGGGTATCCGTAGCCGGGCTGCTGCGGCTGCTGGGGCTGGTTGGGCTGCTGCGGGTACTGCTGGCTCATGTTGTGCCCCCCTGAGGATGGTTCATGGATTGCAGGTGTACGACTCGTGAAGGGGCTGTGCGGTTGCCTCGGTTCGGGAAGTTCACCCGATCGTGATGAACTTCCTGGCGCGTCACTGCTCTTGCTCGTCTTCCGGGAAGTGCCCACCACGGTCGGCGTTGTACGTCGTGCGGTGCGGCTCCAGTTCGGCCGGGTCGGTGTTGGCGATCAGTTCGTCGGGGTCGACGGACGCACGGAACCTGGGCATGCTGAGACTGAGCCGGGCTGCGGCCTCAGCGATGGCGGGGGCGGCCTCGGGGGCACGGTCGTGTACACGTATCTGCCGTGATGGTGATCGAGGAGTGGTCAAGCATCTCCTGGATGCCCTTCCGCTCAGCCCCGGCCGCGTGGGCAAGGGCGTGTGTCGGAAGTGGATCTTGGTCATGAGGTGATCTTGGTTCATGGCGCGCGGAAATCTCACCGACAAACAATGGGCCGTGCTGGAATCGCTGTTACCGAAGGGCAAGAAGCCCGGTCGACTTCCGACATGGACCCGGAGGCAGCTGATCGACGGCATACGGTTCCCGGTCCGCACCGGCATCCCATGGCGGGACATGCCTGAGGAGTATGGGCCGTGGGGGCGGTGTACGACTTGTTCCGCCGCTGGCAGCGCAATGGAACTTGGCAGCGCATCTTCATCCAGCTCCAAGCCCAAGCGAATGCGAAGGACCTGATCACCTGGGAGATCAACGTCGATTCCACCGTCTGCCGGGCCCACCAGCACGCGGCCGGGGCGCGGAAGAGGGGGACTTGAGAAGGAACCGCCCGGCGGCGTCGCCATCGAGCCGGCCGATCACGGCCTCGGGCGCTCGCGCGGGGGACTGACCACCAAGCTGCACCTGGCCGTCGAGCAGGGCCAGAAGCCCATGTCCATCGTGATCACCGCCGGGCAGCGCGGGGACTCCCCGCAGTTCGAGATCGTCCTGGGCCGCATCAAGGTGCCCCGCCACGGGCCGGGCAGGCCGCGTACTCGGCCGAGCCGGGTCCGCGCTGATAAGGCGTACGCCTCCCGTAAGAACCGTGCCTACCTGCGCAGATGCGGCATTCGCTGCACCATCCCAGACAAGGCCGATCAGGCTCGCAATCGCAAGAAACCCGGCTCCCGCGGCGGCCGTCCGCCGCAGTTCGACCCGGAGGATTACATGGCTCGGCACGTGGTCGAATGCGGCATCAACCGCCTGAAGAGGCACCGCGCCGTGGCCACGAGGCACGACAAGCTCGCGGCCGCTACGGGCGACCGTCCTCGTCGCGGCCATCAACGAGTGGCTGTGATCGAGGCATTCGAAATGCGCCCTGGACACTACGATGTGGGCCATGGAGTGTTTTGCCGCTTGGCGTACACGTCACTGAGGGCCCTGCTCACCGCCGACCCTGTAGGCCGGGAGCGGGCCGACCGATGCCCGGGTTCCGCCCGGTATCAAGCCCTCAGCCCGAAAGGCACACTTCCATGCTCATTCGCGCGTTCGCTCAGCACGACCTGGCACCACTCACCGAACTGACCATCGAGACGTTCCGGCCGTTCTACGAGGACTCCTTTCGCCCCTTGATGGGCGATGCCATCTTTGCCATCCAGCACGGCAACTGGCGCGACGACTACCGCAAGCAGGTCGCCGAGCTCCACGCACCCGAACGGCACACATACGTCGCCGTCGCCGAGGCCGAAGACGGCATCGCGGGCTACGTGGCGTGGAGTGTCGACCCGGTCGGCAGGAAGGGCAGTGTCACGATCCTCGCTGTCTCAGCCAAGCACCGCCGACACCGCGTGGGCACCGCACTCTGTGAGCATGCCTTCGAAGAGATGCGGGCCCTCGGAGCCGAGGTAGTTGAGATCGGTACCGGAGGAGACCCCTTCCACGCACCGGCCCGGGCCCTCTACGAGAGGCTCGGGTGCACACCACTTCCGGTGATGGTCTATTTCCGGCGGCTCTGAGCCCGGGACGGGCGCCCTCGCGCACGGAGGGGCACCAGCGCGGCGGGCACACAGCTGATCCTCACGCCGACGCTACGCGCCCTGTGCCAAATTGGGCGAAGACAAGACAAGTGACGCGGAAGGGAGCGCGGCGATGGGCACCGGCGACACCCGACGTCTTAAGGCTTGCCGACTCACACGGTCCTGCGGTGGGTCCTGGCCATCGGCCTCGGCGTCGTCGACGGAGACCGGGTCGCGGCCAACCGGCGCCACGGCCACGCGATCAACGGCTCGGACCTCTCGCTGGTCCTCCTGAGCGCGTGCCCGCCTTCCTGGTGATCTACCTCGCGGTCAACCGTCTGGTCCGGCTCACGCGGCGCGACCTGCATACCCTGCGCGCCGCGGCATGGACCGCGTTCACCGGCACCGCGGCGGGCTTCCTCGACGACCGGACCGACGGCGCCAGCGTCCGGCGCAGCGTGGCCTCGACACTGCCGATCACAGCGGTCGTCGTCTCGCTGCTGTTCCAGCGCTACCTCACGTGACGACGCGACGCACCACCGGCTTCCCTACCACCCGTCGGCCTCCAGGCCGTTGCCATCGGTGACACCGACGCGGCCACGCTCCAGCTCGCCGCGCCGAGACGAGCTCGACGCTCACATCGGCTGACCTGGGCACGTCCTGACTTCCGCGATGGGGCCTGCAACTCGCGACCCCTTACGTCCACAACCGGAAAACAACACAGATGAATACCGACCAACAGCACAATCTCGGCAACACCAAGCAAAATGCCCCTTCGACCACATCGTTGAGCGACCAACCCACGGCGGCAGCGACGTCCGCAACCGACCGCGAAGTAGCCAAGCCCACACCCGCTGAGCCGAGGGGAAACACAGCCGGCCCGGCGTACGATTTCCGGGGCAGGCAGCGGCGGTACGTCATTTCCATGTCGGTGTGCATTGCCTCAATCATCCTCTCCACCGCTCTGTGGAACGTGTCGCGGCCGCTGGGCTGGATCGCGCTGATTGTGGCACTGGCGCTGCCGTACCCTTCGGTAGTGATCGCCAACGGGGGCCGCAAGCGCGCGCAGAACCGCCCGGTGACTGTCATTCACCCGCCAGTACCGCCGATGTCGGGGCGCGGCGAGGAAGAAAAGGGGCGGCGACATCGAACCCGGCCAGCAGCTGGTCACGTAGCCTGAAGGCGCCTTGCCCAGCCGGGCGGCGGCGTGGACCGGCCCACCGTCACCGGCCCGGTGTCCAGGTGTCCGTGTGGTGCCTCAGCTCCTCGGCGAGGAACCGAGTGATCGGCACCGACCGGCGCTCGTGTTCTTGGGGGTGTCGAGGCAGAGCTTGCCGCCGCCGGCGTCCACGAGGATCTGCAGGAGCTGGAGGCGACGAGGGCGACCAGCGCGAGTGCCCGCCCGGGCGCGCGTGCTGGTCGCACCGGCGACGATCCACGCGCTGCCCATCGCGGCCGCGGTGAGGGCTGCGCCCAGCGGGACCTCGGGCCCTTCCGCGAGCAGCTTCGCTCTGCACAGCGGACTCCCCGCAGTATCGTGTACATGCCATACCGAGTGGGTACCTTCCCCACCGCCTCCCCCCATGGGCATCGAGCGACGCTCAGTGAACCGGCTGCCCAAGGCGTGCCTTCTTCACCTGGCGGAGCTCCTGTTGACAGGATTCGTATGGTCAAGGCACGTTCACGATCTCGCAGACGCGTGGCAATCGCCTGCGTTGTGGTCATCACCGCGGCAGGCGGGCTGCTGCTGCCGGTCGCCGCAGCGCCCTCCGCAGATGCGGCGGACGACTTCCGGCCCCAGCTGGTGACGGTGGATACCCCCACCCGCGCCGCCAAGGACAAGCTCGCCGCGCTCGGCCTGGACCTGACCGAGCACGCCGGCCACGACTTCACCGAAGTCGTCCTGCACCGCCCGGCCGACGCGCTCGCACTGCAGGTGGCCGACCTCAGTTGGACGGTCCGCATACCCGACCTCGTCCAGCGCGAGTCCGAGGTCAACGCGGCGAACCGCGCCTATGCAGCCGCCACCGCCACCTCGCCGCTGCCGTCCGGCCGCGACAGCTACCGACGGCTCGCCGACTACAACGACGACATCAACCGCCTGGCCTCGCTACGCCCGGGCCTGGTGAAGAAGTTCGCCCTGAACCACAAGAGCCTCGAGGGCAAAGCGGTGTATGGGGTGGAGATCGCGCACGACGTTACGGCCGCCGAGGACGGCCGGCCCGTCTTCCTGATGATGGGTCTGCACCACGCCCGCGAATGGCCCTCCGGCGAGCACGCCATCGAGTTCGCCCACGACCTGGTCAAGCACTACGGCACCGACGACCGCATCACCGCCCTGCTGAAGAAGGCCCGCGTGCTGGTCGTGCCCGTGGTGAACGTCGACGGCTTCGAGAAGTCCGTCAACGACGGGCAGTTGATCGATCTGCGCGGTGTCGACGAGGGCGGCACCGGATCGATCCTGGCCACGCCCGGCAACGCGTACAAGCGCAAGAACTGCCGCATCGTCGACGGCCTGACCCCGCTGGCGAACGAGTGCGCCCTGGCGAGCAGCCCCGGCGGCTTCGGCGCCGGCATCGACCTCAACCGCAACTACGGCGGCTTCTGGGGCGGTCCGGGCGCGGCCGCGGAGCCCGTCGACGCCACCTACCGCGGCCCCGCGCCGTTCTCCGAACCGGAGACGCAGAACATCCGCGAGCTGATCAGTGGCCGCCAGGTGACCGGCCTGATCACCAACCACACGTTCTCCAACCTGGTGCTGCGCCCGAACGGCGTCGCGCCCGACACGGTCGGCCCCGACGGGCTGCCCGTCGGCAACCCGCCGGATGAGGCCGCGCTGAAGGAGCTCGGCGACCGGATGGTCGAGCAGAACGGCTATAAGAGCCAGCACAGTTGGGAGCTGTACGACACCACGGGCACCACCGAGGACTGGTCGTACAACGCGACGGGCGGCTACGGCTACACCTTCGAGATCGGGCCGAACGAGTTCCACCCGCCGTTCCCGGAGGTCGTCGACGAGTACCTGGGCGCCGGGGCGTACGCCGGGAAGGGCAACCGTGAGGCGTTCCTGCTGGCTCTGGAGAACGCTGTCGATCCCGAGTCGCACTCCGTGATCAGCGGCAAGGCGCCCGCCGGAGCCACGCTGCGGTTGAAGAAGACGTTCGCCACGCCCACCTGGTCGGGCACGATCAAGGACACCCTCGACACCACCATGACCGTCGGCCAGGGCGGCAGCTACACCTGGCACGTCAACCCCTCGACCCGGCCGGTCGTCAAGGCCCGCCAGATCGAGGTCGTCTCCTCCGGGCCGCTGAAGCGACAGACATACACGGGCACGACGGCACCGACGCAGCCGACGGAACAGGAGTTCACCGTCGACCAGGCCGCCGACGTCCTCGAAGTGAAACTCGACTGGGCAACGCCCGACGACCTCGACCTGTACGTCTTCCGCAAGAACGCCGACGGCAGCCTGACCCAGGTCGGCAGCTCCACCGGCTCCGTGGGGGAAAAGGAGCGGGTCCTCCTCGACGACCCGGAGCAGGGCACATACATGCTGCGGGTGGAGAACTGGGCCTCCGTCGCGCCCACCTGGACCCTCACCGCATCGCTCTACGACGCGACCGTGGACCAGGTGGGCGGCCTCATCGAGAACTGGACGCTGTCCTGCGAGAAGGACGGCAAGGTCCTTCAGCAGGTGCCCGTCGTCGTCGACCGCGGCCAGCGGGTCAAGGCCGACCTGAAGAGCTGCGCGCAGAAGTGGGGCAAGAACTCATGACGCGCACATGGTTCGGACGACTCGCCGCCACGACCTCGCTCGTGCTGGCCGCATCACTCCTCCCGGTCGCAGCTGCTGCCGCGGCGGACGGATCCGATGTCGCCGTCACCACGGTCGGCGGTCAGCAGGTCGTCGACGGCACGGTGAAACAACCGGTCAGCGGCACAGTCGACGTGACCGGTAGGGCGCGCACGGGAGCCCCGTCCGCACCGGCCGACCCCGCTCCGCTGCACGCCGACGCGGGCGACAGCTCCTTCGTCGCCGTGGGCGAGAAGGCCGTGCTGCTCGGCAGCGCCTACGGCGGCACCGCGCCCTACACCTGGGCCTGGACCGCCGAGCACGGCAAGTTCACCGGCGCCGACTCGGCGAGCACCTCGTTCGACACCACGGGGCTGGCGGCGGGCACGTACGAGGCGCGGCTCACCGTCACCGACGCCGCAGGCGGTAGCACCAGCGACACCGTCAAGGTCGTCGTGGCCGAAGAGACCACGGACGAACTGCTCAACGAGACCAAGGCGGACCCGACGCCGGGCGTCTCCCCCACCGGCCAGGCCGTGGAGTTCCCCTTCGACGTCCCATCCGGGGTTCGCTCTCTGGACGTCACGCTGTCCTGGACGACGACGGCCCAGGACTACGACCTGCGGGTCACCGACCCGTCCGGCGAGGTCATCGCGAGGTCGGAGTCGGGCGACCACCCGGAGCGGACCTCGGTCGCCTCCCCTCGCGCGGGCACCTGGAAGGTCGTCGCGGTCAAGTGGGCCACCGTGGCCGACGAGGTGACGGCGCGGGTGGTCGCCACCCAGCGCCCCTCCGATCCGCGGCCGGAGGTGAAGGCCGGAGGCCCGTACGAGTTCGAGACCGGTGCCGAGCAGCGGCTCAGCGGCACGGTCACCGGCGGCATCGACCCCGTCGAAGCGGCCTGGGACCTCGACGCCGACGGGCTCTTCGACGACGGTACGGGCACCACGATCACCCCCCAACTCCCCGATGGACGGCATCTGGTCACCCTGAAGGCGACCGACGCAGGCGGCCTGGAGCGCCGCGAGACCACCTCCGTGCTGGTGGGCAGCTCCGACCGGCTCGCCACCGGGCCGCCGGTCACGGTCATCGGCATCGCCGACACCGGTGTCAACCCGTACCACCTGGAGTTCTCCGCCCGCACCTACCCGGACCCCGACGTCCTGGCGCTGACGAAGAACTTCACCCGCCACCCCTCGGAGTACATCCCCGGCTATCCCGCCTCCGCGCCCGCCGTCCCCGTCACCCTCGGCAAGGGCTATCTGCCTGACGAGGACAAGGACTTGTGGACCAGTGACCGGATCCCGGAGGGCACGCTGCACTGGATCCCCGGGACGAAGATCATCGGTGCTTACTCGTCGAGCGTGGACGGCGACCACCCGGTCCTCGACGACCACGGCCACGGCACCGGCTCCGCCTCGGTCGCGGCCGGCAACCGGTACGGCTACTGTCCGACCTGCCTGCTCGTCATGGTCGAGGGACTCGACGAGACCGTCGCCACCAAGTACCCCTGGATCGATATCACTTCCCACTCCTTCGGCTACATAGGCGGCGCTCCGGTCGGCCCGGTGCTCAGCGGCGAGGAGGTGACCAAGGAGGCCGTCGAACGCGGCCAGACGGTGCTGTTCGCCGCCGGAAACGGTGTCGGCAACGCCTTCGACGTCCCCGTCAGCACCTGGCACTCCGACCAGACGGGACCCGACTGGAACATCACCGTCGGCGCGCTGCGCCGCGACGACCAGCGTGCCGTCGTCGGTGACGGGATCCCCGTGCACCTGTCGTCGTGGGGCATCGGCAGCCTGCCGTCCGCCTGCCACACCGGAGTGCAGTGCCAGGACCAGTTCAGCGGGACCTCCGCGGCGACTCCCTACACGGCAGGTGTCTTCGGTACGACCCTGCAACGGGTCCGCGACGCGATCGGCGACCCGCGGGCAGGGCAGAAGGGCAGCCAGGTGGTCGCGGAGGGCTCGGCGGTCCCCGAGAGCGTGTACCTGGAGGACGGCAGGCTCACCCGGGGCGAGCTGCGCGAGGCGGTCCTGAAGGACGCCTTCCCGCTCGGCGAGGACAACCTGCCCTCCGCGAGCTGGCCGCTGGCCTCGCCGTACTCGGCCGGCAACGTCCTCTTCGAGGGGTACGGAGCCGCCACGCCGGAGACTGCGAGGAGGGCGGTGGACGTGCTGCTCGGTCGGGCGCTGCTGCCAGAACGGCCCGTCGAGGACGACTTCTTCGCCGCCGACCGTGCCATCCGGGACACCCTCTGGGGCGGCTACGACCGGGACGGCGACGGCACCGAGGACCAGGCGTCGCTGCCCACCGGGGTGTCGGCCGGGCTGGACGACGTGGCGTCACTGGACGGCTCGCTGGCTGTACTGCGCGAGACGCTCGCGGCCCAGCAGCACAGCCAGGACGAGCAGGACGCACAGAACCGGCAGGAGGCCCAAGGCCCGTACTCCGCACAGGCCTTCAGTTACTACCTGCACCAGGGCCCGGACTGCTCGGGCGAACGGACGATGGACCGCACCGACCGCGACGACGACGCGGACGGCTGCACCGTCGGCGACACCCTGTCGTCCGCGGCGCCGTATCTGCCGACCGCCGCCCATCCCGCGACCGACACCCTGGATGAGCCGCTCGCCTCCGGCTCGGAGGTACGGGCCGAGCTGTATGTCCGTACCCGCGCGCCGGCCGCGCTGGTGACCCCCACTGTCGTACTTCTTGCGACGGACCGGGAGATCGGACGCGGCAAGGCCACCACCCAGCCGGTCACCGGCGGCTGGACCAGATTCACCATCGAGTTCGACACCGCCCGGCACGCCTTCACCGGAGAGCAGCTGACCGTGCAACTGCTCTCCGATACCACCGCGTTGGCCGTTCTGGGCTACGAGGACGGCCATGCCTCGCGGCTGTCGATCGACCCGGCGCCGCTGCCGCCGACCGGACTCGAGTTCGGCGTCACGATCGCCGAGCCCGCTGACGGTGCGAACGCCGTCGAGGGCGAGACCGTCGTCGCCGGCGGCCAGTACGCCTTCCCCGACCTCGGTACCGACCCGGAGGGCGTCGGCGGCCGGCCGGAGACGGGGCGGGTGCAACTGTCGGTGGACGACGAGGCGTTCGCCTCGCCTGTCTCCGCGCAGCTCGACGAGGAGAGCGGCACCTGGCAGGCCGAGGCCGGCCGGCTCGCCGTGGGCGAGCATGTGCTGTACGCCCGCGCGGTAAGGGACGGCACGCCCTCGGACGTCGCCACCACGACGTTCCGCGTCACGCCGGACGCCCGGGTCGAATGGCAGGTCGTGAACCGCAACTCCCCCGTGGACGCGGAGGCCTGGCAGCCCGCCGACGGCCTGGACGACTGGTCGTTCCCGCTCACCACGTCCTCCTACGGCAACGGCCACCGGACGATCGTCGTACGCCTCATGGAACACGGCACCGAGACGGCACGTGACACCGTGCGGACCCGGTTCCGCTGAGCCGGGATCCGCTCTGAGCGGTGCGTCGGGACCGACGCACCGCTCCGCGCCCGGTCGGGGTGCGACGGGACAGCGGGATCTCCCGTCGCGTGGGTGACAGTGCCGCGGCGGGCGAGGGCATGCTGACGCGTGCTCGCGCGGGGATGCCGACCGCGATCCCGACACAGGCATCCTGTCCCTGGTCTACGAAGTGCCCCTGTCGGGGAGCAGCGCGCCGCAGCAGACGGCGTCCTCGGAGGTCGCCAAGGTCAATCGTTGACGGCTGTGGGCGGCGCTTCGAATTGGTCTCCCAGACCCAGTTGATCGGGATCCAGGCAGGGTCCCTTGACCTGCTGCTCAGCGCAACCTCGCGAAACCCCACGCACGTCCACGACGCGGGCTTCTGCCGGTGGGGCACGGCGGGGATAACCCCTCCGCTCTAACGTGCACGTCAGAGCAGCCTTGAGATGCATTCAGCCCCGGCGTGAACGCCGGGGCTTTCTGCAAGAGTCCCGGTAACATCTGACGTCTGACCCATGAGGGCGACAAAGGAGTGGTCGATGTCCCTGTCCGACGAGGTCGCCGAGCGACTGCTCAACGCGATCATCGATGGGGTGTACCCGCCCGGCAGCATGGTGCCGCCGGAGGGCGAGCTGGCCGAGCAGTACGGGGCCAGCCGGCTCACTGTCCGGGAAGCGGTGAAGGTACTGCGATCGCAGAACGTGGTCCGCATCCACCGTGGCCGGGGCACCTACGTCAACCCGCCCGACCGCTGGACGGCGCTCGAACCGATGGTTCGGGCCGCGGCCGCCACCCCTCGCTCGCGCGGCACGATCTCCGAACGGCTCATCGAGGCCCGACGACTGATCGAGATCGGCGCGGTCGAACTCGCCGCCGCCCGCAGCACCAAGGACGACCATCAAGAACTCCGCGGCCTGTTGGACGACATGCGCAAGGCCGCCGCAGCGCAGGACACCGACATGTTCGTCGAAGCCGACATCGCCTTCCACGACACGGTGATGCGGTCCACCGGCAACGCCTTCGTCCCGCTGCTCTTCGAACCCTTCGGACGGCTGCTGATCGAGGGCCGCCGCGAGACGTCGGCGATCCCGCAGATTCGGGAGAACGCCATTGCTCATCACGCCCTCATCCTGGAGGCCCTCGAATCCGGGGACCCGGAGCAGGCACGCCGCGCAATGGACGCCCATATGGCACAGACCGCGGACGACCTGCGCACCCACGTCATCGGCCACCAGCAGACACCGCCGAAGCCGCAGGAGCCCCACTCCTCCTGACGCCACCGCCAACGGCAGTCGCCTCCGCGATCGCGAGGCGACTGCCGTTGGCTGCGCGAGGACTGCCCGTGGATCCGGCAGGTGGCGCAACGGGGGCATCGGACGTCAGTCGCTGATCTCGTGACCGGCCGGGCCCCGGCGCCGGGAGGGCGGCGCCGGGGACCGGGGGCGGTGGGGCCGACGGCCCCCAGTGGCTAGACGACGGGCCAGAGGGCCCACGCCAGCAGGAAGGCGGACACGCCCATCGCGGTCGTCAGGACCGTCCAGGTGCGCAGGGCGGTGCTCACGTTGATGCCGACCAGCTTCGTGAAGATCCAGAAGCCCGAGTCGTTGATGTGGGACAGGGCGAGCGAACCACCGCCCATGGCGAGGGCTGTCAGCGCCAGCTGGGGCGAGGACAGGTCCAGTTCCTTCAGCATCGGCGCGAGGAGACCGCCGACGGTGACCAGCGCGACCGTGGCCGAACCCTGAGCGGCCCGCAGCACGAGCGTCATCAGGAAGCCCAGGGCGAGCAGGGGCAGACCGGTGGACTGGAGCACATTGGAGACCGCGTCGCCGATACCGGTCTTGACGAGCACCTTTCCGAAGATGCCGCCGGCGCCGGAGACCAGGACGACCAGGGCCACGGGCGGCAGTGCGGAGCTGAGGACCTCTTCGATGTGGGAGGCGGACCATCCGCGGCGGGCGCCCAGCAGGTAGGCGCAGAGGACCACGGCGATGAGCAGGGCGACCATCGGGGCGCCGAGCACGCCGAGGACCGTGCGTACCGGCGAGCCCTCGGCCATGGTGTTCGTGGCGACCGTGCCGAGCATGATGAGCACGATGGGCGTGAGGACCAGAGAGAGGATCATCCCGAAGGACGGCGGCCGCTCCGCCTGCTTCGTCGCGGTGGTCACCGGGGCCAGAAGGGTGGCGCCGCCACCGCCGTTCCCTGCGCCGTCACTGTCCGCCGGGACGGAGCCGCCGCCGGTTCCCTGCGCGTCGCCCTGCGAGTCCTCGCCATAGACCCTCTCGTACAGCTCGGGGTCGATCGGGTACTCCCGGCGGGTCATGCGCCGGGCGAGCAGGAACCCGATCACGGACACCACCGCGGTGATCGGGATGCCGAAGAGCAGGACCATGCCCTGGTCAGCGCCGATGAGGCCGGCCAGCGCCACCTGCCCCGGGTGCGGGGGCAGCAGGGCGTGCACCGCGAGCATCGCCCCGCCCAGCGGCAGGGCGTACGTCAGAATCGGCTTGCGGGAGACACGGGCGACTCCGAGGACGATCGGCATGAGAATGATCAGACCGACGTCGAAGAAGATCGGGATGCCGAGAACGAACCCGGCCACGGTCAGCGCCAGCGGGGTGCGGCGCTCACCGAATCTGTCGATCAGCGAGTGGGCGAACGCCTGGGCGCCGCCGGAGATTTCGATCATACGGCCGACCATGGCGCCCAGCGCGATGATGATGGCGATGTAGCCCAGGGTCAGGCCCATGCCCTCCTGGATGGTGGCCACCAGCTCTCCGCCGGGGATGCCCGCGGCCAGCGCCACGCCCATGCTCACCATGAGCAGGGCGATGAACGGCTGGACCTTGAACTTGATCACCATCAGCAGCAGCAGGGCGATACCGCCCGCCGCGATCAGAAGCAGTGTTGTGGCGCTCATCTGCTGGCCTCCTTCGGGGAGAGTACGGTCACGATGCTTGAGTCGTCGCGTGCGGCCAGCCCAGCGCGCTCGCCGAGCAGGTACAGCTGCTCGGCGGCAGAGGCCAGCGGAAGGGGGACATGGGCCTGCTTGGCGATGCCGGTGACGATCCCCATGTCCTTGACGAAGATGTCCAGCCGGGAGCGGACCTCCACGGCGTCCGCCTCGTCGCTGTACGCCTGGGCCATCCGCGGTCCGCGGTCGGCGAACATGAACGATCCGGCGGCGCCCTGGCTGAGGCTGTCGATGACGGTCCCCGGGTCGAGACCGAGGCCGCGGGCGAGCGCCACGGCCTCGGCGGCAGCCGCGATGTGCACACCGGCGAGCAGCTGGTTGACGGCCTTCAGGGCCTGCCCGTCGCCGGGCTTGTCGCCGATGACGGTCAGCGTCGAGGCGAGCCGGTCCAGGACCGGCCGGGCCAGGTCCAGCGCGGATTTCTCCGCGCCGACGACTATCAGCAGGTCACCGTTGCCGGCCCGGGTCGGGCCGCCGCTCACGGGGGCGTCGACGAGCAGCAGGCCGAGCTTGGCGAGCCGGGCGGCGGTCAGCCGGGCGGCCTCCGGGCCGACCGTGCTGGTGAGTACGACGACTGTCCCGGCACGCATGGCAGCGGCGGCTCCGTGCTCACCGAACAGGGCACTGTCGACCTGCGCCTGATCGCGCACGGCGAGCAGCACGACCTGCGCGTGGCGCGCGGCCTCGGCCGGGGTCGCCGCTTCGGCGGCCCCGTCGGCGGCGACGAGGGCTCGCGGTTCGGCGGCGATGTCGAACACGGTCACGGGAAACGCCTTGGCGAGATGCCGGGCCATCGGTAGGCCCATCGCGCCGAGGCCGATCACGGCCGTGCGGGGGGAATCAGACATGCGGGGGTCCTTGGGAAGGGGAAGGGGGGAGCGGTGACCTGTGCGGGTGGTCGGGTCGGTACAGGCGATCCGAGGGGCGCCTCGTTCCCGGGTAGTGATCGGGTCCGGCCGGGATCGGTACACAGGCCGGGGTCGGGGGCCAGGCCGGCAGCGGGCCGGGATCGGCGTCGGGGCCAGGCCGGGATCAGGGTCCGGGCCGGGAGCGGGTCGGGGTCGGGGTCGGGTTGGGGGTCCGACGGGCAGGAGGAGACCACCGCCCCTCCCGCGGCCGCCGGCCTACCGAGCCCTGTCGCGTTCGCCGCGGGGCCCATCACGCGCTGCCGGTTGTCGGGGAATGCGCAGCATCCGGCGCATCAGCATCAACGGCTCCTGAGCAGGTCGAGCGCGTCGCCGAGGGCGTCGTCGTCCCCGACGTTCCCGGCGAACACGACGTACGGGATGCCGGCGCTCGGGCCGGACTCGGCCTCCCACAGCGAGACGATGCCGGGCAGCAGGGTGCCCCGCGCCCAGGCCCGGCGAATCTCCAGGCCCTCGGTCGCGATGTCACTGGAGGTGATGCCGCCCTTGGCGATGACGAAGGCCGGCCGGCGGGCGGCGGCGACCGTCCGTACGGCGTCGACGAGCGCTGTGGAGACGCTGCGCGCGATGGCGAGCGAGTCGGCGGCGTCGGCGCCGGTGACCACCGTGCGCGAGGTGCGTACAACGACATCGCTCGTGGCCAGCGCGTCGGCGGCGGCTCGCGCCACCTCGGCGATGTGCGCGGGGCGCTGTCCGGCGTCGAGCAGCGCGTGCACGTCGAGTTCGTACTCGGTGATGCCGCCGCGCTCCCGCAGCCGGTCCAACTGCCGGGTGGTCAGCCCGACATGGGAGCCGACGGCGATCAGTCCGTGTGTCGTGCCGCCCTCAGGCCGGCCCAGCTCCACAGCCGTCAGCGGCGGCTTCGCGGACTGCCCGGCCCGGGCCCGTACGAAGGAGGGGCCGCAGCGGTACAGCAGCCGTGCGCCCCGGGCCTCCGCCCCGGCCGCGCCCAGGGCCAGCGCCCGCAGGTCGTCGTCGCAAAGGGCGTCCGCGACCGCCGTGCGTCCGTCGCGCAGCGAGCCGAGCAGGCGGGCGACGTGCTCCGGCCCGCGGACGCGCAGGTCCTCCAGGGTGATCCGCAGGACGTCACCGGCGGCAATCCGCCCACGGGTCTTCTCCTCGATCCATTCCGGGAGGCCGGAGTTGACGTAGGCGAACGTGGCGTCCTTGGCGAACTCGCTCTGTCCCACGGGAAGCATGGAACCGTCCGCGGTCCGCATCCAGTGCACGGAGCCGGCGGTCAGCCGCCCGGCCTCGATGTACGCGGGCACCAGGACGACACCGTCGACGGGTGTCTCCTCCGCCAGGACGTCCGTCTCCAGCGGGAAGTGGCCGCGCAGCGTGGAGTCGCTGCGGCTGGCCAGGACATAGCCGACGCCCTCCGCCGCCGATGCCTCGCCCAGAGCGCGCACGACCCCGCGGTTACGCCGGGCGGCGTCCCCCGGCGCGAGGCTGCGCGTGTTGGTCAGGACGAAGAACGCAGGGCTGTCCTGCCGCAGCGCCCACCGCAGGTCGTCGATCGACCATCGGGTCAGGACGGGCACCCCGGCGACGGTCTGCGTACCGGTCGGGTCGTCGTCGAGGACGACGAGGCGGGGGCCTCCGGCGATCGTGGCAGCCACTTCCCGGGCGGTAACCGGACGCACGGGCGGCACCTCGTCCAGGTGGGGGAAGGTCGTGGTTGGGAGCATGAGCGGCTCTTCTTTCGTATGGGCCTGCCTTTTCGGCAGGCCGACATGGCCGCCTGGCGCGGCCCGTTGTGGTGTGCCCTCAGGTGCGCTTGCTGATGACGTGGGTGCGCAGGTCGTCCGCGGTCTGGGCCATGTGGTCGTCCATCGCTCGCCGCGCCTTGTCCGGCTCGCCGGTGCGCAGCGCCTCCAGGACGGCTTCGTGGTGGGCGATGGCGTTGGTGCGGATCTGGGGCACCGCCGAGGTCTCCCGGCGGCCCTCGATCAGCAGCCGCCCGAAGGGCTCGGACAGCAGCGGGATGGTGCACCGCGCGGCGGCCAGCTGGGCGGCGCCGACCTCGATCAGCCGGCGGGCCTCGATCAGCTTCTCGGAGATCGCTCCGCCGGCGCGCGGCGCGGTCGCCGCGGCACGGATCATCGGCTCGAGCGCGGTCCAGTGGTCGGGTGCGTTGACGTACGTACCACGCCCGCGGTGGATGCGTACGACGTTCTGCGAGCGCAGGACCTTGATCGCCTCACGTACGGTGAGCCGACTGGCCGCGTACTCCTCGGCCAGGGCGCCCTCCGGGGGCAGCGCGGTGCCGGGCGGGTAGTGGCCGTCGATGATGGAGTACAACAGCCGCTCGGCGAGCTTGTCGGACAGCGACATTGCTGTCGACCTCCTTGCGTCATCCAACACATCAGACCTCTGATGTCTGCGGTGTGACGCTAAGTGCGCCCCTGGCGCACGTCAAGACCGTAAGGAAATCAATCTCCGACTACGGCTAACTCGCTGTCCTACCTCCCGACCCTGGCCGACGGCGGCGTCGAGCTCGCCGAGATCAGCCACTGCGCCCGCTTCCCCATGATCAGGAGGACCACGCCGCGAGGAGTTCCGCCGGGCCGTACGCAGCGTCGAGCCCCGTGCGGTCCCGCTGCGCGAGACAGCGATCACAGGCACGGGAGCAGGCGTGAGCGCGACGCGGTGTCGGTGCAGCGCCGCGAGATCGTGCCGGTCGAACGGGGAGATCTCCAGCCACTTCACCGAGCCGACGAACAACAGCTCCTTGGCGACCGGCGCGTGGTCCGCTCCGCACAGATCAGAGGCAGTCCACCGGTGATCAAGGCCGCATCGATGGCCGAGGCAGGATCGAGGCCGGCAGGTCAGCGGCATAGGGGTGGTGACAACCCCTGGGGTGGTCTGGGGACAGCACCCCTGCGCATACGGTGCCTGGCAGGCTGCCCCCGGCCCGGCGGCCGTCCGCAGACTCGACGGCATGACGTTCTCCATCGACGCATCCGTCGCGGCCCGGACACCCGCCACCCGTCCCAGGACATCCGCCACCCGTCCCCGTACGTCCGGCTCCGGCGCCGGCAGCGACTTCGCCAGGCTCTCCCAACCCATCTCCGAGGCAGGCCTGTTGGAGCGGCGCCCCGGTTACTACACGCTTCGTCTCGGTCTGGTGACCGCCCTGCTGGCGGCGGGCTGGGTGGTCTTCTTCGCCCTCGGCGACACCTGGTGGCAACTGGCGGTCGCCGGCTGTCTGGCCCTGGTCTTCGGCCAGATCGCCCTGGTGACACACGATCTGGCGCACCGTCAGATCTTTCGGCGCCGCCGGCCGAGTGAGATCGGGGGCCGGCTGTTCGGCAACCTCGGTATCGGCATGAGCTACGGCTGGTGGATGAACAAGCACACCCGCCACCACGCCAACCCCAACCACGAGGAACTGGACCCCGACGTCTCCCCGGACATCCTGGTGTGGTCTGCCGAACAGGCCCGCGCCAGCCGTGGCCTGGCCCGCTTCCTCGGCGGTCATCAGGCGTTCCTGTTCTTCCCGCTGCTCACGCTGGAGGGCTTCAATCTGCACGTCGCGAGCGTGCGGGCACTGTGCTCGCCCTCCATGAAGAACCGGCTGCTGGAGGGCGCCCTGCTCTTCCTGCACATCGCGGGCTTCCTGTCCGCCCTGTTCCTGGTGCTTTCCCCGGGCAAGGCGGTGGCGTTCCTCGCCGTGAACCAGTGCCTGTTCGGCGTCTACCTCGGCTGCACCTTCGCCCCGAACCACAAGGGCATGCCCACGTTCACCGGCGACGAGCGCCCCGACTTCCTGCGGCGCCAAGTTCTGACGTCCCGCAACGTGCGTGGCGGCAGGCTCACCGACGTAATGCTCGGTGGGCTCAACTACCAGATCGAGCACCACCTGTTCCCGAGCATGCCCACTCCCCATCTGCGGCGGGCCCAGCTCATCGTGCGCGGCTACTGCGCCGAGATCGGAGTGCCGTACCACGAGACCGGGCTGATCCAGTCCTATCGCGAGGCCCTGACCCACCTGCACCAGGTAGGGGAACCGATCAGGCAGCAGCGCAGGGCGTCTTGACACCTGCAACAGCAACAACCTTGGGGAACCCGAACGGCAGCGTGCCCGGGTCCGCCGGTTTCGACGGATCCGGGCACGTGTGCGGAGCACCGGCGGCGGGATGGCGCTTCTGCCGGGCAGGTGGGTGACGTGGGGTGTTGCTACCCGTCACCCGCGCGCGGCCCGCCACCGGTGGTCAGCAGGTCACCGCACCTCCTTCGCGTACGGCGCGACTGTGATCCGGTCGATCAGCGGGGCGAAGCGGGAGCGGAGAAGTACGCCCGGGAAGGTGTCCGAGGCGTAGGTGGTGCCGTCGAAGTTGGGCAGTTCCTCGGAGCGGAACGCGACCGTGTTCTGGCCCTTCTTCAGCTGGACCGGGACGGTCAGCTCCCAGAAGTTGTTCTGGTGGAAGCTGTGCGGGAAGCTCACGCGCCGGGTCTCGCCGCCGTTGACGCTGATGTCGGCGTGGCGGGCGAGCGGGTCCGGGTTGTAGTGCGTGGCCTCGGACTGCTCCGGGTTGGAGTAGCGGATGCGCATCGCGTACAGGCCCGCCCGGTCGGCCTTCACGGTGAACGTCGCCGTGTTGCCGTTGCCGGGGTCGCCGCCGATACCCGTGATCGCCGTGCCGTCGGTAGCCAGGGAGAGCGGGGTCAGCGTGGCCGAGCCCGCGAGCTTGGCGTCCTGGGCCTCGTACGTGCGCGCCGGGAGCGCGCCCTCGGTGGGGGTGACGCGGACGCGGTCGACGAGAGTCGTGGCCGAACCCCCGGTCACCGTCACCTTGTTGACGCCGCCCGAGAGGGAGACCGCCGCGCTGCTCGTGCCGTTGCCCAGCCGCAGGACGTCATGGCCGTTGACGGCGAGCCGGGCGCCCGAACCGGCGAGGGTGTCGACCTTGAGGGTGGCCTCGCGGTCGGCGGGTGAGTAGACCCAGAACGTGGCGGTCTGGCCCTTGGCGAGCCGGGCCGCGCCCGATCCGGTGGCCGCCTGCTTCGGCAGGTCGTAGACGGGGCGCGCCCCGCCTCCCAGCCAGCCCAGCTCGCCCTCGTACACCTGGGTGCCCGCCGAAGCCTCGGGCAGGGCGAGGGTGAGGCGGTCGACGATGGCGTCGCCCTTGGTGGCGCGCTTGCCGTCGGCGCTCTTCGCGGCGAGCGTCAGGGTGTGCTTGCCCTTGGTGAGCTTCACCTTGGTGTCGGTGTGGTCCCACACCACCCACTTGTAGCCCAGCGGCAGGTACATCTCCTGCTCGCTGTCCGCCTTGCCGTCCACGCTCAGGAAGACGTTGGTCGGGCCCTGCTCCTTCACCTTGTCGAAGGTGTTGAGGGAGTTGGCGAAGACGCTCAGGTCGTACGTGCCGTCCTGCGGTACGTCCACCGTGAAGTCGAGCTTGACGTCGGAGCCGGTGCGCAGGCCGCCCACGTCGTAGCCGCCGGAGGTGTAGAACTTCGACACGTCGCGGGGCGAGCCCTCGGGGCCGTTCTTGGAGTAGCCGGACCCGGTGTGGGCGGCGTCCTCCGCCTCGTACGAACCCTGCCAGCGCACGGGCGGCGCCTGCGTGCCCTTCGCCTTTCCGGCCGGGCTGAGGACGATCTCGTACGACGAGGACTCCTTCAGCTTCGGCAGCGCGCCGTCGCCGAAGTCGACGACGACCTTGCCGTCGTCACCGACCTTCAGGTTCTGCTCCGAGAGCAGCTTGGGGCCGGAGTTGTCGCCGACCTGCCCGCTCCACTCGATCTCCTTCACCCAGGCGTGCACCCGGTCGCCGAAGAGCTTCTTCGGGACGTTGTCGAAGGTGATGTGGCCCTTGCCGGTGGAGCCGCCGAAGATCAGCCGGGACTGCTTCTTCTTCTCGTCGAGCGTGGCGACGCCCTGCATGGTGTAGTTCTCGCCCGGGAACGGCGGGGTCACCTTCACCGTGTGCCCGCTCATCGAGGCGTACGAGTTGAGCAGCCACCACTGGCCGTTGCCGCGGTTGGACTGCACCGCGGAGTCGGAGAGGTTGCCGTCGATGTTCCAGTACGCGATGTCGGCGTCCACCTTGGACTCCTCGATCGCGGACACCCACTGGATCATCTGGCCGGGCACCGAGGTGTGGTAGTTGAAGGCGTACTCGTTGATGTTGATGGGGAGCTGGGTGCCCTCCTTGTCGGTGCCCTTGAACAGGTCCTTCTCCCACGCCCGGTACTTGGCGACGCTCTCGCGCACCGCCTCCGGGTGGCTCAGTTCATGCCAGGTGATGACGTCGGGGAGGGTGCCGGCGGCCAGGGTGTGGGTGAGGAAGCCCTTCACCTGGTTGTAGAGGATGCTGGTGTTGGGGCCGGCGATGCGGGCCTCGGGCATCTTGCCCTTGATGAGCTTGTAGAAGTCGTCCCAGGCGGCGAAGTAGTCGTCCGGGTCGTTGAGCCAGCTGACCTTGTTGTAGCTCCACTCGCCGGTGCCGAACATGTTGCCCTCGGGCTCGTTGAACGGCACGAAGACGATGTTGTCCTGGTACTCCTTCGGCAGCTTCAGGACCTGGTCGACCTGCTTGGCGATCTTCTCCCGGTAGAGCTTGAGCTTCTCCTCGGGAGTGCTGCCCGGCCACTGGTACGGGAAGCCGCGGTGGATGTCCGTCATGTAGATGTACACGTCACCGTTGGTGGAGTCGGCCAGCGGCTTCACCACCTCCAGCGCGTCGGCACCCGGGTGCTGCGGGCCGTCCTGCGCCTTCGTGGAGACCGTGCGCAGGCCCATGCCCTCGATGAGGTTGTTGGTCGGGACGTCCGGTCCGTACACGCCGTAGAGGGTGCCGGAGGCGCCGCCGTGGAACGCGCCGGTGTCCGAGCCGAGGTCGACGTTGAGCTGGCCCTCGCGGACCACGGTGACGGTGGCCTTCACGGCGCGTCCGGCCGCGGTTCCCGCCACGGTGAAGGTGCCCGGCTGGGCGTACTTCTCGGACGGTACGGCGTCCCAGGTGATCGGCGCGTCACGATCGTAGCCGTCGGAGAAGGTGGATCGGACGGCGGCGGGCAGGGACGGGGCGGTCCCGGTCGTCGTACGGACCTCGAAGGAGGTCTTCGAGAGCTCCTGGAGGGTGGGTACGTCCCCGACCAGGCCGGCCACCTGCTCGGAGCTGAGCGCCGAGTGCCACACGGTGAAGTCGTCGACCGCGCCCTTGAGCAGCGGGTCCGGCCACAGGGACTTGCCGATGTAGCCGGCGGCCGTGGCCGAACTGTCCAGTACGTCCCTGGCCTTGATGCTGGTCTCGGCGGAGGAGACCGCCACGCCGTCGAGGTAGGTGGTGAGCCGGCCTGCGGAGCTGTCGAGGGTGACGGTGACGGTCTGCCACTTGTCCGCGGGGAGCGGCGCGTAGCCGTCGACCTGTGCCTCCCCTCCGCCGTTGGTGATGGCGGTGCGCAGCTTCCCCTCGCCGCTGTACGGGGTCGCGAAGAGGTACTTGGTGGTGTTGGTGCCCAGGTCGAAGATCCGCTGCCAGGACGACTTGTCGCCACTCCACTTCACGCGGGCGGACACCGTCAGGTCGTTGGCGTCGCCGACCACTTCGCGCGGCAGGCGGACGTAGGCGCCGTTGGAGGTCGGCGCCCCGCCGGGCAGGGCGAGCGCCTTGCCTCCCTCCGTGCCGGTGACGGACTGGGCGGTGGAGCCGTTCACCAGGCTCGCCGTCAGGCCGTTGCCGGAACTGTCCGTGATCTCCCCGGAGGCGAGGTCGTCCTGGTCGAAGGTGTAGCGGGCGGTGGGCTGTGGCGTTTCGGCCGCCTGCGCGGGGGTGGCCGGCGCGGCCAGCAGCCCCGCGCCGATGGCCAGGGCCACGGCAGCCGGGGCTCTGCGCCGCCCGGTTTTGTCAGCGGATGGCATGGTGGCGTTCCTTTCGGGACCCTGTCGAACCGGTTCGACAGGGTCCGCAGCGGCTCTTACCGGTTGGCGGGGGGCCAACCGGGTGGGGGTCGGGCGTTGCAGGTTGGTCCGGCGTTACGGGGTGGCCGGGCGTCGGGGAACGCGGCGGCTCGTTTTCGGCGACGGGAGGCGGACGCGCTCCTCTCAACTCAACCCGGGCATTCGGCATTTCGAACGCGGTTCGTAGTGTCGGCGTGACCGTAGGGGCAGGTGGGTGTGGTGGTCAATACTTTGCGCCAGCCTTGGCAGGCGCGGGCGAGACCAGAGGCCCTCTGGGCTTGCCGCGGCGCGTGCGGTGCCGGTGGCGGCCACGGCGGCCGTACCGCCGAGCGCCGTGATCACTGTGCGCCTGCGCACGCCGTTCATGGCTTTCGTCCTTTGTGTGTGTGGGGGGGGAATTGAAGTGGGGGGGACTCAAGTGGAGGAACCTGAGTGGATTATGGGGTTCAGGCCGGCCGCCGGGCGCGAGTGGCAGTGACGGCGATCTTCTTCGTCCATGGTGCGGTCTTCGGCTCCTGGGCCGCCCGCGTTCCCGCCGTGCAGAGCGAACTTCAGCTGTCCGCCGGACTTCTGGGCCTGGTACTGGCCGGCCCGGGAATCGGTGCGCTGGCCGGCAGCCAGGCGGGCGGGCTGCTGGTGCGGCGCCTCGGCAGCCGTACGGTGAGTGCGGTGGCGCCGGTGATACTGAGCGTGCCGCTGGCCCTCGTCCCGACGGCGCACTCGGGGTGGACACTGGCCTGCCTGCTGGTGCTGCTGGGAGCGGCCGACGGATGCACGTCCGTGGCCATGAACGCGCGAGCGGTCGTCGTGCAGCGCCGGTACGGACGGGCGGTGCTCAACTCGATGCACGCGATGCGGAGCGTCGGCGCCGTCGCCGGCGGGTTGGCCGGGGTGGCCACCGCGGCCCTCGGTATGGCGCTCACGGCCCAGTTCGTGGTCGTGGCCGCCGTCCTCGGCGTCGTGTCGGCGGTGGCAGCCTGTGGACTCGGGCCGGACGGGGAACTCGCGGAGCAGGCACCGGGGAGCGACCCCGCACGGGAGGGCGGGCACTCGGCCGACGCGGGCGAAGGAGATGCCGCCGGGCACAGGGCCGACGGGCCGGTGTTCGTCCTGCTTGCGCTGATGGTCTTCCTGGCAGCGCTGGTGGAGGATGCCCCGGCATCCTGGAGCGGCGTGTACCTGAAGCACGTGGGGGCGGACACCGCGACGGCCGCGGCCGGTTACGCGGCCTTCTCGGCCGGTTCGGTCCTCGCCCGGCTGTTCAACGACCGGCTGGTCGACCGCATCGGCTGGGTCCGTCTGATCCGGGCAGGCAGCCTGTGCTGCGCGGCCGCACTGACCGCGGCCCTGCTGCTCGGACGCCCCGGTACCACGCTGGCCGCGCTCGTCGTCGCCGGAGCGGGAATGAGCGCCGTCTTTCCCGGCGCGTTCACGGCCGCGGGTGCGCTGCCCAATGCGCCTGTGGCGATGGGCCAGGTCGGCTTCGCCGGGAATCTCGGCTGGCTGCTGGTCTCCCCCGTCATCGGCGGCCTGGCCACGCTCGTCGGCCTGCCGGCTGCCCTCGGCCTGCTGGTCGTCGTGGCGGTCACCGTGGCCGCCCTGGCACCGGTCACCCACTCGGGCACACGGCAGGCCACCGATGCCAGGCCACCCTCGAGTTGAGCACACCGCGCCGGTGGCCGAGAGGTCGCGTGCCGCGACGTGGTGCAGGCGTGCGGAGTTCGCGACTCCCCAGGTCACACCCGCGGAAGCCCGACACCTCGGCGATGGGCGCACGCCACCGCCGGGAACAGCGCGGGACGCCTCCCGCGAGGTCCGGGGCCGGCGGCCTCGTGCCCGCTACCCGGACTCCAGCAGTCCGGATTGCTGCACGACGCGACTGCCTGTTCGTGGACCTGCGCGCGCACAGCACCCAGCGGCGGCAGTCGCCGGAGCAGGCGCTGCAACGGCTGCTGCGCACCCGGCTCCGACTGGCTGGAGATGGACAATCCGCAGCCGCCTGGGCCACGCCTGCCTGGCCGCAGGACGGCTCGGCGCGGCGCGCGAGCAGTTCCAGGCCGTCCTCGACGTGCACAGCGCCCGTGCGCGCCGCGCCGTTCGGGGCTGCGGCTAACCGAGGGTCACCCTCAGCACGCGGTCCGCGCCGTCCGGCCGGCCTCCCGGGGTGTCGGCGTTGGTGGTCGTCAGCCACAGCTGGTCCTCGCGGCCGGGGACCTTGACCACCGTACGGAGGCGGCCGTACGTGCCGACGTAGTGCGCCGTCGCCGCGCCGACGTTCTCCGTGTCGCCCTCGATGGGGACGCGCCACAGGCGCTGGCCGCGCTGGGCGGCGATGTAGACGACGTTGTCGGCGATGGCGATGCCGCTGGGCGAGGCCTCGGAGGTGGCCCAGGTCTTCTTCGGGTTGGTCATCCCGGCGACCGAGCAGCTGCCCTCGCAGGTGGGCCAGCCGTAGTTGGCGCCGGACTTGATCAGGTTCAGTTCATCGAACCGGGTGTTGCCGAACTCGGCCGACCACAGCCGCCCGTTGCGGTCGAAGGCGAGCCCCTGCGGGTTGCGGTGGCCGAGGCTGTAGACGTGGTTGCCGAAGGGGTTGCCGGGGGCCGGCGCCCCGGACGTGGTCAGGCGCAGGATCTTGCCGTTGAGGGAGTTGCGGTCCTGGGAGAGGGCGGTGTTCTGGGCGTCGCCGGTGGTGGCGTACAGATAGCCGTCCGGGCCGAAGGCGAGCCGTCCGCCGTTGTGGTACCGGGCTTTGGCGATGCCCCGCAGGATCACCTTGTAGCCGCCGAGCGAGGTGCCGTCGTACGTCATGCGGGCGATGCGGTTGCCCTCGGCGGCGGTGTGCATGAAGTAGACGTGGTGGTTGGTGGCCCAGTCCGGGTCGACGGCGACGCCCAGCAGGCCGCCCTCGCCGTCGGTGGTCTGGCTCTCGGGGACGGTGCCGACCTGAGTCTTGGCGCCGTCGGGGGCGACCTTCCAGACCCGGAAGTCGTCGCGCTCGGTGACCAGGGCATGGGAGCCGTCGGGCAGCCAGGCGACGCCCCAGGGGACGGTAAGCCCGGTGGTGAGGGTGGTGACGGAGGTCGGGACGCCGTCGGGCGCGGCGGTGTCAGCCTGTGCGGGTCCGAGTCCGGTGAGGAGCAGGAGCCCGGCGAGGGACAGGGCCGCCGTGCCCGTCGCCCGTGTGCTGCGAGTTCTACGTGATCGTGTGCTTCGCTTGCCGGTCAGTCGCATCTGTCCTCCAGGTGGGGGTTGTGAGGTGCTGCCTCATGACGGCGCATGAGTGCGTTCTGGCGTGGGTGAGTGAGTATCCGGCTGCCTCCGCATGACGCCGGGGAACGGGAGTTCTTGTACCGAATGGGTGACCTTTCCCGGTGGTGGTCGTTGGGTGGTGACGGGGATTCTTCGGCCATGGGAGGGAGGTTGATCGGGGTGGGTGGGCTGCGGGAGGTGACGCCACCGTTCGTGGTGCCCGGCCCCACCGGTGTGGCGATCCGCGACAGGCTCAAGCACCTCACCCCGCAGGACGAGAAGGTGCTGCGTCTCTGCTGGGCACCCGCCACCATCTTGAGGATGCGCGGATCAGCGAGGCCGAGTGGCGGCAGCGGTGGGAAGCGGAGCGCTGGTTCCTCGCCGCTGACGGCGAGTCGGGCAAGAGATTCGGCAACGAGACGATCCGTGTCAGCCCCGAGGGCGAAGTCTCGATCAGGCTGCCCGCCCCGCTCGCCGACCTGGCCAACAGGAACGGCCGGTACGTGCTCGCAGCGAAGGTACGGTTCTGGCACCGTGGCCAGGAGTGGGCCGACCGCGTGGAGGCCAACCGGGCTGTGGCTTACCGTATCCACCACGACGTGCAGCGCGGGCGCTGGTACCTGACCGCCTCCTGGCAGATCCCGACGCCGAAGACCATCCCGCTCGACGCCGCCCTCGCCGACGGTGTGATCAGCGTGGACATCAACGCCGACCATCTCGCCGCCTGGCGCCTCGACACCCACGGCAACCCGATCGGCAACCCACGCCGCTTCTCCTACGACCTGTCGGGCAGTGCCGACCACCGCGACGCCCAGGTGCGGCACGCCCTGTCCCGTCTGCTGAACTGGGCCAAGACCTGCGGTGTGAAGGCCATCGCGGTCGAAGACCTCGACTTCACCGCGGAGAAGACCCGCGAGAAGCACGGCCGACGCAAGCGATTCAGACAGCTCATCTCCGGCATGCCCACCGGCAGGCTCCGCGCCCGTCTCACCTCCATGGCCGACGCCACCGGCATCGCGATCATCGCCGTGGACCCGGCCTACACCTCCCAGTGGGGCACCCAGCACTGGCAGAAGCCCCTCGCCTCGAAGAACCGCACAACCACCCGTCACGACGCGGCTGCCGTGGCGATCGGGCGACGCGCCCAAGGACACCCGATCCGGCGACGGACGGCACCGCCCCCTGCTCACCGGAGCGATGGGCAGGGGCATCGGACCGTCCAGGCCAGACCGGGCGCTGTCGGGCGTGAGGGACCCCGCCCCCGCCTTCCCGGACCACGCACAGGATGCGTGCCACCGGACGCGGCGAGTACGCGGGCGACCAGGACATCCAAAACCGTTCGGGATATCCGCAGTGACCAGGTATGGGTACAACACTCACTCCTGTTCACTGATTAGGAACGGTTGGAAGGTTCTCGGAACAGGTTCGGAACAGGTCACACGCGCTGGTGGCCCCGTGGCGGAAAAGGAACGGGGTGTCGCCGGGTGGCCGGGGCCGGGGGTTTCCACGAGCGTCCGTACCAGGCCGTGGTCGGGGGCCAGCCGGCACACCGGATCGGTACGGGAGGCGTCGCCGGTGAGGGCGTACGCCTGGCAGCGGCAGCCGCCGAGGTCGGCGTCCCGCTGGGGGCAGGAGCGGCAGGGGTCGGACATCCAGCCGGTGCCGCGGTAGCGGTTGAACGCGGGTGAGTGGTGCCAGGCCCACTCCAGGGTTCGGTCCCTGACGTTCGGGGCGTCGAGTCCCGGCAGCGTGGCGGCGGCCGGGCAGGGCAGCACCGTGCCGTCGGGGGCCACGGTCAGCGAGACCGCGCCCCAGCCGCCCATGCAGGGCTTGGCGGTCCCCTCGACGTAGTCCGGTACGACCCACACCACGTCCAGACGCCCGGCCAGCCCTTCCCGCCGGGCCGCCACGACGGCCCGCGCCCGCTCGATCTGCTCGCGGGCGGGCAGCAGGCGGTCCCGGTTGAGCAGGGCCCAGCCGTAGAACTGGGTGTTGGCCAGCTCGATCCGCTCGGCGCCCCAGTCCAGCGCCAGGTCGATGAGGGCGTCGAGCGCGTCCAGATTGTCCCGGTGCAGGACGACATTCACGCCCAGCGGCAGGTCCGCCTCCCGGACCAGGGCCGCGGCCCCCCGCTTGGCGGCGAAGGAACGGTGCCCGGCGATCCGGTCGGAGGCGCCCGCCTCGGCGTGCTGCACCGACAGCTGGACGCTGCGCAGTCCGCGCCCGGTGAGGGCGGCCAGCCGCTCCCGGGTCAGGCCGACGCCGCTGGTGACCAGCTGGGTGTGGATGCCCGCCGCGTCCGCCGCGCCGACGATCTCGGGCAGGTCGCGCCGCAGCAGCGGTTCGCCGCCGGAGAGGTGCGTCTGTACGACGCCCAGCTCGCCGGCCTGGCGCATCACGTCGGCCCACTCGTCGGTGCGGAGTTCGGCGGATCTGCGGGTCAATTCCAGCGGGTTGGAGCAGTAGGCGCAGTGCAGCGGGCAGCCGTGGGTGAGTTCCGCGAGCAGCGCCCAGGGAGGGGCGGCGGGGGCGTCGGTCATCGCAGCCAGCCCTCGTCGCGCAGTCGGCCCAGGAACTGCGGGACCTCGGTGGCGACGGGCGCGCCCGGGAAACGCTCGGCCAGCTCGGCGACGATCGCCCCGACGGTGCGTTCGCCGTCACACAGCCGCAGGACGGCGCTCGCGCTGCCGTGCAGCACGACCACACGTTCCGGCATGACCAGCAGGTCGGTGCCGCGCACCCAGTCGTACCGAAGCATGACAGACCGGCTCAGCACCGGGCTCCAGTCCCCGGCGTCCGGCACGACATGCTTGCCGCCCGGCACGCCACGCTGTCCATCGGGCCCACTGTCCCCGCCGCCCCGCACAGCACGCCCGCCCGGCACGGCGTCCCCGCCATCCGGCACAGCGCCCGCGCCGTCAGTCATGGCATCCGGTCCGCCGGGTCCCTGCTTCGTAGGCGCCGGTTTCATGGGCACGCCCCCGTCGAGCGCTCCCCCGCCGGATGCTCACCGGCCGGGCGCTCCCCCGCCGGACCCTCACCAGCCGGGCGCTCACCGGCCCCGTCCACCGCATCGAGCAGCGACCACAGCACGTCGCACTTGAAGGTGAGCGCGGCGACGGCCCGTTCCTGGTCCTCGCGGCTGCGCGCCCAGCGCAGGACCAGGTCGAGCGCTTCGGCGCTGTCCCGGCTGCCCTGCCCGACGCGGGTGCGGAAGTAGGCCAGCCCCTCGGCCTCGATCCACGGGTAGTGGTACTCGAAGGCGGCGATGCGCGTGCGCATGATGCCGGGCGCGGACAGTTCGGTGAGAGAGGCGGCGACGGCCTCCAGCGGGGACTTCAGCCGGCAGTAGTTGACGTACCCGTCGACCGCGAGCCGCACCCCGGGCAGTACGTCCGCGGCCGACCACAGCAGGTCCCGGTCGAGCCCGGCGGCCTCGCCGAGCCGCAGCCAGCGCTCGATGCCGCCCTCCCCCTCCCGCACACCGTCGTGGTCGACGATCCTGCGCAGCCACATCCGGCGCAGTGCGGGCTCCTCGAACTTGGCGAGGATCAGGGCGTCCTTGACCGGGATGTGCCGCTGGTAGTGGAAGCGGTTGGTGATCCAGCGGCGCAACTCGGCCGGGGTGAGAGTGCCTTCGTGCATGCGGACGTTGAAGGGATGCCGGTCGTGGTAGCGGCTGGTGGCGACCTCACGCAGCCGCTCCTCGAACTCCTGCGGGCTCCAGGCGTTCTGCCGGGTGTCCGTGTCCCGTACGGGTGTTGTCGTCACAGCTCGATGACCATTCCGTCGGCGGCGACCTCGAGGCCCCGGTCGGCCAGCTGTTTGTGCCGGTCGTCGTCCGGGTCGGTCAGGGGATTGGTGTTGTTGAGGTGCGTGTAGAGGCAGCGGGCGCGCAGCCCGGCCAGGCGGCGGGCGGTGCCGGTGGGACCGTCGACGGGCAGGTGTCCCATACCGCTCGCGGTCCTGGTGGAGATCCCGGTGCGCACCGGCTCGTCCTCGTCCCAGAACGTGCCGTCGACGATGACGCAGTCGGCGGCCACCGCGGCCTCGTGAAAGGCGTCCGGCCAGGCGGCGAGGGCGGGGGCGTACAGGAGGGACTTCCCGGTCGCCGGTTCGCGCAGGACGAGGGCGACCACCCAGCGCGGGTCGTCGTCGCCCGTTCCGGCCGCGTACCGGGGGCGTTTGGCGGCGACGGGCACGGCGCTGACGTCCAGTTCCGGGCCGAGCGGCAGCCAGGCCGTGTCCAGCTCTCGCCAGACCAGCGCCGTGTACGGCCCGAGTAGGGGGCCGAGGCGCGGGCCGGTGAGCAGCGCGTCGCGGACGGGGGCGGTGGCGACCAGCTCCACGGCGTCCGCCTCGCGCAGCCGTGCCACGCCGAGGGTGTGGTCGAGTTCGGCGTCGGTCAGGACGATGCCCGCGACCGGGGTCTGCCGGGGGCCGGGGCCGGGTGCAGCGCGGGGGTGTCCTCGATCTGGTCTCCGATGTCGGGGGTGGCGTTGACGATGTACCAGCGGCCGGCGTCCGCCCGTACGGCGAGGGACGCGTGGCGGCGACGGCGCTCCGGATGTGCGCGTGCCCCGGTGCAGCCGGGACACGCGCAGTTCCACTGGGGCAGTCCGCCGCCCGCCGCGGTGCCGAGCACCTGCAGCAGCACGGCGGGGGGTTACCGGGTGGCCAGCGCGTACGCCGTCACTTCGAGCGCGGTCTCCACGACCTCGTACTCGGGTGACTGCCAGCCCGTCTCACCGCTGACCGCGGCCACCGGCTGGTCATGCGTCTCCTGGATCTCGTGCATGTCTGTTCCTGCCTTCCTGTGTGGGGGTTCAGGGAGCGAACAGATCATTACTGGCATTCAGCCGTCCGCCTCAGGATCGCGAGCGGACGGGACAGGGTCAATCACGCGTGTCTCAATCGCGCCATGGGGTCACGGGGGCGGGCCGGGTGCAGCCGGTGCAGGTGGATGTGCGCTCCCGCTTCCGCCCGGCGCCGGGTGTTCCGCGAGAGTGTCGGAGTTCGGTGCCGGGGCTCCGTGGGTCGCGGCGGGTGCGGTTTCGGGGTCGGGTGTCCTGGCTGGCTCGGGTCCCGGTGCGCGCGGACCTGGAACCGGTGGACCGGGCGGCCCGCGCAGCCGACGGCTCGGGCGTCCGCGCAGTCGGCGGGCCGTACGTCCCCTCCCCCGCGAGCCGGGGGCCGGTCGCGTTCGCCGGGCGTTCCGTGGCCTGGCGGCATGCGGTCGAGCGGGCCGTGGAACTGGCCGCGTTTCCCGGGCCCGTGCTGGTCGTCGGGGAGCGCGGCACCGGCAAGACATGTCTGGCGCGGGAGCTGCTCGGCGGACACCTGGTCGTGGACGCGGCCGAGGGCGAGGTGGGCGACGCGCTCGGCGGGCTGACCGGGAACCGCCCGCTCGTGCTGCGGCACGCCGAGCGGCCGGCCCAGTGCGACGTCGCCGCGCTCAACGCCCTGCTGGACGCCCGCCCGGACGTACCTCTCCCTGGTCACCTACACCCCGGGGACACCCCCGGACCCATGCCTCCAGCGGCTCCTGGACATCCTGGCCGCACGCTCGGTCACCCTGCCCGCGCTGCGTGAACGGCCCGAGGACATCGAGGAGTTGCTGCCCATGCCCGCCCCCGGACACCCGCCGCTCACCTGGACGCTGGACGCGCTGCGCGCGGCGGTACCCCTGGCCCGGCAACGTCACCGAACTCGCGTACGTCCTCCGCTCGTTGGCGGAGCACCGCAGGGCGACGGGCCCCGCACGACGTACCGAACTGCCGGACCCCGTACGCGAGGGCCCGTCACCGCGCCGCTGAGCCCCATGCACGCCGAGCGCACCGCCATCCCGGAGGCCCTGCACCGCCACGGCGGCAAACAAGGCCCGTGCGGCTCAGGCCCTGGGCATCGGCCACGCGACGATCTACCGGAAGTTGCGCAGTTACCGCGGCTGGGGACGCCCGCTGTCACCGCTCGCGTTCCACGTACTCCTTGAATTGGTTCAGATCGCTGCGGACGACTCGTTCGATCGCGTTCGCCTGGGCGAAGCCCTTGGGGCCGCCGAAGGTCGACCGGACGGTGTCGGGGTCGTACTCCAGCCGTGCCTGGACACGGGTGCTGTTCTGGTCGATCGGCTGCAGCGAGAAGGAGCCCGACAGCTCGGGGCCACCGGTGGTGCGCCACTCCATCACGCGCTCGCCGCCACGGTCGGACAGCTCCGCGTCGCACGCGCGGGCCCGCCCACCGGCCTCGATGGCCAGATGCGCCCGGCCACCCGCCTCGGCCCGTGCCTCACGCACTCCGTCCACGAATCTCGGATAGTTCTCCACCCGGTGCAGGCTCTCCCAGGCCTCGTCGATCGACACTGCGACGTCCACATGCTCTTCGAGGGTGCTCATGGCCCACCTCCACGGTCCGCTCATGACGCACAGCCCTACTTCTTCCAGTGTGCGCCCGGTCCCGCCGTCGTCTCACCTCGTCCCGCGTGTTCGCCCCGGCCTTCCGCCGGGCGCCGCACCTTCACCGGGCGCCAGGGCTCGGCCCTGGGCGTCGTGGTTGAGTACGCGTACTCATGTTCCCTCCGGAGCGGCGAGGCACCGTGGAGGCATGAGGTATCAGGGAACGGTCCTGCTTGCCGGAGCCGGGCTCGTGGCCGGTGTGCCGGTCGCCGCCTGGGGGCTTATGGGCCAGCAGAATGCCGAGGGGTTCGCGGCCTCCGAACTCGACTACGCCTTCGAGCCGTGGGCCGTCCCGGACGGCGTGGCCGCCCTGATCGGCGCGGCCGGGCTGCTGGCGGCGGGGGCCGGGGCGGCACTGCTCGTACGGGCCTCGCGGCGAGGGACCCTGGACCGGCGCTGGTGGGGAGTGCTGGGTCCGCTGGTGGTGGCCGGGGTGATCGCCGGGGTGGGCTGGCGGATCCTTACCGCGGGCGTGATCGGCGCCAACATCGGAGCAGGCCTGACGATCATGTTCGGGGCGCCGCTGATGGGCGGACTGCTGCTGTGGGCGCTGGGCCGGGCGGCCTGGCTGGCGTTCGAGCGCCGGTCCGGTGGGGGCGGCGAGGGGGGACGACGGTTCCGGTTCGTACCGCACGGCACGTGACGTACGAACCGAACCGCACCGCACCGCACCGCACCGCACCTGACCCACACACCGCACACATCGCGGCCCGGCCCCGTACGCAACGGGGCCGGGCCGCTTCGCCGCGTGGCCCCGATGTCACCGACGCGACCGGCGCTCTCCCGCCCGCCGCACCGGCCCCGGCGACGGCTGAGCGTGGAGCTGCCGCTGCCCGCCGGATCCGGGCCGTCTGACCGACTGGCCCGAAATCGCCACCCGATCCCGAAAGTTGGCCAAAACCTCACGCTCGGCGCGAGGCGGGCATCCGTCACCGAACACCGATCTGCAGGAGGCTCTGTCGTGTCCGAATCCACCCCCGACGCCCCCGCGCGTGCGGACATACGTGACGGGATCGACACGTCCAAGCCGCACTCGGCCCGCTTCTGGAACTACTTCGTCGGCGGCAAGGACAACTACGAGGTCGACCGGGAGATCGGTGACCAGATCAAGGAGATCTTCCCCGGACTCGTCGGCGTCGCGGTGACGAGCCGTCACTTCCTCGGTCGGGCCGTGCGCTACGTGGCCGGGGAGCAGGGCATCCGGCAGTTCCTGGACGTCGGCACGGGGCTGCCGACCGCCGACAACACGCACGAGGTGGCCCAGCGCGTGGCACCGGACGCGCGGATCGTGTACGTCGACAACGACCCCATCGTGCTGGCCCACGCCAGCGCCCTGCTCACCAGCACGCGCGAGGGGAGGACCGCGTACCTGGACGCCGACCTGTACGACCCCGAGTCCGTGCTGTCGGCCGCCGCCGGCACGCTCGACTTCTCCCGGCCGGTCTCCCTGATGATCCTCAACACGCTCGGCCATGTCGCCGAGTACGAGCAGGCCCGTGACCTGATCCGCCGCTACATGGCTGGCCTCCCCTCGGGAAGCCACCTGGTGGTCAGCGACGGCACCGCCACCAGCGAGGGCATGATCGCCGCGTCGGAGGCCTACAACAAGAGCGGGGCCGTGCCGTACTACGTCCGCAAGGCCGAGGAGATCGCCGGCCTCTTCGACGGCCTGGACCTGGTCGAGCCCGGCATCGTCCGGGTGACCGACTGGCGCCCGGAACTCGGCGAGACGGCCCGGCCCGCCGTGCCCGTGGACGCGTACGGTGGAGTGGGCCGCAAGCCGTAGGGCGCGCAGGTCACACGGGAGGGTGCGGGGCGGTGCTCGAAGTCGCCCGGGCTGTTGATCAGGGCGATAATCGATCCATGGCACCACCCCCCGCACCCCTTCTGGCCGCTGCGTGAAAACCCCCGAGCTGCATCAGCGCCTGCTGGACGATCTCCTCGCGGCGGGCGCGGCGTACCCGTTGCTGGTGGCCGGTGCCGACGCGGTCCGGGCGCACGGGCTGGTGGAGCGGACGAGCCGGAGCGTGACCATGGCCGTCGAGCATCCCGCGACGATGGCGGACATCGCCGCCGCGGTGAGCGCCGGACTGGCCCGGCGGGGCTGGCTCGTGCGCACGTCGGAGCCGGATCCGCTGTCCGCCCGGCTCGTCGTCACCGAGCCGGAGTCCGGCGAGAAGTGCAAGGTCGACATCGTCAAGGAATTGCTCTGGCGCCCGCCGGTGCGCACCGGCCTCGGGCGCACGCTCTCCCTGGAGGACCTCATCGGCACCCGGGTCCGCGCCCTGGTCGATCGTGGCCTTGCCCCCGACCTGATCGACGTACACGCCGCCGCACGGCTGCGCAGCCACCCCGAGCTCGAAGAACTCGGCCGCCGCCACGCCGTCGACGCCTTCGACCTCGCCGACCTCCAGTCCCGCCTGACCGCCACCGACTGGGTGGACGACCGGGAGTTCGCCCGGGACGGCCTCGACACCCCGGAGATCGCCGCGCTGCGCCGGTGGGCGCAGGAGTGGGCGGACGACATCGGGGAACGGCTGCTGGAGGGGGAGGCTCCGGAGGATGAGGAGTGAGGAGCGGGCGGTCACCGCGTCTGAGGTGCTACGGCCAACCGGCTCTCCCCGACCTCGCCCTCGCCGCCGCCAGCGCCAGCGTCACCGCGAGGGAGGCCGTCGCTATCGCCGTCATCGCCGTTGCCGGAGAGGTCAGTTGGGCCGCCGTGCCGGCCAGGAAGGCGGCGACGCCCTGCATCGTGAGCATGCCGGCGGAGTGCAGGCCCAGGGCGTGGCCCGCGAGGTCGGGCGGGGTCAGGGCCACGAGGCGTTCCTGCTGGGCCAGGCTGGCTCCGAAGCCGACGGAGGCGAGGGCGACGGCGGCGGCCGTCACGGGCAGCGCAGGGTGCAGGAAGAACGGCACGTACGGGGCGGCCAGGAGCAGCAGCAGCGGCGTGCCGAGGCGGGGGCGCAGCCGGGGCGGGATCAGACGGCCGACCGCCACGTCCCCGGCCAGCATGCCCAGCGCGGCGCAGGCAAATAGGGTGCCCGCGGCCGAGGGGGCGTACGACACGTAGAGGGACTCGCAGCCGACCACCAGGCCGTTCGGGATCCACAGGGCCAGATAGACCAGGCGGCGTGGCCGGGACGACCACAGCAGGGCGTTGGTGCGCCAGGTGGCCGAGACCGACGGGCGTCCCGAGGTGCGCGGCGGGCGGCGGGTCAGGCCGGCGCGGACGCCGAGGGCCGCCGCCAGGTACAGGGCCGCCGACACCAGCAGCGTGACGCGCGGCGACAGCACGGCCACCAGGGCGCCGCCGGTGGCGTACCCGGCGATCTGCATGACCCCGCTCATCATGTTGAAGACCGAACGCCCCAGCAGATAGCCGTCCTTGGAGAGGATCTCGTTCAGCAGTCCCCACCGGATGCCGCCGCCCACCGAGGCGGCCAGCCCCGGTACGAGGACGACGGCGAAGACGGCCCACACCGGCAGGCCCGGCAGCGCGAGGACCGTCGTGCCGGCGGCGAAGGCGAGCGAGATGCCCGCCAGGGCCGCCCGCGGGGGCACGCGGTCGGCGGCCGAGAGGAACGACGACGCGGGCCGGGGTGCTGGTGCTGCTCGGCTCTCCCATGAGCACCAGTCAGCTGGTCGCGGTGACCGGGCAGGGGCTCGGGTCGGTCGGGCGGCATCTGCGGGTGCTGCTGGACGCGGGGCTGGTGGAGCGGCGGCGGGCGGGGCGCTCGGTGCTGTACTCGCGGACGGCGGCCGGGGAGGTCCTGGTGAGGGCCGGGAACGGGAACGGGAGCGGCAAGGTCGGGAACGGCATGCCACATCCCGGAGTTAGGCTCCGCTCATGACGACTACAGAGAACACCGGTGCCTCTCCCCTCGACGTCGAGATCAACGCCCTGCAGGGCGGTTCCGCCGGCCTCTCGCAGTACGCGGGCAAGGTCGTGCTCGTGGTGAACGTGGCCTCCAAGTGCGGCCTGACCCCGCAGTACTCCGGCCTTGAGCGGCTCCAGGAGCGGTACGCGGAGCGGGGCTTCACCGTGCTGGGCGTGCCCTGCAACCAGTTCATGGGGCAGGAGCCGGGCAGCGCCGAGGAGATCGCCGAGTTCTGCTCGGCGACGTACGGCGTGACGTTCCCGATGACCGAGAAGGTGGAGGTGAACGGGGAGGGCCGGCACCCGCTGTACGAGCGGCTGACCGGCTTCGCCGACGCCGAGGGCCACAGCGGGGACATCCGCTGGAACTTCGAGAAGTTCCTGATCGGCCGGGACGGCACGGTCGTCGCCCGGTTCGCGCCGCAGACCGAGCCGGAGGCGGCGGAGGTCGTCACGGCCGTCGAAGGTCAGCTGGCCGGTTGACCTTGCCCCTGGGGCAGGGCTGAACGTCCTTCGCACCGGGCGGAAGAGCCGCCCGGTGACGGAGGATGCCGTGGTGGACCTTCGGGACGAAGAGCTGCTCACCATCGGGGCGTTCGCCGCGCGGGCCCGGCTGTCGGCCAAGGCCCTGCGGCTGTACGACCGGCTGGGCCTGCTGGCGCCGGCGCACGTCGACGAGGCCAGCGGTTACCGCTACTACCGGGCCGGCCAGGTCGAGCGGGCCCGGCTCGTGGCGATGCTGCGGCAGCTGGACATGCCGCTGGCGCGGATCGCGGAGGTGGTCGAGGCGGACGGCGCCGAGGCCGCCGGCCGGCTCGCCGCGTACTGGGCGGAGGTCGAGGCACGGGTGGCGGGGCAGCGGACGCTCAGCGAGTACCTCCGTGGACGGCTGTCGGGGAGGAGCTCCGAGATGTACGGGAAGTTCGAGGTCGAGACGGTGGACACGCCGGCGCAGGTGCTGATCACCGAGACGCGGCACGCGCTGGCGGACGAGCTGCCGGCGTGGATCGGGGCGTCGCTGGGGCGGCTGGAGGAGGCGGCCCGGGAGTGCGGCGGCATGACAGGGGCGCCGTTCGTCGCCTACCACGCCGAGGTGTCGATGGAGAGCGACGGTCCCGCGGAGGCGTGCGTGCCGGTCGCCGACGAGGCGGCGGCGCGGGCGTGGGCGCAGCGGCGGGGGCGGACCTGGGAGACCGGGGTGCGGGTGGAGCCGGCCCGGCGGCTGGCCTACACCCGGATCACCAAGGCCCAGGTGGCCCATCCGCAGATCCTGGCCGCCTTCGAGGCGGTGCAGGAGTGGATGGCGAAGGAGGGGCTGACGCAGACCGGCCTGTGCCGGGAGGTGTACTTCGCCGACTGGGATGCGGCGGGGGCCGAGGATCCGGTGTGCGATGTGGCGTTCCCCGTGAAATGACTCTTGCCGTGAGGTGACCGACGGGCGCCTCGGCGCAGAGGGGAGCCCCCTCGGCAAGGACGGCGAGCTTGTCGAGAGGGCTCTGTCGGTGGTGCGTGTGCAGTTGTCGTGAGGGGTGCGGTGGGGCGAGGATCAGGAAGATCCTCCCCTTACGCCCTGACGGAGGCCACGAAGGCGTTCCACGCCTCGGCGGGGAAGGCCAGCGTGGGGCCCTCCGGGTCCTTGGAGTCGCGGACGTCGAGCGCTGCCACGGAGGGCGACTTGACCTCGACGCATGCGCCGTTCCCTCCGGAATACGACGACTTGGTCCATGCCTGCGTGGCGCCCTGAAGAATTGCCATGTTTGCTCCGGTGGCGAGTTGCTGAGTCACTGTCCCCACGCCACGGTTCCCGGCAAGGGCCCGCGGTGCGGTTCACGCCAACTGCGTTGATCGTTGGCGTGATCGACGCTACTCGCTGAGGCCCTCGTTCGGAGCCGGGATTCACTCGACCGGATGACATATTCCAGGCGAATCTTCCACTTCGGCCCATCAGGGTGTACCTTCCGGCGGCCCAGTCGGAGCCAGAGCCAGTGGGGGCTCAGCGGGCGGCGTATTCCTTCGCCACGTCCTCGATGAGCTGGCGGGACTGGTCCACGTTCAGCGCCTGGGCGCGCAGGTGCTCGTACATCACCGTGTACTTCTGCACGTCGGGCGGCTTCTCCAGGTACAGGTCGCTGGTCACGCCCTCGATGTAGACGACGCTGGAATCGCCGGCGTCGGCGAACTCCAGGATCGAGTACTGGCCGTTGACGCCGGGGTGCGCGCCGACGTCGAACGGCATCACCTGCACGGTGATGTGCGGGAGCTGGGACATCTCCGCGAGCGACTCCAACTGCTCGCGCATCACCTGGCGGCTGCCGACGACCCGGCGCAGCGCGGCCTCGTCCAGCACCACCCACAGCCGCAGCGGGCCGTCGCCGTCGGTGATGCGTCCCTGCCGCTGCATGCGCACCTGCACACGCTTGTCGATCTCGGTCTGGGAGGTCTCCGGCAGCGCGCCGCGGATGATGGCCTCGGCGTACGAGCGGGTCTGCAACAGGCCAGTGATGATCTGGGGTTCGTACACGCGCAGCGACTCGGCGTCCGTCTCCAGGCCGATGTAGACGCTGTACGGGATGTCACCGAAGGCGTGCCACCAGCCCTGTTGCCGCGAGTCCTTGGCCATCTGCATCAGCGAGTCGACGATCCGCTGGTCCTCGACCTCGTAGACCCCGCACAGATCGCGGACGTCGCGCTGGCTGATGCTGCGCCGGCCGTTCTCCAGCCGGCTGATCTTGGACTGCGACACCAGCAGTCGTTCCGCCACTTCCTCGGCCGTCATGCCCTTGAGCTCGCGCAGTCTGCGCAGCTCCTGGCCCAGCCGGCGCCGCCTGACGGTGGGATTGACATTGGACGCCACGGGACGTGCACCTCCGGCTGCGTGCCTGTAGTTGCAACTTTGCGTATCTGCTTCTGAGCAGACTGCCACCAAGGTGCGTACTACCGCTGGGAAACCGAGGGATTACGGCCGGTACGCATGCGGCCGCGCGGGGCGGCGGGACCGTTTCATCGCACGCATGTGCGAATCGCACGAATCCTGCCGCCCCGCGCGGTCCTGCGGCTCCCGTACCGGGTCTCGGGGCAGTGGTGCTGTGATGCTGTGGTGCTGCCGTACCGCGTGCGGCTCAGTGGGCCGCGACGCGCGCCATGGATCCGCGGCGCGGCTGCATCGGAACCCCTCGCGCGGGTTCCGCCGCGGACCTGGCTCCGGCGGGCTGCCGGCCGGCCGTGGCCGGGTTGCGGCGCGGCTGGGCCGCGACGCCGTTCTGGACGTCCATCACGGCGTGCGCGACGAGACCGCCCATCGGGTCATGCCTGATCAGATCCCGCAGCCGGGACCGTGAGGACCGTCCCTCATTGCCCGGATACAGATGCTTGCCGAGACCGACCGCGTGGGCCAGGGCGGCGAGCGCCGCGGTCCGCGGGTCCGGTGGTACGCCGGTGCGGATCGCGGAATCCAGCCGGGCCCTGATCTCCCGGCTGATGGCGTTGTCCGTCGCCTGGTAGCGCGTCGTCGGCAACACTCCGCACATCTGGCCGGCCACGGCATGCACCATGCCGCACCGTTCGAGATGCGAGAGGTAGGTCTGGCGCAGCCCCAGCCGGGGCCCGCCGATCCAGTGGACGGCCCGTACCGGAGCGCCACGCCTTCGCAGCAACTCCAACGCGCTGTCCAGAGTCGGATCTCCTGTCGGCCGTGGTACCACCACGGCGATACGATCCCCGTCTGGGGCTATCCGTCCGGCCAGCGCCAGCTCCACTAGCTGTGCTCCGGCCAGACCGAGGTCGAGCGACTGCGGCTGTGCAGTGGTACCCGTGGCCGGGTCCAGTGCCAGCAGCAGAAGCTCCTCCGGAAGTGTTCTGCGGCTCCTGCCCATCCATGCCTCCCCGCGTGGATGTACGACAGGGTGACCCCTCTCACATTGGTCTGTCGAGGGTGCGTGACCGGTTCGTGTTGGAACCGGTAGGTATGTCGTTCTCGTCTCTCGCTTGAGTCAGGCGCGCACACAGGACACTGGTACATGGTTCGGACAGCGCGGTGGAGCGGGGGCCGGGCAGTCGGTTCACTGTTCGGGATCGGTAGGCGCACGCACGGCGTGTGGCGCATGGAGGAGGCATCGGTGGCGGGCGAGTCCCCCGACAGGTCGAAGCAGCGCGAGTCGTCGGCACAACCGACGTCGGGGAGCGCGGGTCCGGTTCCCGAGGCCAGGAACGAGCCCCGGGATCCCCGACTGGCGGTGTCCCGCGACAAGCCGGACTCGGCGACGACGGTCCTCACGGCCCCGGATCCGGCACGGGGCGCCGGGGAGGCGGATGAGACGGCCGACGGGGCGTCTGAGGCCCGGGACGGCGCGGAGGCCGGTGAGACGACCGGCGGCGGGCGTGAGACTCGCGGTGTCCGAAAGTCCCGGAAGACGGCCGAGGGGACGTCTGAGACGCCGGACTCGGACAAGGCCGGGAAGACGGCCGGCGGGGCGTCTGAGGCTCCGGGCGGCGAGAAGGCCGAGCAGGCCGACGAGACGGCCGGCGGGGCCGGTGAGGCCGGGGAGAGCGCCGGGAAGGCCGGGGAGAGGACCAAGGAGGCTTCTGGGGCCGCTGAGGGCGCGGAGAGGCGCGAGAGCGGCGAGAGGGGCCGGAGCCGCGCACGGGGGGCCTCGGGCAACGCCCGGTCGGGGAGCGCTGACACGGACGCCGACGCGGGCACGGAGGACGCCGACGCCGGCGCGGGGACCCGGGACACCGACGCCGGCGCGGAGACCGGGGATGCCGACGCGAGGGGTTCCGCTTCGGCTTCCGGTTCCAGCGAGGCGAAGCGTTCCGGTTCTCCTGGCGCGAAGGGTTCCGCTTCCGGCAGCTGGCAGGCTTCCAGCACCACGGCGAGCGACGGCCGCCTGCGGGACGCGGTGGCGGCGTGGGTGGCGTCTGCGGACGCGAAGGACAAGGCCGAGGACGCCGACGCGGATGTGTCCGGCGCCGATGCGGACGCGGGTTCCCCCGCAGGCGGCGCAGGGGCGGACGCGGCCGGCGTCGGCACCGACGCGGGTGCGAACGCGGGCACGGGGCGCGCAGTGCGTACCGCCGCCGCCGACACGGATGCCCGCGAGGACTCGGACGAGGACGTGAAGGCCGGATCGGACGCCGACGAGCCCTCGCGGGCGACCGGCGCCGACGCGAAGGCCTCCGCAGCCGGGGCGGACGGCGGCAAGGAGTCCCAAGGCGCCCCTGAGGCCGCCGGCGACGCCGAGGAAGGCGACGAGGGCCGCGAGAGCGGCGCGAACGCCGACGACAGCGACTCCGACACGGACGAGGCTTCCGAGCCCGAGGGCAACACCGGTACGGCGTCCAAGGCCGAGGCTGGGCCCGGCGCGGAGACGGACCGCGAGCCCAGGCCCAGCGGCGACTCCGCGAGCCCCAAGCCTGCGCCCAGCGCGCCGGACAGGCCGTCCAGGGCCCAGCCCAACGCAAGCGAGGCACCGGAGGCCAGGCCCGGCGCCGACCCGGCGTCCAGGCGCGGGTCCGGCGCGGACACAGACCCCAAGCCCGAGTCCGGCACCGACACCGGCGCCGACCCCAGGGGCAAGGTCGGCAAGGACACCGACCCCCAGGGCGACGCCGGCGCCAACCCCGGCAAGAAGGACTCCGACTCCCCCGAGCGCCCCGTCGATCAGCCCACCGCTGTCTTCAAGGCCGTGCGGCCGGACAAGCCCGCCGTCGATCAGCCGACGACGATGCTCAAGGTCGGGGACGCTGCCAAGAGGGCCGAGGCGGACTCCCCCGACGAGGCGGAGCAGGGTGGCAAGGGCGCCGGTGAGAAAGACGCCGAGCGGACCAGTAAGTTCGTGGCGCTGAAGCCGCTGGAGGATCCGGCGAGCCGGAAGCCGCGGCCCGCTGTCGATGGCGACAGCGCGTTGCCGAAGGTGCCGGCCACCGCGGCCGTGCCGCAGGTCGGTCCGGAGCGGACCACGCAGCAGCCGTTGCCGCCGAAGCCGCCGCTGGACCTGCTGGCGGAGCTGACGAACACCCCGCCGCCCCCTCAGACCCCCCTGCGGACGGCGATCCGGCGCGTCAAGATCTGGACGCCGCTCGTCTTGCTGCTGGTGATCATCTTTGCGGTCGTGCAGATGTTCCGCCCGCTGCCCGCGCCCACGCTCCAGCTCACCGCCGCCGACAGCTACACCTTCGAGGGCGGCAAGGCCGACATCCCGTGGCCGTCCGCCGGACAGGCCGCGCTCGACGTGCAGGGCATCGGTACGTTCGGTTCGTCGGGGCAGCAGAAGCCCGTGCCGATCGCGAGCGTCGCCAAGGTGATGACGGCGTATCTGGTCTTGCGTGATCATCCGCTGAAGAGCGGGGCCAAGGGGCCGAACATCAAGATCGATCAGGCTGCCCAGGATCAGTCCGACGCCGGGCAGGAGTCGACCGTCGACGTGACCGCCGGTGACTCCATCTCCCAGCGGGAGGCCCTGGAGAGCATCCTCATCGCGTCCGCGAACAACGTGGCCCGCCTGCTGGCCCGCTGGGACGCCGGCTCGGAGAAGGCGTTCGTGGCGAAGATGAACGCCGCCGCCAAGGACCTCGGCATGACCAACACGACGTACACCGACCCGTCGGGCCTGAACAGCACCACGGTGAGCACGGCCGTGGACCAGGTGAAGCTCGCCAAGGAGGCGATGAAGCAGCCCGCCTTCCGCGAGATCGCCGCGATGATGAACTACGTCGACTACAAGAACGTCAAGCACAACAACTGGAACCAGCTGGTCGGCTACAACGGCGTCGTCGGCATCAAGACCGGCACCACCACCTCGGCCCTCGGCAACCTCGTCTTCGCCGCGAAGAAGGACGTCGACGGCGAGCCGCGCACCATCATCGGCGCCGTGGTCCGCCAGCCCGAGGGCGGTTCGGACCACACCATCCTGCAGGGCGCCCTGTCCGCGAGCGACCGCCTGATCCGGGCCGCGCAGGACGCCCTGGAGTCGGCGACGATCCTGAAAAAGGGCACCGTCGTCGGATACGTCGACGACGGCCTCGGCGGCCGCACCCCCGTCGCCGTCACCGAGGACGTCAAGGCGGCCGGCTGGTCCGGCCTGAAGGTGAAGCTGTCCTTTGCCGCCGACGACGTACCGCACACCGCGAAGGCCGGCACCCGCGTCGGCACCCTCACCGTCGGCGACGGCGGCACCAGCGGCGCGGTCCAGGTCCCGGTCGTCCTCCAGCAGGACCTCACCGACCCGGCCTGGACGGCCAAGGTGACCCGCCTGGGCTGACCCCCGGCTATCGGCCACCCCGGCGACCACCACCGCACTGCGGACGGTGACCGCCGGGGTGGCGGCTTCCGCCCTGCGTGCTAGCGTCACGAAACGGGCAAGACGCGGAAACGCGGTTGTGAACACCGGCCGAACGGGATGCGGCCGGACAGCAGAAGACGGGACACGGGGAGTGCCTTCAGGTGGCCACTGCGGAGCCGACACGCGCCGACGACGCCGATCCGGGCCCGGAAAACGGCCCGCGAATACGCCTGTCCGAGCCGCGCGGACGAGACAGCGGGGACGAGAGCAAAGGCAGCAAGGGCAGCGCGGACACGGGCGGTGACCTCGGCCGCCGCCCGGGCCACCCGGATGGTCGTCATGAGGGTCGTCCGGAGCCGGCACCCCCCGTCACCAGAGCCAGGGCCGCCTTCCTCGCCCTGCGCGAGCGCATGCTCCGCCATCCCGCGCTGTCCGTCATGGGCGTCGCCGGCACCCTCCACATCGTCTGGTTCTTCACGTTCGCGAACAGCGGCGGCGACCTCGCGGCGCAGGACGCGTGGGCCGAGTTCGTCGGCCGGCACCCGGACTCGGCGTACAACCTGGCCTGGTACGGCGGCATGCACCCGGTGTCGTACAGCGTGGTGTCGCCGTATCTGATGTCGGTGCTCGGTGTCCGTACGACGATGATGATCGCGGGGACGGTCTCGGCGGGCCTGCTGACGATGATCCTGATCCGCAGCCTCCCCCACTCTCGGCTTCGCTCGAGCGGGGGGACCCCCGTGGTACGGAACCCGCTGTGGGCGGCGCTCGCGGGCGTGTACGCGTTCCTGTGCAACGCCGCGTCGGGGCGCGTGACCTTCGGCCTGGGCACGATGTTCGCGCTCGGTGCGATCGCCGCCGTCTTCTGCTGGCCGTACCGCTGGCGGTACAAGCGCTGGGCGAAGGCGCTGTGCGCGGCGCCCCTGGCCGCGCTCGCGACGATGGCCTCGCCGGTCGCGGGCCTGTTCGTGGGCCTGGTGGCCGTCGCGCTGTTCCTGCAGAAGCGGCGGCCGGGTGCCTGGTCGCTGGGTCTCGCCCCGTCGGCCGTGGTGGCGCTGTCGGCCTGGCTGTTCCCGTTCTCCGGGACGCAGCCGATGCGGTTCGCGTCGGTGATCCTGCCGGTGGTGTTCTCGATCCTCGTCTACGTCCTGGTCCCGAACGACTGGAAGACAGTCCGGATCACGGCCGCGGTGTACGGCCTGAGCGTCATCCTGGTGTGGCTTATCAGTTCCCAGATCGGTTCCAACATCACGCGGCTGGCGATGCTGTTCGCCGGGGTGGTGCTGGCGGCGGCGCTGCCGTTCGCGGTGCCGCGCAGCCGCAAGTGGTACGCGATCGTCGTGGCGTTCGCCGGTTTCACCGTGTGGATCGGCTACAAGTCGGTCGACGACGTGGTGAACACGGCCCCGGCGGCGTCCTGGTCGCGCGAGCTGGCGCCGCTGGTCAACGAGTTGCAGGAGGTCGGCGCCGAGAAGGGCCGCGTCGAGGTGGTCCCGGCCCGCTCCCACCGCGAGGCCTCCGCGCTCGCCCCGTACGTCAACCTGGCCCGCGGCTGGAACCGCCAGGCCGACATGGAGCGCAACCCGCTCTTCTACGACGACACCCTCAACTCGGCGAACTATCACGAGTGGCTGGAGCGCTGGGCCGTGCACTTCGTGGTGCTGCCGAAGGACAAGCCGGACGGTGACGGCGGCGAGCGGGAGCGGGCGCTGGTGCAGCGCGGGCTGCCGTACCTGACGCAGATCTGGGGCGACGCCAACTGGCAGCTGTTCCGGGTGACCGCTCCGACGCCGCTCGCGGAGCCGCATGCCGTGGTTCAGCGGGCCGCGCAGGGCGAGATGACGATGGACGTGAAGAAGGCGGGCCGCGTCCTGATCCGCATCCCGTACTCGCCGTGGCTGAGCATCGTCGACGCCAAGGGCAAGAAGCTCGCTCCGCCGCAGGAGACGGCGGCGTCGAAGGAGCGGCCCGAGGGCATGCCGAAGTCGTACGACAACGTCAACGGCTGCCTGATGGAGACGGCGGAGGATGCGGAGGGCGACCGGTGGACGGTGCTGGTGGCGCCGGAAGCCGGGACGTATCGGCTGGCGGCGCCGTATCAGTTGCCGCGCGGGACTCCGTGCCCGGAGGAGTTGCGCTGACGGGTCCGTTGCGAGCTGGTCGGGCGAACGAAGATCGCTGAACTTCGGGCGGAGCCGAACGGAATCCCTCTCCCAATCTGACGCTCCGTCAGCTACACCGGACCCATGACAGACGACGCGACGCACGCAGTTGAATCCCGCAGCCACAGGTATGCGGAACTGGCCGCTGTCGGCCCCTACGGAGCCGACCTCGGGCACGCGCTCATCACCATGGTCGAGCCGCACCCCGGCCGGGAGCGCAAGTACAATCGCTGGTACGAAGACGACCATTACATCGCCGGCGCGATGGCCATGCCGTGGATGTACGCAGGACGGCGCTGGGTCGCCACGCGGGACCTGCAGCTCCTGCGCTACCCCCAGATCTCCTCCGTCGCGCAGCCGGTGACGGCAGGATGCTACATATCCGTCTACTGGATGACCGCCGGCCGCTACGCCGACCACATGCGGTGGACCGTCAGCATCAACAAGCGCCTCAACCGCGATCACCGTGTCTTCCAGGACCGTACGCACATCTTCACGGCCTTCCAGGACCATGCGGCGACCGTCTACCGCGACGGCGACCACGGCCCGCGTGACATCCACGCCCTCGACCACCCCTACGCCGGGCTCGTCGTCCAGGTCATCGACGCCGGCTCGCCCGACCGGCGCGGGGAACTGCTCGCGTGGCTGCGCGACGATCACCTCCCGAAACGGCTGGCGGGCTCGCCCGCGGCCATGGTGACCGTCTTCGTGCCGACGCCGCTGCCCGTGGACCGGATGACCTACGTCAAACAGGTCGAGGGGGTCGAGACCCGGCTGACCCTGCTGTGGTTCCTCCAGCACGATCCCCGCGACCACTGGCGGGAGCACTTCGCGGACTTGGACACGGCAGTGGCGGCTTCGGGGCTGGGCTGCGTGCAGTTCGTCGCGCCGTTCATTCCCACGGTGCCCGGGACGGACCGTTACGTGGACGAGTTGCGGTGAGCCCCCGGGACTTCGGCCCGTGCCGTCCACTCCTGGCGGCGTACCTCGTAGCAGCAGACAGCGACGGCAGTGGCCACATTGAGCGAGCCGACCCGGCCGAGCTGCGGAATATAAGCCACCGTGTCACAAGCTTCCAGGCATTCAGCCGACAGTCCGCGGTCCTCGTTTCCGACGGCGATGCAGACGCTGCCGGAGAAGTCGACCTCGTGTGTCGGAAGGGCCTCGTCGGCGAGTTCAAGCCCGACTAGCCGGTATCCGTCGGACCGCACCTGCTTCACTGCCTCCTGGAGTTCGCTGAACGTCTGCACTTGCAGATACCGGTCGGTCCCCATGGCCGTCTTCTGCGCCTTTGCGTTGGAGGGTGCGGCGCAGGCACCGGCGAGATAGAGATGTCCGACGCCCAGCGCGGCGGCGGTACGCACAATTGCACCGACGTTGAAAGGGGACTGCACACCCTCAAGAAGCAGGGCCACGCGCGAGGAGCTCTGCCGCCGCCAGGACCTGTGCAAACGTTTGAGGGCTGTGCCCCTGAGCTGCTGCATTCACTTATCCATTAGAAGAGGTCTGGTGATTTTGGACTTCGAGCACGCGGTATCCGCGCTGGGAGGTCAGCCGAGCCGTCGGAAAGCCCTGTGCGGTCAACCACTTCGCCAACGAGTCCGAACCGAGGTGTTTCTGCACGACGAGATATGCGGCGGCGCCGGGTAGCAGCCGGGAAAGCCAGTACTGGAGCATGGCGTGCAGTTGCGCCTTGCCGATCCGGATCGGCGGATTGGAATAGATCGCGCCAAACCGTATGTCCTCCGGCACTGCCTCGGGCAGGCACGCCTGCACATTGCCGAGATTCGCGGCCTCCGCGTTCTCCCGCACCAAGTCGAGGGCCCTCTCGTTCACATCCACCGCCCAGACCCGGAGGCGCTTTCGGCGGGCTGCGAATGTCAACGCGATGGGTCCGTAACCACAGCCGATATCCAGAATGTCACCTCGAATCTTGGGTGGCGGCGCGTGTTCCAGAAGTACCTTGGTACCGGCGTCGAGCTTGGAGTGGGAGAAGACACCGCTGTCGGTACGGAGGTCCAGTCCGACATCGGGAAGCTCGACCTTTACCAGGCCGCGCCGCGAGGTCACTCTGGGATCCGCCGAAAAGTAGTGCTGCCCTTGGCCGGCCATCCCGGTCACTCCTCTCCTGTGCCACGAAGCGATCGAGGCGAGCAGACCGCTGCGCACTAATTGTAACGCACCGGACACCGCCTCACGGTCACTGGCCGACGCACACGCAAACCGGCGGGTATCCGACCCCGCAAAACAGTACCGGAATCCCGCAAAGCACCGCATAGAGAAGGACACACAGATGACTCATGCAATATTGCGCAGGGAACGAAAAAAGACAAGGTCACGGTAAGTCTGTTGACCGTGGAAGCAGGACTGCCGGAAGGCCGACAAGGGCGCCTGACGCAAGGCGAGGAGTTCGGCGATAGTGGCCTCGATTCCAATCTGTGCTCGCTGCGGGTGTCCTCGCTCATACCCTTCCCTTTCCTGGGTGACTGCCCCATACTCTGACGCTCCGTCAGGTAATTGCGCCAGAGGTCGGGGAGGTCCGGTGTCACTGCTCGCGGGCAAGACCGTCGTCGTGTCGGGAGTCGGGGCGGGCCTCGGCCGCCAGGTCGCGGCGGCCGTCGTACGGGACGGCGGGCATGCCGTGCTCGGGGCGCGTACGGAGACGAACCTGGCGAAGACGGCCGCCGACCTCGATCCGGACGGGGGGCGCACGGCGTACCGGGCGACGGACATCGCCGACGAGGAGCAGTGCGCGGCGCTGGCGGAGCTGGCGCGGGACCGGTTCGGGCGGATCGACGCGGTGATCCATGTGGCCGCACTGGACGGCCACTTCGGCGGCCTGGAGGACGCGGACTTCGAGGCGTGGCGGTCGGTCATCGACGTGAACCTGCTGGGGACGCTGCGAATGACGCGGGCGTGCCTGCCGGGGCTGAAGCCGGGCGGCGGCTCGGTGGTGTTCGTCGGCACGCAGTCGGCGGTGGCGGCGCCCTCGCAGCTGCGGCAGGCGGCGTACGCGGCGTCGAAGGGGGCGCTGACCAGCGCGATGTACTCGCTGGCGCGGGAGCTGGGGCCGTACCGGATCCGGGTCAACACCGTGCTGCCGGGCTGGATGTGGGGGCCGCCGGTGCAGACGTACGTCCGGATGGCCGCGCGGCGGGAGGGCGTGCCGGAGGCTGAGGTGCTGGGGCGGCTGACGGGCCGTATGGCGTTGCCGGAGCTGGCGACGGACGGCGAAGTGGCGGACGCGGCGGCGTTCCTGGCGTCGGACCGGGCGCGGGCGATCACCGGGCAGTCGCTGCTGGTCAACGCAGGCGAACTGATGCGCTGACACGGACTCTTTCCAGCCACTCCGGGGGTTCATAAACCTGAACGCAAGTCAGGCCGCAGAACATTTTTGCCGTCTCTTGACCCTCCCTGCGCTTGCCGTGGCCATGCCACCGAAACCAGAGTTCACATGCCTGACCCTGGCGATGGACTCTGGAAGGGGGCACATGAACGGTCTCGACTGGGCCGTGCTCATCGGCTACTTCGCCGTGATGGTCGCAATCGGTGTCTGGTCGCACAAGCGCGTGGACAATGTCAGCGACTTCTTCACAGCCGGCGGCAAGATGCCCTGGTGGCTCTCCGGCATCTCGCACCACATGTCGGGCTACAGCGCTGTGATGTTCACGGGCTACGCGGGCATCGCCTACACCTACGGCGTTACATCCTTCGTCACCTGGTCCTTCCCCATCGCCCTCGGCATCGCCATCGGGTCGAAACTGTTCGCGCCCCGCATCAACCGGCTCCGCTCACGGCTCCATGTCGCCTCCCCGCTGGAGTACTTGAAGAACCGGTACGACCTGAAGACGCAGCAGGCGCTGGCCTGGTCCGGCATGCTGCTGAAGATCGTGGACGTGGGCGCGAAGTGGGCCGCGATCGCCACGCTGCTGTCGGTGTTCACCGGGATCTCCCTGAACCAGGGCATCCTCATCACCGGCACCATCACGGCGATCTACTGCACCATCGGCGGCCTGTGGGCCGACGCGCTGACCGAACTCGGCCAGTTCGTCATCCAGTTGCTGGCCGGCGTCGCGATGTTCATCGCCGTGGCGGTACGGCTCGACGACCACGGCGGCTTCTTCGGCGTCTGGGACAACCCGGAACTCCAGGGCCACGAGAAGCCGTTGGTGGGCCCGTACGGCACGATCTTCCTCCTGGCCTTCCTCTTCATCAAACTCTTCGAGTACAACGGCGGCATGCTCAACCAGGCCCAGCGCTACATGGCCACGTCCAACGCGTACGAGGCCGAGCGCTCGGCGCGGCTGTCGGCGATCCTGTGGCTGGTCTGGCCGCTGGTCCTGTTCTTCCCCATGTGGATGTCCCCGCTGCTGGTCGAGTCCCAGAAGGCGGACGGCTCCGACTCCTACGCCCTGATGACCGAACAACTCCTGCCCCACGGCCTGTTGGGCCTGGTCATCGTCGGCTTCTTCTCGCACACCATGGCCATGTGCTCCTCGGACGCCAACGCCATCGCGGCCGTGTTCACCCGGGACTGCGCGCCGGTGATCTGGGCCAGGGCGCGGACGTGGAACCAGGGCCAGGGCCTGCGGGTGGCACGCATCGCGACGGTCGTCTTCCTCGGCCTGTCGATGGCGGCGGCGACCCAGGTCAACTCGCCCACCTTCAAGGACATCATCACGGTCGTGATCAAGTGGGTGGCCGGTCTGATGGGGCCGATGGCCATCCCGATGATGCTCGGCCTGCTACGGCCGTTCCGCCGCTCCGGCCCCACGGCGGCACTGACCAGCTGGTCGATGGGTCTGCTGGCCTTCTGGCTGGTGAACTACCCGATCCACTGGAGCCTCGACGGCGGCGTGCCGCTCGAGTACCAGGTGTCGATCCCGCTGGCGGTGTCGCTGATCCTGTACATCCTCGTCGGCTACCTGAGGCCGGAGGACACACCGGACCGAATGGCGATCATCGAGAAGATCAACACGGACGACGACTCGGCGGCGGCCGCGGTGCCGTCGCCGGCGGGGCCGGTGGACGACGCGGTGGCGCTGGGACGGAAGGAATAGCGGGCTCAGCCGCGTGGGTAGCGGGCGAGCCAGGCGGGAGAGGACCCCGCCGGCCCGTGCAGGGCAGGCCCCTGAGTCATCTCCATGGCGAAGTCGTCGGCGAGTTCCAGGATGGTGGGACGGCCCTCCAGCTCGGCCAGCCAGGCCGGCGGGAGGGCCGTCTCGCCGTGCAGGGCACCGAGCAGACCACCGGTGAGCGCGCTCGTGGCAGCCGAGGGGCCATCCTGGTTGACGGCGAGCCGCAGCCCGTGCCGTACGTCCTCACCGACGAGGGCGCAGTAGACGGCGGCGGCAAGCAGCCCCTCCGCCGTACCGTCCCCGGCGAGCTCGGCGACCCGTGCGGGCGTGGGCATGCCCTGCCGTACGGCGCCCAGCGCGTGCTGAAGGGCGCCCGACACGGGCTGGTGACCGACCCTCGGGGCCAACAAGGCCAGCGCCCGCTGTACGGCCCCGTCGAGGCTCTCCCCGCAGGCCAGCCCATGCACGATCGCGGCGTACGCGCCCGCCGACAGATAAGCGGTCGGATGCCCGTGCGTCTGCGCGGCACACTCCACGGCGAGCTGCACGACAAGCTGCGCTTCCCACCCCACGAGCAGCCCGAATGGCCCGGAACGAGCGGCCGCCTCGGGCCCGGCCTCACCGGGATTCTTGGGCGACTCCAGCGTCCCCATGTTCTCGTCCCCGAACCCGATGAGCAGCGCACGCGTCGGATCCCGCCGCGCGTAGAGCCACTCCTCTCTCGCCAGCCACCCGTCATCCTTACGGCGCTCATCGGGCCCCCAGTCCCGCTGGGTGGCTGCCCACCGCAGATACGCCCGGTGCAGATCGGTCGGCGGATGCCAGGCCCCGGTGTCCCGCCGCACCTGAGCCCTTACGAGCCCGTCCACGGAGAACAGGGTGAGCTGCGTGAGATGGGTGACGGCCCCACGCCGCCCGTACGCAGGCGACAGATCGGCGACGCCCTCGGCGCCGTACGCCTCCCGGATCCCGTCGATGTCGAGCCCGTCCACCGGCGTGCCCAGCGCATCGCCCACGGCCGCCCCGAGCAAGGTCCCGCGCACCCGGCTACGGAAGTCCTGCTGCTCACTACGGCCCCAGACGGCGCCGGCTGTCGCACCCACCTAGACCTCCCCAGGGCACCGTCCATACGTACGACCGTCCAGCACTGTAATCGAACGGGGACGGTCGGTTCAGGGGGTGGATCGGTATGTGGGATGTGGGCGGGGCGGGGTGTTGTTGGCCGGTTTCAGCCATACCAGCTCCCATTTCGTCTGCCACCTCAACGGAATCGTGGCCGAACACGAGCAGTCAGGCGGCGGGTTCATCTACGCCGCTGCCGTGCGACAGTCCCGGCAACGGGCCGGCTCTGGTGCCCGGAATGCGCGGTCGCAGTCGTCGCAGGTGGTCCTTGGCGTCGGGACCGACCGGATCACCGGTCCATGTTCCGTGTAGAACCTCAGCGCGCGGTCCTGATCGGTGACGTACAGCGTCACCTACATGATGTTCTTCAGCATCGTGCCGTCCTGCTCCCTGGGTCGTGGCCGGTCGCCCCGGGTGGGGCGGGTGGCCTCGTCACCTCACTGACGCACCGCGACGGGAGAGTGTGACCGGCCTCGGCCGCCAAGTGCCGTGGAGTTTGCGGTGGTTGGCATTGAGCCACGGGCCGCACGGGGAAGAATGATCGGCATGGCCACCACAAACACCACCTCCGCCCGTGCCCTCCCCCTCACCGCCACGCTCCTCACCGCCGGCGTCGCCCTCTACATCGCCCTCGTCGCCTTCGGGAACATCACGGACTTCGGGACCAACCAGCAGTTCGTGCGCCATGTGCTGGCCATGGACACGACGTTCAAGGACGAGGATCTGATGTGGCGGGCGATCACGAGCAGAGGCCTCCAGGACGCGGCCTACGTCGCGATCATCGTGTGGGAGTCCGTTGCCGCGCTCGTGCTGGTCTACGGGACCTGGCTGTGGGCGCGGCGGGACTACCCGCAGGCCCGGCAGGTCTCGACGTACGGGCTGCTCATGGTTCTGCTGCTGTTCGGCGCCGGGTTCATCGCGATCGGCGGGGAGTGGTTCTCGATGTGGCAGTCGGAGGACTGGAACGGGCTGGACGCGGCGACGCGGGTGGTGCTGTTCAGCGGGCTCGTGCTGGTCGTCAATCATCTGCCGTTCCGGTACGGCACGCAGACCGGCGCTACTTGACCACCACGACCGTCGTCCCCTTCGTGCCGAACGTCCACACCGCCGCCCCGTCCGCCTTGCGCATGCGGATGCCGCCCGTCTCCGTGCCCTCGGCGGGCGGCGGGGGCGCGGAGCCGTCCACGGCGTTGGAGAAGGCGACCGAGACGCCGTCCTGGAAGGCGAAGTAGACGATGTGCTCCACCTGTACGCCGTCGGTGCCGGTCGTGGCCTCGGTGCGGCTGCCGATCGTGTACGTGCCGGGGTCCGGGGTGACCGTGCCCGGCCACACGGCGAACGTGCGGCGGGCCACGTCGCTCGCGTCGACCAGCCAGACCCGCTTCTGGCCGAGGGAGTAGACGATCCGGCGGCCGGTGCCGGAGCCGTCCGGCACCCGCGCCGGGGCCGAGGCCGTCGGCGTGGGAGAGGCGCCCGCGTGTGCAGGGGTGCTCGGCCGGTTCGCCGTGGCGGTCGGGTGCGGCCCCTGGTCCGCATGTACGGCCAGCACGGCCACGGCCGCGATCGCCCCCACGGTCAGTCCGGTCACCCAGGCCCAGGAGGGAATTCGGGCAGGCACGGGAACGCATCTCCTCCGCTACGAAACCCCTCCACCAGGGGTCGGTTCATCGTACTGGGCGTAGAGGTGTCGCAACGGCGGCCTGCCACTTGGCCAGCAGCCGCTCCCAGCCGTCAGTCCAGTACGGGAAGCAGTTCCGGCAGATGCCCGTCGGAGGCCTCCGCCGCCCGCTGCCGCTCCTCCGGCACCTCGCCGTACACCGTGGTCCGCGGCTTCGCCGGACGTCCCGCCGCCTCGGCCACGGCGATCAGGTCCTTCACCGACTTGTACGAGCCGTACGAGGAGCCCGCCATCCGCGAGATCGTCTCCTCCATCAGCGTGCCGCCGACGTCGTTGGCGCCGGAGCGCAGCATCTGAGCCGCGCCCTCCGTGCCCAGCTTCACCCAGCTGGTCTGGATGTTGGGGATCCAGGGGTGCAGCAGCAGGCGGGCCATCGCCGTCACGGCCCTGTTGTCCCGCGTCGAGGGGCCGGGGCGGGCGATCCCCGCCAGGTACACGGGCGCGTTGGTGTGGATGAACGGCAGCGTCACGAACTCCGTGAAGCCGCCCGTCCGTTGCTGGATCCCGGCCAGGGTGCGCAGGTGGCCCAGCCAGTGCCGCGGCTGGTCGACGTGGCCGTACATCATCGTCGAGCTCGACCGGATGCCCAGCTCGTGCGCGGTTGTCACGACCTCGATCCAGGTCGCCGTCGGCAGCTTGCCCTTGGTCAGGATCCAGCGGACCTCGTCGTCGAGGATCTCGGCCGCCGTGCCGGGGATCGTGTCGAGGCCCGCTTCCTTCGCGGCCGTCAGCCACTCGCGGATCGAAAGGCCGGTCCGCGTCGCGCCGTTCACCACCTCCATCGGCGAGAAGGCGTGCACATGCATACCGGGGACGCGGGCCTTGACCGCCCGCGCGATGTCGAAGTACGCCGTGCCCGGCAGGTCGGGATGGATGCCGCCCTGCATGCAGACCTCGACGGCACCCACGTCCCAGGCCTGCTGGGCGCGGTCGGCGACCTGGTCCAGGGACAGCGTGTACGCGTCGGCGTCCGTACGGCGCTGCGCGAACGCACAGAAGCGGCAGCCCGTGTAGCAGACGTTGGTGAAGTTGATGTTCCGCGTGACGATGTACGTCACGTCGTCCCCCACCGCCGACCTGCGCACGTCGTCCGCGACCCGGCACAGCGCGTCCAGCGCCGGCCCGTCCGCGTGCAGCAGGGCGAGGGCCTCCTCGTCCGTCAGCCGCGTCGGGTCGTCGGCCGCCGTGCGCAGGGCCTCGCGTACGTCCCCGTCGATGCGCTCGGGTGCCATGCCGGGGGCCGCGGCCTCGCGCAGGGCGCCCCAGTCGCCGTACACCTCGTCGAAGTCGTCGCGGCGGTCGGCCGAACGGCCCTCGGTGTCGATGGACGCGTGCAGATCCGTACGGCCGGACGCGGCGAACGCCTCCTCCGGCTCCTGCCACGGGTGCCCCTCGACGACGGCGTCCGGGCGGGCCAGGCCGGTCTCCGGGTCGGCCAGCGCCGCCACGTGCGGGCGCAGCCGCGGGTCGAGCCAGGGCTCGCCGCGCCGGACGAACTCCGGGTACACGCACAGACGTTCGCGCAGTTCGAAGCCTGCCGCGCGGGACTTCTCGGTCAGTTCCTCGATCTGCGGCCAGGGGCGTTCGGGGTTGACGTGGTCGATCGTCAGCGGCGACACCCCGCCCCAGTCGTCGATGCCGGCGCGGATCAGGCGCTCGTACTCGGCGTCGACGAGGTTCGGCGGGGCCTGGAGGCAGGCGGCGGGCCCCATGATGTGCCGCGCCACCGCCACCGTCGCGACCAGTTCGTCCAGTTCCGCGTCGGGCATGCCGCGCATCGCGGTGTCCGGTTTGGCGCGGAAGTTCTGGATGATGAGTTCCTGGATGCCGTGGTAGGCCCGCGCGACCTTCCGCAGCGCGAACAGCGACTCGGCGCGCTCCTCGTACGTCTCGCCGATGCCGATCAGGAGGCCGGAGGTGAAGGGCACCGACGAGCGCCCGGCGTCCTCCAGCACCCGCAGCCGCACGGCGGGTTCCTTGTCCGGCGAGCCGTGGTGCGGGCCGCCGGGCTCCGACCACAGCCGGGTGGCCGTCGTCTCCAGCATCATGCCCATGGACGGCGCCACGGGCTTCAGCCGCTGGAAGTCGGTCCAGCTCATGACGCCGGGGTTCAGGTGGGGCAGCAGCCCCGTCTCCTCCAGGATGCGGATGGAGATGGCCCGGACGTACGCGATCGTGTCGTCGTACCCGTGCGCGTCGAGCCACTCGCGCGCCTCCGGCCACCGCTCCTCGGGCTTGTCGCCGAGGGTGATGAGGGCTTCCTTGCAACCCAGCGCGGCACCGCGACGGGCGATGTCGAGCACCTCGTCCGGCGACATGAACATTCCGTGCCCGGCGCGGCGCAGCTTTCCGGGCACGGTGACGAAGGTGCAGTAGTGGCACTTGTCCCGGCACAGCCGGGTGAGGGGGATGAAGACGCTCTTCGAGTAGGTGATGACGCCGGACCGGCCCGCCGCGTCGAGCCCCGAGTCCCGCACCCGGCCGGCGGATGCGACGAGGTCGTCGAGCTGCTCACCACGGGCCTGGAGCAGCACGGCAGCCTCGGAGACGTCGAGCGCGACGCCGTCCCGGGCGCGTTTGAGGGCGCGACGCATGGAGTTCTCGGTAGGGCCGGTTCCGGAGGTCGCGGAAGTCGTCATCCTTCGAGCATACGATCGGGCTGATCAACGCCGGGGGCGCGCCCAAGGGGCGCGGGGCTGTATCGATATCCGGCTCCGCCGCGCGGGCGCGACCAGCCACAGCACACCCGCAGCCGACCACCGACCCAGACCAGGCAGACGAGAAGTACCGACCACGCGTCCGCAGATCTACGACACAAACGCCCCGTACTCGTCCAGCACCCGCAGAATTTCGGTCTCCCCCGCCGGCGGCAATCGCGCCACCACCTCCTCGATGCCCAGCTCGGCGTAGTGGGCGAGCTTGCCGGGGGTGGGGCGGACGGCGTACGGGACGACCTGGAGGGTGGACGGGTCGCGGCCCGCGTCGGACCAGGCTGTGCGCAGCGCCGGCAGGGTCTCGGACAGGCCGCGCCCGCCGATCGGCAGCCACCCGTCGGCGTACTCGCAGATGTGGGTGAAGAGTTTCGGGCCCGCCGCGCCGCCGACCAGCGTGCGCGGCCGCCCGCGTACCGGCTTGGGGTGCGCATGGCTGGCCCGCACGCTGCCGAACTCCCCCTCGTACGCGGTCGGTTCGGCCGCCCACAGCGCCCGCATCAGCGCCATCCGGTCCCGGACCAGCGCACGCCGCTTCCGCCAGTCGACGGCGTGGTCGGCGGCCTCCTCGGCGTTCCAGCCGAAGCCGACGCCGAGCGTGAGGCGCCCGCCGGAGAGGTGGTCGACGGTCGCGATCTGCTTGGCGAGGTCGATCGGGTCATGCTGGGCGACCAGCGTGATGCCGGTACCGAGCCCGAGCCGCTCGGTGACGGCGGCGGCCTGGCCGAGGGCGACGAAGGGATCCAGGGTCCGGCCGTACTCGCGCGGCAGGTCGCCGCCCGCCGGGTACGGGCTGGTCCGCTCCACGGGGATGTGCGTGTGCTCGGGCAGGTACAGCCCGGCGAAACCGCGCTGCTCCAGCTCACGGGCGAGCCGGGTCGGGGTGATCGTCTCGTCGGTGAGGAAGATCGTGACGGCGATGCGCATGCCCCTTCTTTACCGGGCCAACCCGTATATGTCGAAACCGACCAGCCGGAATATCGTGCACGTGCCATACCGACAGCCGCCGCCGCGCTTACGTTGGAAGCGTGACCTTCGCAAGCGGCGCCGACGACGCCCGGGACGCCGAGACCAGGACGGTACGGGGCACCCTGCCGCCCGGCTCCCCCGATTTCGTGTACGTCCCCGTCGAGATCCCCTCGGGCGTACGGGAGATCAAGGTCGCCTACACCTACGACAAGCCGGCCGTCCCGGCCGGCACTCCGGGCAACGCCCTGGACATCGGCATCTTCGACGAGCGCGGCACCGACCTGGGCGGCCGGGGCTTCCGGGGCTGGTCGGGCGGGGCGCGCACCGAGTTCTTCATCCGCGCGGACGACGCCACGCCGGGCTACATTCCGGGTCACGTCCGCGAGGGCACCTGGCACATCGCCCTCGGCCCGTACACGGTGGCCCCGCAGGGGCTGTCGTACGAGCTCACGATCAGGCTGACGTACGGCGAGCCGGGCGACACTCCCGAGCCCGTATACCCGCCGTCTCGTGCCAAGGGCCGGGGCCGCGCCTGGTACCGCGGCGACTGCCATCTGCACTCCTGGTACTCCGACGGCCGCCGCACCCCGGCTCGGATCGCGGCGCTGGCGCGGGCGGCGGGCCTGGACTTCATCAACAGCTCGGAGCACAACACGCACTCCGCGCACGCCCACTGGGCGGACGCGGCCGGGGACGACCTGCTGGTCATGCTGGGCGAGGAGGTCACCACCCGCAACGGCCACGTGGTGGCCCTCGGCACCGAGCCCGGCACCTTCGTGGACTGGCGCTACCGGGCCCGCGACAACCGTTTCGGCCGGTTCGCCCGCCGGATCCGGCAGGCCGGGGGGCTCGTCGTGCCCGCCCACCCGCACGCCACCTGCATCGGCTGCAACTGGAAGTTCGGCTTCGGCGAGGCGGACGCGGTCGAGGTGTGGAACGGCCCGTGGACCCCGGACGACGAGGTGGCCCTGGCCGACTGGGACGGCATGCTGGTGGCGGCGGTGCGCGGCGGCCGGGACTGGATCCCGGCGATGGGCAGCAGCGACGCCCACCGCGCCCCGGACCCGGTCGGCCACCCACAGACGGTCGTCCTCGCCGACGACCTGACCCGCGAGGCCGTTCAGGAGGGCATCCGGGCCGGCCGCTCGTACGTCGCCGAGTCGAAGCAGGTCGTGCTGTCCTTCACGGCGTCCGGCGGGCGCGGCGTCCAGGCGGGCATCAGCGAGCGGCTGGAGGTGGACGGGGACAGGCCGGTGACCGTCCGCCTGGAGGTGTCGGGCGCGCCGCGCTGCGCGGTCCGGTTCGTCACCGACCAGGGCGTGCTGTTCACCAGCGCCCCGCTGCCGGTGGCCGGGTCGGGGGTCGTGGAGTGGCGTACGACGCCCTCGTACGCGGCCTACGTCCGGGCGGAGCTGCGGCACGAGACGGCGGCGGGGCCGCTGCCGGGAGCGCTGGCGGCGTTCACGAACCCGGTCTTTCTGGGGCGCGTCGACGATTGACGTAGCGCGTGCTCCGGCCGCATATTGTGATCTTCAACCGTTGATCAAGGGCGACGTGGCCTCCGTCTCGACCAGCGTCCGGGACCAGGCCCCGGCCCGCACCCCTGGATGGACGTGCCCCCGGAGACGACGGCCGCACTGGACAACGGGCCGGGCATCCGGCCTTCCACGCCGCACGCCGGTCTCTCTCACATTCCGCATTCGGGCACGTCCGGCAGCTTGTTCGCCGCGTGGTCGACGTAGTAGCTCGCGATCCAGCCGAGCATGTCGCCGCGCTCGGCGAGCACCCACCACTCGTTGCCGCCGACGACCTGCCCCTGGTTCTGGCAGACCGCCTCGAAGGGCTGGTTCGGCTGCAACTGCCCGACGACGCGGGGGCAGTTGGCGGGCGATGGGTTGTTGTCACAGACGGCGACGTCGTTCGGGTTGTCACGGACGTTCACGTCCGTCGCCCAGACCGTGTACTGCGCCTGCGCCCCCGAATCGGCGGCCGTGGCGGTCCCGCCCACGGCGACGCTCGCCGACGCGGCGAGCGCCAGGGCGGCCGTTGCCCCGGCAAGGGTCCGTACCTTCATGTGTTTCTCCCCGTTGGTCGTGTGCACCTTGCGCACGGCACACGACCGGGGAGCCCGTCCCGTATGACACCGTCGAATGTGACCTGCGTCACCCCGGCCAGACGATCGCCTGTACCTCACTGTAGGCGTGCAGGGCGTAGGAGCCGACGTCCCGGCCGACCCCGCTCTTCTTGAAGCCGCCGAACGGGGCCTCCATGTTGCGCCCGACGGTGTTCACGCCCACACCGCCCGCCCGCAGCTGCCGCGCCACCCGGAAGGCGCGGGCCACGTCCCCCGACCACACGTAGTCGATCAGGCCGTAGTCGCTGTCGTTGGCCAGCTCGACCCCTTCGTCCTCCTCGTCGAAGGGGATGACGACGACCACGGGCCCGAAGATCTCCTCCCGGGCCACCCGCATGTCGCTGGCGCAGTCGGCGAGGAGGGTCGGGGCGACGTAGAAACCCTTCTCGAACGACGGCCGTTCACCGCCCGCGACCACCACGGCTCCGTCCTTGCGCCCCGCCTCCACGTACGACTCCACCCGCTCCCGGTGCGCCGCCGAAATGACGGGCCCGACCACGGTGTCGGGCTCGCGTGGGTCCCCGACCTTCAACCGTCCCGCGTACGCCGCCAGTTGCTCCACGAGCCTGCCGTACACGCCCCGCTGCGCCAGCACCCGCGTCGGCGCCGTGCAGATCTGCCCGCTGTAGAAGGAGAACGTCGTACCGATCCCCGCCACCGCCGACCCGAGGTCCGCGTCGTCGAGGACGACCGCCGCGCCCTTCCCGCCCAGCTCCATCAACTGGCGTTTCATGTCCCGCCCGCACACCTCGGCGATGCGCTGCCCGACCGCCGTGGAGCCGGTGAAGCTCACCATGTCGACGTCACCGGAGCCGACGGCCGCCTCGCCGACCTCGGCGCGCGCACCGCTGACCACGTTCACCACACCAGGCGGCGCTCCCGCCTCCCGCAGCGCCTCCGCCATCCGGTACACGGACAGCGGGTCCTGCGGCGCCGGTTTCACCACCACCGTGTTGCCCATCGCCAGGGCCGGGGCGATCTTCCCGGCCGGGTTGGCCCACGGGTTGTTGTACGACGTGACGCAGGTGACGACCCCGACCGGCTGCCGCACGGCCAGCGCACCCATCACACCGGCCTTCCCCATCGGCCCCGCCTCGTTGATCTGCGGCGGAATGGCCCACTCGGCGGGCTCCACGCGCGCGTACCGCCGGAACCGGGCCGCGGCCACCCCGACCTGCATCCGCCGCGCCGTCACCGTCGTCGCGCCCGTCTCCGCCCGCGCCAACTCGGCATACGGCTCAAGGCGCCCGCCGATGATCTCCGCGGCCCTCCCGAGCACGGCCGCCCGCTCCTCCGGCGCCGTACGCGACCACGGACCGAAGGCCTCGCGGGCCGCGGCACAGGCCGCGTGCACCTGATCCCGCGAGGCCTCCGGCGCCCAACCGACGGTCGCCTCGGTCGCGGGGTCCACGACCGGGTAGTGACCGCCGTCCGGCTCCACCCACGAGCCGCCGACGAACAACCGCTGCCCCTCGTTCCCCACGGACATCACCGGGTGCTCACCGTCGCCGTGTCCCGCCCCGACCGCAGCACCTGCCCCGGCACCGCGCCGGTCACCACGTCGTCCCGGATGGCCTCGACCCCGTTGACCCAGACGGCCCGTACCCCGATCGCCTTCGAGTCCAGCCGCGGGCTGTCACCCGGCAGGTCGTGCACCAGGGTTGCCTTGCCGGCGTCGATGCGTTCCGGGTCGAAGAGGACCAGGTCGGCATGCCAGCCCTCCCGCAGCTGCCCGCGCTCACGCAGCCCGAACAGCCGCGCCGGATCGCCGGTCAGCATCTTCACGGCCTGCTCCAGACCGGCCAGCTTCCGCCCGCGCAGACAGTCCCCGAGGAACCGCGTCGTGTACGGCGCCCCGCACATGCGGTCCAGGTGCGCCCCCGCGTCCGAGCCGCCCAGCAGCACGTCCTCGTGCTGCCAGGCCTCCGCCCGCATGGCCCAGGAAGCCGGGTCGTTGTCGGTCGGCATCGGCCACAGAACCGTACGGAGATCGTCCGCCGCACAGATCTCCACCAGACACGCGAAGGGATCCTGCCCCCGCTCGGCCGCGATGTCCTCCACGACCCGGCCGGTCAGCCCTTCGTTCGCCGCGCTGTATGTGTCCCCGATGACATACCGCCCGAAGTTCGTCAGCCGCCGGAAGACCCCCGCCTCCTTGGCACCGGCGTGCCGCAGCAACTCGGCCTGCACCGCCGGATCCCGCAACCGCTCGATCCGCTCCGGCACGGGCAGCCCGAGCACCGGCCCCCACCCGGGGATCAGGTTCAGCGCGCAGAAGGTCCCCAGCGACATGTTCATGGGCGTGAGGATGGGCATCGTCAGCGCCACCACCCGACCGCCCGCCTTCCGGGCCTGCTCACTCGCCAGCAACTGCCTCGGCACCCGCTCCGGGACCGCCGCGTCGATCGTCAGGACGTTCCAGTTCAGGGGCCGTCCCGCCGCCGCGCTCATGTCCACGAACAGATCGATCTCGGCATCGCTGAACTGATCCAGACAGCCGGCGACGATCGCCTCGATCTGCGTACCTTCGTGCTGCCCCACCGCCCGCGACAGCGCCAGCAACTCGTCCGGCTGCGCATGCCGGGAGGCCACCGGCTTCCCGTCCCCGTCGGAGTGACTGCTCGACTGCGTGGTGGAGAAGCCCCAGGCACCGGCGTCCATGGCGTCATGCAACAGCCCTACGATCTCGGCCAGTTGCTCCGCACTGGGCTGCCCGCCCACCGCGTCCGGCCCCATCACATACCGCCGCAGCGCACAGTGCCCCACCATGAACCCCGCGTTGACGGCGATCCGGCCTTCGAGGGCGTCCAGATACTCCCCGAACGTGTGCCAGCTCCAGGGCGCCCCCTCCTCCAGCGCGACCAGCGACATGCCCTCGACCTTGGACATCATGCGGCGGGTGTAGTCGGCGTCGCCGGGCCGGTCGGGGTGCAACGGCGCGAGCGTGAACCCACAGTTCCCGGCGGCGACGGTGGTGACACCGTGATTGAGGGAGGGCGTGGCGTACGGGTCCCAGAAGAGCTGGGCGTCGTAGTGGGTATGGGGGTCGACGAATCCGGGGGTGAGGACAAGGCCGGAGGCGTCCTCGGTGGTCCGGGCCTCCTCGGAGATCTCACCGACGGCGGCGATACGACCGCCCCGTATACCGACGTCGGCGATGTACGCGGGCGCACCGGTCCCGTCGACGACGGTCGCCCCCTTGATGACGTGATCGAGCATGGGGTTCACCTCCTGTTGTGCGGTGAGACGATCTCCCTAGGGGCGCGGGGCTGTATCGATATGCGGCTCCGCCGCGTGGGCGCGACCAGCCACAACGAACCCGCACCCGCCAACGAACCTCAGACACCCCTCCGGAACCGCGTTGTCCGATGCACCGGATCCGTATCGATCTTCGGAATGACGTGCTCCCCGATCAGCCGAATCGTCTGCAACGTCTCCTCCTTCGGCACCCCCACCGGCAACCCGAAACTCAGCTGATCCGCCCCGGCCTGCTCCCACCGCTTGCACTGCCGAAGCACCTCGTCCGGATCCCCGCAGATCAACAACTCGTCCTGAATCATCAGCTCGACGAGTTCCTCCGTGTACTCCGGCAACGTCTCCGGCCACACCGGAAACCCCTCTGGCCGAGGAAACGTGTCGTGATACCGGAACACCAGAGAGGGCAGATAGTGCAGCCCCCCGTTCACCGCGATCCGCACCGCCTCGTCATGCGTAGGCGCACAGATCGCGGTCGTCGTCACCATCACGTTGTCGTTGACGAAGTCCCCGATCGGATCGGCATCGACCACCGCCGTCTTGTACTGCTCCAGCACCCACTCCATGTCGGAGACCTTCTGCACACTGAAGCCCAGCACCCCCAGCCCCTTCTTCGCCGCCATCGCATACGACGGCGGCGACCCGGCCGCGTACCACATCGCCGGATGCGACTTCCCGTACGGCTTCGGCAGTACCTTCCGCGGCGGCAACGACCAGTGCTTGCCATGGAAGCCGGCGTACTCGTCCTGGAGCCACATCTTGGGGAACTCGGCGATGGTCTCCTCCCAGATCTCCTTGGTGTAGTTCATGTCGGTCACACCAGGGAGGAAGCCGAGGATCTCGTGCGAGCCCGCCCCGCGACCGGACCCGAACTCGAAGCGGTTACCCGTCAGATGGTCCAGCATCGCCACCTTCTCGGCGACCTTCACCGGATGGTTGACCTGCGCGAGCGGATTGAAGATCCCCGAGCCGAGATGGATCCGCTCGGTCGCGTGTGCCAGGTAGCCCAGGAACACGTCGTTGGCGGAGAGGTGCGAGTACTCCTCCAGGAAGTGGTGCTCGGACGCCCAGGCGTACTTGAAGCCGGACCGGTCCGCCTGGATGACGTACTCGGTCTCCTCCATCAGCGCCCTGTGCTCGGCGAGCGGGTCGGTCTCGGCGCGTTTGCCCACGTATCCCTGTACGAAGATCCCGAATTCCAAGGAGGTTCACCGTCCCCACAGATCCAGTATCTGACAGGTCGTCAGATTCGTACGGCGACTGTTCCACCGGCCCCTTGGAGCGTCAATAGCTGACGTACCGTCAGATCACGCTGACCCCCGCCAGCCACCCCCCGTCGATCACGAACGGCTGCCCGGTGATGTACGACGAGTCCGCGCAGGACAGGAACAGCGCCAGCCGCGCCACCTCCTCCGGCCGCCCGGCCCGGCCCAGCGGAACGAGCTTGCGGTACAGCCGGTCCATGCCCAGGGAGGCCTCCTCGGGATCGGCGCCCGGGTCCAGCAGCGCGGGGTTGGACATCGCGGTGTCGATGGCGCCGGGGCACATCGCGTTGACCCGGATGCCACGGCGGGCCAGCTCCAGCGCGGCGACCCGGGTGAGGCCGACGATGGCGTGCTTGGTCGCGGCGTAGGCGCCCACGGCCGCCATCCCGGTCACGCCGGTGTACGAGGCCGTGTTGACGATCGTGCCACCGTCGGCCATCTCGGCCGCGGCGGTCCGGATGCCGAGGAAGCAGCCGGCCTGGTTGACCCGTACGACCTCCATGAACTCGTCGAGGGGCGTGTCGACGAGGTGGTGGAAGCGCAGGATGCCGGCGTTGTTGACCAGCCCGTCGAGGTGGCCGTAGGCGTCTTTGGCGGCGGCGACGGCGGCCTGCCAGCCGGCCTCGCTGCGCACGTCGAGGTGGACGTACCGGGCGCCGATCTCCTTGGCGAGCCGCTCGCCCTGGTCGTCGAGGACGTCGGTGATCACCACCCGGGCCCCCTCCTCCCGGAACAGGCGGGCCTCCTGCTCGCCCTGGCCGCGCGCGGCGCCGGTGACGATGACGACCCGTCCGTCGAGCTTGCCCATGCGGACCTCCTTCGCGGGGTGGAGGGCGGCATCGTATCTGACGGTCCATCAGGTCAGAAGCCCGAGCCTGTGACAGCTGTGGCTCTGCTGGCGCAAAGTGAAAAAGGACACTCCAAGTGACCCGCGAGTAGGGACATTTAACCCTGTCGGTCAGCTGTGCACCCGCCCAATAATCCTGGCCCCAGAGGCAAAGAAAAGCCCAGGGACGGAGCAGGACGTGGGCAACAGGGCCCTGAGGAACACAAAGATCAAATTCAGTACGACTGGAGCGGCGCTCGCCGCGGGCGGCCTGATCATCGCGATGGTGCCGTCGGCCGAGGCGGCCGTCAAGGCGGCGGAGCCGAAGAAGAAGACGCCGGAACAGATCATGCGGATGTGCGAGAGGTCCCGGTTCATCAACGGTGAGCGGCAGTACCTGAGGAACAGCTTCGGCACCGGCTTCTTGGCCGACTCGTGCGAGTTCATCCAGACCAAGCCCATGGAGTTCTTCAACGGGCCCAAGGAGAAGACCAGCATCGACTACGCGAACTGCGAGCCGAACTCCACCGAACCGACGCCGGTCTCGCTCCAGGGGGCGATCGAGGTCGCTCAGGGCCGGGGCAAGTACACCTCGACGCAACAGGGCTTCGCGGCGGGGATCTTCGGCGCCCTCAACGCCTCCTGGGTGCATCACCAAGGGACGCTGGACCTGACCGTGAAGGCGGCCGGCACCACTCTGACGGACAAGGACAAGGTCCCGGTCGGCAAGGTGCTCTACATGACCTTCGTGCCGAAGATGCAGCGCATGACCGGCATCTGGCGGGTGAAGATCGACGCCCGTGAGCAGAGCACCGTCATTCCCGCTCAGCGGGAGGAGATCTACGAGGCGCCCGAGGTCGTCGAGGGACCCGTCGTCCTGGACGGTGCCGCAGGCGCGCCCGGGCGGCCGGCCGGCATCCGCGGCTCCGACACGGCCGACTGCTGAGCCTCCCTCGCCCGCTGCCCACAAGGAGAAGACGCACCATGGCACGCACGTCCCGCAGGGGAACCCACCGCAGCAAGAAGAAGCGCATCACGCTCGCCCTGGCCCCCGTCGCCGCGCTCACGGTGGCCGTCCCGCTGGTGAACAGCGCGGGCGCCGCCACCCCCGACGACGTGGCCGCCGACTGCCGCGCCGACTCGGACAAACTGGAGAACTGCGAGTTCGTTCCCGTCCAGCACAGAAAGAACAGCCTCGGCTCCAACAAGGTGGTCTCCGAGGTCACGGACAACTGCGGAAGGGACCAGCCGAAGGAGACGGGCTTCACCGTGAGCGGATCGGTGACCAGAATCGTTCAGACGGAATCGGGCTTCACCGCCGGTGGGGACTCAAAACTCGCCAACTCGGTCTTCGAGGTCGGCATCAAGTTCTCCACGACCGAATTCAACATCAAGCGCGACGACAAGAAGACCGGGTTCTCCTACAGCATCGATGACGTGGTGAAGCCCGACCACGTCGGTGTCTTCATGTGGTCCGAGAAGCGCACCGACGTGAGCGGCTACCTCAAGGCCACGTACAAGGACGAGCAGGACGGTCAGAAGGTGTTCTTCTCGCCCAGCAAGGGAGCCACCGACATCCACGTCTTCTATCCGCAGCTCCTGAAGAACGGAACTCCGGACGGCCGGCTCTGGCTGCGCAATGTGAAGTGCGGCACTCCGGCGGCCGACAAGCTCCTCACCAAGGCCTAGTGCCCCGGCAGGCAACGTTCGCCCCGTCGCGACGCCCGGCACGCCCTCTCGCCGCACCGGCCGAAAGCCCAAGTACGTCCAGTACGAGGGCTTCCGGCCGGCACGCCGAGAGCACGCTCCCCCACGACGCCGCTCCTTGACGGGCAAACGTTGCCTGTCGGGGCACTAGTGGTGTGTCGCTGCTTAATTACGGTGTGTCTGGTTGGGAGGTTGGTGTCTGGCAGATTCCTTCCCCTTTGCCAGACAGGG
>NZ_JACTVI010000035.1 GCF_014495685.1 Streptomyces sp. TRM68367 | reverse complement strand
TGAATCATCGCAGGTCGGAAGCACCCTTCCTCCATGAAGTGACTGGCTGTCACTGAAGCTCCTGGTGCCGTGAATTCGTGAGGCCGGGGCGTGTGCCGGCGCGGACGTGGTCCGCAACATGTACGGCCAGCGGCTCACCCGCATCGACAAAGAGGCCGGGGACTTTGCCACCGCCGCCGATGTGGAGGCCGAGGAGATGATCCTCGACGTCATCTGTGCCGCACGGCCCGATGACGCGGTGCTCGGCGAGGAAGGCGGGCAACAGGGCGCCGCCGACGCCGTGCGCCAGTGGCTGGTTGACCCCCTGTGCGGCACGCTCAACTACGCCGTCGGCAACATGTTGGTGTCCGTAAACGTGGCGCTGCGCGATGGGGCAGCAGCGGTGGCCGATCCGTTCAGCGGCGAGGTTTTCTTCACCGACGGGGAGACCGCCTGGATGCGGCATGACGGGGCCGACGACGCACTATTGACGCCCACGCCCGCCACCCGATTGGTGGACGTCAACCTGGACCCGCCGTTCCCGAGTGCGCCGCGATTCCGGGCCGTGGATCTGCTAGCCCACCCTGAGTTCGTCGAGCGTTTCCGGCCGCGGGTCGTGTCCACGACCCTGGCGCTGGCCTGGGTCGCTGCCGGCAAGCGCGCCGCGTATGTCACCGATGGCGGCGACCTCTCCAGGAGCGTGCACTTCGCCGCTGGCATCGCTTTGTGCCGGGCTGCTGGCTGCACCGTCACCGGGATCGACGGCGCCCCGATTGGTGAGGCAGGCCGCGGGCTCGTGGTCGCCGCCGACGACGAGACCCACGGGCTGCTGATGTCGATGATCCGCAGCCGGAGCTAGTGCTGTGTCCGCATGGGTTTCGCGGGCTGGGTCAGGCTGAGGCTTGGAGGGGCCTACCGCCCCAGCGGATGCCCTTTTCGCTGCGGATCCTGGCACGTTCACGACGTTGGGCGGACGGCGTGCCCGCGCCGCCGGAACGGCACAACTCCCCATGGTCCACTGCCCCGGGCGAGGCGCCGCCGCATCTCCCGGCGCACAGGCGCACATCCATTGGGGTGCCCAGGTCCGCTGTCTCACGGGCTGTCACAATTACTTGCACACTGAACCAGTTCCGGATCAGACGCGTGATCACAGTGACGCATTTATGCCGCACAGCCTGGGGAAATTCATGACGCGCAGATGGACGCTTATCACCACGATCACCGTATTGACCGTCGCGCTGGCCTTCGTCGTCGTCCAACTGGTGCGCGGCCAGGACTCCGGGAAGGAACAGGCCGGGGCGAAGCCGGCCGCATCGAGCCCGGGTGGCGGCGCCGAGTCGCTGCGGGGGCTCGGATGGTGGCCCCTGCACCAGTCCGGCACAGCGAAGGCCGGCGAGTACGACGCCGTGGTCAGCGGCGGCACGCAGTGGACCGACGGCCCCGAGGGCGGCGCCCTGCAGCTGGACGGCACCAGCGGATACGCGGACACCAACACCCGGCTCGACACCGTGGGCAAGGACTACTCGGTCGCCGCGCGGGTGCGCCTCACCGCCCAGAACATGACCGGCATCCACACCGCCCTGTCCCAGGACGGCGACCGGATCAGCACGTTCTTCCTCCAGTACTCCGGCCCGGACGGGAACTTCGCCTTCAGTTTCGCCGGTGCCCGTACGGTCGCGAAGACGCCCGAGAAGCCGCAGTCCGGCCGCTGGTACCACCTGACCGGCACGTACAGCCAGAAGGACCACCGGATGAGGGTCTACGTGGACGGCCGGCTCGCGGGAACCAGGGTGGCCTCCAGCAGCGTGAAACCCACCGGCGCCGTGGTGATCGGACGCGGCAAGTTCGATGGGAAGGCGGCCGACTACTGGAACGGTGACATCGCCGACGTACATGTCTACGACCGGGAGCTGACGCCCCGTGAGGTGAGTTCACTTTCCTCCCACGAACCGGGCTGATAGGCGCCAAAGGGGCGAGTTCACCGCCGCCGCAGGCTGACGGGCGCCGCACGGGCGCCGCACGAACGCCGCACGGGCGCACGGCGGCCCGCGGCGGGGCCTGCTCGTTCTCCCGCGGCCGGCTGAATCCGTCTCCCCCACAGACGACCGGAGAGGAAGGCCCTTGTCGGCCCGCGCTTCGACCGAAGACCGAATACCCGGCCCCCACGCCGCGGAGCCCTGCCCCGACGAATTCCTCAGAGCGCTCTACCACTTCCACGGCCGCGCGTTGCTGCAGTTCGCCGCACGGTGGCTGGAGGGCGACTGGCACCGCGCCGAGGACGTCCTCCAGGAAGTCGCGATACGCGCCTGGCGGCACGCCGGGGAACTCGACCCGACCACGGATTCGGCGCGGCCCTGGCTGTTCACCGCGCTGCGCAATCTCGTCATCGACGGCCACCGGGCCCGCCAGGCCAGACCACCGGAGACCGGTGACCCCGAACTCGCCCACCTGCCGGTGTCCGACGGCGTGGACCACATCCTCACCTCCCAGGTGCTCATCGAGGCGTTGCGGGACCTGCGGCCGGCACAGCGCGAGGTCCTGTTGCACGTGCACTACCTGGGACGCAGCGTCAACCAGACGGCCAAGGTCCTCGGCGTGCCGCCGGGCACGGTCAAGTCCCGGACGTACTACGCCGCCCGCGCCCTGCGCGAGGCACTGCACAGCCGCGGGCTGTACGCGGGCGGCCTGGACCGCGAGGCCGGATGACACTTATGCCAGACGCCCCGCGTGCCGGGTGATCTCCAGGCCGAGCGGCCCGGTGTCGAGCGATCCGCCCGCACCGGCACGCCAGCGCCACCCCGTGGGTGCCTCGCCGAGCACCAGCAGTGCGTCCCCGCGCCGCAGGCCGGCCAGTACCCCCTCCCGGCGCGGGAGCTGTGAGGCGTCCACGACGAACAGATGCGGCGCCTCGCCATGGACGGCGATCCGGCTGCTGCTCTCGATCAGCCGGAAGATCTGGGTGACGTCGGACGATCCGGGCTCCGGCGCTCCCGTGCCCACCGACGCCGCCGTGGCGAACGCCTCCTCCAGGCTGGCCGCGTTGCGCAGACGCGAGGTCCGCGGCTCGTCGCCGGAAAGGAGCCGGCCGTCGGCCAGGGATCCCACCAGGGTGACCTCGGCGAGCGCCCCCACCGGGCTGTCGAGCGCCTCGGTGACGACGGCCCGCACCAGGCTGCGCACTTCGTCGTCCGGACCCGTCACCGAGATGGGTCCCGCCGCCCGGGAGAGGTCGACCAGCACCCGGTCGGGGCCGGCCAGGCCCACCGTCACCGTCAGCGCGTACGGCAGGGCCGGTTCGCCCTCGGGGCCGGGGCGGTGCAGATCGTCGGGCGAGATCGTCCAGCGCTCGCCGTCCGCCTCGGCGGTCCAGGGCGCGGGGGCGGCCTCCTCGGCCCCGGCCAGCAGCAGTCCGAGCCGCTCCTCGGAGTAGACGACGCCGTACAGGTCGGGCAGCGACCGGCCAGAGCGCAGGCATTCGCCCGTCAGCCGGCGCAGGCCCGCGTTGACCACGTCCAGCGCCTCCCTGCCCACGACGGCGGTCGAGGCGGCGACGGGCTTCGGCGGGCGGGCCCGCCGCTCGGTGACGATCAGCGCGGCCACCGCTCCGATCAGCGCCAGCCCCAGCACCACGGCCAGGACGTACCAGATCATCTTCTGACTCCTTGTCGGGGCACCCCCGGCGGCGGAGCCGGGACGGTCGAAAGCGGGGGCGGCACAGTCGCTGTGCCGGGCACCCGATGGCGACTACGGCGCCCGTCCGCGGATGGTTCACCCGGCGCACCGGTGAACCATCCGCGGACGGGGGCCGTAGGCCCTGTCAGTGGCACGGGAGCCGCCGAGTGCGGCCGCCGAGGCCCCCCATTCACGCTGGCTGGAGGACGTTTTCGTGTCGTTGATGTTGACCGTGGTCGAGGGGGGCGGTGACGCGTTCGACGTCCACCTCGACGCCGACCCGGACACGCCCGTGAGCGCTGTCGCGGAGGCGCTGGCCGGGGCGGGAGGCGTTCACCGGCCCCCGGAGGGCCTCGGCCTGTACGCCGGCGACCGGCTGCTGCCCGCCGATATGCGGCTGCGGGACGCGCCGCTCCACCACGCGGCCATCGTGGGCCTGGGCCGTCCGGCGGGCACCTCGGAGGCCGAACCGGTCGGCCTGGTGGAAGTCCGTGCGGTCGGCGGGGCCGGCGCGGGCGCCGTGTTCCGGCTCGACATCGGCGAGTACCGGATCGGGCTTGCCCACGACGGGACCGCCCAGGTGCTGCGCGCCGTACCCGACCGTCCGTTCGCCGTGCTTACGGTGGGCCCCGGAGGGCGCTGCCGCGTCGCGCCCGAGGCGTCGGGGACGGGTGGCGGCATCCTGCAAATGGACCGGGAGGACCTCGCCGAGGCGACCGCCTGGCCGGCCGGCGCGCAGCTCCTGATCGGTGGCAGCCTGCTCGAACTCGCCCTCCCGCAGCGGCCGGACGCGGCCGTGCAGCCGTCGGAGGACGGCGCCGGCTGGGACTACAACCGGCCGCCGCGGCTGCGTCCGGCCGTGACCACCACCCGCTTCACTCTGCCCTCGCCGCCCGCCCCGCCCGCCGCCCGGCCGCTCCCGTGGATCACCGCCCTTGCCCCGCTGGTGATGGCGGGGGCCGGGGCGCTGGTCTTCGGCCGCATGTCGATGCTGCTGTTCGGGCTGCTCTCCCCGGTCGCGATCGTCGGCAACTACATGATGAGCCGGCGCACCGGACGTCAGTCCCACTCGGACAGCGTCACCGCGTACGAGGAGAAGAAGGCGCGCATCGAGGGTGATGCGACCGAGGCCCTGGTGGCCGAACGCACCGCCCGGCGCCGTGGTTTCCCCGACCCGGCGGAGGTCGTGCTGACCGCCGTCGGCCCCCGGCGCCGCCTGTGGGAACGCCGTACCAACGACGCCGACTTCCTCGAACTGCGTATCGGGACCGCCGACTTGGCCTCCGACGTGGTGCTCCAGGACCCGACGAAGGACGAGCACCGCCGCGAGGACCCGTGGACCGCGTACGACGTCCCGGTGACGGTTCCGCTGCGCGAGCACGATGTGTTGGGCATCGCGGGTGAGGGCCCGGTCGCGCGCGCCGTGGCGCGCTGGACGGTCGCCCAGGCCGCCGTGCTGCACAGCCCCCGTGACCTCCAGATCCACTTCCTGACGACAGGCGGCCAGGACCGGGACGCCTGGTCCTGGCTGCGCTGGCTGCCTCACGTGCGCAAGAAGTCCGGCGACATCCCGGCCAGCATCGGCTACGGCACGGAGAGCTGTGCCCGGCGGGTCGCCGAACTGACCGCGCTGATCGCCGAGCGCGCCGGACGGGACGACCGGAGGAACCGGCCCGCGGGACCCGATGTGCTCGTCGTCCTCGACGGAGCGCGCAGGCTGCGTTCGCTGCCCGGCGTCGCGCAGATCCTGCGTGACGGACCGGCCGTCGGCGTCCGCGCGGTCTGCCTGGACGCCGAGGAGCGGCTGCTGCCCGAGGAGTGCCACGCCGTCGTCGCCGAGGAGCCCGGCGGGACCGTGCGGGTGGGACGCTCCGGGCGGGGCACCGTCGGGGGCATCCGCCCGGACGCGGTGTCCCTGGAGTGGTGCCGTTCGCTGGCCCGCGCGATGGGCCCGCTGCGGGACCCGGGCGGGACCGACGAGGAAGCCGCGGTGCTTCCCGGCGCCGCGCGGCTGCTTGACGTCCTCGCCCTCGACCCGCCGCAGGCCGCCGCCATCCGGGCGCGCTGGACGGCCGGGGGCCGCTCGACCCGGGCGACCGTCGGCGTCTCCCTGGACGGCCCGTTCTCCCTGGACCTGCGGCGCGACGGCCCGCACGGGCTGGTCGCCGGCACCACCGGCTCCGGCAAGTCCGAACTCCTCCAGACGCTGGTCGCCTCGCTCGCGGTGGCGAACCGTCCGGACGCGATGACGTTCGTCCTGGTCGACTACAAGGGCGGCTCCGCGTTCAAGGACTGTGTGGACCTGCCGCACACCGTCGGCATGGTCACCGACCTCGACGCCCACCTCGTCGAGCGGGCCCTGGTGTCGCTGACGGCGGAGCTCACCCGGCGCGAGCACATCCTCGCCGCGGTCGGCGCCAAGGACATCGAGGACTACGTCGACCTCCTGGAGCGCGAGCCGGGGGCGGGCCATGACCCGATGCCCCGACTGCTCATCGTCATCGACGAGTTCGCCTCGATGGTGCGCGATCTGCCGGACTTCGTGAAGGGCCTGGTCAACATCGCCCAGCGGGGCCGTAGCCTCGGCATCCACCTGATCCTCGCGACGCAGCGCCCCAGCGGCGTCGTCTCCTCGGAGATCCGCGCCAACACCAACCTGCGCATCGCGCTCCGGGTGACGGACGCGGGCGAGAGCCAGGACGTCATCAACTCCCCTGAGGCCGCCGGGATTTCGCAGGGCACACCGGGCCGCGCCTATGTCCGCCTGGGCCAGAACTCCCTCGTGCCGTTCCAGTCCGGACGGGTCGGCGGCCGCCGACCCGGTGCCGCGGCGACCTCGCTGCCGGCACCCTGGGCGGTGACGGTCGGATGGGAACGGCTCGGCGAGCCGCTCCCGGCGCGGCCCCGTGGCGCGGTCGTACCCGCCGAGGTGGAGACCGACCTGACCGGACTCGTCACGGCGATCCGCGCGGCGGACCGGGAGATGGGCATCCCCGCGCAGCACAGCCCTTGGCTGCCGCCGCTGCCCGAGCAGTTGGTCATCGGCGACTTGCCGGTGCCCGCGCCCTCGGACTACGACCTCGCACCCGTCGCGTACGGCGTGGTGGACCTGCCCGCGCAACAGGCCCGGCAGCCCCTGGTGATCGACCCGGCGACGCTCGGACACCTGCACATCATCGGCTCGCCCCGCCAGGGCAGGTCCCAGACGCTGCGCACCATCGCCGGCACCCTGGCCGCCGCCCACTCTCCGGACAAACTGCACATGTACGGCATCGACTGCGGCAACGGCGCGCTGCTGCCCATCGAGGGCCTGCCGCACTGCGGGGCCATCACCCAGCGCACCCAGCCCGACCGGGTGGCCCGGCTGCTCGCCCGGCTGACCGGGGAGCTGACCCGGCGCCAGGAGATGCTCGCCGCCCGCGGCAGTGCCGACCTGCCGGAGCTCCGCCGTGCCCTGCCGGAGGGCGAACGGCCACCGCACATCGTGCTGTTCATCGACCGGTGGGAGGTCTTCGACAAGCAGCTCGGCGAGTACGACTCCGGGAACCTGCTGAACTCCGTGCTCACCTTGCTCCGGGACGGCGCGAGCGTCGGCATCCACCTGGTGATGACCGGTGACCGGGCGCTGTTCTCCAGCCGGGTCAACGGCTCCACCGAGGACAAGCTCGTGCTGAAGCTGAACGAGAAGTCCGAGTACGGGATGATCGGCATCACCCAGCGCAACGTGCCCGACGAGATCCCGCCGGGCCGCGCGTTCCGTGCCGCCGACAAGGCGGAGGTACAGATCGCGCTCCTCACGGACAGCCCGGAAGGCCAGGCGCAGGCCGTGGCGCTCCAGCAGATCGCCGAGTACTGCCGCGAGCGGGCGGCCCAACTGCCCGCCGCGACAAGGCCGTTCCGCGTCGACACTCTGCCGGACCGGCTCGCCTGGCAGGAGGCGGCCCGGTACGTGCCGCGGCCCTTGCCGTCCGCGCGCTGGGCCCTGGCCGGTGTCGGCGGCGACGAACTCACCGCTTACGGGCCGGACTTCTCGGTCACGCCGACGTTCCTCGTCGCCGGGCCCGCCCGCTCCGGCCGCAGCACCGTCCTGGCGACGCTGGCACTGTCACTGCTGTCGACGAAGACACCCGTCGTCGTCGGCGCACCCGCCAGGTCACAGTTGCGCCGGCTCGCCGGACGGCCCGGCGTCCTCGCGGTCTTCGACGAGTCCGACATCGACCCCACCGCGCTCGAGCAGATACTGGCCTTTACGCCGAAGGGCGCCGTGGTGATCCTGGACGACGCCGACCTGCTGTTGAAGACGAAGGCCGAGCCCGTCCTCACCCAGATCGCCAAGTCCGGTGCCGAGACCGGCCGGGGCCTGGTGATCGCCGGTCAGACCGACCGCCTCTCCTCCGGCTTCTCCGGCTGGCACACCGAGGCCCGCCGAAACCGCTGCGGTCTGCTGCTGAAGCCGCAGAACATGAGCGACGGCGAACTGATCGGCGTCAAAGTGCCCCGCAGCCGCCTGGGCGCGACCCGACCGGGCCGGGCGATCCTGCACCTGGGCGACGGTGTGCTGCGTACCGTCCAGGTTCCGGAGACGGTGCTGCCGCCGGCCGGGAGCTGACCGGCCGTACGTACGAGTTGAGGGCTCCCGCCCCGGGGACGGCCGGGGCGGGAGCCCTCTCGCATTCCGGGCTATTTGGGCTTGTTGGGGAAGATCACCTGGTTCACGAGAGCCCCGGTCTTGTGGTGGGTGAACTGGAATCCGTGATCCCCGCGGACATTCAGTTGCATGGCCGCCGGGACGGGGTTATTTCCCTTGTAGATGGGTGTCACCTTGTATTGAATCTTTTCTCCGGCGTCAACAGCCTTGCGAATCGCGTTTTCATAGTGCACATGGACCGGTGCGTTCGCGTGGCGGTGCAAGGTGACAAAGTTCAGCACGCTCTTGTTCGAGCCGCCGAGCTGCGCGCCGAGCAGATGGCCACGGTTGAGATTCTTTCCCGACTGCCAGCCCGGCGGCTCGGACGTGGGCTTGGGCTTGGTCTTGCCGCCCATCATGCTCTGGTCGAGTTTGGCGAAAACTCCCCGCGGGAGCTTGTTGCGGAGTGGTTTGTACTGGACTCGCCCGCTCCAGCTGATGTTGTTCTCATCGCAGGGGGCCAGCCCCAGCGGGTCGCTGAAAGCCTGCGGATTGTCGACGTACGCCACCGGGTTGGGGGCGGGATCCAGGCCCAGCGGATCCGGTGTCGTGTACCGGCCGCTCTCCGGGTCGTAATGACGGAAGTAGTTGTAATGGAGACCGGTTTCGCGGTCTTCGTACTGCCCGGGGAAACGGAAGGGCGTCAGGGCGGTGGCGTCGCGATGATGTGCGGTGGTGCCCCACATGGTGGTGCGGGAGCGCCATGCGATGTCGCCCTGTTCGTCGACGAGTTCGGTGGGGGTGCCGACGAGGTCCGTGACGATGGCGAAGAAGCGGGAGTCGTACTCGCCCTGGCCCCTCGGCTTGCGTTCGAGCTGGGTGAGGGGGCGGTGGCCGTCGTGTTCCCAGGTGAGGGTGAGGCCGTTGGTGATGTCGGTCTGTTCGGCGAGGGTGGAGTCGTCCCAGGTGAAGCGGACGCCCTCGACGGCGGTCCGGCCGTCCTCGGCCATGCGGTACTTCGCGGTGCGACGCCCTATCGGGTCGTACGTGTAGTGCCAGCGGTTGCCGTCGGGGGTCGTGCAGGCGGTGAGGCGGTCCTCCGCGTCCCATTCGTAGCGCCAGATGTCGGGCTTCTTCGACAGCCGACGCTTCTGACGCAGCACCATGCGGCCCGCGTCGTCGTGCTCGTAGCGCACCGCCCCCGCCTCGCGGATGCGGGTGCCGGTGTAGGTGCGGGAGCCGCGGGCCTCGGCCCGGGGCGCTTTCTCGGGCCAGGCGGCCTCGGTCTGGTTGCCGGCCCGGTCGTAGGCGTAGGACTCGGCCCAACCGTCGCCGGTGACCGACAGCGGGCGGCCGACCGGATCGAGCTCCATGTTCTGGCGCTTGCCCGTCGCGTGGTCCGCGATGCCGGTCAGGTGGTTGTCGGCCCGGTAGGTGTAGGACCGTTCGCGCAGCGTGCGCCCCGGCGTGGCGAGAGAGTGGGAGACCGAACGCCCGGCCAGGTCCCAGGCGGTCGTCGCGCTCACGGGGGAGGCCGCCGTGCCCCATACGCGGGTCAGTTCGCGCCCGACGGCGTCGTGGGTGAAGTCCAGCCGGTGTCCGTCGGCGGTGAGGGTGTCGCGGTTCCCGTTCCCGTCGTAGGTGAGCTCGGTGACAGCGCCAGTAGGGGTGGTGCGGGAGGTGCGGCGCCCGAGGATGTCGTACGTGAAACGGGTGGTGCGTCCGTCGACGGTCTCGGCCACGATCCGCCCCATGACGTCTCGTTCGAGCTCCAGCGTCGAGGTGGGGGAGGCGGCCCGGACGAGCGCTCCGGCCGAGTCGTACGCGTACGACGTGCTCGCTCCGGCAGCGTTCTTCTCCACCAGCTCGCCGAGGGAGTTGTACCGGAAGGTGATCTCCTGGCCCAGGGCGGTGGTGTGGCAGACGACCCGCCCCACCCCGTCCAGCGCATAGGTGATCTCGCGCCCGTCGAAGTCGGACTCCGCTATGACGTTGCCCGCGCTGTCATAGGTGTAGTCCCAGGTCAGACCTTGCGGGTTGACGACCTGGGTGCGGCGGAGCTCGGCGTCGGAGGCGAAGGTGTAGCGGACACCGTCGGGCGTGGTCCGAGCCACCGGCTGATCGAAGTGGGTGTACTCGAAGCGGGTGGTGGCACCTGTGGCGTCGGTACTGGTGAGGCAGTTGCCCTCGCCGTCCCAGGTCAGGCGCTCACTGCGGCCGTCCGGCGCGGTGCGCTCCGACAGCAGGCCCTCGACGGTCCATACCGCGCGGGTGATCGCGCCCGACGGATCGGTGACGGAGGTGGGCCGGCCGAACGCGTCGCGTTCGATCGTCGCCCGGTGCCCGGCCGGGTTGCCGACCGCCAGGGGGATGCCTGCGCCGTCGACCTCGTACGCGACCTCCGCGCCGGCCGGGTCCGTGGCCGAGGCGACCGCGCCGTTGCGGTGATGGGTGAAGCGGTTCGTGGTGCCGTCCGGAGCGGTGACGGTCGTCAGGTTGCCCCGCTCGTCGAACTCCTGCCGCCACGTCTCCCCGTCGTGGCCCGTGAACGTGGTGGGGAGGTTCAGTCCGTTGTACGTCGACGTGGACCGGCTGCCGTCCGGGAGCTGGATGACGGTGGGGTTGTGGGCGCGGTCGTACTCGTACCGGATCGTGTGGCCGAGGGCGTCGGTCTCGGCCAGGAGGTTGTCGTAGCGGTCCCACTCGGAGGTGGTGGTGTGGCCCAGGGGGTCGGTCTCGCCGATGACCTGGTGGAGGTTGTTGAGCTGGTAGACGGTCGTGGCGCCGCAGGCGTCCGTGTAGTGCGTCCGGCACTGCTCGGGGTCGTAGGACCAGCGGGAGGAGAGATATCCGTCGGGGCCGATGGTCTCCGTGACACGGTTGGCGTCGTCGTAGACGTAGCGGTAGGTGGAGTTGTTCCGGTCCGTCCAGGAGGTGATGCGGGACTGGTCGTCGTAGCCGAACACCAGCGGCTGACCGGACGAGTTCACCACGTGGGTGAGGTTGCCGTCCGCGTCGTGCTGGTAGGACATGACCTCGACCGGGCCCTGTGGCGTGGCCACCGAGAGCCCGGTCAGCAGCCCGGCGATGCACTGGACCTCGACGCGGTAGCCGCCGGAGTGGACCAGCGTGGTCGGGGTGCCGTCCTCCAGCCGGGAGGCAGTGACCTCGTTGCCGTTGCGGTCGTGCCACCGGGTCAGCCAGTACAGGCCGTTGTCGTCGGCGGGATGGTCCGCGAAGGTGCGGACGAGGCCCGAGTGCGGGTCGGAGACGAGATAGGTGGACCCCCCATTGGGGCCCGTTCCCGCACAGGAGAGCGGCAGGCGAGGGCCCTCCTCGGGCCACACCGCCTCGTCGGACCCGGCGGCTGGAAGGCTCGGGTACGTCAGGATCGAACCGTCCTCGCGGGCCCACGACACCCGCCCCCGGTCGTCGATCTCCAGGCGTTCGTCGAGCGTGGAGGCCCAGGAGGGGCCGAAGAACTGGCCGTAGCGGTAGGTCGACAGATGCGTTCGGGAGACCGCCAGCGGCAGCACACCGGGCAGCGTCAGATCGGTCTGCGTCAGCAGCATTTCACCGCTTGCCACGTCGACCGGGTCGGTCTTGCAGGTGCGGCTCTTCAGATCCCGGCTGGTGACACGGATGCTGGACGGCTTGATCGAGGCGGGCTTGACCCCCTTGAGCGCCGAGCCGATCCCCCCGATGCCCTTGAGCGCCGCGGCCCCGCCCCCGACCAGGCCCACGACGCCGAGCACGATCTCGGCGATGTCCCAGTCGCCTGTCTCCGCCATGATCGACATGTTGATGCCCAGCGACGCCGCACCGGCCACGACGGCGCCGATCGTCAGGGCGATCCCCACCCCCTGCAGGCCGGGAATCAGCATCGCCAGCACGCCCAGCACCGCGCTGATGATGCCGAGAGCCTTGCTGAGCACCTTCTTGATCTTGTCCCACAGGCTGTAGCCCGCGACCGACTCGTCCCTTGCGTCGTCCAGCTTCTGCGCCGCCGTGGCGGCGTCCTCCTCACGCACCTGCCGCGCGTCCTCCGCGAGCAGCCGGGCCGCGTCCAGATCCGCCTGTGCGTCATCGGCGTGCGTCTGCGCCGTGGACTGCTTGCTGTGGGCCTCGTCAAGGGCGCGCCGGGTGCTCGCCCGCGCCTCCTCGTCGTCCGGAGGGAGGGTGGCCGAGTCCAGCCGGCCGATGTCGGCACCGGCCGCACGCACCACCTCGGTGGCCGACTCCAGCCGCTCCTTGGCCTCGCGCCCCTTCTCCAGCGCGTTGTCGGCGTTCCGCTGCTGATCACGCAGCGAATGCACATACGTGTCCAGGGCGCCGGCCGCCTGGTCGTAGGAACTGTGCAGCTTGCGCACCTGCTTGGCCAGGTCACCCAGCTTGTCCCGGAGTTTCTCCATGGACTTGCCCTCGCCCACCTGCTGGTTCTCCAGGCCGGAGACGAGCGGCAGGGCGTCGCCCGCGTTGTCGGCCACGGTCCGGTAGCTGCGCGCGAGATCTCCGAGCATCTCCGCGTCACCCGGAGTCGGGTCGTCCGAGAACCCGAAGACCGATTCCCACTCGGACACCGCTGGACGCACCATGGACGCGACCTCACTTTCCGTTGTCTGTTTCGCCCATGGGGCTTGCACCGGCCGCTTCCGACGCCGGATCCGCTGCGCCGGACGTGTCGGCCGGTTCCTCGAAGCGGAGCGACTCCGCGATCGCGTCGAAGACCTCGTAGAACTGCTCCGCCAGATCCACGTTGGGGGTGGAGCTGGCGAGCACCAGATAGTCCCGGCTGTTCGGCACCGGGATCAGGGTGTGCCGCACCGCGGTGGGCACCGGCGTCCCCTGGTAGTCCACGTCCTCGATCCTGGTGATCCGCCCGGCCGCACCGACGTGCGGCAGCTCCACCAACTCCACCTCGCCGGGCGGCAGTCCGCTGCCCTCCGTCTCGGTGCCCAGCTGCATGCCGGCCGCGACGACGAGGTCCGCCAGATCCTCCGCCTGATCCTCGGGAACGGAGATCCGGAGCACCACCGTCGTGGCGCTGAGCACCAGGGGGCCGCTGCCCGCGCGCAGAATCCTGAGCATGCCCGACGCCCGCAGCGCGCCCTGCGCGTGCGCCTCGCGGGCGGTGCGCCGGGTACTGCGGATCAGCCTGTCCACCTGCTCGCGGGTGAGCTGCGGGGCCTGCTTCACCTGCGACTCGATACGGCGACGGATCGACGCGTCCCGGGTGTTCGGGTCGAGGTCGAGATGCCACCAGGAGTCGGGGAACCTCAGCGAGTATCCCGCGGGCGCGGCCTCGGGCCCTTCCGTGACCGGTTGCGTCATGGCGCCTTTCCTTTCCGCGCGACGTCTCCGCTCACGCGTCCTTCTTCGATTCGTCCAGCGAGCTGGCGCTGTCCTCGTCCGTCTTCGTGAAGTTCTCGGAGATCGTGTCCACGTTCTTGGAGAACGTCTTCACGTTGTCGTGAACCCGCTCGTGACCCGCCACCCACGCCTTGTCGAACGCATCGAGGGCCTCCGCGAGCCTGCTGTCGCCGACGAAGCTCTTGAAGTCGTCCCGGTCGCCGGCGGCATGGAAGAGCGTCGCGGAGTCCCCGATCAGATCCCCGATGTTCTCCAGCTCCCTGACCGTGTCCTTCAGGTCCTGCACGGGAACGCTGATCCGCCCCATCGGTGTCTCCCCTCCTGCTTCTCTCCTGCTGCGGCCGTCCGGCCCCGCCCTCACAGGGAGAGCGGGGCCGGACGGTGCGGGGCACGTCAGCCGATGGAGCCGGACGTCTGGTCGTCGGTGTCGACGAACGCGTCGGCGACCTGCTTGATGAACTCGCTGACGCCCTGCAGGCCCTCGATCGCCTTCTCGGTGCCGTTCTTGTACTCCTCCCAGAACGGACGGAACTTGCTCTCGGAGCCCGGCGTCGCGTACGCCGCCTCGACCATCTCGTCCATCTTGGTGTTGGCCTCGTGAAGGCTCTGCTGCATCAGTTCCTTCTGGTTCTGCAGCCAGGTCGACGCCTCCCGCATCTCGTCCGGGCTGATCCTGATGTTGCCGCCGGCCATGTCGGTTCCTTCTCTCGTTCCGGATCGCCGCGGCCGCTCGGCCGCTCACACCCGGCTCTACGGGGCCCCTGCCAGGCCGGTTCATGTCTGTTGCGGAACGGTGACGAAAGGAGGGGGCCGACGCCGTGATCAGGCCTGGGACCAGGCTCCCTTGGCCGGTACAGCTCTTCGGTGGACCGTGAGTGACGTCTCCTCACCAAGGGGCGGCAGACCGATACGGGGATCGGGGCCCGGAGCACGCGGTGCCGGGTGGCGAGATCACCGAAGAAATGATCAACAACGCCAAGCAGATCAAGGACATCACCGGCCAGTCCTGACCCCGCGGCCGGAGCCCCGCAGGACACCTGCCTGCTGCGGGGCGTCTCGCCCCTCCCCATCGCTTCTCCCCGTGCTGTGACGGCGCTCACCCTGAGCCACGTGATCGGCAGAGATGGAATCGGGGCAGCACCGGGCTGACGGGACGGTCAGCCGGCGAGGGAGGCAAGGAAGTCCCGGGCGGGCGGTGTGTCGCGGTAGGGGGTGAGTTTGTCGCAAGAGCCGCTCAGGGTGGAGGAGCTGCGGGCGGCGGCGACGCCGTCGAGCAGGGTGACCGCCTCGCTCGCGCTGGCGCAGGCGTGTTCGATGTCGTCCTGGGCGAGGCGGGCTTCGGCGGCGGGTGAGGTAGAGGGCGTGGTCGCGGTGGTAGCCGTCCTGGCGTCGAAGTGGCGCAGGGTGCGTGCCGGGTCGCCGAGATCCAGTGCGCACGTGCCGGCCAGGTTTTCCAGTTCGCCGGTTGAGAGCCAGTAGGACCAGGCCGGATCGTCCTCGTGCGGGCCCTGGGTGGGGGCGTCGTAGGCGGCGTTCAGGACGCGGGCGCACTTCGTGCGCTGGCCGGTCTTGGCGTAGGCCCGGGCAATGCGGGCGTGGAGCATGACCCGCACGCGCGGGGTGCCGCCCCCGCCGAGGGAGTTCTGGGTGACCTCTACGAGTCGACGGCGTCGGCGGGGTTGCCGGTGGAGTAGGTCTGGATGGCCACGCCAGGGTGTTGGCGCCGGTGGCGTGGTCATCCGCGGCTGCCGCGGCACGCAGGGCGGTGAGGAAGTAGCGCTGGGCGGCGGCGTGGTGGCCGGAGTCGAAGGACAGCCAGTCGCACAGCCGGGCGCCCTCGGCGACGGCGGAGTGGATCCGGGTGCCGACGGCATTGGTGTAGCGGGCGTCGTCCAGCAGGCTGGTGGTGAGCTTGAGTTCCTCGGTGGCAAGGGTGCGCAGGCTGGGCTTCAGCCCCTGGTGTGTTGTGGTGCGCTGGCCGTCGTCCAGCCCGGTCACCCCCGTCGGCGCCCATGTTCACCACGCATCTGCTATCGCTCGACGAGCGGTATCCGCTCTCCGCACTCGACCACCGTTTCGTCAGCATCGACGCCTCCGGCGTGTACGTCCGCGGTCGCCGCCTCAGTCCAGCGGGGGCCCACTCCGATCGTGTACGCCCGGAATCCGCCCACCTGCCGCTGACCCTCGCGAACTACTCGCGCTGAGCGGACGACACCGGTCAGGAGGTACGCGCCTCAAGCTTCCGATGCCTGCAAGCGAGATGCCGACTCTCAAAGGACCAAGATCGCGAGACAGGCGTGCTGTGGCGCGCGAATGAGACGGCCGACTACTTCCAGGTCAGCGCATCGGAATAGAGCATTCCGATTGAGCACCTACAGCCGTGTGCGTGGCGTCTGGTCGGCAACAGCTGGGGAGGCATGCTCGCCGGCGTCGATCCTGCCCGCCTCGTCGGTGAATCTGGCGGCAGCCCGGGATCACAGGGCGTTCGCCTACACAGTGGATCTGCGCAGCGGCGCGGTGAAGTCGGTGGCCACCGGTGTGGCCCTGAAGTACCACTCGCCGGGCTGCGGCACCGGCGACACCGCAGAGTTCACGATCAACCCAGGTGACAACCAGCGCCGCACGCAGGTGCTGACGGTTGACATGCCCAAGGGCAAGATCGAGCACTCTGTCACGGTTGACGGCCAGGTCACCAGTGTGGTTCCCACCAAGGACGGGCCGGTCGGTGTCCTGGGCGGTTCGCTGGTGCGGCTGCCGCGCAAGGGCCCGGCCAGCGGCCGTCCGGTCGAGGTCGCGAAGACCGGTGGGTTGGCTTACGACCTACGCCCGGAGGCCGGCGGGGGCGTGGACTTAGCCGTGCAGCTCGCTGCGGGCAAGTCTTCGCAGATCATGCGTGAGCGGTCAGGGAAGCTCAGCAGGCTGGGTGAGGGCAACCACACTGATCTGCAGTTGCTGCAGGGCCGGGCGGGGCACGCGATCGCGGTCGGCGCGTCCAGGACGGCGTCGACGTCGGGCCTGCACAAGGTGAGCACCCGGGGTCTGCCCAATGGCGCCACGGGTGTGTCATTGGACGGCGGGGCGGTGATGGGCCTGGGTGCCAAGACCGACCAGTCCGCGCCTCTAATCCTCGCAGGCCACAGCGGGAAGCTGCTCAAGCGGAAGGCCGCCGGGGCCTCGAAGCGACCTTCGACGTCCCTGCCCGCTCCGGCACCCAAGGCGGCGGGCGGCACATCCGCGGCCAAGTCCGCCTACAGCATTGGATCCGCCTCGCAGGCCGCGTCGCCGGGTATCGAGCCCGCGTCGCTGCGTACCGCGACGGCGGACACGACGGCTGTTGCGCCCGCCGCGGCGACCACCGTCTCCTCGACGACCCCGAAGTGTTCGGTCGGGCGTAACGAGGAGAACCGTCAGGTCATGCAGCCGGGCACCGCGCAGGTGTCCTGGGCGGCGCAGATGGCCGAGCAGGGGCGCTGATCACTGCCCGTCGGATTTCAGCGACGTGTCCGTGCGTTCCACCCGCAACTCGGACAGCACGGTCCGATAACCCGCTGCCCTGGGTATGAGGTTGTGGTCAGCCGAGTGGCTCGATCAGGACTGTCGTGCTGTCGCCGAGCAGCTTCTCCATGTCGTCGTTGTCCGAGGTGAAGAGGGCGACTTGGTCGGAGTTTGCCGTCTCGGCGAGAGCCACTGCTGCGAGCACGGCGTCGATGGCGTACTTGTGGCCGTGCAGCCCGGCGTCGGCCAGGAGTCGGCGAGCCGTTCGCACGATCGGGTCGCTGGTGTGCACCACGGTGATCCTGGACAGCGACCAGTCCCACAGGGGATGCTGCGCGCCTCGGCGCGGATCGAAGGCCTCGAGGGTTGTCAGCGCTGAGGTGGCGATGCGGATGCCGAGCTCCGGCGCGATCTTGATGATCTGCTTCAGCTCCTTGTCGCCACGCACCGCCCGGGACAGTGCCTCCGAGTCGAAGACGTAGGTCCGTTGGAGAGGAGTGCGGATGCCGCGCGGGCTCACGCGGCATCCGTGGAGCGGCGAGCCTCGTGCCGGGCGTCGATGGCGGCCACTCTCGCGTACGCGGCGTCCCAGTCGGCTTCCGTCATGGCGCCGTGTTCGGACTCCAGCCGGTCCCCGAGGTCGCGCAGTCGGTCGAGCTCGTCCTGCCGCTGCAGTGCCTGGGTGATGTACGCGGAGAACTCCCGGTCCTTGACCCGGCCGCGAATGGATGCGACGAGCTCTTCCGGCACGGTCACCGTGATCTTCTTGGTCGCCATACTTCAAATCCTACCAGCGTCTTCCTGTCGGCGTTGATTCCGAGGTCGCTCTCGTGCGCACATGGACGGCCCGGGCGACCGCCGCCGGACGGGATCTCGGTTGCAGACTCCGGCACCCGTGCGGCAGTTGTGTGTGGGGGGAGGGCCCCGCTTGTCGTGTTGGGACAACGCTTCCATATCGGCCGCATGGCCCAACCGGAGTGGGTCTCGGTGGCCGGTCGGTGGCCGGACGCCTTTGGACGGCGTAGTACGGGGCGGTGCGGACCAACCTGCCGTACGTGCTTTGATCAGGAAAAACGTCATTGGGTGGCACGGCACGGCACCACACAACACGATCACTCATGGTCTCGTAATGCGTAGGTCTCGGGTTCGAATCCCGAAGGCGGCTCCATGGTGAACCCCAGGTTAGGCCTCTGACCTGGGGTTTCTTGTTTTGGCTGACCTTGGAATTCGGGCCAATCGGACACGTGCGGTCTGTGCATCGCAATGCGTAGATCTGAGGTTTGCAGTCGGTGGCGGTTCTGCTCTGCAGGGCTGTGAGCTGGTCTTTTGTCTCTTGCGGTCGGATCGACTTGTTGAAGCCCGCGCCGTGCGGTAGGAGGAGGTGCGGTCCGCGCAGTAGCCTCAGGTCGTCCTTCGGGCTCGCGGGGACCAGGTCGTAGGCGTGACCGCGCTGGGGAATCGCATTGATTGCCGCGGGATCGGTGCCACCCTCCTGGTGCCGGGCGGTGTGCCGGCCGACTTCCACTTCGCCCCAGGCACGCACGACATACCCGACCCCCGACACCGTCCCGGAGGCGCTGGCGGCGGTTCGCGAACTGGCGCCTCGGGCGTCCCGGATTGTCGGGGTACGGGGTTTTCTCCTCAGCCAGGTACACGCGAACGTGGACAGCTGCGCGGTCGCCACAGGGCCGGGGCCGTCCGATAGCCAGCCAGCCTCGGGACAGGGTGGGCTGTCCAGGGTGGGGCTCTGCCCCATCGCGCAGCGACGCCCGAAGGGCGCCCTTGACTGGCCGCCCTGTCCCGCACCCTGAGAGATCGGGCGGCCCCGGCTCTCCGGCCTGCACGTGGCCCTCTTCAGAGTGGGGACGTATCTCTGTACCTCGCTGGCCGCGTTCAGGTGTACGCCGACACGGATCGCCTCTGTCTGCACCGGGGCATTCATGCTTGCCGCGGTGGGAATGCTGGACGGGCGTCGTGCGACCACCCACTGGGCGCACTGCACGGAGCTCGCCCGGGATTACCCCCACGTCATGGTGGACCCCGACGCCCTGTTCGTGCAGGACGGCCCCTTCATCACCGGAGCCGGGATCAGCGCGGGCACCGACCTGGTGCTGGCCATCGTCGAGAACGACTACGGAACGGACGTCGCCCGCCGGGTCGCCCGGTGGATGGTCGTCTTCCTCCAGCGTCCGGGCGGCCAGGCCCAGTTCAACGTCTGGTCCCAGGCGGGCATCCCCACCACGCGGGGCCTGCGGTGGTCCTCGACCCGGCCGCCGACCACTCGACCGCCACGATGGCCGCCCGCGTCGCGGTGAGCGAACGAAACCTGACGCGGATGTTCCGAGACGAGGTGGGCATGACGCCGGCCCGTTACGTGGAGCAGACCCGGCTGGAGCCGGCAAAGGTGCTGATGGTGACCAGCGACCATAGCCAGGAGGCCGTCGCGCGGCGGGCCGGCTTCGGCTCTCCGGAGACGATGCGGCGGATCTTCCGGCGCAACCTCGGAGTCTCACCGGGCGGCTACCGCAGCCGGTTCCGCACCACCGGCATCGACCAAGGGACGCCGAACCCGGACTCGGATGCCTGATCCGGCGATAGCTTCACGTCGAATCCCCCACCCGCGATCGGGCGATGATCAGCTTCTGGACGGTGCCGGCAGGTGCCTCGTCACCAGGCAGGCCGGGCTGCGACGGGCCGGGTAGCCCTTGGTGGCGAATTCCGGGGAGTCGTACTGGCGGGGACGGCATGGGGCCCCTTGGCGGCGGCCGAGTGCGTCGATGATCAGGGCGCCGCATCAGCGGCACGGCGCCCTGCGGACAGGACGGAAGCCGGATCCCACCAGCCGACGACCGTATGCCCCTCACCTATGGCACGGGGTAGGATATTGACACAAACATGCACTTATCGTGCCAAAGAACTCGCGGGTCAGGTGGCGATCCGATGGCGGCTGTCCTGGGTTCCCCCGGCCAGGTCGGCCCGGTTGGACGGGCCCGTGACGGCAGAGGGGCGCTGTGCCCGGCTCCTGGTCGTCCCCAGTGGTCCGGCAGTCCGTGCCCGCTCGCCGACCAGAAGACCACGGAGTCCGCCTAGACCAAGCGATCACCTACAGCTGGCGTCGCCCCCGCAATGCGGCTGTCGCGACCGGCGACGAACCCGGGGGCGAGGCGGCGACCCGGCAGGAGCGGCACTCCTCGGACAGAAGGCACACAATGGCAGAGGGCATCGCAACCAGGGCCTCGACCCCGCGACGGCGCATCGTTTTCCTCGTCTACGACAAGGTGACCCTCCAGGACGTCGCCGCTCCTCTGGAGATATTTGCGAGGGCAAAAGACTTCGGCGCCGACTACGATGTACTGCTCGCCTCGCCGACTGGCCGGTCGGTCCAGACCACCTCGTTCGTCAGTCTTAATGTCGATGTCGGGGTGGACGCGCTGGTCGGCGATCTGGACACTTTGATCGTTCCGGGAGGCGTTCCTCCTGACACTGACCCCCAGACGTATGCGAAACCCGAGGAGCCGACGCCCGACGCGATTCCCGCGGTGGTGGATGCCGCCGGCCGCCTGGTTCCGCAGGCCGGGCGGATCGCCTCGGTGTGCACCGGCGCATTCGTGCTCGCGAGCCTGGGGGTGCTGGACGGCCGTCGGGCAACGACGCACTGGGCGCACTGCGACGAGCTGGCCGAGCGTTTCCCACGCGTCGAGGTGGCCCCGGACGCGCTCTTCGTCCAGGACGGACCAGTGGTCACCGGAGCGGGCATCTGCGCCGGGGCCGACCTTGCGCTGGCGCTCGTCGAAGGCGACTACGGTGCCGACCTGGCCCGCCGGGTGGCACGCTGGCTTGTGGTGTTTCTCCAGCGTCCCGGCGGCCAAGCCCAGTTCAGCGTCTGGCACCGACGCGGTTCGGTGGAGGACAGTGGGGTGGCCAAGGCCATGGACGATGTGATCCTTGACCCGGCCGGCGACCACTCCGTGTCCGCGATGGCCCGCCGTGCGGCAATGAACGAGCGGCGCTTCGCCCGGTTGTTCACCCAGCAGGTCGGGATCAGCCCGGTGCGGTACGTGGAGCAAACCCGGCTCGAGGCGGCGAAGCTCATGCTCGGCTCCGGTGACAGCGGGTTGGAGGCGGTCGCCAGTAGCTGCGGGTTCGGCTCCGCGGAGACGATGCGCCGTGCCTTCCGGCGGAGTATCGGCGTCTCGCCCGCAGACTATCGGGAGCGGTTCCGCACAACCGGCATGCACCGTGAGGGCTCCCGACCCGACAGAACGGCCCGCGCCGACGAGGTCGTCCCCCCAGCCGGGGCGGGGCTTGGCCGTGGTCGCCGTGAGCGGCGGGGCCATCCGCGGCAGAACGGTCTCCGCCATGGAGATCACGGTCTTTGATGATGCCCGCAACCAAGCAGCACCTGCACTGTCCAGTGCAGATGCATCATGTGGTCCTGCGCCACCGCACGCAGGCGCAGGTCGCTGTCGCGGTGACTGCGTGTGCCTCGCGCACACGGCGAGCGCGACTAAGGCGAGTTCCGGATAGTCGACTGAGCCGGCCGGGGTGGCGCTGACATAACAGAGGGTCGTCACTCGGTGACAGCGAGGCGCCTTCGCTCGCCCGTCACCTGGGCATCTGCAGGCGCTGCGACAACGCCAGTCAGCCGGGGGCGACGTGGGTGGGCGGCAACGACTATGTTGGTGCCGATAGGAGTTGGTTTTGAATGATTTGTACGGTGGAGGATCTTCCCCACCTGCCACCGCACTGATGTGAGCGGAATGTGACCTGCGAGTGAGCTGAGGCGAGGTGGCAGTGGGGAAGAACGCCGGGCGCGTGAGTCACGCCGACAGGACCACGTCGGCGCGGCCCAGCCTTGTCGCGGCCTCCGATGAAGGGCCATGGGCTGCTGAGACGCTGACGCTGGCTCTTCAGCAGGCGACTACGTGCCTGGATGGCCTGGGTGCCTTGGTACACCGGCGCGATCCCGCTGCGGGTCGGCTGCACCTGGTGGCGGCCAGCGGGCTTGCCTCGGGCAACGCCGAGGCGTGGGCAGATCTATACGATCTGGACGATGTGGCGCCCGCACGCGCAGTGCAGCATGGCGCCTACGTGTGGGTGGGCAGGGACAGCCTGCGAAGCGGGGCCTCCGGCACAGCGGCAGTGCCCTTGCCCGGTGCCGACGGGCCGACTGGTGCGCTGTCCGTGCTCACGGCAGGCCCCGGCAAGCCGAATGACGTGCAGCGGTCCTTTCTCCATTCGGTGGCTGCATGGACTGCGGCGCGCCTTACGGGCTCACCTGGCACGCCGCCGCCAGGCCTTGATGCGGCGGCCGGGTCTGAGCGGACCCTCCGGATGAGCGAGCTGACTGCGGCGCTGGCCGAAGCCCTCACCTCCAGAGATGTGGTGCGGGCCGTCGCAGACCATGTCCTGCCACCCTTCGGCGCTGACGGGCTGGGAGTTTATGCGTTCGAGGGGTACCGAATGCATGTGGTCGGTCTCGTCGGATACCCGCAGGGATACCAGGGATACTGGAGTCGGCTCCGCGAGCTCCCGCTCACATCCCAGCCCATCATCGCCGACGTGCTCCGCGCGGGCACTCCTCTCTTCGTCGAAACAAAGGCCGCGCTCCTGCGGCGCTATCCAGAGATGGTCGGCTTGACGGCCACATCACCGAAGAACGCATGGGCGTTCCTGCCTCTCATCGCCTCCGGGCGTGCGATCGGCTGCTGTGTTGTCTCCTTCAGCCGACCGCGCTCCTTCAGCGAGGAGGAGCGCACCTTGCTGACAGCGCTCAGCGGTCTGGTCGCTCAGGCACTCGAGCGGGCCCGCCTGTACGACGCGGAACACGTCCGTGCGCAGGAACTGCAGCGTGGCCTGCTGCCCAGGACGCTGCCCGGCCTGCCTGCCGTCCGCGCCGCCGCCCGCTACCTGCCTGCGGGCCGAGGCGAGGCGGTGGGCGGCGACTGGTACGACCTGATTCCGCTGTCCGCCGACCGGGTCGCCATGGTGATCGGCGACGTCATGGGGCACGGCATCACCGAGGCGGCCACCATGGGCCGGCTACGCACGGCCGTACGCACCCTGGCCGACCTGGAAATGCCCCCCGACGAACTGCTCAGCCACCTCAACGACCTGGTCAGCGACCTCGGTGACGACTACTATGCCACCTGCCTGTACGCCATCTTCGACCCCGTCACCCGGATATGCAGGTTCTCCCTGGCCGGTCATCCCCCGCCCGTCTTCGTCCACCCTGACGGCACCGTGCACATCCCCGACGTGGCCCCCGACCCGCCCCTGGGCGCCGTCACACCACCGTTCGAAACGCACGAGCTGCGCCTGCCCGCGGAAAGCCTTGTCGTCCTGTGCACCGACGGGCTCATCGAATCCGCCACTCGGGACGCCGACCAAGGACTGGCCCAGCTCCTCCATACCTTGGCCCAGGCCGCTGCCCGGACACCGTACTTCCAGAAAGACCGGGACGATGACGCCGGGCGTCTCGAAGAACTGTGCGACACGGTCACCTCGGTGCTACTGCCAGATCGTGAACAGACCGACGATGACGCGGCCCTGCTCATCGCCCACACCCGAAGCACCGCCACCGAGGACGTTGCCACGTGCAGCTTCCCCCACGATCCCCAGGCGGCCTGGCAGGCCCGCGAATATGTCCGCAAACAACTTGCCGCCTGGGGACTGGACGACCTGATCATCACCACCGAACTCCTGGCCAGCGAACTCGTCGGCAACGCCATCCGGCACGCCAAGGGCCCCCTGAGCCTGCGCCTGCTGCACAGTCGGTCATTGATCTGCGAGGTCTACGACGGCAGCCTGACCACCCCCCGCATTCGCCGCGCCGCATACACCGACGAAGGCGGCCGGGGGCTGCAGTTGGTGGCCGCCCTCTCCCGACGCTGGGGCGCCCGCTACCACCACGACGGCAAATGCATCTGGACGGAGCAAGGCCTCCCGCACGAATGCTGACGGACCCCGTAGTCCGACAGGCTCGGCGGGCACGCTTCACCGCTGGGATGCGAGGCACGGCCCTCGGCGCCGCCTGGACTGTCGGCTGGGGCCGCTGGGACGTTGACGCCCCTGGGGGCGAGTGGCTGCGTAGCCCGATGTGCCGGATACCCGGGCCGACACGGTGCGAAAGATGTCAGGCCGGCGCTGCTGGGCAGTCTGCGATCCGCTCACGAACCGATGGGTCATGTCCCGTCCCCTCAAGCGGCACCGCTCACGCAAAGGGCCCCGGACGAGGAGTCCGAGGCCGCCTGATCAGGTAACCGATCAAGAAACATGCTGTTCAGAGCCTGTCTGATGCTGTGCCCAGGCAGGATTCGAACCTGCGACACCCGCTTTAGGGTTGCGGTTGTGAAGGCAGTCGCGGTGGCACCGTCGCGGGCTGTGAGGGTCAGCGTCTGGGCGAAGGCCAGCTCGAGGAGGATGTGGCCGCGGTTGATGTACCGGTGGGTTCCGGGGGCGTCGTCCAGCGGTTCGCGGGCCAGGAGTTCGTGCAGCGGAAGGTCGGCGCCGCGGTAATGGTCGAGTCGGGTGGAGGCCCGAAGAGTCCCGAGGGTGGGTGAAGACATCAAGGTCCTCCGGGGAAGGTTGTGGTGATGTCGGCTCCCAGCGTGGCGAGGCTGTCCAGGAGGTGGCCGTAGCCGCGTCGGAGGTGGTACATCCCTCGGATCGTAGAGGCGCCCTCGGCAGCGAGAGCGGCGATCAACAGAGCAGGACCTGGCCGACGGCCGACAGGTCACCTGGGCCATCGACATGACCGGCGGGGAGCCCGCGCTGCTGCTGGCCCTGCTGGTCAACCATGGCCAGGAGGTCCTCTACATCCTCGGCCGCGTGGTGAACCGAGCATCCGACGGCTACCGCGGCGAGGGCAAGACCGATGCCCGCGACGCTTTCGTCATCGCCGACCAGGCCAGGATGCGCCGCGACCTGCGGCCCGTCCGCCGCGGAGACGAAGCCGCCATCATCAAGCTGCTGACCGGACGCCGCGCCGACCTGGTCGAGGACCGCACCCGCGTGGTGAACCGGCTGCGCGGCACCCTGCTGAGCATGTTCCCGGCCCTGGAGCGAGCCCTGGACGTGACCAACACCGGCCCGCTCAAGCTGCTGACGGGCTACCAGACCCCGGCCGCGAATCCGCCGCGCCGGAGTCACCCGGCTGACCAAGTGGCTGGCGAACCGCAAGGTCCGAAACGCTGGCCGAAGCGGCGGTTGAGGCCGCCGAGCGCCAGCACACCGCCGTCCCCGGTGAGAAGCCCATCGCGAAGCTGGTCCACACCCTGGCCGAGGAGGTGATGGCCCTCAACGAGCAGATCTCCGAGGCGGACAAGCTCATCGAGGGCCGGTATCGCGAGCACGAACTCGCCCCGCCTGCACCAGGAACTCGTTGCTAAGGGCTACCGCGGCCACTACCAGCGGATCAAGATGGCCGTCGCGCCGCTGCGTCGCGGCCTGCCGATCAACACGCCGCGCGAGCGGCCGCCCTCGCCCCGGGAAGTCGCCCGCTGGATCACCACCGCGCCATCCCGGCACGGTCTGCACGCCGCCGAAGGACTCAGGCGGCTGCTCGAGCACTGCCCGGAACTGGACCGCACCCACGATCTGGTGCGTCAGTTCGCCGCCATGCTCGACGCCCGCGACGCCGCCCCGCTGCCGGACTGCTCGAGCAACTCACGACCGCCCGCCTCCCGGCCTTGGCCGGCCTGGCCAAAGCCATCCGCGAGGATCGGCCCGCAGTCGTGCAGGGCATCACCACCCCGTTCAGGCGTCAACGAGGCCGCATCACCGATCTGAAACTCCAGAAACGGATCATGGCCGGACGCGCGGGGGTCCCGCTGCTCCGCCACCGCGTCATCCTCTGGCCCTGCCTCCGACGCCGCTATCCGTGACGGAGCGTCACCGGCGCACGGTGGCACACCCCAGCTTCACGGAAATCTTGCCAGGGCCACGTTCACGTGTACGCCGACAGGCGTCGGAGCGATGGTGCTGAGATGCCCGGCGGAAAGGGACCAACGAGAGGCTGCCTGTGCCGCTCGCTAGAGCTGAGGGCGGAGTCCGATGCCCGAGGTAAGCGTTCCCACGACCCGGCGGAGTGGAAGCCAGGCCGCCGGTCCGGCGAGCCGTCCCGTGAACATCGGCCGGCGCGACGGTCGCTTGATGATCTGAGCGGAGCCGCCCGGTTCGTTGACCCAGCGGTCGCGGGAACAGCCTTCCGGCTACGCTGGAGCAGCTTCCCCTGGAGCGATCCGTTGGGAACGCAGGGTTATCGCAGGACATCTGTGGGAGGCTGACAACCTGGGTGAACCCGCTCCTTGCCGCCAGCGGTGTCCTTCCCGGTGGCCAGCCGGTGGCCAGCCGGTGGCCGGACGCCTTCGACATAACACGAGGTAGCACAGTTCAACCACCCGCACGTGCTCTGATCAGGTAAAACGTCACTCAGCAGCACGACCAGGCACCACGCAGCACGAACGCTCACGGTCTCGTAATGCGTAGGTCTCGGGTTCGAATCCCGAAGGCGGCTCCAAGGTGAACCGCAGGTCAGGCCTCTGACCTGCGGTTTTTTATTTTTCTTGACCATGGAAATGGTTCGCAGAGGCCGCTTCTGACCCGTATTGGAATGCGTAGGTCGCGACTTCTCCACTGTTGGTTACGTTGCTGGCTCGCGCGCCGCTGACCTGCATGTTTGCGGCAAGGGAGGGGTGCGGTAGTCGACTGGCCGGATGTGAGGGGTGGCCAAGGGGTGGCCATCAGTGCAGGCGCGGTGCAGTCGAGACGGAAGTGGATCATCCGAAGATGCGATTCGGGGAAGCGCTGGGAGGGGGAAGTGCGTACCGACGCTAGGCCTGGACGTCGACGGCGAGGGCCATCGCACGTTGTCGGGAAGTGCCAAGCAATGCAGTCCGCTCGCCTCCGATATCCGTGAAGCGAGGCTTGGAGGGGCTCGATGTACTCGAACACCGTCCACCCGCGTGAGGACTCGGGTCTCCGGGCCGATTTGGAGCGCTCGCGTGGGCCGTTTCGAACGATCAAGGCCCAGTCTCCGGAAGTGCGGACGTGTCCAGGTCGCCCTCACGGCGCGCGCCGCGCGTCAGCCAAGTGCGTCGGCGTGGCCGTGCAACTGCGCGCGGTTCGCGGCGGCCGTGCCGTGTGCCCAGCCCTCCCGGTCCCGGGCGTGCGTCTGGCTGTGGTTGTAGGACAGTTCCGTGAACAATTCGTCCACCTGGTCGTCCACCGCCTGGGCGCGGGAGGCCAGTACCGGCAGCAGCCCGGGCCCGTGGTCTTCGCCGGCCGCTTTGATGGCCTGTTCGGTCGCCCGGCTCAGCCGTTGGGAGATCCGGGTCGCGTAGGCCGTCAGGAAGGACTGCCGATAAGAGCGGGTGCGCGAGGCCCCGTCACGGTAGGTCCGGGTCCCGGCCGCCTGGAGCGCGGACTGCGCCTGCACCAGCAGGGAGGTGTACAGCAGCTCCACTGCCCGCACGTCGGCGGCGAAGCCGACCACGGTGGAGAAGCCCAGGTTCCGCGACCACACCGCGCGGCAGCGGTTGGCCTGCGCCACAGCCTGCAGCAGGTGCACCTTCGGTTCCTCGTACGGGGCGTCCACCCCGACCCGCACGCCCCCCGGCACTTGCCGGGTGCCCCGCTCGGTGTCCAGCAGTGCCGCGTCGATGCTGTGCCGGGCCATCAGCTGCTGCGCTTTGGCGGTGAGTGCCTCCGCCTCCTCGGGGAACTCGGTGGACTCGGCCTTCGCTAGCAGTCCGCGGACCTTGGCGAGCACCGGTGCCTCCGTACCGCTGCTACCAGCGGCATTGCCGGGGCCGGTCTTGCAGGGGGGCGGCATCAGCTGCGAAATCTCCGGGAGCCCGCTCAGCAGGTCCAGCAATTCCACCATGGCCCGCCCCAGTACGGTCGGCTCGCACTTCTCGCGGGCGGCGGCACCGGTCAGATACGCGTCGTCGTCGCCCCACCACAACTCGGCCGAAACGGAGGTGAGTTGACCGGCCCAACGCTCGTCCAGGGCCGCGGCCGGGTATGCGCGATGCTCGGCGGCGACCAGATCGGCCGCGAGCCGCCCGTGCCGCGCCTTGAGCTCGCGCCTTGCGGCGCGCACCACATCGGCGGGCTGCCAGCCGCGGTGCCACACCTCGTGCAGCACCGCACCGCCCGCCGCAAGCACCGCGTTGCCCATGCCCGCCTTGGTGAACAAGGCGGCGGCCCGCCCCAGCGCGGCCTCGCGGCGCGCGGAGTCCTCCAGCGGGATGGCGCACACCCTGCCCATCGCCTCGTCGAGCAGGTCGGCGACGGTCCGCGGCCCGCGCGGGCGCGGTACGGACGCCCCGCCACCCACCGTGCAGAACGGATCGCCGCAGTCGCAGCCGTCGGCACCGAACCCGAACGAGGCCCCGAAGGCCCGTTCCTGCTCCGCCCGTACCCGCTGCCGCGCGTCGCGCTGCTTCTTCTTGGCGCGCCGCCGTTCCTGGTTGCGCTTGCCCACCGGCCGTACCTCGTGCTCTTGCCAACGTCGCTGTCTCCGCACCGAGCGTAGTGGCCCCGGTCGCCCGCCGGCACCCACTGTCCTGCGGGTGCGCTTGAATGACCGCATGGCTGTGGTTATGGACGAGGAGACAGTGCACGCGTTCGCCGACGAAGCCGAGATCACCGAGGGGCGGATCCTGCTCGCCGACGGTGCGGTGGTCGAGGCGGAGAGCGAGCCGCGCGGCATCAGCGGCCTGGTGCGGGACGGCTCGGGCACCGCCTGCGACGTATGGGTACAGGTGGTGGGGCGGGACCTGACGGCCGAGTGCGACGGCCCGTGCGCCCCGGGGCCAGGACGCTTGTGCCGGCATGCCGTCGCCCTCGCGCTGCACGCTGTCGAACGGCGCCTGCCGTGGCACGCCGCGCCCGCCGACGACACGCGCCGCGTCCTCGGTGAAGCCCTGCACGCACTCACCGCCCAGGAGAAGGCCGCCGTACTGGAACAAATGCTGGCCGCCCGGCCCGAACTGCGCACGGACGCCGACCGGCTGGCCGCACGGCTGCTTGCCCCGCGCGCCCGTGCCGAACAGGCCGCCCTTCAGCAGCGGACGGCGGCCGAGGTCGAGCAGGCGCTGCGCACCCTGGACATCGACCACCTGAGCACCGGTCACCGCCCCGGCTTCGGCTACACCGACGTGTACGAGGCGGCGAGCCGCTTGATCAAGCCGGTCATCGAGCAGTACGAGGCCGACGTCCGCCGCCGTCTGGAACTGGGCATGACGGATGCCGCCGAGGCCGTGGCCCTCGGCGTACTCGACGGCTTGGACGCCTGCGAAGACGACTACGACGGCGACGAGGTGCTGTGCTATGCGGGGGAGGACCTCGCCGAGGCCTTCGGGTACACCATCCGCGAGCTGATGCGCACCGCAGGACGGGCTGTGGAGTAGCCCGGGGCCCGGTTCTGGCACGACGTCATGCTCGGCGACCATACAGTTGGCACCGCCCGTGCCGGCCTATCTGCTGAAGGACGACTGGATGTCGAAAGCACGCTGGGCCTCCTCGATGCGCACGTCGGCCTCCGCACTGCTCGCACGTCCCCAGACGACAGACACAGGTACGGCGGTGCGGCCGTCAGGTCGAGCCCGGTGCTCCAACCCGCGTCCATCCAGGCGCCGACCAGCGCCCGCTGCCCCGGCTCGGCCTGGGCCTGCTCGGCCTGCGCGACCCCCGCAGCAGCGCGGTGGCCTGCGCGGGACGCAGCACCAGCGCCCGCGCGATCTGCTTGGGGCCGCTGCCGCCCGCCCGGAAGGCCGTACGTGTTCCAGCAGTTCATCATCCTGGTGCACCACGCCAGCATGCTCGCCGCAGCGTCGCGCCGGGACGGGAACCCCCGGCCGTGGGACGATCGGCAGGTAGACCAGAGCGCGGCGGAGGTGTCGGCGTTGGCGGCGGACAAGGCGATGGCACAGCGCCTGCTGGGCTGGCTGGTGCCCGACGGCGATCCGCTCGTCGCGCTCTCGGCGGCCGAGGTCGAACGCTTCTGCTGGTACGAGCTGCCCCGCAAGTGGCACGGGGACACACCTGAGCAGCAGCGGGCCGTCGCCGTCCTGGCCGCCCTGCTGGCTGGAGCCGGCCGCGTTCGGGCCGCCGCGGTGTGCACGAGCGCGACCACCGCTCAGGTGCTGGCGGCCTGGCAGCGCTCCGAGGAGGCGGGCTTCGCGGCCTACCACAAGGCCGCGGCCGCCTCGCCCACGACCCCGCCGGACGTACCCGAGCTGAGCTGGGGGCAGGTCATGGGCATCCAGGAAGCGCTGGCCCGAGCCAACCTCGAACATCGACTGGAGCAGGCCCTGGACGAGGGCGAGTTCGACCCGGACGCGCGTACGTTCCCGGCCGCGCGCCGACGGCTCGTCCAGCACTGGCTCACCACCGCGCAGCCCGTGTTCGAGGGCCGCGCCCCGCTGGAGGCCGTCCGCCACGAACGGCGCGAGTTGTGGGCCGCGGCGCCCCCGGCCGAGCGCCGCGCCCTGCTCGCCGCCGTCCTGCCTGCCCTGGAGGAGTCGGATGCGGCACCCGTGGACACGGCTGAGCCGCTGCGGTGGCTGCTGGAGCAGATCGGTGACGGCGTCACCCTGACCCAGGCCGGCTACCTGCCACGGGAACTGGTGGCAGCCGCGTTCGCCCGCTACCCGCACTGGTACCCGATCGGCAAGGGGCCGCGCTCGGAGGCGGACCTGTTCCAGCTGGCCGACCTGCACGAACTCGCCCGCACCCACCTACTGGTGACCAAGCGCCATCGTACGCTCAAGCTCTCGGCTGCCGGCCGCGCCCAGCTGAGGGACCACCAGCTGCGCCAGCACACGGCCGCGCTGGCCTGGCTCGGCACCACCGCGGCTGAGCGGCAGGTGGCCGAGTCCGCCCTGTGCGCGCTGTGGGCGGAGCCCCGGCCCCGCGCGGACCTGCGCGATGCTATCCATCCGGTGCTTGCTGCGGGCTGCACCCACAGCGACGGCACCGCGATGGAGGGGAAGGACACCGAGCGACTGCTGTGGAGGTTCTGGCACACCGGGCGCGAACTCGGCTACCTCGAGCGGGAACGGTCCATCGACGCCCCGATCTCCCTGTCCGCCACCGGCCGCCCGGCTGCCCTCGCCGCCCTCCGTCTCCTGGCCGAGGGTCCACGCGACCACATCTGAGCGCCCTCAGCGGGCCGTCAGCCCGGCGTCGGTGAAGCGCCGCATCAGCGAGGGCTTGCCGCGGTGCTGCTCTCGCAGGTCGTGCAGGCGTCGGGTGAACTCCTCGGGGGTGCCCGCCCGGTCGTGGATCTCGCGGAGATCTTTCAGAAGGGTGACGGCGGCGTCGTAGGGGCCGGGCTGCTTCTGCCCGATCAGGTGGGCGACGTCCTGCCAGGCTTGCTCGGCGTTCTCGGCCAGGCGTTCCAGGTGGCTCTCGCGAGCCCGCTGTTCGGCTCGGCGGGCCTGGGCGCGGGCCTGTTCTTGCTGCTGTGTGTGCTCGCTGCGCACCTCGTAGGCGGCGTCGAGGAGCTCCGCGGCTGAGCGGCGCCGGGCAGCGGTGGACGGTTCGGCCATGCCGCGGGACGCGGCGCGGTGGCGGGCCAGCAGAGTGGGGCCCGGTTGCGGGGCGGTGCCCAGGGCTGCGTCCAGCAGCAGGGTGTCCTTCTCGCGTAGGGGCAGGGCGCGGATCCAAGCGGCGAGTGCGTCCTTGTCGATCGCCTGGGACGGGGCGGCACCGCTGACGCGGGCAGCCGCGGTGAGCAGATGCGGATCGATGCACAGGAAGTCCGCCAAGGCCTGCTGTGGGCCGGTGAGTTGGGCAAGGCCGGCGGGTACGGGCGGCTCGAGGGTGGAGGTGTACTCGTCCTCGTCGACGTCCTCCTCCAGCTCCCAGCGGGTGAGCGCGGAAAGCCAGGCCAGGTAGAGGGGGCGCAGGTCGCCCGCGGCGAGTTCGGTACGCAGGGCGGTGAAGGACGCGAGGGTGAAGGAGGTCTCGAAGTCCCACTCGCCGCCGTCCTCGGCCTCGTAGGAGAAGTCGAGCAGCAGGTGCCCTTTCCTGGTCCAGCAGGTCAAGGCGTCTTCCGCGCAGTACGGTTCGGCACTGCCGGCGGGCAGCACTGTGGTGGGCAGGCGCAGCATAAGGCGCCGCGAGCCCCAGTTGGCGAAGTACAGGTGGGCGTCGTACACCTGCTCCATCAGTTTGCGCTCATCGCCGCGGAAGTTGCCGTAGTGGTACTCGTTGACGAAGTGCGTCGTGCTGACCCGGGCCCGGCTCGACAGGGCCCGCACTTGCTCGAACTCGTCGTCGGTCAACGGCCGGTCGATGACCTGGAACTCGTAGTACTGGTACTCGCTCACGTCCGGGCAGACTACCGCCAAGCGCTGCGGCTCGTCTCACGGGACCTGGATGTGATCCCTCCTTCGGGGCCCGTCCACGGTTACGGCCCCGGCGGCGCCGTCGGGTTCGTAGGCCCGGGCCGAGAACCGGGTTCGCAGGGGTCGGAGGGCAGGCGCGTGGCAGTGACACCGAGGGAACGGCTGGCTGGGCTGCTCGGCGGGGCGGAGACGGCGGGGGCTTTCAGCGCCCAGCTGGAGGCGCCGGTGGCCGGCCTGGGCCTTGAGGTGGCCGGGGACGGGCCGGTGCGCCTTCCGCTGCGGGAGCCCCAGGTGAAGCGGCTGATCTCGGTGGCACGGCTGGCGCGGCTGCAGCATCCTGCGCGGGGTGGCACGCAGGAGATGCGTCACTCTCCGCGCCAGATCCGCTGCAGATCCACGAGTTGGCCGGCATCGTCGGCGTCTCCCGCAGCAGCTCACGGATCTGCACCTCAACGGCGTCGACCACCGAGCCCTTGGCCAGACGCTCGTACTTCGGCGGCCGGTCACTCGCCAGCGCCCGCTTGACTGTGTTCTTCGAGATGCCCAGATGCCTCGCGATCGCCCGGATCGGCATCTGCTCGGCCCGGTGCAGCCTGCGAATCTCTGCCCAGTCCTCCACGCGGATCACCCTCTCCCTCCTGACCTCAGATCAAGATCAGGTTCAGGCGAAGATCACCAAGTGGGTCACTTTTGATCCGCCGTCAGAGGGTCAGGATTCGAGCGACGCCGAGACGTACGCGCCCTCCCACACGTCCCGCCAGCGGTCGACGTGGGCACGCTCGCCGTCGGTGTTCTCGTTCTGCACCGCCGGGGCCACGTAGGCGACGAGTTCCGCCCCGCCGCCCGTGCCTCAGCGGGTTGTCAGGCCGACGCTGGTGAGGCGTCGTATCAGCGAGGACTTGTCGGCCCCTTGGGTCAGTCTCGGCGGTCGGGCATCCGACGGTGGATCTCTCGCCAGTCGGGGGAAAGGGTCCTCGCATACCTCCGCACCCGGTCCTCCATCGCGCCCCGTTGCCTTGAAGCGTGCCGACGTCGCCCCCTCGGCTCACTGATTGGATTAGCGAGACGTAGTCATGCCGCGACAATACGTGACCGTACTCCTGGCGGTAGCTGGCCGCTCGTCCTCGGACGTGTTGTGCGTCGCGGTTCGGCGGTAGCGTGGCGCGGCAGGGAGTGCTGAGGACAAGTTTGGCGGGTTTTCATGCGGATGCGGTTCGAAGCCGGTGCCGAGGAGGAGTTCGAGGCGGCGTGCGGGCTGCTGGTCGACCGGCTGGTCCGGTGGGCCGGGGAGCAGGGGCTGCCGGTGGACGGGTTCATGGCCGAGTCGGCGCTGGACTACCGCCACCGGGCGACTGCGGATGGTCGGCTGGGGCTGTGGGAGCCGCGGCATGTGGAGGAGCTGCTGCTCTCCTGGCTCCCCCAGAAGGTCACCGAGCTTCCCGGGGAGGAACGCGGCGATGCCCCCGGCACATTGCGTACGCTGCTGCGCTTTCTTCACGCCGTGCAGTTGGCGGATCCGCGGGGCCCCGCACTTGAGGACTCCCTCGCCGCGGTCGACGCGGTTGCGGAGCTGTATCCGGGGGCGATGGCGGACCGTACCCGCTGGGGTTTGGCGAAGTTCTGGGCGATGACAGCCGCCGAGCAGGGCGTGGATGTCCTGGACGGGGCGGCGTTGCAGCGGTTCGCGGAGCGTGCTCAGCGCGGAGAGGTCGCCTACGACCAGCAGGCCCTGGACACGGTCATGGAACGGCGGTTGACCGGCCGTGCTCTGTCCAGTGTGGCTCGGGCCGAGCCGCAACTGCCCGTGGTGCTGCCCCCGGACGACGAGCTGCGCCGACGGGCCGAGGCCTCGACGATCGTGGGGCAGTTGCGCGGGCTCGCCGAGTGGGCGGGGCGCGACGGCCGCGCGGTGACGGCGGCGGGGCGGCTGCGGATGGCCGATGCCCGCGAGCTGGTGGACGTGCTGGGTACCGGCGACAAGGCCGAGGGGGTGCGCTCCTCGGCCGATCTGCCGCGGCTGGGGCTGCTGGTGGAGTGGGCGAAGAAGGCGCGGCTGGTCCGGGTGGCCAAGGGGCGGTTGTATGCGGTGGCCAGGGCCCGGCCGGTGCTGGCCGATCCGCTTCAGCTGTGGCTGCGTGCTGTCGAGGCGTGTTTCGAGTTGCGGCAGGCCCTGATCGGGGCGCGCAGTGGCTGGCACGTCGAGTCGATGCTCTTCGATGCGTACGAGGACGTGCTGGGGGACGTGCTGAACACGCTCTACAGCTTGCCGTACCCGATGCCCTGGCCGCGGCTGCGTGACTCCGTTCACCTGGCCTACCGGGTCCGCTTCCAGTTGGACGGCGGGTCGGACGTCCAGCACCGGATGTGGTTCGAGCACGCCGACCGGGACCTGCGCACGGTGCTTGACACGCTGGTGGACCTGGGCGCGATCGAGCGTGAGTGGGGGATGGCAGATCCGGTGTTCCTCGAGGTCGACCTTTCCGCTGACCCGGAGTTGCCCGAGGGCATGCCGCCGGAGCTCGCGGAGCTGCTGGGCGCCGCAGGGGTGGCGCCGGACCCGGCGGCACAGGAGCGTGACCGCCGTCTGCGTGAGGAGCTGACTGCCGGACCGGTGGAGCTCCTCCGTCTCACCGAGCTGGGTACCCGGGCGGTACGGCAGCGGCTGCTGGCGGTCGGCCGGGACGCACCGCTGGTCGGCGAGCTGGCCCAGGCGTCGGCGGCCGGCCTGCTGGGTGTGCTCGCCGACGACTACGACCCGGATGCCGCCCGCGTGGAGCTGGCCGACTGGATCGCGGCCCTGAGCGAGCGGGATGCCGCGCTGCGGCAACTCGTCGAAGCGGTACGGTCCATGCCCTTCCGGGTGCGTGGGCAGGCGATGCTCGCTGTACTGCTGACGGCGTTGCCGGACGGCGAGGGCGAGCGGCTGCTGCGCGGGCTGCGCGGCGACGCAGCGCTGGCGCCGCTCGTGCTGACCGCGCTGGCGCACCATGAGCTGCTGTCCCCCGAGGACATGACCGATGCCGAGCATCTGCTGCTGATCGCAGAGAACCTGCTCCAGCTCGTGGAATTGGCGGGCGGCGGGGACGGCGCCGAGGAGGTGCTGCGTGCCCAGCGCCGCGATACCAGGGACGCGGTTGCCGCCGCATTGGACTCCGCGCACCCGGACCGGGCCGGACTCGAAGAGCTCGGGCAGCTCGCGGCCCGGGCACTGCGTACTCCCGCCGCCCGCGTCGGCCGCGCCCGGAAGCGTCGGCGCACCGCCGGCAAGAGTGGCCGCAAGCGGCACCGCTGACCAGGGCATGACCGCCTGCTCATGAAGGCGCCAGGTGAGACCGGAACCGGCCACGGCGTCGGGCGGCGGGAAACCGGACCGGCGTCGTACGTCCCCGGTGGCGCGCGCTACGGTCGGAGCCGTGGCCGAGGGATGGGACGAGGACGGGCTGCGAGCCGTGCGAGGCGCGCTCCACATTCAGGACTGGGTGGCGCTGCTTGCCGCGTTGCAGCGTGGAACCGTGCGTGAGGTGCTGCAGCTGGCCGGCGATTGTGTGGCCGGGGCCGCGGCGCGGGGCCTGCCGGGGGCTGCGGAGATGGCGGCCTCGTTTATCGGCGAACTCCAAAAGCGCGGCTTCCGGGGCGACGAGGAACTGGCGCACCAGTTGCGAACGGCCATGGGAGATGCGGCGATCTCCCTCCTGCTCCCCGCGCAGTCCGCTGAGGACGCGGCGTAGTTTCGCCCATGGCCTGGAGGCCGGAATCGCCCATGACGCGCAGGGCCCCGGCGGACCGCTCGTCGCGGTGCGCAGCGAGGGCCGCGGCGCCGTCGGCGAGACCGACCATGACCGAGAGGTTGAGGCCAACGATGTTGCGCATCTCGCGCGCGCCCCGTGAGCGCCCCATCGCCGCGGTGAGCCGGACGCGCTGGGCGCGTTCTGTCTCCAGGCGGGCGGCCCGGTCCTCCAGCACCGTCGGGTACATCCGCCGGGTACGGAGCGTCAGGCCGGGCGACAGCCCCGTGGCCGTCCCGAGCAGGTACACCAGGCCGAGGGAGCGCTCGCGATCAGAAGACGGCGAGGGCCGGTTCGACGAGGCTCACCCGGAGCCCGGTCCAGGCCCCGCAGGGATCCGCGCAGAGCCAGGCTGTACAGGGCGACCGGCGCGCTGACGGAGGCCGGCTGCCACACCCCGAGCGATCGCCCAGAGTGACACCGGACACTTATCGGGGAGGGGCGCTCACCTGTCGCCTCCCAGTGGGCCACCCGCTCCCCGCACCGATGGCATCCACGAGGCCGGCGTGGGCGTCCGAGATGACCAGCTGGACACCGGACAGGCCGCGGGCGATCAGCGAGCGCAGGAAGGCGAGCCAGCCGGCGCCGTCCTCGGCGGTGGCGACGTCCAGGCCCAGGATCTCGCGGTGCACGTCGGCGTTGACGCCGACCGCGATCAGGGCGTGGACGTTGATGATGTGGCCGCCTTCGCGGACCTTCTGGGTCAGCGCGTCGACCCAGACGAACGCATACGGCCCGGCGTCCAGCGGCCGGTTGCGGAACGCGGTGACCTGCTCGTCCAGGTGCCGGGCCATTGCCGAGACCTGGGACTTCGACAGCTGCGTGACGCCGAGGGACTCGGCGAGCTTCTCGACCCGGCGAGTGGAGACGCCCAGCAGGTAGGCGGTGGCCACCACCGAGATGAGGGCCTGCTCGGCCCGGCGGCGGCGTTCGAGGAGCCAGTGCGGGAAGTAACGTCTCTGCCGCAGCTTGGGGATGGCCAGTTCCACCGTGCCGGCGCGGGTGTACCACTCGCGCGGCCGGTAGCCGTTGCGATGGTTGACTCTCTCCTCGCTGACCTGCCCGTATTCGGCATTGCAGAGGGCGTCGGCCTCCGCGGTCATGAGCGCGTCGGCGAACGTCCTGACCATCGCGCGCAGCAGATCGGGACTCGCCGCGGCGAGGTTCTCCTCCGCGAGGGCGTGCAAGGGCAGACTGTCAGGTGCGGTCATCGTGCTGATCTCCTTCCGAGGCTTCGACATCTCGAAGATCAGCCGGTGGCCGTTCTTGTATCCGGACACTCACTCCGACGCCGGGGTAAACGCCCGGATCAGGTGGGAGCCCGTACACCACTTCTCAGGACGCAACCGAATATTCACGGGTTCTGACAGCACCGGGCCTTCCTAGCGGGCCGAGCGCGGTGGTTGGTCAACGCCAGTCGTCGATCACATACGCGTCGGGGTAGCTGTACCCGGGTTCGTTGGGCCTGTGCATGGTCACGCCCTGCAACCAGGTGCGGAATCCGCGGTCGATCATGCTCCGGTAGGCATCCGGGCGACCCAGGTTCATGCCAGCGTCCAGTTGCCTCAGCCCGCGCTCGGCGGCCAGCCGCTCGCACGCGTCGAGCAGTCGCTCGAACCGGTCGGCGGCCTCCGGACCAGGACGTACGGCGCCGAATTTGACGAAGCACACGTCCACGCCAGCCTCCGACCCGGCTCCGCAGTGGCAGACGGCCAGGCCGTCGAGCTCGGAGCCAGCGCCATGGAGCAGGATGGTGTCACCGAGTCCCTGCGCGTGCGCGGCCACGATCTCGCGTTCCAGGCTCAGGCCCTCGTACACGGCTCCGGTCAGTGCGCGACAGAGGCTCAGCGCGTCGGGCCGCTCGGCGGCGGGCAGTTCGCCATAGAGCACCCGGCCGGGGACTGCGGCACCGTCTGTGACCTGCTTCTTCATGATGGCTGTGAGGAATCGAGGCCAGAAGCCGTACCGGCGGTAGAGCTCAAGATGCTTGGGACTGTGCGCGAAGGTGAACAGGCCGAGGTGGCGATTCCCCCAGGCGTCGAAGCAGTCGATGACCGGCTCCATCAGACGCCTGCCGATGCCCTGGTCCCACAGATCCGGACGTACGGTCAGCGGTCCGAAAAACCCGACGCTGCCCCAGTTGGCGGCGAAGTTCGATCCAACCACTTCGCCCTCGACCGTCGCCGCGAACGCCGCCTGTGGATCGGCCGCCCAGCGGGTGCGGACGTAGTCGACGGTCCCGAACGGATCAGGTGCCCCCAGGAAGGTCCCGAAGGCGACCCTGCAGATCTCATCGGCCCGATCCAGGTCCGCCTCATCCAGCGGGCGGACTGATACCGGGGCCGCGCCACTCTTGCGCTCCGCTGCTGGTGGGACCATCACTCTCTCCTTCCTACCCCCGTTCCATCGCACCACGGAGGTGCGCCGCAGGCGAGGTGAACGGTCCGGCGACACCCCCGAGGATCGAGGACCAAGCCGGTCTACCTTGCCTTTCCGCGGGAAGCGCAGCGGGTAGCCGGCGCCAGCGACCACCATGGCCGCCTGGATCGTCCTCTCCTACTCCACACGATGTAGTCATCACACACGTGATGACCTATAAGCGACCCGGGTCGGCTACTACAGGTGCCGAGGCTCAGGAAGGCCACCCCTGCCCTGGATGGGGAGTCAGCCGACGAGTGCTGTCCGTTCTCGTGAACATCGACCTCACCCCCCGGGCGGGCGCCTCCCAGAGTGCTGAACAACCGCTGTCGTGATCCGTGAACAAAACCACCGGGGTCATCCGAACGTTCCTATCCCGTCGGTGTGGTGGCGTTGGCGCCTACGACCGTCCGAGTTGTCACCAGCTGATGGCCAGACGGTCTCCGGCCGGGTGACGCTGACTACGGGGGCGAGTTGGTCGTCGGGGGCGGTGGCGGGTAGGCGTTGACGACGGGCTGTGCGGGCCTCTCCTGGCTCCAGCGGCGCAGGAGGTCGTTGACATGGCCGAGGAGTTTGCCGCTCTCCGGGCCGTGCGCGATGCGGCCGAGCTCGTTGGCGTCCTCGCCGGGCGGGCGGTGAGGTAGACGAGGGTGCCGCCGCCGTACAGAGCTGCGCTGGACCGCCCGGAGGGTTCGGGCGAGATCGACACTTGCCTGTTGGTGTTGTGCAGGTCAAGGCGTCGGTAGTAGTTGGATTCGCGTGGTATCGGAGGGGCTTGGGCAGTGGGTTGGCTCTCGTTCTCGCTCCCCGAGGGGCTGCGCCGATCTGCACGCATGCGGCTTCGAGCCTGAGGATCGTGTGAAGGAGGCAGTGGATTTCGCGCCTGAGCATGGGCCGATCTGTGCGGTTTTGACGTGGCCGGTGATCGGACCATCCGATGAGGGAGGCCAGCCCGAACCCCGGGGCTGCCATACCGGTCGGCGGTGCCCCGTGCATCCGCTGCACTCCGAGGGCGATGGCCACGGCCAGCAACGGATCGCCTAGTGCGACCGCGAGGAAGCCACTCCGCACACCAGGTCGGCGGTGCTCCAGGACCAGTGCCAGAGTCCACAGGCCGCCCGGAGCGATGGATAGCGACAGGTCGCCGGCGAACCAGGGGCCGTGCACCAATGCCACGCCGAGTCCGGGAAGGTAGGAACCGCTCACCCGTGAATGATCTTTCCCACGGACTTGGGTGGACAGTGGGCAGGGAACGGACTGGCCTGTGTCCTACCAGCGGCCCGGATTCTACTTCTCGTAGTAGTTTGGTTGGTCGAACGGTGCCTTGTGGGTGTGCTGATCTCGTGAGGTGCCGGCGTGAGCGGCATGCGGCCGGTCCGTCGGGCGGTCGTGCCGTGGGGTAGGCGGATAGGGGGCTGTGACTGTGTGACTGAAGGAGGTTTCGGGTGAGAGGCGGCAGCGCGGGTCGGCGTGCGCGGGGCGAGCTGGAAGGGGAGGTGATGGCGGCTTTGTGGGCGGCCGATGGGCCGGTGACGGCGGCGGTGGTGCACGAGCACGTGGGTGGTGAGACCGCTTACACCACGGTGCTGACGAGCCTGACGCGGTTGTGCGACAAGGGCCTGGTCACCCGCGAGCGTGCGGGGCGCAGTCACCTGTATGCGCCGGTGCACGATGAGGCGGGGCTCGCGGCGGCGGGTATGCACACTTTGCTGGAGGAGGGCGGGGACCGGGCGGCGGTGCTCGCGCGGTTCGTCTCGGACCTGTCGTCGGAAGACGAGCAGCTGCTGGAGCAGTTGCTGCACGGGCCCGACCACGGCCGGGGGTGAGCGGTGCTGGTCAGTCTCAGTTTTTACCTGCCACCTTTGGTGAGCGTGGCGTGGTGCTGGCGGTGGCGGCACCATCGGCGGGGCGCAGGATGCCGCCGCGTACCGGTGCGTGGGCGATGGTTTGTGCGGCGGTGGTGGCTGCGGGCACGTGGGTGACGGCGCTGGCGATCCTGGCGTTCACCGCTGTGGGGCAGGTTCCGCTGGTCGCGGCCCAGGGCCAGTGGTCCGTACGTGTGCTGGCGGCGGACGACCCGGTCAGCCGGGAGGTGGCGGCCGTGTGCGCCGCGGTCGTGCTGGTGGTGGCGGTCAGTGTGATGGTGGCGTCCTGGCGGCACGGCCGGGTGCTCGTGGATGCCTGGCGGGAGTGCCAGGAGGTTGCGCAGATGAGCCCGCTCATGAGCCAGCAGCGCGGGCGGGTATACGCACATCCGCTGACGCACATACCCGCCCGCCCTCGTAGAGCCTCGTAAGAAGTGGTCCGGCCGTCACCGACGGGCGTGCTGGCCGCGGGGGCGTCCGGCTGGCTGCGGCTCGCTCCCGTCGTGGAGCAGGGTGGCTGCCGCCTGCTCGGCCCGGCGTTTGCGCGCGAGGGCGATCAGACCACCGGTGCCGAGCAGCGCGATGATCGCGGCGATGGCGTAGGTGGGGCCGTGGAAGTCGTCGGCGATGCTGTGCCAGTTGCCGCCGACGGCGTAGCCGGCCACGCCCAGGGCGGCCGTCCACGGAATGCACCCGGCCACGGTGTAGAGGCCGAAGCGGACCGGGGCCATGGCGGCGATACCGGCGGGCAGGGAGATGAAGGTGCGTACGACCGGCAGCATGCGGCCGACCAACACGGCCTTGGTCCCGTAGCGTTCGAACCAGTCGGTGGCGCGGTCGATGTCCTCGTCCTTCAGCCAGATGTAGCGCCCCCACCGGCGCAGGGCAGCCTGTCCGCCGGAGCGCCCGACGGCCCAGGCGAAGTAGCTGCCCGCCAGGTTGCCGAGGACGCCAGCGGCGATCACCAGCGCGAGGCTGGGGTGGCTGCCGGGAACTGCCCCCGCTGCCAGGGCCCCGCCGAACAGCATGATCAGCTCGGACGGGACCGGGATGCAGGCCGACTCTGCCGCCATCAGGACGAAGACAGCCAGGAATCCGAACGTGGCGATGAAATGCTGCATGCTCTCCATTCCCTCAAACGCGGACGCACAGGCGTGGGCCGGTCCGACACGGGCGTGCGGGCCTCAGTAACGGCTGTGACGTCCGGGCAGGTCGCTCTCGTCGGCGTTGCCGAAGGCGGGGGCGAGGCTTGACTGGTAGACGGGGGCGGTGTCGGAACCGGCCGCAGCCTTCGTTACGTGCCTGTCGGCCGGGGCGACGAGCAGGGGCCGCAGCGGCCCGCTGCTCAAGGCGGCGACCAGCGGAGGCGCCAGGCGGCGCAGCGCCAGGCTGGTGGCGAAGGCGACGGGCAGGGCGATGACGAAGGAACCGAGGACGTCGTGCGGGTAGTGGTCGCCGACGTAGACGCGGGTGAATCCCTCCACGACCGCGAACAGGGCGGCGATCACGCTCAGGCGGCGGTCGAGAAGGAAGAGGGCCGCGACCGTGGCGGCGGCGACGGTGGTGTGTCCGCTGGGGAAGGCGTAGTCACTCGGCGCCGGACAGGCAGCGACGAAGTAGTCGTGGGGCAGGGAGCGGCACGGGCGGGCCTCCGCGACCACCTTCTTGATCACCTCGGCGACGGCGAAGGCGGTGATGACGCACACCGGCGCGGCCAGCGCAACGGTCATGGCGGCGGTATCCCGGTGGCGGGCCTTCCACCAGCCCATCACCATGAGCACCGCGAAGACCCCCAGGCCGAGGTTGGTCCACAGCTCCATCGGGGTGTTGAGCCACTTGGTGTCGCGGGCGAAGTCGGTGACGGTGGTGAACCACGAGCCGTCGATGCCCGCGCCGTCGAAGGCGAGCGACATAGCCGGGTGAACTGCCATAGAAGAGACGTCCTTACGCGAGAGCACGATGGGCGCGGTGTGGCCAGGCGTCTCGACGGTGCAGGGGCAGAAGGCTTCCTGTCGGTGGCACACCGATGATGGCGAGGTGACCGCCAGGCAACGTTACTACATGTTGTAGAAACAACGGGCCTGTCGCGGCTTGTTGTGACGTGCGGCTCACGAGGCGGTGCCGGGTCCGGGCGCGGGGCTCAGAGGTCGACGTGGTCATCGAACGTCTCGCAGGGCTGTCCGGCTCTTGTCCGCTGTGCGATCTACACAGTCGCCATGCCCCGGTCTCGTGCGATGCCGTCCCACCAATGGGGCCGGGACAGGCGGCATCGGCCGTGGCGGCCGACGGGAGCAGACCTCCGCGGCATCACCCGCATGTCGACGGTGAGTGCGGCGCTGGCGCCGAACGTCAGGCCGGGGACGCCGGGCAGATGGCGCAGCGTGCCACCTTGCCCACCGGCGTTGCAGGAGACGAAGGTGTACATGGGCCGACGCCGCCCTAGCGGTCGCGGAGACGTCCGCGCGGCATCGCCGGCCCGTCGGCTGCCCCACCGTTTACTGCCGGGATCTACTGGCGGAGGCCCGGTGAGGTTTGGTCGCTGGTCGGTGCCTCGGCCGTCGTGCCCGCCCGGCGGCGGGCGACCGCCGGGGCTGCGAGTGCGGTGAGGGCCGCGAGTGCGACGAACCCGCCGCTGAGTGTCGTGACCACTGCGGTGCCTGCGACGACCAACGGGCCTCCTGCGTCGCCGAGTTCGCGCCCGAGTTCGGCAGCTCCCATGGTCTGGCCGAGGCGGTCGGCCGGGGTGGAGGCGGCCAGTGCGGCGAAGCCGATCGGGGTGATCAGTCCGGTTCCGGCGCCGATGGCGACGGCGGCGGGCAGCAGACCGACCGCGCCGGGGAGTGCCGCGAGGGTGAGACCGGCGCTGGTGATCAGCAGGCCGACGGCAAGGCTCGGGGCCGTGGCGATCCGCCCCTCGTCGAGTGCTCGTCCGGCCTTCGGCTGGACCACGGCCGCGCACAGGGCCAGTACGGAGACCGCCGCTCCGGTGGCCACGGTGCCCAGGCCCGCCGCGTGGCCCAGGACCGGCAGGAAGCCGACTCCGGCGGAGAGTGCGGCGGTCGCGAAGGCGAGCGCCGTCGTCGGCCGGAGGAACGCGCCGTCAGCGAGTCGGCGGGCCAGGTCGAGTACGGTCTGACGGGACCTGGGCAGCGGCGCCACCGCGGGGACGGCCATCAGCGCCCAGACGGCGACCGCGGTCGCGAGGACCGCCATCACGCCGAACAGCCAAGGCAGGCTGCCCAGCGCCGTGATCGTGCCGCCGAGTAGCGGTCCCGTTGTGTAACCGATGCTCTTGTAGAAGCCGTAACTTCCGAACGCGCGGCCGTGTTTGGACTGGGGGTTGAGCCGGACGACGAGGGCGGAGGCGGCGGGGGAGAACGCCGAGGCCCCGGCTCCCTGGCCGATGCGGGCGAGCCACAGCAGCCCGATGTCATGGATCAGGACGAAGCTGGCCGAGGAGGCGGCGAACAGGGCCAGGCCGCCGAGCAGGACGGGGCGTGCGCCGACGCGGTCGGACAGGGTGCCGAAGACCGGCTTGAGCAGCACTTCCGCGCCGTCGTACAGCGCCAGCAGCCCGCCGAGCACCAGCAGGGACTCGTGCCGGCCGGCGGTGAAGGAGCCGAGGTTGGCGGCGATGCCGTGCGCGCCGAACGCGGTGGTGAATCCGGCCGCGTACAGAGGCCACATGTGGCTGCGCGGTGTGGTGGGCGTGGCGCCGGTGGCGGGTTCGGGCATGGCCGGGTGTCCTTCTCGTTCACGAGCGATCGGTGGCGGCCGGGTGTGTCACAGATCCGGCTGGTTTCGGGTCTCAGGTCTGGTGCAGGGCGGCGAAGACCCGCTCGGTGTAGTCCTCGTAGCGGGCGGTGCACTCCTTCAGCCGCTGTGCGGCCTGTCCGGCGTCCGGTGCGCCGAAGACGTCGCGGGCCTGGATGTCGCGGTACCAGCGCCGCAGCCGCTCCAGGCTCTGCTCTTCCTCTTCCAGTTCGGCCAGGGTGAACTTGGCGTTGCGGATCTCCTTGTCCAACTCCGCCTGGTACTTGGCGCAGTCGGCGAGGAACTCGGCCCAGTCCGCCTGTCGGGCCGCGGTGAACATCGCCTTCAGGCGCTCCGCGTCCGCCTCGTCGCGGCCGGCCGCTTCCAGCACCACGGCTTCGCCGTCGGCGCGCTCGGCGAGCTCCATGGCGCGGGAGAGTCCAGCGGCGAACACCGGTACGTCCGGCATCGCCCACAGCCCCTGTCCCAGCGACAGGGCGCCCACCTTGCGCAGCTCGCGCCACACCGCCACCCGATACCGGGACGGCTCCGCTGGGATCTTTACCAGCATCAGCACCCAGCGCGCACGCGAATCATTCGTCACGAGAATGAATGTAGCAGCAGTTACATGGGGCGCAGAGGCAAGTGGCTTACGCTTCTACAACATGTAGTAGTTTGCGGTATTGCCCCGCCTGCCTCAGTCCGACCGGAGTGCACCCGATGAGCTCTTCGTTCCGCATGCCGTCGCCTTCGGCGCGGCCACCCTCGCGGATCTCGCAGCCGCCCTCCTGGCGACCTTAGGGCCGGCCGCCTCATACGTGGGCTTCCGGCTCACGGCGCTGCTCGGCTGAAGCATGTCCCTGTGATGGTGCCGGAGACGCGAGTGCACAGAGTGACACCATGAACTTCTACCTCATGTAGTAGCTTGGGGTGTCCGCCGCCCCCGGTGCGGAGCGCCCTCCACGCCGGCGCATTCGGATACCCCGGTCGGGCGGCAGATACGAGGAGCGCGGTGGCGGTGGAGCAGACGAGCGCGTATGTCCGCGGAGCCGGTCGCGGAAGGCCCCGGCAAGCCGCCGCCCAGACATCGCACACCGGCTCACGGCCGGCCCGCGGCCCGGTCATGCATCCGCCGCCGAGACCGGCAACCGCACGCGCACAGGTCACGGAAGGGGCGATGTCCCGATGAGCGCACCACCGCTTCCCGGAGTGCTGGGCGACCTCGCGCCGGTCCTGGACCACTGGGGCTACTGGGCCGTCGGGGGACTCATCTTCGTCGAGGACTTCGGCGTCCCCGCCCCGGGGGAGACCATCCTGATCGCCGCGGCCCTCTACGCCGGAGCCGGACAGCTCAACATTCTCGCTGTCATCGCCATCGGCATCATCGCCGCGATCCTGGGCGACAACGTCGGCTACCTCATCGGCAGGACCGGCGGACACGCCCTGATCGCGCGCTACGGCAAGTACATCCTGCTCACGCCGGAGCGGTACGAGAAGGCCGAGATGTTCTTCACCCGGCATGGCGGCAAGGTCGTCACCATCGCCCGCTTCGTCGAGGGACTGCGGCAGGCCAACGGGATCATCGCCGGCACCGCCGAGATGCCCTGGCGCCGCTTCCTGGCCTTCAACACCCTCGGCGCCGCCTTGTGGGTCGGCCTGTGGGCCGGCCTCGGATACACCGCGGGCAACCACATCACCACCATCTACACCCAGGTCAACCGCTACTCGACGTACCTGCTCGCAGCCCTGGGCCTGCTTCTCGTCGCGCTGATCGCCCGCACCGTGCTGCGACGGCGCAAGGCCGGACGCCGGTAACCTGTGAAGTTTCCCCGTGATCTTGGACACTCGATGGCTATGCCACGAGGGCGTGTTGATGCCGCTGCCTGGTCTCGGCCGGGGTGAGGTAGCCGAAGACCTTGTGCTTGCGCAGGCGGCGGCGGTTGTAGAAGGTCTCGATGACCCTGTTGCCCAATTGGGTGACTCTGACGTAATCATCGGTCGCGTGACATGCCCCTCCTGAATTGTGTGGTGCAGAGCGGTTCGAGGGTGTGAAACCGGGGCGCCCGGCCGCGAGGACTGGGGGTGGTGCGGTGTCTATGCGGCCGGACTCAAGGGCGGAGGTGCCCGCGGTGACGCGGGACGTGGCGCGTGCTGCCTTCCCCAAGGGCTGTCTGGCGATGAGGATCCGTGAACGCCTCGGCCCGCTGTTCGCGGACGAGGAGTTCAAGGAGGCTTTCGGGGTCCGAGGGCGCCCTGGCGTCTCGCCTGGCCAGCTGGCGCTGGTCAGCATCCTGCAGTTCGCCGAGAACCTGACCGATCGCCAGGCAGCACACGCGGTACGGGCCAGGATCGACGTGAAGTACCTGCTGGGCCTGGAGTTGACCGATCCCGGCTTCGACCACACCGTGCTGACCGGATTCCGGGACCGGCTACTCGCGCACGGTCTTGAGGAGAAGATCCTGGACCTGCTGCTGGAGCGGCTCACCGGGATGGGACTGGTCGCCTCCGGCGGACGGCAGCGCACCGACTCGACACACGTCCTGGCCGCAGTTCGGTCCCTCAACCGCCTGGAGTTCGTCGGGGAGACACTGCGGGCCGCGCTGGAAGCACTCGCCGCCGCGGCGCCGGACTGGATGCGCACGTCGATGGACCCCGCCTGGCAGGAACGGTACGGAGCCAGGGTCGATGCCTACCGGTTGCCGACGGAGGAGCAGGAGCGGCGCGAACCCGCCCGGCAGATCGCCGCCGACGGTTACCGCCTGCTCGAAGCCGTCTTCACGCCGAAGGCGCCGACATGGCTGCGTCAGGTGCCCGCCGTGACAGTCCTGCGCACCGTGTGGGTGCAGCAGTTCACCCGCACTGTCGCCGACGGTGAAGAGGAGGTGGCCTGGCGGGGGAAGGACGATCTCCCGCCGAGCAGAGTGCTGATCGCCTCGCCCTATGACCCCGATGCCCGGTACGCGAAGAAACGCGGATCCGCCTGGGTCGGCTACAAGATCCACGTCAGCGAGAGCTGTGACGACCCCAAACAGTCACAGCGCCCGCACCTGATCACCCACGTCGTCACGACCGACGCCACGGTCAACGACGCGATGGTCGTCGATGAAGTCCACGACCGTCTCACCAGTAGAGGTCTCCTGCCGGGCGGAGCACCTGCTGGATGCCGGGTACGCCTCCGCCGAGCTGCTGCTGACCGCACCGGTCTCCCGTGGTGTCACCGTTACTGGGCCGGTGCGGTCGAACAATACCCGGCAGGCGGCCCGGGGCGGCGGCTTCGGCAAGACCGCCTTCGCCATCAACTGGCAGGCCAAGCAAGCCGTCTGCCCGACCGGTGCCACGAGCAGGTACTGGACAGAAGGCGTGGACAACAACGGCCGGGACGCGATCCGCATCCGCTTCGCGACCGTCACCTGCGCACCCTGCCCCGTACGTGATCAGTGCACCCGCTCCACCCAGTACGGACGGCAGTTGACCGTCCGCCCACAGAACCAGGACGCGGTGCTCGAACGCGTTCGCGCCGAGCAGTCACGGACGAGTGGAAGCAACGCTACGCAGCCCGAGCAGGGGCGGAAGGCACCATCCACCAGGCCGTCGCGACTGCCGGAGTCCGCCGCACCCGCTACGTGGGCTTGGCCAAGACTCACCTCGCGCACGTGCTCACAGCTACTGCTGTCAACCTGATCCGCCTCGATGCCTGGTGGAACGAAATCCCACTCGCTTGCACCCGTACTTCGCGACTGGCCGCCCTCGACCTCGCAGCATGAGATCAATTGGGCAACAGGGTCTCTCGATGAAGACGAAGACCTCCGTCCGGGCGGTGGCCCGGTCGGGCCAGATTCGGGCGCCGATCTCCTCTTTGAGCAGGGCCCAGAAACTCTCCGCGGCGGCATTGTCGAAGCATGATCCGGTGCGTCCGCAGCTCTGCCGCAGCGCCGACTCCCGTAGTCGGTCACGGAATTGAGTCGAGGTGTACTCGCTGCCGCGATCACTGTGTATGACGCAACCCGGCTCCAGCCCGGCCCGGCCGTGGGCCATGTCGAGGGCGTCCACGACGAGTTCGGCGCGATGGTGGTCGGCCATGGCGTAGCCGACGACCTCGCGAGTGGCCAGGTCCAGCCAGCAGGCGAGGTAGAGCCAGCCCTCGGCCGGTGGGCAGATAGGTGATGTCGCCGACCAGCTTGATTCCGGGGCGCTCGGCGTGGAAGTCGCGGCCGACCAGGTCCGGGGCCGGCTTCGCCTTCTTCTCCGGCCCGGTCAGCGAGCGGTGCTTGCGACGGCTGGCGCCGCGGATCCTACGCTCGCGCATCAGCCTGGCGACGCGCTTACGGATCACCCGCCGTCCCCGACGTCGCAGTTCAGCGTGGATACGCGGGACGCCGTAGGTCTTTCGGGAGGCGATGTGCAGCACCGTGATCTCGTGCGCGAGCAGGTCGTCGTCGGCCGGAACAGGCCCCTGCTTGCCGCACATTCCCCCGGCACGGCCATGCACAAACGAGTTTGTTCATGACGGGGAAGGCCGAAAACCGATGCCCCGCAACCGGCCTCCCCTGCGTTGCGTCATCGGCCGACCTGGACGGCTACCAGCGAGGCTTCCGTCTTGGCTGTCTTCGTGTGGACGACGGTGAGCACGGTGGCGACCAGAGCGAGGAAGGCCGCGGGAAGGCCGAGCGAGGTCACCGGCAGCCAGTCCTGCGCGATGCCGCCGAGCCCGCCGCCCAGTGCTACGCCCAGGAAGACCGCGGAGGAGTTGAGGCCGAACAGGACCGGAGCCGAGGCGGGAGCAAAGCTGACCAGCCGGTATTGCTGGATTACCGAGGGGGCTCCGTCCGTGATGCCCCAGATTCCGGCCCAGACGATGACGACGGCCAGGTTGTTGACCGCGAGGGGGCTGATGCCGAGCAGGAGCGTTGCGGCAGCGAGTGCCGTGACCGCTACGCGGACCGTGGGAAGGCTGTCCACGAGGTAACCGGCGAGCACATTGCCGATGACGGCGCCGATGCCCCACGCCAACAGGATCAGGGTCAGTGCCTGGGCGAACGACCCAGCAGTGGCATCCGCTGTGACCGCTCCGATGTAGGTGTAGAGCGTGTAGTGCCCGCCCATCACCAGCAGGGTCGCCAGCAGAGTGACGATCATCTCGGGCTTGCGGAGCGGCGCCAGGCGTGCGCCGAGGCTCGTCGGAGGCAGCGTGATCCTGGGCAGCCCCACCGTGGTGCCGATCGCCGCGACGACACCGAGAGCAGCCACCGCCCAGAGCGTCAGACGCCAGTCGACGCTGCCGATCATGTTGCCCAACGGCATGCCCAGCGCTGTCGAGACGGTGAGTCCGCCGATGACGAACGCCATCGCACGCCCGCGCCGTTCCTCCGGCGTGACCGCCACCGCGGCGCTGGAAGCCGTGGCCGTGATGGTGGCCGCTCCGACAGCCGTGAGGACACGGGAGAACAGCGCCACCGTGTAGTCGGGACTCAGCGCGGTGACCGCGTTGCCCACGGTGAACACGACCAGCGCCAACTGTAGCGCCGTGCGACGGTCCAGCGAGCTCAGCAGCCAGCCAAGAATCGGTGCGGCAATGGCGAACGTCAGGGCGAATGCCGTGACTAACTGGCCGGCGGCCGCGATGCTGACCTCGAAATCGGAGGCAATGGCGGGCAGCAGCCCGGCGATGACGAACGCGTCGGTGCCGACCGCGAAGGTCGCCAGGGCGAGCGGAAGAAGGGGCTTCATAAATGGGCCGGAACCCTGCTGCCCGGGTTCACTAACCTCTGTGGGACTCAATCTTGGCCTCGTTCCTGTGTGGCGAACAGACTGAACTTCGTGCGCCGGGGTCCGGCGCGTCACGCTAGGCAGGCGTCAGGTCGACTCGAAGCCCCTGGAGCCCGTGCAGGGTCAAGGACGTCTTCCACGCCGGTTCCTCGGCGAGTTCGATTCGGGAGAACTTCCGCATCAGCCCCTGGAGGGCAAACCGGCCTTCGAGCCGAGCAAGTGCTGCTCCCAGACAGAAATGTATGCCTCCGCCGAAGGAAACCGGCTGGACGTCGGTCCGGCGCACGTCCAGCCGATCGGGGTCGCGGTACCGGCTCGGATCACGGTTCGCCGCACCGAGCAACGTCACGATCGATTCGCCGGCCGGGATCGTGACGTCACCGAGCCGGAGATCGTTGCGTGCGGTCCGGGGGCTGAGCTGCACGGAGGCGTCATACCTCAGGAGCTCCTCCACCGCCCCTGACGTGAGGCCAGGTTCGCGACGAAGGGCGAGCATCTGATCGGGGTTGCGCAGCAGCGCCAGGAGGCCGTTGCCGATCAGGTTCGTCGTGCTTTCGAACCCGGCACCGAAAAGAAACTGAACCAGGCTCATGAGCTCACGGTGGGTCAGCTGTTCGCCGTCGTCCTCCGCCGCGAGAAGCGTGGAGACAAGGTCGTCCGCCGGGTGCTTACGGCGCTTGGTGATCAACTCTTCGAAGTAGTCGTTTATCTCTACCGCCGCGCCGTCCGCGGTGGCCAGTTGCGCCGGACTCGGACGCGGCTCCATCGAGAGCGTCACGTCCCGGAAGAGCTGCTGGAAACGAGGCCAGTCCTCACGGGGTACTCCGATGATCTCGCTTATCACCGAAGCCGGAAGCGGGAAGGCGAACTCACGGAGAAGGTCCACCTCTCCCGGCTTCTCGCAGAGGGGCGTCAGAAGCTCGTCGACCAGTTGCTCGATCTTGGGTTCCAGCTTGGCGATGGAGTGAGCCGTGAAACCCTTGCTCACCAATTTTCGTTGCCGCGTGTGCTTGGGGGGATTTGCCCACATGAGGTGTTCCAGTACGCGCGTGTAGGACGGGTGGTCCGCCCAATTCTCGACGCCCTGTGCGCGGATGAAACTCTGTACGTCTTTCCCGACCTCGGACGATCGAAGAACTTCGACGACCTGGGCGTGCCCGCTCAGGACCCAGTGGCCGGCTTGGCTGCGAGCCACCGGTGCGACCTCGCGCAGTCGGTGGTAGGTCGGGTACGGGTCGGCGGCGCACGCCGGATTCGAGAACAACTCGCCGAGTATGCGGTCGACTTCGGCCGTCGACGCCTGCTGGGTGTAGGGACTCATCATTTCCCTCCTCGGTCATCTGAACATCTCGGGGCGTGCACCGCGGGAATTTTACTCAGTGTAGCTGAGGATTGGTATAGCTGTCAATCTCTATTGTGATGATTTATAAGACGGAAGGTTAGCTTTGCCTGCCACATCCTTACGGCTGTGGCGCGCGGGCCCCAAGACTGAATCCGCCCCGATCGGCCCGGCCCGGTGAAGCCCCAGCTGTTCGTGGGGGCCCCGGCCTGCGGTGGCTTGTGGTCGGACGTCTTCGGTCGACGCGTAGGCGTCGGCGCGGCAGTTTCGCGATGGCGCGACGATGGCGGCGAGCTGCTTAATCGTATCGAGAGCTGATCATCTTTGGCGTCCATTGACACATTAACTGACAGTCCGGGAGTATGACCACTGCGTCAGGAGTTTACGGGGGAGTACAGAGATGTCGATCAAGGCAGCATTCGTCTATCCCGGCCAGGGCAGTCAGTTCGTCGGGATGGGGGCCGACCTGATGCACGATCGGCCTCAACTGACAGAGGTGTTCAAACACGTCGAGGCCGTCACGGGTCGTCCGGTGATCGAGCCGATGGTGCACGGTCCGGAGGACCGGCTGCGCGAGACAAGGACGGCCCAGCTCGTCCTGTTCACGTTCGGCGCGGCGATGACGCGGGCGCTCGCCGCGGAGGGCGTCTTACCCCAACTGGTCGCGGGCCACAGCCTCGGCGAGTTCACCGCCCTCGTCGCGGGCGGTTGGCTCGACTTGGACGAGGCCGCCGCGACCGTGGTCCAGCGCGCCGACGCCATGGCCCGCTGCTGCCACGAGCGGGCCGGTGCGATGGCGGCGGTGATGGGCACCGACCCGGAAGAGGTCGCCCGGTTCCTGGCGCGGTACCCCGGACGACGCGACGACGGGCGCCCGCGCACCGCCGTCATCGCCAACTACAACTCTCCTCGGCAGACCGTCATCTCCGGCGACGCCGCGACCGTCGAGGAGATAGGGGAGGCGATCCGTGCGGAGTCGATCGCCGTCGCCCAGCCCCTGTCCGTCGCAGGCGCCTTCCACTCACCGCTCATGCGGCCCGCCCAGGACACACTCATGGCCACGATCGAAGGCCTGCCGTTGCGCCGTGGGCACACGCCGATGGTCAGCAGCGTCACCGGCGGGCTGGTCACCGACCTCGAGCGCTACCGCGACGCCCTCGCCCACCAGATCACCGCACCCGTGCACTGGACGCGGACGGCCCGTCGGATCCTTGACCACCGGCCGCACCGAATCGTCGAGGTCGGGCCTGGAACCACACTGCGGAGCCTGATCCGCAAGGTCGATCGCGGACAGGAAATCCATCCCTGCGGCAACACGAACGAGCTGCGTGCCGTCACCGGCACGCGCGGCTGAGGCACGACCGGAAGTTCCACGGAACAGAAGGAGACGTCCGACATGACCGCAACCTACGACGCCATCGTCATCGGTGGAGGCCCCTCCGGCGCCACCACGGCCGGCCTGCTGGCCAAGGCCGGACACAACGTGCTCGTCCTGGAGAAGGAACAGTTCCCCCGCTATCACATCGGTGAGTCGCTCATCCCGGGCCTCAACGCCGTCGTCGACGAACTCGGCGTCCGGGAAACCATCGACGCCGCCGGCTTCACCCGCAAGGCAGGCATCTCGCTGCTCTGGGGAGCCGAGCACAAGCTCTGGAGCATCGCCTTCGGGGAGAGTGGCCCCTACGACTACACGTGGCAGGTCAAGCGCGCCGAGTTCGACCTCCTCCTGCTCGAGCACGCCCGCAAGCTCGGAGCCATGGTCATCGAGCACGCGTCGGTGCGCGAGGTGCTGACCACCGACGGCAGGGCCACCGGCGTGACGTACACGATCGGTCGCGGGACGGAGCCGATCCGGGCGGAGGCCCGCTGCATCGTCGACGCCTCCGGCCAGTCCAAGATTCTCGCCCGGGAGTTCGGGCTGGTCGAAGTGCACGACGACCTCAAGAACCTGGCCGTGTGGACCTACTACCAGGGTGGCGATCGGCTTCCCGACGAGCTGTCGGGCAACATCCTCGTCGAGAACCACCCGGACGGCTGGCTCTGGGTCATCCCGCTGTCCGACGGCACCCAGAGCGTGGGATTCGTCGGCCCCAACGACCGGATAGCGGAGGACACCCGGCCGAGTCTGGAGCTGCTCGAAAGCAAGATAGCCACGTCGCGCGAGGCCAAGAAGCTGCTCAGGAATGCCACCCAGGTCGCCGGGTGTCGCACGGCGAAGGACTGGTCCTACACCTGCTCCCGGTTCTTCGGGCCCGGCTACCTGATGGTCGGCGACGCCGCCGCGTTCATCGACCCGCTGTTCTCCACCGGGGTCACGCTCGCGATGAAGGGCGCCAGCTCGGCCGCGGCGACCGTCTCCGCGATGCTCCAGGAGCCCGACCGCGAGGAGGAGTTCGCGCAGGCCTACGACGAGGGCCTGCGTGAGTTCCTCGGCAACGTGCTGTCCTTCGTGCGCTTCTTCTACGACGCGAGCAAGGACGTCGAGGCGTACTGGGCCAAGGCGAAGGATCTGATCGACCCGATCGGCTGGATGACCGCCCGGGACGACTTCATCATCATGGTCTCCGGCCTCAACGCCGAGCTGGCCGTCATGCAGCCGCACCACGACGCCGCGCCGGAGGGCGTCGCCGAGGGCCGCCTTGCCAGCAGCCGCAACAAGGGCGTGGAGTGGGCGAACGTCGAGTCGGTGACCCGATGACGGTTGTCGACGCGCACGCGCACGGCCTGCCGCCGTGGGTTCAGGCGGCGTTCCTGGAGTGGCTCGCCGAGTCGGGCTCGACGGCCGAGGGGCCCCCGGGTCTCTGGCAGTCCCCGGCGTTCGACGGCCCGGAGCGGCAGCTGGCCGACGCCGACCTGCACGGGATCGAGACCACCGTACTGACACACAGCTCGAACGCCGTGGCCGCGCTGCACTCGGCCGCGGTGCGCGGAAAGCGGCGGCGAGGGCCGGCCGAGACCATCGCCACGGTCAACGACGAGATGCGGGCGTGGTCCGTGCGGACCGGTGGGCGGCTGCGGGCCGCGCGCTGGGTGGACCCCCGGTTCGTCGAGTCGGCCGAGGCCGAGATCGAGCGGGCGGCCACGGACGGCGGCATTCCCGCCATCTCGATGAACACCGCGTACCTGGAGCCGTCGACCGGCCGGTTACGGTTCCTCGACGACCCGGAGTTCGCCCCGGTACTGGCCGCCGCCGAGGCGCGCGGCGTCGTCCTGTTCGTACATCCCTCGGCGAAGTTCCAGCTCGGGTCCGAGCCGCCGTTGCCCGGCCGCGCGGAGCACCTGCTGACCGGCTCGCTGTCCATGCTGGTCGAGACGACCGTCTGCGTCATGCGCCTGGTGCTGCGCGGCACGCTGGAGCAGCACTCCGGGCTGCGACTCGTGTTCGGCCAGCTCGGCGGTGTGCTGCCGCTCGCGCTCGGCCGGTTCGACCTGATCCACCGGCTCGTCGGCGGTGCGGACGCCGACGCGGCGCGGGCCTCCGGCGCGCTGCGCCACCTGCGTGACTACGCGGGCAACATCTACGCGGACACGCACTCCGCCGACGCCGCCGGGCTGCGGTGCGCCCTCGAGGCGCTCGGCGAGGAACGGATCCTCTTCGGCAGCGACTTCCCGGTGACGCCCGGCGAGTTCGGGCGCGCCGACGCGCTGGAGGTGCTGCGGGGAGCGTCGCTCCCGGCGGCAACGGTCCACGCCATCGAATCCGGCAACGCCCGGTCGCTCCTCGGGCTGGGCGAGCCACTGACCGTCAGCGACGAGGGAGCAGCAGCATGATCGCGCATGTCGTTCTCTACCGGTACCCGGAAACGATGTCCGAGACGGATCGGGAGCGGTTCCGCAAGGAGCTTGCCGAGGCCACCTGGAGCACGGGTGTGGTCGAACGGTTCACGGCGGGCCGGCACGTTCCGCTGCCGGCCGACGACGCGGCGACCGAGTCACTGTACTCGGTCGCCGCCCGCTGGGAGTTCACCGATCTTGAGCAGCTGCGCGCCTTCTCCGTGCACCCCGCCATGAGCGGCGTGGTGGACGCCTGGGTCCGTCGGCTAGGCATCGGCGTCGCCTTCGCCAACACCGCAGACGAAGAGGAGGTCCGGACATGACCGAGTTGACCGACAAGGTCTGCCTCATCACCGGCGCCGCATCGGGAATCGGCCGGGCCACCGCCCGCGTGCTCGCGGAAGCGGGCGCATCGGTGCTGGCCGTCGACGTGGACGAGGTGGGTCTGAAGTCCCTCGCCGAGGAGACCACCCTGCTCAGCGTCAGCCCTCTCGACGTGGCCGACCCCGACTCGGTGCGCGACGCGGTCTCCGACCTCGTCGCACGGGTCGGCGAGATCCACGCGTGCCTGACGTTCGCCGCCGTCGTCGCCAACTGGGGACCACCAGCCGAGATCGACGACGCGCTGTGGACGAGGGTGCTCGACGTCAACCTGCGGGGGACCACCGGTGTGTGCCGCGCGGTACTCCCCTCGATGTCCCCGGGCGGATCGATCGTGACCTGCTCGAGCATCGCGGGCGGGCTCAAGCCGAGCCCCCTTAGGGCGCCGTACACCGCGGCCAAGGCCGGGGTCGTCGCGCACACCCGGGATCTCGCCGTCGCCTACGGGCCGGCGGGCATCCGGGTCAACACGATCATCCCCGGATTCATCGACACCCCGATGTCCCGAAAGCTGGTCCGGGGACACGAGGAGCAGGCCGAGGCGGAGCGGGGACGCATTCCGCTGCGCCGACTCGGCACCGCGCACGAAGTCGCCGACGTCGCCCGCTTCCTGGTGTCCGACGCATCTTCCTACATAACCGGCGCGACGCTCGTCGTCGACGGAGGGCTGAGCCTTGTCTGAGCAGCCGGGAACCACGACCACACCGGCCCGGATCCTCGACTTCGCCTGGGGGCTTGGGCGTACGGCCACCCTGGTCACGGCACTCGACCTGGACGTCTTCACGGCCATAGCCGAGGGCCACGACACGGTGGAGGACCTGGGCCGCCGCACCGGTGCGAGCATGCGCGGCCTGCGTGCGCTGCTCACCGCGTTGCACGCCTCGGAGTTCGTGCATCGCGAGGGCGACCGCTACCGACTGGCCGACGACACCGCCCTGTACCTGGTCCGCGGCTCGCGTGCCTACCTCGGGGACATGCGGCACATCCACCGGGAGCTGAACTTCCGGATCTGGCCCCAGCTCACCGAAGCGGTGCGCACCGACACTCCGTGCAAGGAGATCTTCGCCGACCGGGCGGACGACGTCTGGGCCAAGATCACGCCCTATCTGGACGCACTGGCGGTGGGCGCCGGCCGCTGGATCGCCGGCGTCGCCGGTGACTTGGTCAAGCCGCGGCCGCGGATCCTCGACGTGGGGTGCGGGTACGGCGGTTCCGGACGCGCCCTGGCCGAGAGCTGGGACGGCACGGTCGTCGGCATCGACCGGGAGGTCTCGGTGTCCGAGGCCCGCAGGCTCGCCCGCGAGGCGGGATTGGGGGACCGGGCCGAGTACTGGGCCGGGGACCTGTTCGCCGTGCCCTGGGGCGGACCGTACGACGTGATACTGCTGGGCAATCTGCTGCACGGGTACCCGCCCGCACAGGTGCTCAAGATCCTTGAACTGTGCACGGCGGCGCTGGCGGACGACGGTGTGCTGCTGCTCGACGAGATCGTCCCGGACGACACGGAGACCGATCCCGTGGGCGCGTTCTTCTCCCTCCAGATGCTGATGACCAGCGCGGGTTCGGCCCACGCACTCGACGACTATGGCCGGTGGCTCGCCGACGCGGGCCTGCCGGTGTGCCGACAGCTGAGGTCGCCGACCGGGCCGGGCACGCTCGTGGTCGCGACGCGCGGGAGGCAGTCGTGAAACGGGTCGCGGTGACCGGGCTCGGAGTCCTGGCCCCCAACGGCATCGGGACGAAGGACTTCATGGCCGGACTCTGCGCGGGCCGCTCCGGGGTGATCACCAGCCGTGAGTTCGACACGTCCCGGCTGGCCTCCCGGATCTACGGGACGCTGCCGGAGTGCGACCTGCCGGGCCTCTCCGTCGAGCACAGCACCGGGGACGACCGGGTCGTCCGCATCGCGCTGCGGGCCGCCCGGGAGGCCATCACCTCGGCCGGTCTGCTCGACGAGGACATCGCCCCGGAACGGATGGGCGTCGTCATGGCGAACGCGATCGGCGGAACGAAGTTCATGACCGAGCACTTCCCGCAGATCACCGGCGGTGGCACGGCCGCGATCGACGTGGCCGCGGCCCACCCGCGCCTGCACGTCGCGGCCACGTTCAACCGGCCCGCGGTGGCCATCGCCGATGCGCACGGGATACGCGGCCCCGTGATGACCCCGGCCACCGGCTGCACCGGCGGCAACGACGCGGTCGGTTTCGCGCTCGATACGATCCGCCGCGGCGAGGCGGACGTGATGGTCACCGGCGCCGCCGAGGCTCCGCTGACTCCGTTCGTCGTCGCCTGCTTCGACGTGATCGGCGCTCTGTCCACGCGCAACGACGATCCGGAGGCCGCCTCCAGGCCGTTCGACGCCGATCGGGACGGCTTCGTACTCGGCGAGGGCGCCGGTGTGGCCGTGCTGGAGGAGTGGGGACACGCCCGCCGCCGGGGGGCGCCGATCCTCGCCGAGGTCCTGGGCTTCGGGAGCACGTCGAACGCGTTCCACATGACCGACCTGGACAGCGAGGGGAAGCATCTCGCCCGTTCCTTCCAACTCGCGCTGGACGACGCCCGGTGTTCCGCCACGAGCGTCGACTACGTCAACGCGCACGGCAGCTCGACACCGCAGAACGACGTGTGCGAGACCAACGCGATCAAGACGGTGCTCGGGGCGCACGCCTACCGGACTCCGGTCAGCTCGATCAAGTCGATGGTCGGCCACGCGCTGGCCGCGGCGAACGCGCTGGAGCTCGTGGCGTGCGTACTGGCTCTGGAAGAGGGCGTGATCCCACCGACGGTCAACCACCACGCCCCCGGCGACTCCTGCGACCTCGACTACGTACCGAACGAGGCACGGGAAGAGCGGACGAAGGTCATCGCCAGCCTGTCCAGCGGCTTCGGCGGAATCCACTCCACCGTCGTACTCGGCAGCCCCCGCACGACCGGCTCCGGGGAGGGTGGACGATGACCGGCACCGTGATCACCGGAATCGGGCTCGCCCTGCCCGGTGCCTCGGACACCGACCAGCTCTGGCGCTCGGTGACCGGAGGCCGAAGCGCCGTGCGGCCCATCGAGCGGTTCGACACCGACTCCTACCCGTGTCTCAACGCCGGCTTTCTGGCCGAGGAGACCGAGCGGGAGACCATCGGCACGTTCACCCCACGGGTGCGCAAGCGGATGGACCGCTTCTGCCAACTGGCGCTCTCGGCCGCCCGGTCCGCCCAGCACGACGCCGGCCTCGCACCGAGCGAGGACGCCGATCGGACCGGTGTGTACGTGGGCAACATGTTCGGTGGCTGGGAGATCACCGAGCCGAGCCTGCGCGGCCTGTTGGACCAGGGCTACACCGGGGTCAGCCCACACATCGCGTCGGCGTGGTTCCCCACCGCGCCTCAGGGGCAGATCACCATCGGAAACGGGCTGACCGGTTTCAGCAAGACCCTCGTGGCGGACAGTGCGAGTGCCGCGCTGGCCATCGGCTACGGTGCCCGGGCGGTGGCCGAAGGACGCGCCGATGTACTGCTCGCGGGCGGCGCGGAGGCGCCCGTGACGCCGTACACCTACACGTTCTGCACCACCTCGGGACGGCTTTCCCCCACCGGGACCTACCGGCCCGGGGACGAGGCGGCGGACGGGTTCTGCGTCGGTGAGGGTGCCGTGATGCTCGTCCTGGAGCGCGAGGAGACGGCCCGGGCGCGTGAGGCGGTCCCGCTGGCCAGGCTGGCGGGCTTCGCCGTCCGGCACGTACCGGAGGACGAGGTGTTCGGGCCGTCCGGCACCCAGGCGCTCGCCGCGGTTCTCACGGCAGCGCTCGACGAGGCGGGCACCGATCGCGTCGACTGTGTCGCCCTCGACGCACAGGGAACCGCCGGAGCCGACGAGTCCGAGCTGTCCGCCATCCACTCGGTGCTCGGTCCTGTCCCCCTCACCACGGCCAAGCCGGTGACCGGCAACCTCCTCGGCGCGGCGCCCGCGGTGGACGCGGCGGTCGCCCTGCTGAGCCTGCGGCACGGCACGGTCCCGCCGGTGGCGGGCTGCGAGCGCCCGCGGAACGCGAACATCGTCGTCGGCGCGCCGCGCGAGACGCCCGTACGCACCGTCGCCCTGCTCGCCAGGGGCGCCGACGGCACGATCGCCGCGAGCGTGCTGCGGGCCATCTGATCCCCCACAGTGAAAGAAGGTGTCATGACCAGCACCAAGAGCACATACGGGCACGTGCACGACGTCCTCGTCGAGGTCGGCCTGGAGCCGTCGGAGATCACCAGCGGGGCCGCGCTCCGCGCCGACCTGGGCGTGGACTCGGCCGAACTCGTCGAGATCGTGACCGAGCTCGCACCGGGCAGCAAGGTGGACGGAAAAGTGCTGAAGTCCGTGGTCACCGTCGCCGACCTGGTCGTTTTCCTGGACAACCTGGCCTGAACGAGCCGAACTTCTCACGAGGAGCCACCATGGAGAACACGCAGCACACCGAGCACACGGTCACTGCGCAGGCGCCGCAGAGCGTCGTCTGGGAGGTCCTGACCGACATCGAGAACTACCCGAACCTCTTCGACGCCACCAAGTCCGCCGTCGTCACGGAGCGGGGGGACGGCTACGAGATCGCCCGGCTCGAGGTGGACGTCAGCGGGCAGTTGCAGGCCTGGACCACCCGCCGCGACCTGGATCCGGAACTGGGCGTCGTCGCCTACCGTCAGCTGGAGACGGCGCCGCTCGTGGAACACATGAGCGGGGAATGGCGGGCACTTCCGTACGGACCGGACCGGACCCAGATCGTGCTGACCCACGACTTCGCCGCCCGCCAGGAAGGTGCGGACGGCAAGGTGGCCGGCCAGTTCACCCATGCCGAGGCCCACGAGATGCTCGCGGGGGCCGTCGAGCGCAACAGCACGGCGCATCTGGCCGCGGTCCGCGACGAGGCCGAGCGCCGTGCCGCGAGGGCGAAGAGGGCCGCGTAATGGCCACGTTGATCGACCTCAGCGTGCCCACGGGGCCGAACGCCGGCGAAGCGACCCCAGTGCAGATCGACACCCTCACGCACGAGCAAGGGCCGGCGGTGCTGGGGCTGAAGACGTCCGACTTCCCGGACGGCATGGCCATCTCGAGCGAGACGATCACGCTGACGACGCACACCGGGACCCACATGGACGCGCCGCTGCACTACGGCCCGCACAGTGGCGGCGAACCGGCCCGGAGCATCGACAAGGTTCCCCTGGACTGGTGCATCGGGCCGGGAGTCCGGCTCGACGTGCGTCACATCAAACCCGGTGAGGAGATCGGCGAGGACGACGTGACCGAGGCACTGTGCGCCGCCGAACACACCCTCGGCGACGGGGACATCGTGCTCCTGTGGACCGGGGCGGACCGCCTGTGGGGAAGCACCGAGTACCTGACCACGTACCCCGGCCTGTCCGGTGGCGCCACCCGGTTCCTGGTGGAACGGGGGGTCCGCGTGATCGGCATCGACGCGTGGGGGCTCGACCGGCCGATGGCGAGCATGATCGAGGACTACCGGCGCACCGGGGACCGGGAAACGCTCTGGCCGGCGCACGTGTACGGGCGGGAACGCGAGTACCTCCAGCTGGAAAAGCTGGCCAACCTCGGGCAACTGCCCGGTCCGACCGGATTCACCGTCATGTGCTTCCCGGTACCGGTGGTGAACGCCGGGGCCGGATGGACCCGCGTCGTGGCGGTGACCGGCAGGTTCGTCGAGTCCGACGGGTGACGGCCCGGCCACGGCACGCGCGACGTGCCGTGGCCGGGCGGGCACGTTCCCCGCACGGGAGCCCCCAGGGGATACGACCGGCCCGCCCGATCAAGGACGCCATGTAACGACGCCACGTAAGGGCTGCGCACCACAAGAAGGAGTCGTACCCATGAGCAACGACACAACTTCCGCGCCCGTCAGGACCGGTGCGCCACCGGACATCGTCACGGCACTCGCGGACGCGGTGAACGTGTTCGACGCGACGCTGACGGGAGTTCAGGACGGCGCCTGGGACACCGCGTCCCCGTGCTCAGACTGGTCCACCCGGGACGTCGTGGGACACGTCATCGGCACCCTCGGCAAGGTCGCCCTGATCGCGCGGGGCGAGCCCACGCAGTCCGCGCCTTCGCAGCCCGGCGAGGCCGCCGCCGGCGACCCGGTGAAGGCCTGGCGGGACGCGGCGGCGGCGGCGCGCACGGCCGTCGCCGAGGCCGACCCCACACTGCAGGTCGACACGCCGGCCGGGCGCCAGAACCTGGCCAGAGCGCTGGCGTTCCCGGTCTCGGACATCATCGTGCACGCCTGGGACATCGCGGCGGCGACCGGTCGGCCGCTCCGGCTGCCCGATTCCCTGCTCGCCCACATCGTGCACACCTGCGCGCAGGTACCGGAGGCGGCGTTGCGCGGCCCGGGGCGGATCGGTGAGGCGCGGCCGTCGGCGCCCGGAGCCGACGACACCACGCGGATGATGGCCTGGCTCGGCCGGGATGTCGAACGGTGGGCGACCGCGGACGACGCCGGGGCTCCCGCGAGCCGGGCCACCGCGACGGACTCCGCCGAACTGCTCGCCCTGGACCGGGCCCATGTGTGGCATCCCTTTCGGCCCATGCCGGGCGTGGACGAACAGCTGCTGGTCACCGAAGCCGAAGGTGTCCGGCTGACCCTCGCCGACGGCCGGGAACTCATCGACGGAATGTCGTCGTTCTGGGCCGCCGTCCACGGCTACCGCAACCCGGTACTGGACAAGGCACTGGCCGATCAGGCGAGTCGGTTCACGCACGTGATGTTCGGCGGTCTGACCCACGAGCCGGCGATTCGGCTCGCGCGCACGCTGGTGGACCTGACGCCCGACGGTCTGGAGCACGTGTATTTCTGCGACTCCGGGGCGGTGTCGGTCGAGGTCGCGTTGAAGATGTGCCTCCAGTACTGGCGTTCGTCGGGCCGGAGCGAGAAACGCCGGATACTGACCTGGCGTCGTGGGTACCACGGCGCCACTCTCCACGCGATGAGCGTGTGCGACCCGGACGACGGGGGACACGCGTCGTGGCAGGGACTCCTGCCCGAGCAGGTGTTCCTTCCGGCGCCGCCCGCGTCGTCGGCCACCAGCCTGCGCAACGCCACCGACCCGGCACGGACCGACGACGAGCAGCTCGATCCGGCGTACGTCGACACCATGGCGCGGACCATCGCGGAACACGCCGACGAGTTGGCGGCAATCATCGTGGAACCGGTGGTGCAGAGCGCCGGGGGAATGCGCTTCCACGACCCCGGATACCTGCGGGTGCTGCGTGAGCTCGCCGACGAGCACGACGTACTACTGATCTTCGACGAGATGGCCACCGGATTCGGCCACACCGGTGCCCTGTTCGCCGCCGATCACGTCGGTGTCACGCCCGACGTGATGTGCCTCGGCAAGACCCTCACCGGCGGGTACATGTCCATGGCTGCGACTCTCTGCACGACACGCGTCGCCGACGGGATCCGGCAGGGCGAGCTGCCGGTGCTGGTGCACGGACAGACCTTCATGGCCAACGCGTTGACGGCGGCCGTGGCCAACGCCTCGCTGGGTCTGCTCGTCGACGGCGACTGGAAGGGCGACGTGGCGCGGATCGAGAGGGCGCTGCGCCGGGGACTGCAGGAGGCGGTGCATGTCGACGGTGTCGTCGACGTCCGGGTTCTCGGTGCCATCGGGGTGATCGAACTCGACCACCCCGTCGACAAGCGGATGGCCGAGGCGGCGGTCGACGACGGCGTCTGGCTGCGTCCCTTCGGGAACCTGATCTACTGCCTGCCGCCCTACCTTTGCACGGACGACGACATCGCCCGGATCTGCGCCGCGATGGTCGCCGCCGCAAGCGTCGGGGCGGGCCCGAATCCGCCACAGCACTAGGTATGTCCACAGATGTGTCAACCCCCGCTGGTGCTCGACCGGGGCCCGGTCGGTCCGTCCGGACCGACCCCACTCGAAAAGGAGCGATCGATGCCAGACCATGATGTGATCGTCGTCGGCGGAGGCCACAACGGGCTGACGGCCGGCGCCTACATGGCCAAGGCCGGGCTCGACGTCGTCGTGTTGGAGGCGAGCGACGAGGTGGGCGGAGGCGTGGTGACCCAGGAGGTCACCCTGCCCGGGTTCCGGCACGACCTGCACGCCATCGCCCATGTGTTCGTGCAGCTCAACCCACTGATCCGGAACGACGAGCTGGGCCTGCTCTCACGGTACGGACTGGAGTACGTCTTCCCGGACCCGGCCATCGCCGTGGCCTTCCCGGACGGGGAGCACATCGAGTTCTACCGGGACCCCGACCGGACCGCGGAGACCATCGCCGCGATCTCGCCCGCCGACGCGCAGAACTACCTGCGCTTCCACAAGTTCGCCGACAGCATGCTGGACATGCTCGTCGACGCGATGTTCTCGCCGCCGCTGCCGATGGGCGACTTCTTCGCCCTGCTGGGCCGGACTGAGGCCGGGCGGGAGATGACGCGCCTGCTGATGATGAGTTACCTCGACGTCATCGACGAGTGGTTCGAGCACCCGAAGATCAAGGCCGCGCTCGCGCGGTGGGTGTCCGAGCTCATCTGCGCACCGGAGGAGGGCGGCACGGGCGCGTTCCTGCTGGCGATGGTGCCGACGATGCACCGTTACGGCGTGGGGTTTCCGGTCGGCGGGTCCGGCGCCCTCTCCGCGGCTCTGGCCAGTGCTTTCGTCGATCTCAGCGGGACGATCAGGACCGGCGCGTCGGTGGACCGCTTCCTGTTCGAGGGCGAGCGGGTGACCGGCGTGCGGCTGGGCACGGGGGAGGAGGTCACCGCGGCACGGGCCGTCGTGGCGGACCTCAACATCCGCCAGATCCCCGAGATGGTCGACCACAGGTTCGGACCCGAGTGGGACGCGAAGGCGTTGCGTGGCAAACGGACCGCCTTCAGCTGCCTGGTCGGCCACCTCGCGCTGAGCGAGGCTCCGGTGTACGCCGCGGGCGACGAGGTGACCCGCGCCGGAATCCAGGAGTTCGCGCTGCCGCTGCCGGAACTGCGCCAGGCTTTCGACGGGCTGAAGTACGGCACGACGGCGGTCGGCATGCCCAGCGCCGTCGTCGCGAGCGTCTGGGACCCGACACGCGCGCCCGAGGGCCAACACACCCTGTACCTGCTCGGGTACGCCCCGATGGAGTTGGAAGGGCAGAGCTGGGACGAGCACAAGGAAGAGATCTTCGACGAGATCTTCGCGACGTTCTGCAAGCTGACCACGAACATGGACTCGACGAAGGTGCTGTCCCGCAGCATCAAGTCACCGCTCGACGCGGCCCGGTTCAACGCGTCCTGGCCCAGCGGCGACGCCAGCCACCTCGGTCAGCAGATCCACCAGTACCTGGGGAACCGGCCGATGCCGAACATGGGGTACCGGCTGCCGTCCGACGGGTTCTTCCTCGTCGGCCCGTCGACCCATCCGGGCGGTGGGGCGAACTGCGGAGCACGCGCCGGGGTCCAGGCGATCCTCACCGACCTCGGCATCGATCCGGGCCCGGTGCTCCGACCGAGCTGATCGACGCTCCATCCGCATCCGACCCGCCCGAGGCGACTCGCACCGACCACCGACCACCGACCACCGACAGGAGAATCCGTCATGCAGCACGAGACCGACTTCGACGCCGTCTACCAGGGCCGGGAGTCCGCCCAGAACGTCCCCTGGGTGCCGTGGAACATCGGGGAGCCCCAGCCCAAACTGGCCGAGCTCGAACCGCAGGGGGTGTTCCGCAGCGATGTCCTGGACGCCGGCTGCGGAGTCGGGGTCACGAGCCTTTTCCTGGCCCGGCTGGGATACACGGTCGTCGGGCTCGACTCGGCGCCGTCCGCCATCGCGGCCGCGCAACAGGCGACGGAGGGTCACGACCTCCCGGTCACGCTCGACGTGGCCGACCTGACCACGTTGCAGGGCTACGAGGGGCGCTTCCGCGCGGTCGTCGACTCGGGGACGATACCGGCCGTCTCGGACGACAAGCGCGCGGACTACCTGGCGTGCCTCGCCCGCTCCACCACCGACGACGCGACGCTCTCGATCCTCACGTTCGCCCGGGACGCGCGGTCGGTGATGCCGAAGGGGCCGACCTTGTTCAGTGCCGACGAGCTGGCGACGCTCGTGGAGAAGGACTGGGAGATCGATCGGCTGGAGCCGTCCTCCATCGCGGCGCGGCTGGCCCCGGAGCTCGGCGACAAGGCTCTCGGGACCGATGAGAAGGGCCGTGTGCTGGTCCCGGCGCTGCTGCTCGTCGCACACAAGCGGTAGCTCGCCTTCCCGCACCGGCTCCGCGCGGGTGGCGTGGGCCGGTGCCGCCTTCACACAGGGTCCTCGTGCCCCTGTCGGACTGCCGGGCGACCGATGGCCAGGACCCGGTGCCCGGCTGGCGGAGCCGCTCGTTCTTCTTGCCCGCGCGAAGGACTGCACCCGTGCAGAAGGAGTGCTCGTGACCACCCACCAAACAGCCATGATCATGGTCGGTCTGGCGTTGATACTCGTGCTCGCGCACGTGCTCGGGCGCCTCGCGCGGCGGTGCGGCCAGCCCGCGGTCATCGGCGAGATCCTGGCCGGCATCCTGCTCGGTCCGACCCTGTTTCACGGTGCCCTGTCGGAAACGCTCGTACCTCTCGACATCCGGCCGATGCTCATCACGCTCGGCAACCTCGGGGTCGCGCTCTTCATGTTCCTGGTCGGTCTCGAACTCGACTACCGGCTCCTGCGCGGGAACAGGACGGATCGGGGAGCCGAAGTACACCAAGCTCGCCCGGCCCGTGGGTGCGAAGCGGCCGCAGGCGGGGTGACGGCCCCCGCCCTCCTGACGGGGCTGCCGTCCCCGGCCGCCCAGAGCGTTTCCGTCAGCCGGCGCTCGGCGATGCGACGTCGTCGGGTACAACCAACGAAATCAGGATCGAGATCAAGCGCTCGCGGCTCTGTTCGCTGATGGGCGCGAGGAACCGTTTCGTTACCTTGTCCTCGACCGAGTCGAGGCCGCCGCGGAGCTGGCGCTCCCCGTACTCGGTCAGCGTCACGGCGTAGCGCCGGCGGTCGTGCCGGTCACGCAGCCTGACGACGTAGCCCATCCGCTCCAGCTCGTCGACCAGGGTCACCATCGTCGACCGGTCGATACGCAGGTGCTCACCGATGTACTGCTGTGAGCGGTTGCCGTTGACGTCGATGAACCGGAGGATTCCCCAGTGCCGCGCGCTGAGTCCGTACGGAGCGAGCTCGCTCTCGAACTGCGCAGTCAGGAGCTGCCCGGCCTTGTTCAGCAGGAACCCGATGGAGCTCGCGAAGTTCGGCGGCAGGGTTGGCGATCCGTTCGGGTTGGTATCCGTTTGGTTGATGTCATCCATCGTCTGACCTGTCTATGCTCAGTTATTGGATTGTGGTCCGCCAAAATGGTCAGCCACCATGACGAGCGTAGCGCTACCAGACTTGACGAGCGAGTGGCGTCCCATGTCACTTATTCTGACCTGTTCGTAAGTCAACTGTGAAGAGCCGCTCGAACGAGGTCGGAGGCGACGTCGCACCCCTGTGCGAGGCCACCCCGGATCGACGTACAAGAGTATCGCCGTTTACCCGCCGCTTGAGGGAGCGGGAGTGATGCAGCCGCAGAACCTGGCGCGCAGGTGGTGTTCATCGTCTATGGCTCGGATTGACAAGCTGACTGATCAAATCCACTATGAATAGTGGAAGTGCAGGACCATCAGTGCCCATGAGTATATTGTTCGGAGGTCGAGCACGGAGCCTCCGAGGGAGGGTGTGATGGCGACCGCCCGTCCGGTCACACTGCCGCACCGCGGGCATGTGCCGTTCATCGACGCTCCGATCTACAGCAGTCCACATCCACACGTACGAGGAGAGCACCATGAGTGGAGACATCGTCTTCTTCGACCTGCCCGGGAAGGACGCCGGGGCAACGGCGAAGTTCTGGGAGTCGCTGTTCGGGTGGGAGTTCAGGGAGGGGAACTTCCCGGGTTACTCGATGATTCACGGCCCGAGCCCGATGGGCGGCTTCCCGCATGGGGACACGTCGAAGTTCCCGCGCGTCTACTTCGGCGTCGACGACCTGAACGCGGCCATCGAGCGGGTGCGTGAACTCGGCGGCACAGCGGGCGAGACGGTGACCATCCCCTCGGGAATGTTCGCCAACTGTGTCGATGACCAGGGAGTGGAGTTCAGCCTCTTCCAGGCGGCCGGCGAGTAGGGCTGATCCCGGCCGGAATCACCGGAATCAGGGGTGGGGTCCGTCAGCGCGTGGGCGACCAGGCCATCGCGGACGGTCCACCGTCAGGCCCTCGGGCCAGCGCGGGGCGCCGTGCTCTCCCGGCAGGACGGGCTGTGGGGGGGTGCCCCAATGGGTTGGTCTCGGGTTCGAATCCCGAAGGCGGCTCCACCGAACCCCAGGTCAGATAGTCGTTGACCTGCCTCGGGTTTCGCCTTGCCCTTGGCAAAGCCGCCCGCTGTGGTGGCGGTGGTGCGCCGGCCCATCACTTTGTCGCGCGTCTCTCCCCGGTACAGGCCCAGCAGGGCGGCGGTGGAGCAGGTGAACACCGCCGCTGCACCCACGCCCAGTACCAAGCGGGAGGCGAACAGGACCCTGTAGGAGTCGATGACCAGGCTGCGCCGCCGCTCAGCCCGTACACCACGAGCCCCGCGGCGAGTGGGAGTCGGACGCCGAAGCGGTCGGTGGCCCGCCCGACCAGGGGGCTGCCCAGGGCGATGGCCAGACTGTGGGAGGTCAGCACCAACCCGGCCTCGGTGCCGCCCACATCGAGGGCCTGGCGGATCACCTCGATGACCGGGGCGATGGTGGCGCCGCCCATCACCCCCAGCGTGGAGGCAAGCAGCAGCACCGTCAGCGAGCCCCGCCCCGCACCCGGAGTGCCCTTCGACGTCGCGGCGTCAGCGGACATCACGGTGCCGTGGTCAGGGCGGTGACCGCGCGTTTCCGCATCAAGGGATGCTCAGTTCTGGTCTCAGTGGGGCCCGGATCGGGGCGTGTCGGCGCGGGTACGAAGAACTCGCCCATGCGCCGCATGGCGTCCTTCGACAGGTGGGACCGTCCCTTCACGTACCGCAGGGTCTGGTTGATCTGGGTATGCCGCAGGATCTCCATGATGGTGGGCATGTCCGCGCCCAGCTCGTTCAGGATCGTGCCGGCGGTATGGCGGCTCCCGTCGTACAGGCGACGGTCTTCGACGCCCGCTTCCGCGAGCAGTTCCTTGAACTCCTCGTAGCCGGCGGAAGGGTCGAGCGGGCGGCCGTCCGGCCTTGAGGACACGACGTGATGTTGCCGCCACAGCTCCCCGGCGGCGGTTCGCATCTCGTCCTGCGCTGCCTTGTGGTCGACCAGCAGCGGAACGAAGACGGGCGGGATCGGGACAGTGTTCCGGCTCTTCTTGGTCTTTGGGCGGGTGAAGACAAGGCCGCCGTTCTTGCGGTCGGGACAGGCGCTCGCGTGCTTGGTGCACGGCTTCGGGCAGCCGCGTTTGTAGCCCCTGTGCGTCGTGCAGTCCGGCGGGCACGGCTCGAATCTGCGTCCCCTGCGGGTGTGGGGAGCAGGCGGGATCGCTCAACAGGCGTTCCAGTGTGATGGGAACGTCCCCGCAGACGCGGGGGTGTTCCGCTGAAGTACCAGGTCGAGCAGGCCTCCGCGCCGTGTCCCCGCCGGTGAGCTCCAGGCGCTGCGCGAACTGGGCACGCCGGAGCAGACCGAGCCCCGCGAGGGCGATGAAGCCGTCCGGGACGAACTCGCCCGCCGGGCCGGGTCGTACGACGTCCGGGCCGACCTCGACGCCTGGCTCGTTCGGGCCCTGGCCGCACACCTCGGCACTGCGCGGATTCGGCTGCCCGCGAGGCAACTGCGGCCTCCTGCCGCCACCGCCGCTCGCTCACGCTGCGCTGCTCACCGAGCTCGCGCGCCTCGCCCCGGACACCGCCGGCGACCAGCTGGTATTCGCGGCCCGTCTCGCCGCCGCCGACCTCACTGTGTTCCTCACCCGCGCCACCGAGACACCCGGCGCCCTGGGGAGCCCGGCATGAGCGAGCGACAGGAGCACGAGGTCGTCGTGGTCTGGGCACCACGGGACGATCCTGCAGCGGGAAGTCGGGTGCGGGTGGTGGAGCAGCGCCGAAGCGGGCCGTCCTGACGGCTGCGGGGGCGGCGGGGACGGGGAGAGAAATTTTTCGGCGGGGTGTCTGTCCGGCTCTTCCCGGCTCGTCATCACTGTGCCGGGCCACATGCCGTGGTCCGGGAGGCGATGAGGAGGAGGCGATCGGTCATGGGCACGATCAGCGTGTTCGAGAGTGTGACCCTGGACGGAGTCATGCAGGGCGTGGGACGGGCGGACGAGGACACGCGTGCTGGCTTTCGCCACGGCGGGTGGGGGGACGGTTACGCCGATGAGGTGATCGGGCAGTTCGCCGGTTCGAGTATCGGCAGGACCGACGCCATGCTGTTCGGGCGGCGGACGTACGAGGACCTGCTGGGCTACTGGACCTCGGTGCCGGAGCCCAATCCGTTCACCGAGGCTCTGGTGGGCCAGCGGAAGTACGTCGTCTCGCGCGACGCGGGCACCGAGCCCGCCTTCCCCCATTCCACCCTCCTGCCCGGGAAGGCGAGCGAGACCGTGGCCGCGCTGAAGCGGGACGTCGAGGGGGTGATCACCGTCCTCGGCAGCGGTGAGCTGGTGCGTTCCCTCCACGCGGCGGGGCTGGTAGACGAGTACGTTCTGCTGATCCACCCGATCGTGCTCGGTTCGGGCACCCGGCTGTTCGGCGAAGGGGAACGCGCCGATCTGGAGCTGGAGGAGTCGGTCACATCCACGACCGGCGTCGTGGTCGCGCGGTACCGGGTCAAGTGACCTGGCCGGTCCGGCACGGCTGTGTGAGGGTGGCGATATGCGGTACATGCTGATGTTCCACTACGGCGAGGAGACCGACGAGTCGATCGGCGAGGAGGCGATGGCCGCTGGGATGCGGGCCTTCGCGGCCTACGCCGGGACGCTGGAGCAGGCCGGCGTGCTGGTGAGCGGTCAGGTGTTGCAGCCGTCGGCCATGTCGACCACCCTGACCCTGGTCGAGGGAGAGCCGCGCATACAGGACGGGCCGTTCGCCGACACCAAAGAGCAGCTCGGCGGTGTGATCGTCATCGACGTGCCGGATCTCGACGCCGCCCTGGAGTGGGCGCGGCAGGCGCCCCCCGCTTCGTGGGGCACGGTCGAGATCCGGCCCGGTGCCGTGCATCTCGACGACGGGAGATGGGTTCCGTCCTCATGACCGGCGAGACGGCCGGGACGGCCGCGGAGGTCGCGTCCGTCGCCGAGCGCACCGCGCGGACCTCGTTCGGCCGGCTGGTGGCGCTGCTGGCGGCCCCCACCGGCGATCTCGAACTCGCCCAGGACACCCTGGCGCAGGCGTTCGAGCAGGCCCTGACCGCCTGGCCACGGGACGGCGTGCCGCGCAACCCGGAAGGCTGGCTGCTGACGGTCGCGCGGAACCGGCAGCGGGACGTCTGGAAATCCGCCGCGCACCGCCGCAACCAGCCGCTGGAGGCGGCCACCGACACCGGCGCGGACGCCGTCTCGCCCCTGGAGGATCTCGACCCGGACGCGATCCCGGACCGGCGGCTGGCCCTCCTGTTCGTCTGCGCTCACCCGGCGATCGCCGCTAACGCCCGCACACCGCTGATGTTGCAGACCGTGCTCGGGTTCGACTCCGCCGAGATCGCCCGGGCTTTCGCGGTGCCCGCCGGTGCCATGTCGCAGCGGCTGGTGCGTGCCAAGCGGCGCATCCGCGACGCGCGCATTCCGTTCGTCGTCCCCGGACGGCAGGCCATGCCCGAGCGCCTTCCGGGGGTGCTGGAGGCGATCTACGGCTGCTTCGCGCTGGCCGGGCCGAGGCGGAGCGAGGGGGAACCGCTCGCCGGTGAGGCCCTGCACCTCGCCGTCACGACGGCCACCCTGCTCGGCGATGAGCCCGAGGCGTGGTCCCTGGCGGCGCTGCTGGCGCTGGCAGCCGCCCGGGTGACGCCCGCCGGGACCTACGTACCGCTGGACCGGCAGGACACGGCCGGGTGGGACCGGGCGCTCATCGCACGCGGGGAGAAGTACCTGCGGCGGGCCGAACGCCCCGGCCGGGCACCGGGCCGGTTCCAGCTGGAGGCCGGCATCCAGGCCGTGCACTGCAACCGGGCCCGGACCGGTCAGACCGACTGGGCCGCGCTCCGCACCCTCTACGTGGCCCTGGTCGCGGTCGCGCCGAGTATGGGAAGCCGCGTCGCGCACGCGGCCGTCGTGGCACACACGGACTCCCCGGAACGCGGACTATCGCTGCTGGACGAATTGCCGGCTGAACGTCAGCGGTTCCAGCCCTACCACGCGGCGCGCGGCGACCTGCTGGCACGCCTCGGCCGAAGGGTGGAGGCCGTCGCAGCGTTCGCCGAGGCGGTGGCACTCAGCGACGACCCGGCCGTCCGCGCCTTCCTCGAACAACGCGCCGCGGCGCTGAAAGGTCGTTTTCTCTGTACTGCACGCCTGGGCGCACGCCCCTGACCGGCGGTACGTCCAGGTCATGGCCGAATGTCGTCCGTATCTGTCCGATGCCCGCTGAGCGTTGATCGAGCCAGTGCTGAGCGCCTGGCGCGCCGAGCGGCGCCGACATGCGCTGAACACCACATCGCGTAGAGCCGGTCCTCGGCGACGAAGTCGAGGAAGACGCCGGTCTGCTGGGGCGTCCAGACCATCACGGGCGACGGCTTCTCGCCCGTCTGCTCCCATCCGCAGCCGCAGCTTGCCGGAGATCAACAGCCCCAGGAGCGAGGCCATGGTCATGATGCCGAAGCCGCCGACCTGGAACAGGGTGAGGACCACGCCCTCGCCGAAGCCGCATCTTGGTCACGACCAGGAGACGTTCCTCCTGCACGATGGCGGCAGCCACCACGAGCAGTGGCCGCCGACAGCCGAGAGCCCTCCTGTTACTGCGTGGTCGATCGTTCATATGCGTCACTTCACCGTGCGTTCGGGGCGCAGGAGCATGGCCAGGAGGAGGGCGAGAGCGCAGAAGGCCATGCCGGTGACCATCACCAGCGACGGGCCCGAGCGGTCAAGGGAGAGGGAGCCGAAGAGGGCTCCCAGGGCGATGGAGACGTTGAAGGACAGGACGTATAGGGAGGTCGCCGCTTCCCGTGCCTGAGGAGCGCTGCGGAAGACCAGGGTCTGCAGGGCGACTGGCAGTGCGGAGTAGGCGAGCCCCCAGCTGAGCAGGAAGGCGATCGCCGCCGGCTTCCAGGTGCCGGCGGCGAGCAGCAGGGCCATCGAGCCGCCGGTGCCGGCGATGAGGCCGTGAACCACCGTGCGCAGCGCCGGGCCGCGGCCGATGACCGCTCCTGCCAGGAAGTTACCCGCGACGCCGGCGGCGCCGAAGGAGAGCAGCAGTATGCCGATCATGTTCGGGGCCACGCCGACGTTCCGGAGCAGGAAGGGGGTGATGTAGGTGTAGGCGGCGTAGTGGCCGATGACGACGACGGCGGTCACGCCCACTGCGGTGCGCAGGTTGCCGGTCCTCAGCAGGCGGGGCAGTTCGGAGAGGTAGACGCCGCCGCGCGGGGGCATCGGGGGCATCAGCACCGCGGTGGCGGTGAGCGCGACGGCGCTGCACGCGGCAAGGGCCCAGAAGGCGGCACGCCAGTCCAGCCACTGGCCGACGATGGTGCCGAGGGGGACTCCGAGGACCGTGGCCAGGGAGATGCCGGAGAACACGACGGCTGTCGCCCGCACGGAGTGGTCCGGTGGGACCAGCCGTACGGCGATGCTCGCGACGATGGCCCACAGCACGCCGTGGATGAATCCGATCAGCAGTCGGACGAGCATCAGCCACACGTAGTTCACGGCCAGGGCGGTGAGGACGTTGCCCACGACGAACACCGTGAGGATGACGAGGAGCAGCCGTCCGCGGTCGAGACGGCGGGTGGCCGCGGTGAGGACCGGGGCGAGGATGCCGGCGAACAAGCCGTAGAGGGTGACCGTCAGCCCGACGGTTCCTTCCGAGACCCGCAGACCGGCCGCCATTTCGGGGAGCAGCCCGACGGGCATCGTTTCGGTCGCGGTCACGGTGAAGACGCCGAAGGCGACGGCGACGACCGCGAGCCATCCTCGGGTGGACGCGTGCGGCGGCACGGGGGGTGCCGTTCCGGTGGACGGTGATGTCTGTTGCTGACCCATGGGTGCCAACGTCGTGCTCCGGGAGGAGGGGAGGGAGACGGGGGTCGGGCGGGGAGTCCGGGCGGGTGCCGGGGACTCCCCGTGTCGGGCTGTGGAGCGGCGAAGCGCGAGCCCAGTCGGGGCAGTCGGTGAGCCGGCCGACGAGTTTCCGCAGGCGTGCACCGAGTACGTCGGCCAGGTCCACCGTGCGGCGGGCGAACGTCTCCATCGGAGCGGCCGTCAGGCGGTACGCGGCGAGCGGGGTCAGGAGGACGGTCGCCCCGTGCACCGGCCCGGTGTACTCGCCCAGGGCCGCGGTGGCGTGGGTTCCGTGGCCAGCGAGGCGGCCGTCACCGGCCGCGTCGGGTTCACCGCGTCGACGACGCGCAGGGGGCCGCCGAAGCCGAACACGAGCCTGACCGTCCCGTCCGGCGTCATCAGTCGGCTTCCGGTCCGCCCTTCTCCCACTCGAAAACCCCGGTATCCGAGTACATGACCATGCGGAGAAATTCTGGATGCCCTCCACGCCACCTCCTTTGTGCGGGGTGCCATGAATGGGCTCTCCGTCACGGATTTCCAGTGTACGAAATGACCAGCGGATGGTTGAACGGTAAGTGCAATCACTGTCCCGGTTAGAGACTTTTCCGCCCCCTTTGGGTTATGTGTAGATTTCGCGCAGGGATGACTGTGACGTCACCGGTCCCGGGTTTGGTATACCAAACCCGCGACCTTGGGCACGGATAAAACAGTATGAATCAACTGATTCAATCCGGCCGGGTATGGCGGAAAGTCGCGGCTCCATGGCCGATCGGCCGCAGGGTGTCGCATATGTGCAAGACCGCTTTGGTTGGCGGTCGTAATGCTGAGATGCAACGAACCGAAACCGTATTCAGGAATTGAGGAGAACCGAATCGAATGCGCGTCAACCACGACTGCCTCCAGCGGAGAACGAGTGAATTCGGCCTGGACGCACTGGTGAGCACCACCGCGGAGAACCTGACAGTTCATGGAGTTGGCGGGCGGCCCGGGCAGCGCCGGCAGGTGTTGCGTGCCCAGGGCAGCGAGGCCAGGGACGCGGTCGCCGCAGCGTTGGAATCCGCGCACCCGGGCCGGGCCGGGCTCGAAGAACTCAGGCAGGTGGCGGGCAGGGCTCTGCGAACTCCGGCGGCCCGCCTGGGCCGTGCCCGGAATCGTCGCCGCGGCGCCGGCAACGGCGGCCGCAAGCGCCGCCGCTGATCAGGGCAACACCCCCGGATCTCGAAGGGTCCGGGTGAGACCGACGCCTGCACAGTCGGGTGGCTGCACCGGTGGGTGTCGTACGTCCTCGGTGGCGCGCTACCGTCGGAATCGTGGCTGATGGCTGGGACGAGGACGGGCTGCGAGCCGTGCGCGGGGCGCTCCACGCTCAGGACTGGGCGGCGTTGCGCACCGCGTTGCTTCGCGGCCCCTCGCGTGAGGTGCTGCAACTCGCCGGCGATGGCGTGGCCGGGGCAGCGGTGCGTGGCCTGCCGGGCGCTGCGGAGATGGCGGCCTCGTTTCTCGGCGCCCTCCAGGAGCGCGGCTACCGGGGCGACGGGGAGCTGGCGGACCGGTTGCGCGCGGCCACGGGAGACGCTGCGATCCCCCTACTGCGCCCGTTGGCCGTTGATCTGGAGATGCTCGCCATGCTGCTGGAGGGCAACCCGGCTGAGTCGGGTGGCCGGATCGATCTGTCCACCGGGGAGTGTCGGCCGGCGTTCACCGACGAGCTGGGGGCCGGACTCGAGGCCGAGGAGGCGGACGACCCCGCGCGGTGGCTGTACGTGCCGGCTCTGGGTTCCCGGGCCGGCTACCGGGACATGGAGCTGTTCGTCGACGGGCTCGGCGATGTCGCCCTCGCCGACCGGCTGCTGAACGCTGTCCGTGGACGGGGCGCCTTCCGGCGCTTCAAGGACGTCCTCGCCCGTGACGAGCGCGCTTGGTTCCGGTACCTGCGGTTCTGTGATGAGCGGCAGCGTGGCCGAGCCCGCGCCTGGCTGGCCGAGGAGGGCTACTTCCCGAGCCTGCCCGTGTTGCGGCGGACGGGGAAGCCCTGACCCGCTCACGGGCGGGAGGAACTGGCCCTTGTGCCGCCGCAGGGCCACGTCTTCCCTGCTTCCCTGCCCCGGATGGCCCGCCTACCGCGTCGCGGCCGGGCGTTGTATACCGAGTACCTGGTTGAGATCTCACAAAGGGCGGGATGCGGGGCCCCGTGCAGACCGGCACACTGCGGCCCTCGCCGCATCGGCCCTTCCCTCCCGTGTTCCGATCTTGTCGATACCATTGCGGGAACGGCGAGTTGGGAGATTCTCGGTGGAACCGTTGATGAGTATGGTGCTCTCGACTGTCAGCACGGTCGCTTCGGGCGCTCTTTCCGGAGTGGGCGGCGAGATGGGCAGGCGGACCTCCGAGCGGCTCTACGGCTTGCTGAGTCGAGCACGTACCGCCGACGGGGGCGTCGGCACCGGCTCCGGAGGCGGTGAGCAGCAACCCACCCTGCCCGTCACCGAGCCCGAGCAGACGGCAGCCGCGTTACGGCTGATGGAAGTCGCCCGCAGATCCCCGGAGTTCGCGCGCGAAGTCGCGGAGTGGGTCCGTGAGGCCTCCTGGCTGGCGCCGCGTGCCGTGCCTGCCGTGGCTCTCGATGCGTCACGTCCGCAGATGCTGCCGCCGGCGACCGCGGTGTTCACGGACCGCGAGGACGTGATCGAGTGGATCACGGCACTGCTGGACGATGCGGACCCGGTACCGGGCGCGCCGACGATTGCCGCCCTCACCGGGCCGGGCGGTATCGGAAAGACGGCTGTCGCCGTTCAGTGCGCGTACGCACTACGGGAGCGGTTCCCCGACGGGGTCCTGTTCGTGGACCTGGCCGGTGCGTCCTCCGGTACGGCTCTCGCGCCGTCCGACGTGCTTGCGCGGTTCCTGGAGAGGCTTGGGGTTCCGCCCGCCATGGTGCCGGGCGATGAAGCCCGTCAGCGGGATCTGTTCCGCGACTGCACAGCCGACCGCCGCATGATGGTCGTACTGGACAATGCCCATGCCGACGCCCAGGTCGTCCCGTTGCTCCCGGCCTCGCCCGAGTGCCTCGTCCTGGTGACGAGCCGGCACCGGCTGGGCCGCCTCGTGGCCGAGCACGGGGCTCGCCCGCTCACCCTCCGGCCGCTGTCGACCGCGGATTCAGTCCTCCTGCTCCGGCGGGTCGCGGGAAGCGAGCGACCGGCGGCTCCGGACGCGGTCGTTCAGGCCGTGGCAGAGGCGGTTGGTGGTGTTCCTCTCGCGTTGTGCACCACGGGTGCCGGTCTCGCCGTGCGGGAGCACTTGGCCTGGGAAAGAGTGGCGCGACAGCTGTCCGAGCGGATCCACGGCCAAGGCCAGGGAGGCGACGCCATGCGATCGGGAAGCACCGACGGCTCAGGTGGTCCCGTCGATCCTGTCCGCCACGCGCAGGATGTTTCGTACAGCGAGCTGACGCCCGAGTGCGCCGCCTTCTACCGTGCGATCGCGGTGTGGGCGTGGCCGACCGTGACCGTCATGTGCGCCGCCCATGCCGCCGGCGTGGCGGAGGGCCAAGCCCGGGAACTGCTGGAGCAGTTGGCCAGGGGGCACCTGCTGGAGGAGGTCGGGGAGGAGCGCTACCGCTTCCACGATCTGGCGCGGGCGCACGCACGTCAGCTCGCGGTGGCCGAGGACGGCCATGGCCGCATGTCCGCCGGGGTCCGTCGGGTGGCGGTCGCGCATCTGCGCTGGGCGGCGGAAGCGGACTTCCGGGTCCTGCCGTTGCGCTGGCGGCTCGGCCCCGCCTATCGGGCACTCGTTCTTCCGGAGGACCGTGATCCGGCGGACGGCAAGCACGCGCTGGCGGAACTGCGCCGCGAGCGCGAGAACCTCGCGGCCGTCATCCGGGCGGCCGATCACCACGGCTTCGACGACCTCGTATGGCAGTTGTGCGAGGCCATGTGGGGTCTGCATCTGCGGCTCGGCTTCCATGCCCAGTGGATCGACACGCATCTGTTCGGAGTCGAGGCCGCCCGGCGCTGCGCTGCGGAGTTCGGTGACCGGCGTGCGGTGGGCCGGATGCTGGTGCAACTCGCCTTCGGCTATATGGGAGCCGGGCGGGCGGCCGACGCAGAGGAGGCCCTCGCGGAGGCCGTGGCCGCGGACGAGGCTTGCGGCCACCATCGCGGGCAGGCGAGCGCCGTCGAGGCTCTGGGGCTGCTCCGCCTCAAGCAGTGGCGGTATGCGCAGGCCCAGCGGTGCTTCGAGGAGGCACGGGAGATCCTGGGGCGTATCCGGGAGGGCGACGACGGGTGGGAGGACCTGCCTCGTGCCACGGCCTTGCTGGAGCATCACATCGGCCGTGCCCTGACGAAGCAGCGGCACTTCGAGGCCGCCCTCGCCCGGCTCAACGACGCGCTGGTGCGGTTCCGTCGGCTGCCCGACGGTGGCGACGCCTACAACGAGGGCCGGGTCTACATGAGCCTGGGCGAGCTGCACCTGGACGCGGGGGACACGGACCTCGCGCGGGTGTGCCTGGACAAGGCCGTCGAGGCCATGGAAACGGCAGGCGCGGGGCTGCAGCTCGCCGACGCCTTCGAGTCGAAGGCCCGGTGTCATCGTCTCTCGGACCGTCCGGCGCAGGCGGTGGCGGATCTTCGCACCGCCGCGGTGCATTACGAGGAGAACGGTGACCGGGTTGGTGCCGAGCGGGTCCGGGCCGGGCTCGCCGAACTGGAGGCGTGAGAGCCGGCCGATGGTGGTGGGAACTGCGGGAGCGGTTCGACGGTGACGTGGTGTGCCGTGGCGCCGGTGCGTACGGTGATCCCGGTCAGGGCCTCGTCCAGGGGCCTCCCGCTCGCGAGCCAGGCGTAGAGCGCGGAGGCGTAGGCGGCCGGATCGCACAGGTCGGGGCGTCCGTCTGGATCCGGGGCGGCGGACAGGCGTACGAGGTCTCCCGAGCGGATGCGGACGACGCAGCGGTCGAGCCCGTCGACATAGGCGACGAGCCCGCAGTACGGGTACCGCGCGAGCGCCTCCGACGTCCAGGCAGCGGGCGGGCCGACACGTGGGTCGTCCTCGGCCGCACGCCGTACGACGACATCCGCGATCCGTAGCGCGCCGGTCTCGCGTGTCTCCTCGTCGACCACCGTGTGGGCGGTGTCGATCTGTCCCGCCGGGCCTTCCGACGGGTCGGGCGCGTCGCCGACCACCGCGTGCCGGGCGAGCATGACTTCCGGCGAATCAGGGCTGATCTCCTCGGCGAGCACGCGAATCGGTGCGGTACGGCGGGCGGGTTGGTACGGCGGCAGGGGCAGCGGGTCGAGCAGAGCCGGGTGGTCTTCGGGTTCCGTGAGGCCCAGGAGGCCGTAGAACAGGCGGCGCAGGAGGGCGGCCGACTCTCCCGGTGACGAGCTGGTCTGCTCTGCGAGTTCCTTGTACCGGCCGGGCTCGTGGGACGCGATGGCCCGGTCGATCTGTGTCCGCACACTGCCGCGGCGCAGAAGCCTGGGAGCCGTACGCCCGAGGGCGGCTACAGGGGAGAGCGGGTCGAGGTCCTCCTGGGGAAACGCCCCGAGGAGGACGGGGACGCCGATGGACGCGGCGTAGTAGGTGACGCTGGAGTGGTCGCCCAGGACGCAGTCGGCCGCGATCAGGGACTGCCTCCATCCCTCCAGCGGCGGGATCGCGTCCAGGCCGGCTCGCCGGGCGTTGTCCAGCCAGGCGTGAACCTGTCCGGGGCCGTGGCCGTGCCAGATGTTCGGATGCAGGACTGCGGTGGTCCGGTACTCGTCGGCCGGCAGTTCCGTGGCCAGCCGTGACAGCAGCCAGGGAAGCAGGTCATCCGGGTCCGATTCTTCGGCTTCTCCCGGGAGGGCACTGCCGCCGAAGAGGGACCGTGACGACCAGGTCGAGCTGACGACGATCAGCCGCTGGCCCGGCGCCACGCCCAGGGCACGGCGGAAGCGGTCGCGCTGGGGGAGAGCGGCGAGGATGCGGTCGTAACACGGATCCCCGGCAAGCACCGCGGTAGGCGCTGCCTCCGGACACGACGCACGCAGCCTCTCCAGCTGTTCGGGGTGCGACAGGACAGTGGCGGCGGCGAGCGGACGCCCGTCCTCCAGGAGCCACTCCGGCGACAATCCGAAGACCGGCGTCCGGCGTCCGGCGTCCGGCGTCCGGCGTCCGGCGTCCGGCGTCCGGCGTCCGGCGTCCGGCGTCCGGCGTCCGGCGTCCGG
>NZ_JACTVI010000034.1:55026-80197 GCF_014495685.1 Streptomyces sp. TRM68367 | reverse complement strand
CGGTGCCTCATCGGCACCGGCCGGCCCGCCGTGTGTTATGTCCGGTACCGTCCTCGCGGATAGATACCGGACGTGCTGTTTTCTCTGGCTGGTACTGCATCAGGTGGCCAAGTTCGGGTGTGCGGAAGTGGTTTGCGGGGTCGACGAGTGAGTTATCGTGTGCACGGGGTAAAAAACAAACGGCACGACCCGTTCATTTCCGGCCCAGGAGATTCAGCCGATGGCGAGGCAGTTACGCGCCGAACAGACGCGTTCGACGATCATCACGGCGGCCGCCGACCTGTTCGACCGCCACGGCTACGAATCGACCAGTCTCAGCGACATCGTCGAGCACGCCCAGGTCACCAAGGGGGCCCTGTACTTCCACTTCGCGGCGAAGGAGGACCTCGCCCACGCCATACTCGAACTGCAGTCCCAGACCTCGCGTCGGCTGGCGCGGGACACGGACGTCCGTGGGCACTCCTCCCTCGAGTCCCTGATGCGGCTCACCTTCGGGCTCGCCCGGCAGTCCGTCGAGTGCCCCGTGCTGCGGGCCGGACTGCGGCTCGCCACCGGCGGTGTCCGAGTACGGCCGCCGCTGCGGCACCCCTTCACGGAGTGGCTGGAGATCGTCACGACCAGGCTGGTCGGCGCGGTCAAGGAGGGCGACCTCAACCCGGAGACCGATGCCGACGCCGTCGCGCACTCGCTGGTCAGCTTCTTCGTCGGCACGCGCGTCGTGGGCCGCTCCCACGAGCCGCTGGCCCGGCAGCCGCGCCGAGTCGCCGAGATGTGGCAGATCCTCATCCGCGGCCTGGTCCCGGTGACCCGGCGCGCGCGGTACCTGAGCCTCGCGGCACGCCTGGAGCGGGAGATCATCCCCTGCTGACGCGCACGCTACGGTGAGGCGCATGCCCGACACCGAGTCCGCGCCCGTGATCCTCGGCAACGAGCCCGGATCGTTCCCGCACAGCGTGCTGGCCGAGCGGCACCCCGCCATCATCCGGCAGGTCCGCGAGGACTTCCCGTACGGTCCCGGCATCCGCCGCGCCCTCGACGCGCTGCTGGCGAGCTGCACCGAGGGCGGCATCGAGGCGCTGCCCGCCGGCGCGCACGACGGGGACCGCTGGGCGAGCTGGGGCCTGCCGGAGTTCGTCGGCCGGTCCTGGTTCGACGTGCCCTGGCTGTGGTCCGAGAGCTACTTCTACCGCCGGCTGCTGCACGCCGTCGGCTACTTCGCCCCCGGCCCCTGGCAGGGCGTCGACCCCTTCCGCCCCGCCAAACTCACCGAACTCGGCGCCCCGGCGACCGACGAGGAACTCTCCGCCCTCGACGCCCTCACCACCCGCCCCACCGACGAACAGGCCCAGGTCCTGCTGCACGGCTCGGTGTGGGGGAACCGGGCGGATCTGGGGTTCCGCATGTCCACGGGGGGAGCCGCCCGGGACACCGCGGCCCCGGCTCCCAGTCTGGTCGCCGACGACAGCGCCGCCCTCTGGTCCCTGCTGCCGCCGGGCGGCGCCGGCACGCTCTGTCTGGTCGCCGACAACGCGGGCCGGGAACTCGTACCCGACCTCCTGCTCATCGCCCATCTGCTGGACCACGGGCACGTGGCCCGCGCCCTCCTGCACGTCAAGCCGTACCCGTACTACGTCTCCGACGCCACCACCGCCGACGTGCTCGACGTGCTGCGCCGGCTCACCTCGGCCGGGGGCGCGGCAGCGTCGTACGGCCGCACCCTGTGGTCGGCGATGGCCGACGGCCGGCTCACCCTGCGCGCCCACCCCTTCTCCTGCGCCCCGCTGCCCTTCGTGCGGATGCCGGCCGACCTGCGCGATGAGTTCGCCGCGGCCACGGTCACCATCGTCAAGGGCGACCTCAACTACCGCCGCTTGGTCGGCGACCACCTCTGGCCCCCGACCACGTCCTTCACGGAGGTCGCGGCCCACTTCCCCGGCCCGGTCGCCGCCCTGCGCACGCTCAAGTCCGACGTGATCACCGGCCTGGACACCCGTACCGAGGCCGCGCTGGTGGCCGCGGAGGACCAGCGTTGGCGCACGAGCGGCACACACGCCCTGATCCAGGCGCGCACGTAACGCACGGCCTATGGGCTTGCCGGGAAACAAGTCGTGGCAAGCCCTAAGGGCCTGGGAGGTACCCCCCAGGGCGGCACGGGTGGGCGCGGCGGCACCCCGCCAGCGCCGGGCTGCGCGACCTACCCCCGACCCACCCCAACGCCGGGCGCCGAACGACTGTGGTCATCCGACGCCCACCCACGCCTCCGCCCCGAACGCCCCCTTCACGTCGGACGCAAGGGACGCCGCATCCACGGTGGCGCGCAGCGCGTACACCGTCGTACGCCGCGCGCCCCGCGCACACTCAAGTGAACGGGGCTGTCCCCGGGATGGTCGGCAAGCATCCGCTTCAGCTCGGCCACCGACCGCTCGTTGATCCGACGGGCCGGCAGCGCAAGCCGCACGAGCGGCCCTCCACCACGCTCGGCCGCCGACACGTCCAGCACGGCAAGCTCCCGGCCGAAAACGTTCAGCGTGCCGTCGCGGTCCTCGATCCGTCCCGTGACGGAGACGACGTTGTCCTCGGCCAGCGCATGCTCCACGAGCCGGTGCACGGCCGGGAAGAACAGCACCTCGATCCCGGCGTCCCGGTCGACGAGGTTCACCACGGCCCACGCGTTGCCCTGCTTGGTCACCTTGTGCTGCACCCCGGTGATCAGCCCCGCCAGCCGCACCTCCCCACCGGTGCGGCCCGAGGCGAGCAGGTCGGCGACGGAGCAGTCCCGCGCCGTGGCGAGGAGGTGCTCGGCACCGTCCAGCGGATGGGCGGAGACGTACAGGCCGAGCATCTCCCGCTCGGTGGACAGCAGTCGGCGGCGCGGCCACTCCGTCTCGTCGACGGGGAAGTCCAGACCCAGGCCCGACCCGCCGTCGCCCTCCGCTTCCGCGCCCAGTCCGGCGAAGAGGTCGTCCTGCCCGAAGCTCGCCGCCTTCTTCACCGGAATCACCGCGTCGACGGCGGCCTCGTGGATCGCGGTCAGCCCCTTGCGGGTGTGCCTCAGGGAGTCGAAGGCGCCCGCCTTGACCAGGGACTCCACGGCCCGCTTGTTCAGCGCGGGCAGGTCCACCGCCCGGCCCCCAGAACTCCCGCTTCCGGGAGAACCGGGAGGACGGCGCCACGTACGCCTCGATCCCGATGACCGGCCGCACCCGTCGAAGTCCCTGGCGACCTGCGCGAACTCGTAGGCGCCGAACATGCTCCCGTGGTCGCTCATCGCGATCGCCGGCATGCCCTGCCGGGCCACCTCGGCGAACATCGGCCCCAGCTTCTGCGCGCCGTCCAGCATGGAGTACTCGGTGTGGTTGTGCAGATGGACGAAGGAGTCCGGCATGGGGGAGTCGCCTCCAGATTAGTACAACCGTGGGTTGATATGGGAGCAGGGCCGCTGCGGGCCGCGACCATCAAAGAGGCATGTGGAGTGACGAATCAAACAACTGGCGTGCTGCCGAGTAACAACCCTGTGTTGTGTGGATAGGGTGGCTGCCGTGGATCTCAATGCCGTCCGTACGTTCGTCGTGGTCGCCGGCACCGGGCAGTTCCAGAAGGCCGCCGTGGACCTGTCGCTCACCCAGCAGGCCGTGTCCAAGCGCGTCGCCGCGCTGGAGCGGGACCTCGGGGTGCGGCTGCTCACCCGCACGGCGCGCGGCGCTGAACTCACCATCGACGGGCAGGTGTTCCTGCCGCACGCCCGCGCCCTGCTGGACGCCGAGGAGCGGGCCGGGACCGCCGTACGGCCCGGCAGCCGCGCGCTGCGCGTGGACGTCCTGCGCCGCCGGGTCTCGACGGCCGGTCTCGTGCGGGACTTCCACCGTGCGCACCCCGACATCCCCCTCGACGTCGTGACGCTGCACGGCGCCGAGAAGGCCCTCGCCGCCGTCCGCGACGGCACCGTCGACGCCACGTTCCGCGCCGTCACCGCGCCCGGACAGCAGATCCCCGACGGCATCGACGCCGTACACGTCCTGGACGAGCCCATGTTCCTGTGCACCGGCCCCGGCCACCCGCTCGCGGACGCCGTCGCGGTGACCCCCGCCCAGCTCGCCGGGCACCGGATCTGGATGCCCGGCAACGAACCCGGAACCGAATGGGCCGCGTACTACGACGCCCTCGCCGCCACCTTCGGGCTGACCATCGACACCATCGGCCCCAACTTCGGCGTGGACGCCCTGCTCGAATCGATCGAGGGCTCCTCGACGGTGGCGACCCTCCTCAGCGAGCGGACCCCGCTCGTCTGGCCTGCCGGCTACGACCTGCGGCTCATCCCGCTGCGCGACCCCACCCCGGTCTACCCGCACTGGCTGCTGTGGCGCGGCGACAACGCGCACCCCGGTCTCGCCGCTCTGTACGACTACCTCACCGCGCGCCGTACCGGCCCCGGCCTCGCTGAGGGCGAGGTGTGGACCCCGGGTTGGGCCCGCGGGGTCAGGCGGTAGCGGCGTTGCCTGTTCTCCACACAGCGGTGGATCAGGTGCACACAGCGGCGGATCAAGAAAGGCGCCGGGCGTACGCGCTGTGCAACCCGGTGCTGCAGTTCGCGCCTGCCGTCCCGCCGCCCGCCCGGAACACCGACCCGCTGCGCGCGGAGGCCGCCGCCGTCCTGCGCCTCACGCCGCCGGAACGGCTGTGGTTCCTGCTCCCGCCTCGGGCCTGCTGGCGGTCGAGGAACGGCTGGCCGGCCGGGGGAGGACCGTATGACCCGGGTGATGGGAACCGTCCTGGACTGCGCCGCCGGGGCCTGGCCCGAGCCGAGCGACGCGCGGAGGCCGAGGCCATCCTGGACCGGGTCGGCCTGACCGGTGTCGCCCGCCGCCACCCCTGGCAGCTCTCCGGCGGCAGGCAGCAACGCGTCGCCATCGCCCGCGCCCTGGTCTGGGCGGGCGGTGCGCTCGGGCACCGCCCGCTGCCGACGTCGGCAACCGCTCGCCGACGCCTCAGAGCGGCCGTACGTCCTGCCACACCAGCCGGTGGTCCGACGTCGGGACCGTCGTGCCGTCCCCGGTCAGCCGGTACAGCGGATCGCCGGACGTCGGCCAGAACACGCCGTTCGCCCCGGGGGCCAGGCCCTTGGAGGGTATGACGTGGTCCACGCGCAAATTGCCGGGCTCGCCGTCGCCGAAGTCGGCGGTGTCGTACGCCGGATTCCCGGTGTGCGAGGCGTTCGCGCCGCCCTGCGAGCGGGCCGCCTCCACGCCGCCCGCACTGGCCGGCGGCCGTGCCGGCAGGCACACCGCCGGGTGCTCCAGCAACTGCCGTACGGCGTGGTCGTAGCTGTCCCCGTCGTACGGATCGGCGTTGAGGTCGCCCGCGATGACGAACCGCGCGCCCGGCCGCAGACCGCCCCTGCGCCCCCGGTCGTCGTACAGGTAGGCGCTGCGCCGGCGCCCGCCGATGTAGTCGGCCCACAGGCGGATCTCGTCGTGGTTGCGGCGGCCGTTGCGGTCCTCGGGCCCGTCGAAGGTGGGCGGCGTCGGATGCGACACCAGGAAGTGCACGGTGTCGTGGCCGATCCGCACCGGCACGTCCCAGTGCGACTTGGACGACAGCCTGAGGATCGCCCGCGCCTCGTCGCTGTAGTACCCCTCTGGCATGACGTTGCCCGGCATGTCCCTCCACAGGAAGTGCCGGAAGGTGCGCACCGCGCGTGTGTCGATGGGGTACTTGGACAGCACGACCATGCCGTACTGCCCCGGGAACCAGCCGTACCCGAAGGCGTCCTGTCCGTACGCGTCCGAACCCGGCGTCGTCACCGCGCCGTTCTTCCCGTCCAGGTCGACACCCGTGGCCACGCCCGTGTTCACCGGAGCCGCGAAGCGGTACGGATAGCGGACCGGCCGGGCACCGTTCTGCCCGACCGCCAGGTAGTTGCGCAGGAACAGGCCGACCGCCGCGCCCTGCTCGTCGTGGTCGAACTCGTTGATCAGCAGCACGTCCGGGTCGACGCGCTGGATCGTCTCGGCGGCGTTGCGCGCCTGCGCGTTGTCCGGCGTGGACAGGTCCTTGACCAGGGTGCCCTGCGTGGCGCGGTTCAGCGAGGCGTTGAACGTGGCGAATCGCACCGTGCGGCCGGGGTGCCGGCCGGCCGCCGAGGCACGGGCCGTCGTGGCGGCGGCCAGCGCCCCGCCCGCCAGGGAGACGAGAGCGGTGCGACGGGAGAGACCTCTGAGGTGGTTCATCGGAACTCCGGTGACGGGAGACAGGTCAGGGGACAAGGCGTGAACTTCCGTAGTCTGCGCGCGTAGAGGTGAACGCCACAAGGGCCGCCGGGAACTCCCGCATTCACCGCCGATTCACACGATGGTGTGATCACGTCCCGGCCCCGCGGATGCCGCCGAACGGCCCTGGGTAGGGGCCCGGCCATGACGCAGCCGTTCGAACTCCCGCACTTCTACATGCCGCACCCCGCGCGGCTGAACCCACATGTCGACGAGGCCCGCGCCCACTCGACCGGGTGGGCGCGCGAGATGGGCATGCTGGAGGGCTCCGGGATCTGGGAACAGGCAGACCTCGACGCGCACGACTACGGACTGCTCTGCGCCTACACCCACCCCGACTGCGACGCCGAGGCACTGTCGCTCATCACCGACTGGTACGTGTGGGTGTTCTTCTTCGACGACCACTTCCTGGAGATGTTCAAGCGCACCCAGGACCGCGCCGCCGGGAAGGCCCACCTGGACCGGCTGCCGCTGTTCATGCCGCTGGACCTGTCGACTCCCGTACCGGAGCCGGAGAACCCGGTCGAGGCGGGCCTCGCCGACCTGTGGGCGCGCCCGGTGCCGAGGATGTCCGCCGACTGGCGCCGCCGCTTCGCCACCGCCACCGAGCACCTGCTCAACGAGTCGTTGTGGGAGCTGTCCAACATCAACGAGGGGCGGATCGCCAACCCCGTCGAGTACATCGAGATGCGCCGCAAGGTGGGCGGCGCCCCCTGGTCGGCGGGGCTCGTGGAGTACGCCACCGCCGAAGTCCCCGCCGCCGTCGCGCAGTCCAGGCCGCTCAGGGTGCTCATGGAGACGTTCTCCGACGCCGTGCACCTGCGCAACGACCTGTTCTCCTACCAGCGCGAGGTCGAGGACGAGGGCGAGAACAGCAACGGCGTGCTCGTCCTGGAGACCTTCTTCGGCTGCACCACCCAGGAGGCCGCCGACACCGTCAACGACATCCTCACCTCCCGGATGCAGCAGTTCGAGCACACCGCGCTCACCGAAGTGCCCGCGCTGGCCCTGGACAACGGCCTCACCCCGGCGGAGGTCGCGGCCGTCGCGGCGTACGCGAAGGGCCTGCAGGACTGGCAGTCCGGCGGCCACGAATGGCATCTGCGCTCCAGCCGGTACATGAACGAGGGCGCCCGCTCCACCGCCCCCTGGCAGGGCCCCACCGGCCTCGGCACCTCCTCCGCCGACGTCCGCGCCCTGCTCGCCTCGGCGGGCGCCGAGCGCCTGCGCGCCTACACGCACGTGCCGTACCAGAAGGCCGGGCCGTCCCTGATCCCCGACATCCGCATGCCGTTCCCGCTGGAGCTCAGCCCGCACCTGGACGGCGCCCGCCGCCGGCTGGCCGACTGGACGCACCGGATGGGCATGCTCAGCGAGGGCGTCTGGGACGAGGACAAGCTCGCCGCCAACGACCTCGCCCTGTGCTCGGCGGGCCTCGACCCGGACGCCACGCCCGAGGCCCTCGACCTTAGCGCGCAGTGGCTGGCCTGGGGCACCTACGGCGACGACTACTACCCGCTCGTCTACGGCCACCGCCGAGACCTGGCCGCCGCCCGGCTCACCACGGCACGCCTGTCGGACTGCATGCCCCTCGACGGCGAGGAGGTGCCGCCTGCGGTCAACGCCATGGAACGCAGCCTCATCGACCTGTGGGCGCGGACCACGGCGGACATGACGCCCGAGGAACGGCTCCCGCTGAAGAACGCGGTGAACGTGATGACCGAGGCGTGGGTGTGGGAACTGTCCAACCAGCTCCAGCACCGCATCCCCGACCCCGTCGACTACTTGGAGATGCGCCGCCAGACCTTCGGCTCCGACCTCACCCTGAGCCTGTGCCGGGCGGGCCACGGCCCGGCCGTCCCGCCCGAGATCTACCGCAGCGGCCCCGTCCGCTCGCTGGAGAACGCCGCCGTCGACTACGCCTGCCTGCTCAACGACGTCTTCTCGTACCAGAAGGAGATCGAGTACGAGGGCGAGATCCACAACTCGATCCTCGTCGTGCAGAACTTCTTCGGCTGCGACTACCCGGCCGCCCTGGGCGTCGTCCACGACCTGATGGCCCAGCGCATGCGGCAGTTCGAGCACGTCGCCGAGCACGAACTGCCCGTCCTCTACGACGACTTCGGGCTCTCGGACGAGGCCCGCGCGATCATGCGGGAGTACGTGACGGACCTGCAGAACTGGATGGCCGGCATCCTGAACTGGCACCGGCACGTGGACCGCTACAAGGCCGAGTACCTGGCCCGCCGTGCCCACGGCTTCCTCCCGGACCGCCCGCCCGCCGTACCCACCCTCAGCTGACACCCGAATGTGCTCGTACGGAGTTCGACCACAGCCACAGCCACGGCCACGGCCACGACCACGGGGGTCACACGGGCTGACCCCGGTACCGCGCCGCGTGCGTGACGGCGGCTCGCGCCAACGCCCGGACCATGGGGTGCGGGCGCGAGCCGTCGCCCGCCAGTTCCGGCTGGAACAGCGAGGCCAGGAAGAAGGGATGACCGGCGAGTTCGGCGATCCGGGCGTGGCCGTCCTCGTCGCGGCCGGAGAACCGCATGCCGTGCGCGCGCAGGGCGTCGAGGTGACGGGAGGGGCCGTATGCGCAGAAGTAGCGCTCGACCGTGCGCGCCGACCCGATCACGGACTCGGCGAGCGAGCCGGGCTCGATGGTGACGGCGGCCTCGTGGCCCACCAGTGAGCAGGCCAGCGGCTCGATGAGCGGGTCGTCGGCGCCGGGGTCGTTCTCGGCGTGCGCCGCGTGCGGCAGACCGCACACGTCGCGGGCGAACTCCAGCAGCGCGTGCTGGAATCCGGCGCACGTGCCCAGGAACGGGATGCCCTCCTCGCGCGCGGTGCGGATCGCCGCGAGCACACCGGCCTCGCTGCGGAAGGGGCTGCCCGGCACCACCCACACGGCGTCGAACGCGCCCACCGCGTCCGCGTCCCCGGCCTCCTCGGACGGGATCCAGTAGGCGTCCAGGACGAGCCGGTCGCGTTCGGCGAGGGCGTCGAGCAGGAGCGGGATGCGCGTGTGCGACGCGACGCTGGGGGAGCGGTCGCCGACCAGGGCGATCCGGGCGGTCCGTGACGTGGCAGCGGTGTTCGTCATGGCCGTCATCCTGGGCGGCGCACGGAGTTCACGTCCAACGATGATTCCTGCACCCGCGATAAGCGGAGCTGATGCGGTGCGCGATGCTGGTCCGCATGGACCCGCACCTGCTGCGCACGTATGTCACCGTCGCCCGGCTCGGCTCGTTCTCGCGGGCCGCGCGCGAGCTGGGGTACACCCAGTCGGCGGTGTCCCAGCACATCGCCGCGCTCGAACAGGACCTGGGAGCCTCGCTGCTGACCCGCCGCCCGGTCGCCCCCACGGTGGCCGGCGAGCGGCTGCTGGAGCACGCCGGTCCGCTGCTGCTGCGCCTGGACGCGGCTCGCGCCGATGTCGTACGGATCGCGGCGGCGCCCGCGCACGGGCTGGCGCTCGCGGCCACACCGACCGCGCTGGGGCCGCGGGCCGTCGCCGCGCTCCCGCCCGCCGGCGTGACCCTACGGGTGCTGCCCCGTGAGGAGATCCCCGCCGCCGTAGCCACCGGCAAGGCCGACCTGGGCCTGGTCGACGGCCTCGCCGCCCCCAGCGACCCGCTGCGGGTGCCCGACGTGGCACCCCTGACCGCGCACGGCGTGGCGGAGGAACCCGTCTGCGTCCTGCTGTCCGGCACGCACCCCCTCGCCGGGCGCCGCGGCCTGCGCCTCGGCGACCTCGCCGACGCCCGGTGGCTGGACGCCCCCGACGCGGCCCTGCCCCTGGCCCAGCTGCGCGCCGCGATAGGCGGCCACGGCTTCCGCCCCGCCCTGCGCTACGCGGGCACGGACGTCCGCACCCTCACCGCCCTGGCCGCGGCCGGCCACGGCCTGACCCTGCTGCCCCGCTCCGCGGCCGCCGGAGTGCCGGGCACGGCCGCCGTCCCGGTCACGGACCCGCGCCTGGTGCACCGGACGGAGCTGCTCCACGCGAGCTCCCCGGCGGGACCGGTGGCCGGCCTGGTACGGGCGCTGCTCGAACCGGCCTGACGCCTATGGCTTCCCGCCCTTGACCGCAGGTCAGTCTCACTCGTTCGTGGCTCGTCGACCGCCTGTGTGCCGGGTAGAGCACCAGCCGGAGGTGATCCATGGAACAGACTGCGCTGCGACCCAAGCCGATGCCCGGCCAGGAACCCGGCGGTGGCACCCGGTCCGGCTCCGCCCGGCGCCCGCATGCCGAGCGCCGGTGCGGACGACGGCTCACGACCCTGCTGCTGGGCCTGTTCGCCGGGGCGCTCCTGGTCCTGTCGGGGGTCGGTCTCGGCACGGTGGGCGCCACGGTGATCGGCATGAGCAGGCTCGCGGAACTCCAGCGGCAGGCGGGACAGCAGAGCAGCCCGTCGGCCTGGGCACGCCCCAGCCCCTCCCCGCTGACGCCGAGCCCGTCGCCGGTGGCCGTCCGGGCGACGCTCGGCGTGGAGGTCGTCGACGCCGGGAAACCTGGTGCGAGGGTCGTCGGCGTCCACGTGCCCGGCCCGGGATACTCGGCGGGGCTGGTCCGGGGCGACGTACTCCTCACGTTCGGCAGGGCCCGGGTCGACTCGGCCGCCGACCTCGCCCGCGCGGTGGCCCGCGCCCGTCCCGGCGACGCGGTGAAGCTGACGGTACGGCACCGCAGTGGCGGCTACCAGCAGCTGACGGTCGTCCCCGGCGTCGTCACGTGACTACCCGGAAGTGGCTCGTGAGCCGCCCGGCGTCGTCCAGCACATGGAAGGACAGCCCCACCGGCGCGTCCCGGTCCGCGACCTGCTCGCCCTCCCAGGGCAGCCGCAGCGTCCACGGCACGCCCGGACCGGCCACCAGGGGGCGCCCGCCGAATGTGGTCGCGGCCGGCGTGTGCGCGTGGCCCGTGAGGATCCCCGCGATCTCGGGCCGGCGAGCCAGGGTCGTCTCGATCCAGTCGTATGTCTCCTCGTCCAGCTCCCCCTCGGCGCTCCCGGGGGCGCCGGAGTCGCATGGCTGAGCGATCCTCAACCGTTACCGCGGCCCGGGTGACGGCGCTGTCCGGCGACCACGGGGATGACGGCGCAACCGTGCGGGCAGGCCGGGGCGAAGACCGCAAACCGGCTCGCGCAGCCCCCTCCGGGCGGGCAGGATGCTGCCCGTAACCCCTTCGCAGCCCTGGGAGGCCCGGATGACCGGCACCGCGCCCGCGCCCTTCACCGCCGACGACCACCAGGCCCGCATGCAGCGCGCCGCGCGGTCGGCCGCCGAGGCCGGGCTGGCCGGACTGCTCGTGGCACCGGGACCGGACATGGTCTGGCTCACCGGCTACACGCCCACCGCGGACACCGAACGGCTCACCCTGCTCGTCCTGGCCGCCGGCCGGGACCCCGTCCTCGTCGTCCCCGCCCTGGAGGCCCCGGACGCCGAGAAGGCGGCCGGCGCGCCCGCCCTGACCCTGCGCGACTGGACCGACGCCGCGGACCCCTACGCCGTCGCGGCCGGCCTCCTCGATCCGGGCGGCCGGTTCGGCATCAGCGACAACACCTGGGCGATGCACCTGCTCGGCCTGCAGAAGGCCCTGCCGGACACCGCCTACGCCTCCCTCACCGAGGCCCTGCCGATGCTGCGCGCCGTCAAGGACGCCGCCGAACTGGAACTCCTGGCGGCCGCCGGAGCCGCCGCCGACGCCACGTTCGAGGAGATCCGGAGGGTGCCCTTCGGCGGCCGGCGCGAGGCGGAGGTCGCCGCCGACCTGGCCGACCTGCTACGGCAGTTCGGGCACGCGCAGGTCGACTTCACCATCGTCGCCTCAGGACCGAACGGCGCCAACCCGCACCACGAGGCCGGCCACCGCGTCATCGCACCCGGCGACATGGTCGTCCTCGACTTCGGCGGCCTCAGGGACGGCTACGGCTCCGACACCTCCCGCACGGTTCACGTCGGCGAACCCACCAAAGAGGAGCGCCGGGTCCACGACATCGTGCGCGAGGCCCAGGAGGCCGGCGTCCGCGCGGTCCGCCCCGGCGCCGCCTGCCAGGAGGTCGACCGGGCCGCCCGCGCGGTCATCGACGGCGCCGGGTACGGCGACCGCTTTATCCATCGCACCGGGCACGGCATCGGCGTCACCACGCACGAACCGCCGTACATGAACGAGGGCGAACAGCAGCCCCTGGTCCCCGGTATGTGCTTCTCCGTGGAACCCGGCATCTACCTGCCCGGCCGGTTCGGCGTCCGCATCGAGGACATCGTCACCGTCACCGAGGACGGCGGGCGCCGCCTCAACGACACCACCCGCGAGATGGTCATAGTGGACTGAACGGCTCCGGCAGTGCCCACCACGCCCCCGACCGACAACGGCGCGACCATGACCCAGGCACCGACACCCACCGCGGACACCGTCCGCCAACTGGTCCGTACCCTGCTGAAGAACGGCCCGGAGACGGCCCTGGGCCCCGACGTCCGGCCGGCATCCGAGGGCGCCGCGGGCGTCGGGCCCGCCACCTGGTGGGTCGGCACCCGCCACGTGCTGCGCCTCGCCCCCGACCGCGCCGCCGCCGTGCGCCAGCGCCGCGAACTGCGCCTGCGCGACCTCGTCCACCCGCACGTCCCGGTCGCGATGCCGGCCAGCGTGGCGCACGGAGAGTGGGCGCCGGGGCTGCCCTACACGCTGGACACCAAGGTGCCCGGCGGCTCGGCGAAGCAGCACGACGTGTCCGCCCTGGGCGAGGCCGACCTGGCCGGGCTGCTCACCGGGCTGCGCGAGGTGCCGGTACGGCAGGCCGAGGCGCTCGGCGTGCCGCGCACCGCCCCGCGCTCCCTCGAGGCGCTGCGCCGGGCCGCCGGGAGCGCCGTCGAACGGCTCGCCGAGGCCGACGAGTTCGACCCCGCGCGCCTGCACCAGTTCACCGGACCGGCCGCCGTCCAGCTCGCCGCCCAGCCCGGCTCGGCCGTCCTGGTCCACCATGCGCTCACGGCCGACCACCTCGTGGTCAGCGCCGACGGCCGGGTACGCGGCGTGCTCGGCTGGGCCGACGCGGTCGTCGGCGACCCCGCCGAGGACATCGCCGGGCTCGCCCGGGCCGTGGGGTCCCCCGCCGCCGTCCGTGCCGCCACCCTCGCGGGCTACGGCGCCCGCCCCTGCCTGCGCGGCCTCTGGCTCGCCCGCTGCGACAGCGTCGTCCACCTCGCCGAGGCCCTCACCGGCCGCTCCACGGCCCCCCTCCCGGCCCTGAGGGACCGCCTCCGCCACGCCTGGGAGGCGATCCTCCTGGAACGGGTGACGGAACTGCGCGAGGACGACGACACGGGCGCGCATTAGGGCGTGCATCGAAAGTGGATCTTGGCGAGGCGCTAACCTTAAACTCTTGCGCCACCTCTCGTAAACGCTTGCGCAAGCGTTTACGCCGCCCGCCCTCCGTCACGGCTGGAGCAGCACCACACACGACTCCCCGGGCAGGCGCAGCGCCCCGTCCTCGCCCGGGGGCTCGGTGGGTTCCCAGGCGGCGAGTACGTCCGCGTGGCCGGGGCCGAGGGGGATCTCGGCCGGTTCCTTGGCGAGGTTCACGGCCACACGGACGTCGCCGCGCCGGAAGGCGAGCCAGCGCTGGTCCTCGTCGTAGGCGACCTTGGTGTCGGCGAGGTCGGGATCGGTCAGGTCGGGCTGCTCGTGGCGCAGGGCGATGAGCCGGCGGTACCAGGCCAGCACGCGCGCGTGGGGCTCGCGTTCCGGCTCGGACCAGTCGAGGCAGGAACGGTCGCGGGTCGCCGGGTCCTGCGGGTCGGGCACGTCCTCCTCGGCCCAGCCGTGCGCGGCGAACTCCCGCCTCCTGCCCCGGCGTACGGCGTCGGCCAGCTCGGGGTCGGTGTGGTCGGTGAAGAACTGCCACGGCGTGCCCGCCGCCCACTCCTCGCCCATGAACAGCATCGGCGTGAACGGCGCGGTCAACATCAGGGCGGCAGCACAGGCCAGCAGCCCCGGTGAGGCCAGCGCCGACAGCCGGTCGCCCTGAGCGCGGTTGCCGACCTGGTCGTGGGTCTGGGTGTAGCCGAGCAGCCGGTGCGCGGCCACGCGCGTACGGTCCAGGGGGCGGCCGTGGTGGCGGCCCCGGAAACTCGAATACGTGCCGTCGTGGAAGTAGCCGCCGGTGAGCGTCTTGGCGAGCGCGGCGAAGGGAGCGCGCGCGAAGTCGGCGTAGTAGCCCTGGGACTCACCGGTCACCGCGGTGTGCAGGGCATGGTGGAAGTCGTCGTTCCACTGCGCGTGCAGCCCGAGGCCGCCCTCCACGCGGGAGGTGATGAACCGCGGGTCGTTCAGGTCGGACTCGGCGATCAGGAACAGCGGCCGGCCCGTCTCGGCGGCGAACTCGTCCACGGCCGTCGACAGCTCCTCGAGGAAGTGGCACGCGCGCGTGTCCGCCAGCGCGTGCACCGCGTCCAGCCGCAGCCCGTCGATCCGGTAGTCGCGCAGCCACGCCAGCGCGCTGCCCACCAGGTAGGCGCGCACCTCGTCCGAGCCCGGCGCGTCCAGGTTGACCGCGGAACCCCACGGGGTGTGGTGCGTGTCCGTGAAGTACGGGCCGAACGCCGGCAGGTAATTGCCCGACGGCCCCAGGTGGTTGTGCACCGCGTCGAGGACCACGCCCAGACCCAGCGCGTGAGCCCGGTCGACGAACCGCTTCAGCCCTTCGGGCCCGCCGTACGGCTCGTGCACCGCCCACAGCGACACCCCCTCGTATCCCCAGCCGTGCCGGCCCGGGAAGGGGCACAGCGGCATCAGCTGCACGTGCGTGACGCCCAGCTCCGCCAGATGCTCCAGCCGCTCGGCCGCCGCGTCCAGAGTGCCCTCGCGCGTGTACGTGCCCACGTGCAGTTCGTACAGCACCGCCCCCGGCAGCGACCGCCCGCCCCACTCCGTGCGCCACGCGTACCGCCCGTGGTCCACGACCGCGCTCAGCCCGTCCGGGCCGTCCGGCTGCCGGCGCGAGCGCGGATCAGGCAGCACCGGCCCGTCGTCCAGCGCGAACCCGTACCGCGATCCGGGCTGCGCCTCCGCCTCGGCTCGCCACCATCCCGGCCGCTGCGGATTGCGCTCCAACGCGCGCGTGGCGCCGTCGCACTGGAGCGTCACACGATCGGCCTGCGGTGCCCACACCTCGAACTGCACGGACGGTTCCCCTTCGTCTGCTCACCGTGATGTAGCCCGTCCATGGTGCGTCAAACGCGATCAATCCGCTTTCGTATCTTCCCTTTTGCGGCAGGTGTCGTGCCCTGCTCTGTGACGTACGCGCGCGTGGCCGCCGTTTTCCCGTTTTCTGGACACCAAGGGTCCACTGACCGACAATCAGCTGCGTGACGTCGTCCTTCGAGTTCAACACGTACCCCGCGCGGCTCTCCGACGCGGAGCGCGACAGGGCCCTGAGGCTGCTGCGGGACGGCGTCGCCATGGGCCGGCTGTCCCACGACACGTTCATCCGCCGCATGGAGCTGGCGCTCGCCGCCCGCCGCTCGGACGAACTCGCCGTGCTCACCGCCGACCTGCCGCCCACCGAGGGCCGTCTCTCCCGCGTGCTGATCGGCGCCGTCGAGGCCGTCTCCGGCTTCACCGTACGGTTGCGCAGGGCCTGGCGGGCCGAGCGGCTGCCCAAGCTGCTGCTGCCGCACTCGGGGAACAGCCACCCCCTGCGCATAGGCCGCGACCCCGCCAACGGCCTCAGGCTGACCCACGAGACGGTCTCGCGCGTGCACGCCGAACTCAGCCGCCAGGGCGGCACGTGGGTGCTGCGCGACCTCGGCTCCACCAACGGCACGACGGTGAACGGACGGCGGGTCGTCGGCGCCGCCGTCGTCCGCGAGGGCGACCAGATCGGCTTCGGGCAGATGGCGTTCCGGCTCGCCGCGCACTGAGCCCCGCCCGAGCTCTGGCCTGGGCTTTACCTGATGTTCCTGTTGAAAAGTCGTTCCGTACCGCGCTGTTGACGTACCCCGGAAGTCGTGACTGACTGTGGGTGCGTCATGTACACCACGTGAACCGACGGCACCGCATCGTGGAGGTGTGCCCTGCCCCCACTCCTCCGCTACCCGACCGTCGACGAGCTGGGCGCCCGGGCCGCCGCCCTCGTCGCCCGCCACCCCGCGGACGCCCGGCTGCGCCGGATCGGCACCTCCCGCGCGGGCACCCCCATGTGGCTGCTCTCCGTGGGCCACGGCAGCCGCCAGGCCCTCGTCGTCGCCGGACCGCACGCCAACGAACCCGTCGGCGGCGCCACCGCCCTGCGCCTGGCCGAGCGCGCCCTCGCCGACTCCCGGCTCACCGCGGGCGCCGACGCCACCTGGAACCTGCTGCTGTGCCTGGACCCCGACGGCCTGCGCCGCAACGCGGCCTGGCTGTCCGGCCCGTACACCCTCGGCCGCTACTTCCGGAAGTTCTTCCGGCCCGGCTTCCTGGAGCAGCCCGAATGGCTGCCCGACGGTGCCGCGGCGGCCGTCCTGCCGGAGACCCGCGCCCTGCTCGGCCTCCAGGACGAACTGCGGCCCTTCCTGCAGTGCTCGCTGCACGGCGTCGACGTCGGCGGCGGCTTCGTCGAGCTGACCCGCGAGCTGCCCGGCCTCGCGCAGCGCGTCGCGCACACCGCGGCCCGCCTCGGCATCCCGCGCGAGCTGGGCGCCTACGACACCCTGTACTGGCCGGACATCGGGCCCGCCGTCTACCGCATCCCGCCGCCGCGCCGGGGCGACCTGGTCGCCGCCATAACCGAGGCCGCCGTCGAGTCGACGTGGTTCCACCCGCACCGGTACGGCACCGTGACGGCGGTCGTGGAGGCGCCCATGTGGGGCGTGGCCGCCGTGGAGGACGGCTCGCCGCCCGCGGACCGCGACGCGGTGCTGCGCGCCGTGAGCCGCACCCTGCGCCGCGACACCCGGCTCCTGCGGCGCCTTCTCGACCGCATCCGGCCCCACCTGGCCGCCGGGCCGGACGCGGCCCGGCTGCTCGCGCCGGTCGACGACTATTTACTGGTCTGCCCCGGCCTCGCGGACGCGTGGGACCCCGACTGCGGCGCCCCCGACGGCGCGGCCGCCCACCCGATGCCGCCGCTCAGCACCGCCCACCTGACCGCCCTGCGCATCGCCGGGCGGCGGCTGGCCCTGCGCACGGCCGGGCTGCTGCACCAGCTGGTGGCCGGGGCCGCCCGGGACCCGGCCGGGGTGCTGCCGGAGCTGGACCAGCTCATCGACGGGTGGTGCGCCGACTACCGCGACGGCTGCGGGGCGCGCTGGATCCCGGTCGCACGCCAGGCCGAGTACCAGACGCGTGTGGTACTCGCCGCGTTCGACCTGGCCGTACGGCACGCGCCCGCGTGCTCCCGTTCGGGTGAGCCGGGTTGGGGTTACGGGGCCGCCGTGCCGATGCACCGGGAATGACGAACACCACGTACACCTCGCGAGAAGCCGTACGGGGCGCCGCACTGGCGGCGGCCGCCCTGCTCGTCGCCTGTGCCGCCCCCGCACGGGCGAGCGCCGTGGAGGCCGGCCCGGGGGACTGGCTCTACCTCACGGTCACCCGCGGCGACGCGCGCTTCAGCGAGATGCGCGGCACGCTGCTGCTGTGCGACCCGCCCCGGGGGCACGCGCGCGCCGCCGAGGCCTGCGCCGACCTGGACGCGGCGGACGGCGATGTCGCCCGCATCCTGACGAAGGACGCCCACTGCCCGATGGTCTACGCGCCGGTGACCGCCCACGCGCGCGGGGAGTGGCACGGCCGGCCCGTCGAGTACCGGGAGACCTTCTCCAACGGGTGCGTGATGGCGGCGCACACGGGGGTGGTGTTCGCGCTGGACGGCTGACGGTGCGGGGGGCAGGGCGTCATGGCCGGTGTCGGGGTGACCGTGGTGGGGCACCCCGCGCGTGTGAGTGACGGCGTGCCCGTGCCCCGCCGCTCGGCCCGCCCGCCGGCCTCTGTCGCTCAGGTTGCTCACGTGGTCCCATCGCGTACGCCCGATGTGCCCGTTGCTCACACCGTCCGGTCGCGTGCGCTCGTCGCCCCGTTGCTCACACCGTCCGGTCGCGTGCGTGGTGGGCCGCCGCGACCACCGTGCGGGACTGGTGCTCGACCTGGTGCTCCAGCGGTACCCAGCGGGCGCGGAAGCCCACGGTGAAGGCCTCGCTCCAGGTCGCCACGAGCCGTTCCAGACGCCCCGCCGCACGGTCGTCGCTCTGCTGCAGGACCCGTAGCAGCATGGCCGCCGCCCGCAGCGGCACCCGCCGGGCGAAGGCGTCCACGCTGCCGACGTACGCGCGTGTGCGGTCGGCGGGCGGTGTGTGCATCAGGTCCGCGGCCAGCCCCGGCACCAGCCCGAGGCCCCACCTGGCGGCCCGCAGCAGCGGGCCGTCGGCGCCCTCCAGCCGGGGCTGGACGTCCCGCAGGAAACGCTCGACCTCGCGCGCGTCGCGCAGCAGCCGGTGCGCGAGCCGCCGGATCGCGGGAGCCGGGGCCGGATGCGGCGCCGGGTCGTCCACCAGGTCGCTCGCCCACATCGGCACCTCCACCACCGCGGTCAGGCCGCCGTACCGGTGGGCGTGGTACCAGGTGCTGTGCCGCGCGTCGTCCGGCAGGCTCGGGTACGCCGGTCCGGCGTCGGGCGACGGCATCACGCGCACGCCGGACCCCGACACGGGCCAGCCCGCGGCGTCCGAGGCGGCCGTCTCCACCGGGATGTGCAGCTGCGCCGCGGACTTGGCGAAGGGCTCGGCGAGACCGGGCACGTCTCTCGTCAACTGCACCCAGCTGCCGCCCAGTTCGGTGCCGTGCAGGGACACCTGGAGGTAGGGGCGCAGCTCGTCGATGACGCCGGTCAGGGCGCGGGTCTCGGGCGGCAGCCGGTCCGGCGGCACCATGGACGGCGCCCACTCCGGCTGCTCCGGTCCCGCGGGCCGGAAGAACCCGAGGTGGTAGTCGAACAGGCTGCGCGGCGTCGGGGTCACATGCAGGCTCGCCCCGTCGGGATCCGCGCACAGCAGGAAGTGCCAGGACGTGTCGGCCCGCAACTGCCGCTCGGACAGCACCCGTTCGGCGAGCGCGAGGAGAGTGGAGGCACCGGTCGGCTCGTTCGCGTGGGCGCCCGCGACCACCAGCACGGCGCGCCGGGCGCGGCCCACCGACAGCAGGTGCAGGGGCCTGCCCGCGCGGGAGGCGCCCACCTGTCTCAGCGTGCAGATGCCGGGCCGCTGGGCGGCCAACGCCCGGGCGGAGTAGACCAGTTCGGACACCGTCGGGTAGCGCAGCTTCAGCAGGAGACTCACCCCCCGTCACGTCCGCCCGGCTTCGCCTTCCGCAGTACCCCACGGCGGCGATGAGGTGTCAAGGGCGGCGACGGTGGAGGCGCCAGGGGCGCCCGGATGCACACACGGGCGGCCGGACACTCCCTGCGTCCGCCCACACGACCCGAAACCCACCACCGACCCCCTCGGCACCGACTCCACGACCTACGCCCGCAGGGGGTCCTGGGCTCGCTACGACCGGGATCCAAGCCCGGTCGCAGCTGGATCCGTCGCAGCTGGATCCAGGGCCCGTCACCGCCGAGGCCCGAGCCCGCCCGCGGCCGAGGCCCGAGCCCGCCCGCAGTCGAGGCCTGAGCCCGCCCGCAGCCGGGCCTGAGCCAAGCGCGCGTCGGGGGTACCGAGCTGCGCTTGCGGCCGGGGTTGCGAAGCCTCGTGCGTCCGGCGGCACCGGTACTTGAGGACGGTGCCTCGCGCCGCGGCCGCCTCCCTCCGAACATGCGCTGGGCGCCCCTGGCCGCCGCGGCCGGTGCCTGAACCCGCCCATGGCGGTGCCTGAGTCCGGCCGGAGCCGGGGCCCGAGTCCGCTCGTGGCCGGGGCACCGAGCCGCGCTCGCACATGCGCTGGGTGCCCCTGCTGAGCGCCATCCGCGCCTGCCTCGGTGCTGCCCGATGCCATGCCCAGCCCTCCCGGCGCGGCCCGCGCCTTGCTCGGCCCTGTTCTCGGCGCGCGGCATGCGTCCCAGGCTCGCTCGGCCCTGCTCCCGGTGCTTGGTCCGCAGGTCAGTCCCGTTCAGCCCTGCTCCCCTGCCCCTTCCACCGCGCCGTCGCCGACCCGCTCCAGCAGCGCCACCGGCCGGCGTGCGAACAGCTCCGCCACGCGCGCGTGCCCCGTGAACTCCGGTCCGGGGTCCTGGGCGTCGGTCCACCGGCCCGGTGGCAGCGGCAGGCGGGTGTCCTGCCAGCCGCCCGCCTCCGTCAGCCGCAGCGAGAGCCGGGTCACGGCCGTGAGTGCCGCACCGGAGCGGACGAAGGCCACGCAGTGCGCCGCCGCCGGGCCCTCGGCGGTCAGCGGAGCGTACGTCGCCGCGTCCCCGAAGGCCTCGGGCCGCCGGGCGCGCAGCCGCAGCGCCGCCCGCGTCACCGCCACCTTGTCGTCGGCATCCGCGGAGGGCTCGGGCGGGAACCGCACGACGCTCCGGTTGTCGGGGTCCACCAGCGCCCGGTACTCGCTCTCCGTGCCCTGGTAGACGTCCGGCACGCCCGGCATCGTCAGGTGCAGCAGCGCCATACCCAGGACGTTCGCCCGGATGTGCGGCTCCAGCGCCTCCCGCAGCGCGGCCACCCGCTCGCCCGGCACCCCGCACGGCCCCGCCGCCACGAACCGCGCCACCGCCTCCTCGTACGGCGGCTCCTGCTCCGTCCAGCTCGTGTACAGGCCCGCCTCGCGCACATGCTTCAGCAGGGCCCGCTGCACCCGCTCCGCGGACGCCGGCCCGAGCCCGAACACCGTCTGCCAGGCCGCCCACGCCAGCTGCGCGTCCGGCACGCCCTCACCGGTGCGCGTCACCTCCGTCAGCACGTCCGCCCAGTGCTGCGGGCACTCGGTGAGCACGGCCAGCGCCGCCCGCACGTCGGCACTGCGCTTGGTGTCGTGTGTGGACACGGCCGTCCCGCTCGCCGGCCAGTCGCGCTGCACGCGCGCGCAGTAGGCGTGGAACTCCTCGGCGGACACCGCGGGCCTGCCCGGGTTCCCGCCCACCTCGGTCGCCGACAGCAGCGGCACATAGCGGTAGAACGCCGTGTCCTCCACGGACTTCGCCCGCAGTGCCGACGCGGTCTGCGCGAACCGCGTCCGGAACTCCGTGTACTCGGGCCCCTCACCGGCCCGCCCCAGCACCAGGTCCCGTACGACGTCGACCGCCCCGGCCTCCTCGGGCACCACGAAGGCGAACTCGGCTTCGGCCGCGGCCTCCTCCGTGACGACCGAGGCCGCGTCGACGGACGCGTACGGCCGGTACACCTCCAGACGGACCAGCAGCTCCTGCAGCGCGGTGCGCAGCGCCCAGGGCGCCCGGTCGCGCAGCGCCGGGTCGGGCGAGCCCGCGCACAGCCGGCTCGCCACCCGGGTCAGCCGGTCGACCTCGGTGGCCAGCTCGTGCGTGAGCACCTTGTACGCCGCCCGCCGCACCGTCGCCTCCCACTGCCCGCCCCGGTCCGTCTGCGGGGCCGCGAACCGCCGGTACTGGCCGAGCAGGTCCCCGAACCCCGCCGGATCCGTGAACAGGCCGTCGACGTGCCGCAGGGCGTCGTATCCGGTGGTGCCTGCGACCGGCCAGGCGGCCGGCAGCCGCTCCCCGTCCGACAGGATCTTCTCCACGACCGTCCAGCGGCCGCCGGTCGCCTCGTGCAGCCGCCGCAGGTAGCCGTCGGGATCGGCGAGCCCGTCGGGATGGTCGACGCGCAGTCCGTCGACCACCCCTTCGCGCAGCAGGCGCAGGATCGTCGCGTGCGTGGCCTCGAACACCTCCGGGTCCTCGACCCGCAGCCCGATCAGCTCCGAGATGCTGAAGAAGCGCCGGTAGTTCAGCTCGGTCCGGGCCAGCCGCCACCACACCGGGCGGTACCACTGCGCGTCCAGCAGGTGCGGCAGCGGCAGGTCCTCGGTGCCCTCGCGCAGCGGGAATGCGTGGTCGTAGTAGCGCAGAACCGTTCCGTCGACCTCGAGCTCGTCCAATTCGGTGCCCAGCGGGTGCCCCAGCACCGGCAGCAGCACCTGCCCGCCCTGCGCCTCCCAGTCGATGTCGAACCACCGCGTGTACGGCGACTTCGGGCCCTCCCGCAGCACCTCCCACAGGGCGTGGTTGTGGCGCGGGGCCATGGCCATGTGGTTCGGCACGATGTCCACCACCAGGCCGAGCCCGTGCTCCCGCGCGGTGCGCGCCAAAGCCCGCAGCCCCTCCTCACCGCCCAGCTCGGCGCGCACGCGCGCGTGGTCCACGACGTCGTAGCCGTGCGCCGAGCCTGGCACCGCCTCGAGGACGGGGGACAGGTGCAGGTGCGAGACGCCGAGCGAGGCCAGGTACGGCACGGCCGCCGCCGCGGCTGCGAAGGGGAACTCGGGTTGCAGCTGGAGCCGGTACGTGGCCGTGGGCACCGCCGGGTCGGGTCGCTCAGGGGTCATGGAAACGTACGTACCCGCGTGGCCGGCTTTCGTGTCATCGGTCCCTCCATCTCCGCACACGCGCGTGCCCGCACCGCCCGTCAGACCGGCCGCTGCAGCACCGTCAGGCTCCGGTCCACGAGCCGCAGCCGCTCGCCGGCCTGCACCTTCGGGCCCGTGCCGGGCGGTACCCCGTCCGTGCGGGCGGTGTCGACCACGACCTGCCACTGACGGCCGTGATTGACCGGCACGACGAAGTCCAGCGGCTTGGGGGAGGCGTTGAACATCAGCAGGAACGAGTCGTCGGTGATGCGCTCCCCGCGCGTGCCGGGCTCCGAGATCGCGTTGCCATTGAGGAACACCGTCAGCGCCGACGCCGGCGCCGTGTCCCAGTCCCGCTGGGTCATCTCCCGGCCCTCCGGGGTGAACCAGGCGATGTCCGACAGCTCGTCGTGGGTGCCTTCCACGGGCCGGCCGTGGAAGAAGCGGCGCCTGCGGAAGACCGGATGGTCCCTGCGCAGCCACACCATCGCGCGCGTGAACTCCAGCAGCTCCCTGCGGACGTCCCGCTCGCCCTCGGCGGCCTCGGAGCCGTCGGCGTCCTCGGCCGGCTCCGGCCAGTCGATCCAGGCCAGCTCGTTGTCCTGGCAGTAGGCGTTGTTGTTGCCCCGCTGGGTGCGCCCGACCTCGTCGCCGTGACTGATCATCGGTACGCCCTGGGACAGCATCAGCGTCGCGATGAAGTTCCGCATCTGCCGCGCCCGCAGCGCCAGCACGTCCGGATCGTCGCTCTCGCCCTCGGTCCCGCAGTTCCAGGACCGGTTGTGGCTCTCGCCGTCCCGGTTGTCCTCGCCGTTGGCGTGGTTGCGCTTGTCGTTGTACGAGACGAGATCGCGCAGCGTGAACCCGTCGTGGCAGGTCACGAAGTTGATCGAGGCCAGCGGGCGTCGCCCGTCGTCCTGGTACAGATCGGACGAACCGGTCAGCCGGGATGCGAACTCCGCCAGCGTGCGCGGCTCGCCGCGCCACAGGTCCCGCACGGTGTCCCGGTACTTGCCGTTCCACTCCGTCCACAGCGGCGGGAAGTTCCCCACCTGGTAGCCGCCCTCGCCGACGTCCCACGGCTCGGCGATCAGTTTCACCTGGGACACCACCGGGTCCTGCTGCACGAGGTCGAAGAACGACGACAGCCGGTCCACCTCGTGGAACTGCCGGGCCAGGGTGGCCGCGAGGTCGAAGCGGAACCCGTCGACGTGCATCTCGGTGACCCAGTACCGCAGCGAGTCCATGATCAGCTGGAGCACGTGCGGGGACCGCATGAGCAGGGAGTTTCCCGTCCCCGTGGTGTCCATGTAGTAGCGGGGGTCGTCGGTGAGCCGGTAGTAGCGCGGGTTGTCGATGCCCTTGAAGGACAGCGTGGGACCCAGATGGTTGCCCTCGGCGGTGTGGTTGTATACCACGTCCAGGATGACCTCGATCCCGGCCTCGTGCAGCGCCTTCACCGCCGACTTGAACTCCAGGACCTGCTGGCCGCGGTCGCCCCAGGAGGCGTACGCGTTGTGCGGGGCGAAGAAGCCGATCGTGTTGTAGCCCCAGTAGTTGTTCAGGCCCATGTCCACCAGGCGGTGGTCGTTCACGAACTGGTGCACCGGCATCAGCTCCAGCGCCGTCACCCCCAGCTCGGTGAGGTGGTCGATGACCGCCGGGTGGGCGAGCGCGGCATAGGTGCCGCGCAGCTCCTCCGGCAGCCCCGGATGGCGCATGGTGAGGCCCTTGACGTGGGCCTCGTAGATCACCGTGTGGTGGTACTCGGTGCGCGGCAGCCGGTCGTCGCCCCAGTCGAAGTAGGGGTTGACCACGACCGATGTCATCGTGTGCGGTGCCGAGTCCAGGTCGTTGCGCCGTTCGGGCGCGTCGAAGTGGTAGCCGTAGACCTCCTCGCCCCAGTCGATCGAGCCGCTCATCGCGCGCGCGTACGGGTCGAGCAGCAGCTTCGCGGAGTTGCATCGCAGCCCGTACTCGGGTGCGTACGGTCCGTGCACGCGGAAGCCGTACCGCTGCCCGGGCATCACGCCGGGCACGTACGCGTGGCGCACGAAGGCGTCGCTCTCCCGCAGCTCGATCGCCGTCTCGGAGCCGTCGTCGTGCAGCAGACACAGCTCTACTCGGTCCGCGGCCTCCGTGAAGACCGCGAAATTGGTGCCGGCGCCGTCATACGTGGCACCGAGCGGATATGCCTCGCCAGGCCAGACCTGCATGGATACGACTCTTTCAGGTGGGCCCCGCCACTGGGGCGCCTTGGCCTCGAGTCTCCCCGAAAGTGACGGAACCACCTAGGACTTACGTCGCTCTTGCCGAGCGACCAGTGCAGACGCGGGTATGTCCAGTCACTGGTGTACCAGTGGGGCAGACATATACTCCCGGTGCTTTTGGGGGAGTAGGG
>NZ_JACTVI010000034.1:0-54896 GCF_014495685.1 Streptomyces sp. TRM68367 | reverse complement strand
ATCGCGGTGGCGGGGACCGCCGCGATGCCCGCCCCCGCCACCCTGCCGGGCACGGCCGGGCGCGGCCGGGGCGGAGGGCACGGGCCGGGCGCGGCCGTCGCGACCGGCGTCGTGGAGCAGCCGCCCGCCGAGGTTGCGCGGGGCACGGGCGGCCACCCGCTCACCGACGACGAGATGAAGCGCGTCGAGGGGGACCGCGGCCCCCAGAGGCTCGACGTCGGACTGGCCGAACCGGAGGCCGGCGAACTCGACGCCCCGGACGCGCCGCGCCGCGCCGACGTGGCCTTCTACGAATACAAGGACGACACGCTCGCCACCAGGACCGTCAACCTCGACACCGGAAAGGTCGAGCGGACCGACACCCGGCGCGGCGTCCAGCCGCCGCTGAGCCGCGCCGAGCGGACCGAGGCCGCCCCGCTGCTGATCGCCGACCCGCTGGGCGCGGGCCTGAAGGCGGACTACCGGGACGCACCGGCAAGGAGCTGACCTCGCCGGACCAGCTGCACCGGGACAGCATGATCTACAAGTCCGTCCCGGGCGCCCAGCCCGCCGCGCTCGACCCGTGCGGCGAGCACCGCTGTGCGCGGCTGTTCCCGAAGGTGAGGAACAGGTCGTGGATCGACGCCCGTCACCTGGTGATCGACCTGAGCAGCCGCAAGGTCGTCGAACTCGGCCGCTGAGCTGCCGCCGGGCCCGGCCGGCCCATCACGTCCACTTTTCCAACCTGTACCTCCTGCGAGGGAGTCACTTCTCCATACGCGTCAACAGACTGAGCCGTACCCGCACGCGGACGGCCGCCGCCCAGTCGAAGACCGGCCCGAAGGCCCCCGGCGCCCGCCGCCGACTGCGCCCCGGCCTACCGCAGATCGTCCCCGGCGCCGCCCGGGACGAGGACCAGCAGCCCATGCCGGTCCACTGGCAGGGACTCTCCCTGGCCCCGCGGGACGTCACCGCCATGAATCCGCTCACACCCCGGTCGCTCGCCGATCAGAACGGGCACGCGGACGACGACAGTTGAGAACCAGCCTGTCCATCAGGCTGCACCGCCGACCGCTCCCGGAGTACCCTTCCTTGATCGTTGGCAAGGGGAGTGCTCGGGGGAGCGGAAGGCGGTGCGCGGGTGGGCTCGGGAGGGCTGGAGCTGCCCCCTGGTGACGAGGGGCACGAGGGGAACTCCGCAGACGTCCCGCCCGGTGCCGTGTCCCTGGCGCGGCCGATGGACGCGGGCGCGATCGGGCCTGAGCTGGACTGGGACGCCGACGCCTGGCGCGAGGTGCGCACCCGCGCCCAGCGGGCCGGCCGCGCCTACATCTGGCTGAATCTCGTCGAACAGCGGCTGCGCGCCGTCGTGGCCGCCGTTCTGCGGCCCGTGTACGCACCCCACCACGGCGACGACTGGGTGGTCGCCGCGGCCGGGCCCGCCGGGCAGGAGTGGGCGCAGCGCGCGGTCGCCGTGCGCGAGGTCAGCCGCCGCAAGGGCTATCTGCTCGACCCGGCCGACGACAACGTGCTCAGTTTCCTCACCCTGCCGCAGCTGCGCGAGCTGATGGTGCAGCACTGGCCGTGCTTCGAGCCCTACTCCGACGACCGCCGGGACGTCGAACTCGCCCTGGACGAGCTGGAGGTGACCCGTAACGTCGTCTCCCGCAACCGCGCGCTGTCCGAGGCGGTCCTGAACCAGGCCGAGCGGGCCTCGGCGCGGCTGCTGGAGATGCTCGGCGCGGGCGGCGACGTGCCCTCCGCGCGCCGGCTGCCCATCGACGCCGTCGAGGACCTGGTCGGCGACCGGTACGCCGACGTGGTTGCCGTGCACCCGGACCGGGTGCGGCTGCTGCGCCGGTTCCCGGCCGAGGACATCTTCGGCGGCGCCCGCCGCGTCGACGCCGTCGGCATCGGTCTCAACCTGCTCGTGCAGAACTTCTCCGGCCGCCGCCTGGTGCGCCTCGCCGAGTCCGGCTGCCGGGTGCGCCTGCTCTTCCTCAACCCGGCCTCCAGCGCGGTCAAGCGACGCGAGCGCGAACTCGGCATCAAGCGCGGCGAGCTGAGCCGCGCCGTCGAGATGAACATCCTGCACATGCGCCGGGTCCGCGCCCGGCTGCGCGACCCCGGCGCCTTCGAGATCCAGGTCTACGACGAGACGCCCCGCTTCACCGCCTACCTCGTCGACGGCGACGGGGCGGACGGCGTCGCGGTCGTGCAGTCGTACCTGCGCCGGACGCGGGGGATGGAGGCGCCGGTGCTCGTCCTGCGGAACGGGAACAAAATGGTCAAGTCCGGCGAGATCGAGGACGGCGGGCTCTTCCCCACCTACCGCGAGGAGTTCGAGCTGATGTGGGTGGATTCGCGTCCGGTGTCATGAACTGCCCTGTGATGCGCCCCTGTCGCGAACGCCTCGACGGCACAAGCGGAACGCGGTCCTCTGATTGTCAGTGGCTCATGGGAAGGTGGAGGCCACTGGGGGAACGCACCACAAGAAGGGGGGCCGCCCATGGGCTGGCACCGGGAGCTGCTGATCGGCTTCGACCTGGAGACGACGGGTACCGATCCGCGTGAGGCGCGCATCGTCACGGGGGCCGTGATCGAGGTCAGGGGTGGGATGCGGATGGGGCACCGGGAGTGGCTGGCCGACCCCGGCGTGGAGATCCCGGCGGACGCGGTGGCGGTGCACGGCGTCAGCAACGAGCGGGCGGCGGCGGAGGGCCGGCCGGCCGACGAGGTGGCGGACGCGATCGCCGACGTGCTCGTGACGTACTGGAAGACGGGCGTGCCGGTCGTCGCTTACAACGCCGCGTTCGACCTGACCCTGCTCACCGCCGAACTGCGCCGGTACGGCCTGCCGTCCCTGCGCGACCGCCTGGGCGGCCTATCCCCCGCCCCGGTCATCGACCCGTACACGATCGACCGCTCCGTCGACCGCTACCGCCGCGGCAAGCGCACACTCCAGGCAGTCTGCGCCGAGTACGGCGTCCCGCTCGACGCCGCGCACAACGCCTCGGCCGACGCCCTCGCCGCGGCCCACCTCGCCTGCGCGATAGCCGACCGCCATCCCAAGATCGCGTCCCTCGGCCCGGCCGACCTGCACCGCCGCCAGATCGAGTGGTACGCCGACTGGGCAGCGGACTTCCAGAACTTCCTACGCCGCAAGGGCAACCCAACGGCCCTGGTCGACGGCACGTGGCCGCTGCGGGAGCCGGCGGACGAACCGGTCTGAGCGGGCGGTCACTTTTCAACGCAGGACAAGCTGGTCGCCACAAGCCTGTCCGGCGTTTGAGAGCGAGGCCGTTCAGGCCGAAGCGGGGGTCTGGGGTGCGCAGCCCGCAGGAACGCCCGCACCAACGCCGGGTGCCTTTGCCGGCGCGGCTCAGCAACCGCCGTTCAGAACGAATACCACCGCACCGTCGCATCCCCGTCCCGCAACGACGCCACCCGCCGCTCGAACTCGGCCAGCGCCTTGGGGTTGCTCGGCGCATGCTGCGCCACCCACGCACAGCTCGCCGTCTCCCGGGCCCCCCGCAGAACCGAACACCCCTCCCACTCACGTACATCCCACCCATACGCCTCGACGAACGACTCATAAGCCGCCGCAGGCAACCCGTACCGGTCGCGAGAGAGAGCCATGACCACGAGATCGTGCTCCCGCAGGTCCGCCGAGAAGGTCTCCAGATCGACCAGCACCGGCCCGCCCGGCCCCACGTGCACATTGCGCGGCAACGCATCGCCATGAATCGGCCCCCGCGGCAGCTGAGGCGTCACCGCCCCCACGGCCGCCAGGAACCCGTCCCGCCGCTCCCGCAGATACGCCGCGTCCGCCGAATCGATCGCCTCACCCGCCAGCCGCAGCCACCGCTCCACCCCGCCCAGCAGATCGCGCGGCGGCAGTTCGAAAGGAGGAGAGGGCAGTGCGTGCACGACCCGCAGCAGTTCGGCCAAATCCCGCGGCTCCGCAGGCCGTACCGATTCGGGCAGCCTATGCCACACGGTCACCGGATGACCGTCGACCAGCAGCGCCTCCGGCTCCGCCGCCCGCACCGCCGGCACCCCCGCCTCGGCCAGCCACAGCGCGATGTCCAGCTCGCGGCGCGCCCGGTCGAACAGCTCGGCGTCGCGCCCCACCTTGACGACCAGGCTGCCGGCGGCGAACACCGCGTTCTCGCCCAGCGCGAGCAGCCGCGCGACCTCGGCCGCCCCGGGCAGCACCCCCGCCGCGGCCAGCGCACTCCGCGCCTGAGCCTCGTCCATCGTCCGCCTCCGTGTCCTTGTCGTCCTTGTCGTCCTTGTCGTCCTTATGGTCGGTGTCGCCCGCGTCGCCCGCGTCGCCCGCGTCGCCCGCGTCGCCCGCGTCGCCCGTGTCGCCCAGGTCTTGCTTGGGGTCCTCGGCGTCGAAGGCGTCCTCGGCGTCCTGGTCCGTCCACCCTCGCCGTACCTGCTTCCGGGTTCCGGCCATCCGCCGGCCAGTGTCGCATTCGCACAGGTGGGACCACGTGCGGTGCCTTGACGCGCCACAGCGCCTTCACGACCATGACGTGGCCACCCGGGCCGCACAAAGGGGCTGATTCCATGGCATTGGTGACCGAGGTGAAGCGGCCGACGCGCCGCGTGCCCGGCAACGGCGCACCGCGGCGCGCGCTCGACCACAGCGCCTGGTTCCTGGTACTGCCCGCCCTGATCCCCATCCTCGTCCTGAGCGTCGGCCCGCTCGTCTACGGGATCCTGCTGGTGTTCACCGACACCCAGTCGGGCCGCACCGCACCCGCCCAGTGGATCGGCGCCCTCAACTTCCGGGACCTGCTGCACGACACGCTGTTCTGGGAGTCGTTCCGGATCGGGCTGGTGTGGGCCGTCGGGGTGACGGTCCCGCAGTTCCTGCTCGCTCTCGGCCTCGCCCTCCTCCGCCTGGAGAAGGACGGAAACCTGATCCTTGCCCGCTACCAGTGCTGACGCCGTACGAAGTACCCGCGCCCGCCAAAAACCCGTTGCCCGTGCCGACCGCGCCCGCCTACCGTTCCGCGCATGGCAGGAAGCCCAACCTACAGCTCCGGTTACGGCCGGGGCTGCACGTATCCCATCCGCATGCGCCGCGGCCCCGGAGCCCTGACCGGCCCGGGGAGCCACGCCCGCTGACGGCACTGCCGCAGGGGCGCCCTCTTCGCCGACGTACGCCGTAGATAGAGCACGCACGCGTCCGACGCGTGACGGCTCGATCCGGTGTGCCGTCCTCCCGTCTTCCGGTCGGGGCCTTCGTCTGCCCTTCAGGCCCCTCACGGAAGACAAGGACCGCAGGCCATGGCCCGCCCCACCCAGCGCACGCGCGCGCTCTCGCAGAACTTCCTCGCCGACCGCACCGCCGCCATCCGCTTCGCACGGCTCGCCGTCCCGCACGACCGCCCGGCCCGGCTGCTGCTCGAAGTCGGCGCGGGAAAGGGCGCGTTGACCACCGTGCTCGCCCCCCGCTGCGCCGAGCTGCGCGCCTACGAGATCGACCCCCGGCTCGTGGCCGTACTGCGCGAGCGCTTCTCCGGCAAACCCCAAGTCCGCGTCATCGGCGGTGACTTCCTCGCCGCGCGGCCCCCGCACACCCCCTTCGCCGTCGCCGGCAACGTGCCCTTCTCCCGTACGGCGGCGATCGTCGACTGGTGTCTGCGAGCCCCCGACCTCACCGACGCCACGCTCCTCACCCAGCTCGAATACGCCCGTAAACGCACCGGGGACTACGGCAGCTGGACCCTGCTGACGGTCCGCAGCTGGCCGTGTTTCGCGTGGCGGCTGGCCGGGCGGGTCGGCCGGCACAGCTTCCGGTCCGCGCCCCGCGTCGACGCCGGGATCCTCCGCATCGAGCGCCGCGGCACCCCGCTGATCGACCCAGCCGCGTACGGCAGCTGGCGGCACCTGGTCGAGCTGGGCTTCTCCGGGGCCGGCGGCTCGCTGCACGCCTCCCTGCGCCTGGTGCACCCGAGGCGGCGCCTGGACGCCGCGTTCCGCGCCGCGCGCCTGGATCCCGGTGTGCTGGTCGGGGAGGTGGCGCCGGGGCGCTGGCTGCGGCTGCACGAGGCGCTGACCTCGTAAAACCAAATTGAGTTGCACGAGACGTATCGTCTCGTTTATGGTCGGTGCATGACCAGTCCCGCTCACATCGCCATGTTCTCCATCGCCGCCCACGGCCACGTGAACCCGAGCCTCGAAGTGATCCGCGAACTCGTCGCGCGCGGGCACCGGGTCACGTACGCGATCCCGCCCGCGCTCGCGGACAAGGTCGCCGGGACCGGTGCGGAGGTGAAGCTCTGGAAGTCCACACTGCCCGGGCCTGACGCCGACCCGTCGGCCTGGGGGACCACGCTGCTGGACAACGTGGAGCCGTTCCTCGACGACGCGATCCAGGCGCTGCCCCAGCTGATCGAGGCGTACGAGACGAACGGGGCGGACGGGACGGACGTGCCGGACCTCGTCCTGCACGACACCGCCTCGTACCCGGCCCGCGTCCTCGCCCGCCGCTGGGGCGTGCCCGCGATCTCCCTGGCGCCGCACCTCGTCGCCTGGGAGGGCTACGAGGAGGAGGCCGCCAAGCCGATGTGGGAGGAGCCGAAGAAGACCGAGCGCGGCCGGGCCTACTACGCCCGCTTCCAGGCCTGGCTGGAGGAGAACGGGATCACCGAGCACCCCGACGTGTTCGCGGGGCACCCGGCCCGCTCCCTCGTCCTGGTCCCCCGCGCGCTGCAGCCGAACGCCGACCGGGTCGACGAGAGCGTGTACACCTTCGTCGGCGCCTGCCAGTGCGACCGCACCACCGAGGGCGACTGGCGGCGGCCCGAGGGTGCCGAGAAGGTCGTGCTCGTCTCGCTCGGGTCGGCCTTCACCAAACAGCCCGGCTTCTACCAGGAGTGCGTCAGGGCGTTCGGCGACCTGCCGGGCTGGCACGTCGTGCTCCAGATCGGCCGCCACGTCGACCCCGCCGAGCTGGGCGACGTACCGGACGGCGTCGAGGTGCGCTCCTGGGTGCCGCAGCCGGCGATCCTGAAGCAGGCCGACCTGTTCGTCACCCACGCCGGCGCGGGCGGCAGCCAGGAGGGCCTGGCCACGGCCACCCCGATGATCGCCGTACCGCAGGCCGCGGACCAGTTCGGCAACGCCGACGTGCTCCAGGGGCTCGGCGTCGCCCGACACGTCCCCCGGGAGGAGGCGACCGCCGAGACCCTGCGCGCCACCGCCCTCGCCCTCGTTGACGACCCGGAGGTCGCCCGCCACCTGAAGGAGATCCAGGCCGGGATGGCCGGCGAGGGCGGCACCCGGCGGGCAGCCGACCTCATCGAGGGCGAACTGCCCTCATAAAACGCCCTCGGAGAGCCTCCGCAGAGGCCCCTCACGGGGCGCCTTCATGAGCGGGCCCGCAGCCCTCCCAACGGGCCCTGTGAACGGCGGGAAGCGTCAGACCCTCACCGGCCGCCCCTCGTCCGGCACGGAGGGTACCGCGATCGCGTCCGGCGTCTCGTCGTGCGTGAGGCCGGGCATCCGGTCCAGCCACTTCGGCAGGTACCAGTTGCGCTCCCCGAGCAGCGCCATCACCGCCGGCAGCAGCACGCCCCGGATGATCGTCGCGTCGATGAGCACCGCCGCCGCGAGGCCGACGCCCATCTGCTCATGGACTGCATGGAGTCTCCGGCGTCACGGTGTGCGTGGCGATGGCGGGCAGCGCGGTCTTCACCTCGGGCGCGTCGATGTCGTCCGCCCTGACGACCACCTCGGTCGGCTCGGAGCCGCCCGGGAACGCCTCGTCGACCCGGGCTTGCCCCTGGTGAGCGGCGGCGATCAGGGTGCCGGTGTCTGTAATGTCCCGGTCAAGGTTTGTTGAATGAGTCACAAGTGCGTGGACGAGTTGAACCGGAGCCCGCCGTTCGGCCAGAGTTTCGCGCAGTCCGCTCGCGGCGGACACGGCCGTCGTGCCCACCCCCACGGGGCACGACGGCCGCCCTATCGTGTGCGCATGACGACGACGTATGCGGCGCTGCTGCGGGGGATCAACGTGGGCGGCAAGAAGGTCGCGATGGCCGACCTGCGCACCCTCCTGGAAGGCCTCGGCCACGACGCCGTACGCACGTATCTGCAGAGCGGTCAGGCCGTGTTCGCGGCGGATCACGGCGACGAGGAGTGCCTGGCCGCCGAGATCATGCAGGCCGTCGAGAAACACTTCGGCTTCCCCGTCGACGTGATCGTGCGCGACCACGCCTATCTGGAGGCGGTCGCCGAGGCCTGCCCGTTCCCGCCCGCCGAACTCGAGGGCAGGCAGCTGCACGTCACGTACTTCTCCGCCCCGGTCGACGCGTCCCGTTTCGCGGAGATCGACCAACCGGTCTTTCTCCCCGAGGAGTTCCGCCTCGGCGACCGTGCCCTGTACCTCTACACACCGGGCGGCCTGGGCCGCTCCAAGCTCGCCGAGGCCCTGTCCCGACCCCGCCTGACCAAGGGCCTGATCGCCACCACCCGCAACTGGAACACCGTCGTGAAACTCGTGGAGCTGACCGGTGCCTGAACCGACCCCCGCCGTCGCGGCTGCCATCGAGGGCGAGCTGCGGCTCCTCGACCCCCGCGTCCGCCGCTCGCCCGAGCTGGTGGAGGGGCTCCTGCCGGCCCACCCCGTCCCCCAGCAATGAGGTCCCATGCCGCCCCCACGCCCGGACACCCAACCCGCCGCCGCCCACCGCCTGTCGACCGACCCGGACACCGTCGAACGCGACCTGTCAAACTCGTGCTGACCGTCGTCGAACTCCTCCGCCAGCTCATGGAACGCCAGGCCCTCCACCGCGTCGACACCGGCGACCTCACGGAGGACCAGGAGGAACGCGTCGGCCTGACGCTGATGCTCCTCCATGACCGCATGGCAGACCTCTGCGCCCGCTACGACCTGCGCATGGAAGACCTCAACCTGGACCTGGGCCCCCTCGGCACCCTTTTGCCGCAGGCCGACTGACGTCCGCCCCGGGCCACTTGGCCCGCGCAGGGATGGCCCCGGCCGCCGCCCGGTGCTTCCGGTAGTCGGGGACACTGTGCGGCCACAAGGGCGCGATGCTGATCTCCGCTGGTTCCTCCGCGCCGGGGAACGCCCGGGCCAGTGCCCCCTTGGGGACGGCCACGAAGTCCCCGGCATCGGCGATGTTGAGGAAGAACAGCCGTACGGTCCTTCCCACCACGGCCGGCCGCTGCCCGCTGCGCTGCGCGGCCTGCCCGCAGATCCGGCGGAGCCAGCCGGTCGCCCCCGACCGCCGTCGACAGCGGTACCTGTGCCCTGCCCTCAGGCCCCGACCGCCGCCGGCAACGGCACCCGTGCTGCGTCGTACCGCTCCAGCACCACGCGCGCCACCTCCGGCGCCGCCCCCAGTACGTCGGCGAGCACGTCCGCCTCCGCCGCACCCCGCGCGATGCGGTCGGGCAGGAAGCCGGGGGCCAGGACGTAGGGGGCGACCGCGACGCGAGAGCAGCCCAGCTCCCGCAGCCCCCGCACCGCGTCCTCGGTGCGGGGGAACCCCGCGGGAAATGCAGCGGAGGCGAACGCAGGCCGCACGGCGCACCAACCGGTGTGCCGCCACTCCCGCGCGATTTCAGCGATCACTGCGATCGCCTCCGGGTCGGTGGACCCCGCCGAGGCCAGCACGACCCCGGTCGAGGACTTGTCGGCGGGGGTCAGACCCGCCTCGTACAGGCGCCGTTCCAACGCCGACAGCAGCAGCGGCGACGGGCCGAGCACGTCCGCCTGACGGATGCGCAGCTGCGGCGGTGCGTCCGCCAGCACCGCCGGGATGTCCGCCTTCGCATGGAACGCACGGGTCAGCAGCAGCGGCAGCGCTACGACGTCCCGGACGCCCTTGGCCGCCAGCGACTCCAGCACCCCCTGTACGGACGGAATGTTGAAGTCCAGGAAACCGGTCTCCACCCGTACGTCCGGGCGCAGCGCGCGGACCCGCCGTACGAGGGCGTGCACGGTCGCGGCGTGCCGCGGGTCGCGGCTGCCGTGGGCGATGACGAGAAGGACCGGGCGTCGCACGGAAACTCAGCTCCTCGGCAGCAGACCGCGGTTGCGCAGCACCCACCGCTCCAGCGGGCTGAAGATCAGCAGGTCTATGGCGATGCCGACGATCAGGATGAGCAGGATCGCGAAGAAGACCATGGCCATGGAGCTGTTGTTGCGGCCGTTCTCCAGCAGCTGGCCCAGGCCCACCCCCAGGTCGGGGGAGGACGCGATGATCTCCGCCGCCATAAGGGAGCGCCAGGAGAAGGCCCAGCCCTGCTTCAGGCCCGCCAGGTAACCGGGCAGCGCGGCCGGCATGACGATGTGCCAGGTCCCCTTCAGACCCGTCGCGCCCAGCGTGCGGCCGGCGCGCAGGAACAGCGGCGGCACCTGGTCGACGCCCGACACCAGGCCGTTGGCGATCGACGGGACCGCGCCGAGCAGGATCACCGCGTACATCATCTCGTCGTTCAGGCCCAGCCAGATCACGGCCGGCGGCACCCAGGCCACGGACGGCAGGGACTGCAGGCCGGACAGGATCGGGCCGATCGCCGCCCGCACGAACCGCACGCGCGCCACCAGCAGCCCCAGCGGCGTCCCGATGGCCAGCGCGATCAGGAAGCCGAGCAGTCCGCGCGAGACGCTGGTCCAGATGTACTCGTGGAGCGTGCCCTGCAGCCAGGACTCGCGCAGCTCGCCCCACACGTCGGCCGGCGCGGGCAGCTTGCTGGGATCGCTGACGGCCCCGGACGACACCAGCAGCTGCCACAGCGCCAGTACCAGGAGGACGGCGACGATCGGCGGCAGGATCTTCTGTATCAGGGTCTTCCGGAACGGCGTACGGCCCGTCTGGACCGTCTCCAGGGCGTCCAGGCCGGCTTCGAGTCCGGCGAGATCGTTGCCGTCCTTGGCGGTCGTCTCAGTGCTGGCCATGGCGGCGGATCTCCCCACGCAGTTGTTCGGTGATCTCCCGGGACAGCTCCGCCACGGCGGCGTCCTCGATACGGCGCGGCTGCGGGATGTCCACCGTCCACTCGCGCGCGACGCGGCCCGGGCGGGAGGACAGCAGGACCACGCGCTCGGCGAGCCGGACCGCCTCGCGCACGTTGTGCGTGACGAACAGGACGGACAGCCGTGTCTCGCGCCAGATGCGGGTCAGCTCGTCGTGCAGCACGTCCCGCGTGATCGCGTCCAGCGCGGCGAACGGCTCGTCCATCAGCAGCAGCTTGCTGTCCTGCGCGAGGGCGCGGGCCATGGCGACGCGCTGACGCATGCCGCCGGACAGTTCGTGCACCCGCTTGCCGTACGCGCCCTTCAGCCGGACCAGTTCGAGCAGTTCCTCGGCCCGGCCCCGCCGCTCGGCCTTCGCTACCCCCCGGAGCTTCAGCGCGAGTTCGATGTTCTTGCCCGCGGTCAGCCACGGGAACAGGGCGTGCTCCTGGAACATCAGCGCTGGGCGCCCGTCGGTCGTGATGCCGCCCGCGCTGGGCCTGTCCAGCCCGGCCACCAGGTTGAGCAGGGTCGACTTGCCGCAGCCGGACGCCCCGAGGAGGGTGACGAACTCGCCCGGCGCGACATCGAGCGTGATGTCGTCGAGGACGAGCTGCTGTCCGGCGGGGCCGGCGAAGGACTTCGAGACGTGGTCGATGCGCGCGGCGTGCTCCACGGACGCATCCGTGTCCGCGGCCTTGGCGAGGGCGGTTGCCATGGTCGTCACCTCCTGGGAACTCATCGGGATCCGTGCCTTAATGCACGCCGAGGCCGGCGTCGCCGACCTCGGGTTCGCCCTCCGCCTTGAGGACCTTGTTCAGCGGCGTCAGGTCGTAGATGCCGGTCAGGTCCGGCTTCTGCAGCAGGCCCGCCTTGACCGCGTGCTCGGCCTGGGTCTTGAGGGTGGCGGCCAGCGGATCGTCCGTGACCTGGATGGACTTCCACGCCGGGTCGATGACGTCGGCCGGGAGCGCCATGCCGGTGTCCTGCTTCAGGCGGGCGTTGGCCGCGGCCTTCGCCTGCTCCGGGTGGGCGTTGATCCACCGGTTGGTCTCGACGGAGGCCTTCAGCACCGCTTCGACGGCCTCCGGGTGCTGCTTCAGGAAACTCTGCGACACGATGACGTTCGTGGTCACGAACTTCTTGTCCGGCCACAGGTCGGCCTCGTCCAGCAGCACCTTCGCGCCCTCGGCGACCAGCTTGGACGCGGTCGGCTCCGGCACCCACGCGCCGTCGATGGAGCCCGACCTGTACAGGTCCGGGGTGACCTTGTTGTCGGAGCGGATCACGGAGACGTCGCCCTGGCCGCTCTGCGCGTCGACCTTCCAGCCCTGCTCGGAGATCCAGTTCAGGAACGCCACGTCCTGGGTGTTGCCGAGCTGGGGGGTGGCGATCTTCTTGCCCTTGACGTCCTTCAGGGACTTGATCTTCTCCGGGTTGACGACCAGCTTCACGCCGCCGGACGCCGAACCGGAGATGATGCGCAGGTTCTTGCCGTCCGCCTTGGTGTAGCCGTTGATCGCGGGCGAGGGGCCGATCCAGCCGATGTCGATGGAACCCGAGTTCAGCGCCTCGATCTCCGAGGGACCGGCGTTGAACGTCGAGTAGTCCGCCTTCGTGCCGCCCAGCTCCTTCTGGAAGAAGCCCTTCTGCCGGCCGACCAGCGCGGTGGCGTGGGTGAGGTTCCCGAAGTAGCCGATCCGCACGGAGTCCAGGCCGTCGGTCTTGGCCGCCCCGGCAACGGCGTGCTCGGTGTTCTCCACGGCCTGGGAGCCGTAGCCGCAGGAGGCGAGGGCGAGCAGCGGCAACGCGGCCAGGACCGCGAGGGTGCGGCGGAGGGCGGGTGGTGCAGGCACGGAGGGTTCCTCTCGGTGGCCCGGCTCTCACGCCCTTACCAGGTCGTGGCCGGGAGGTCGGCGGGTGGGTCCGGGGCGGCGCGCATGCGGTGCGCGTACGTCAGCGCAGACATCGCGTCACTCCGCCCTGCCCGCTGCCGAGGGGGCCGCTGCCGACGCGGCCGCCCTCCTTCGCGAACGTGGAGAAGTAGTCGGTGGGCGTCATCTCAGAAATCCCACCCGTCGTCCTCGGACTCGTCCCTGACCGGCTCCGGAGAGGCGAACGACTCGCCGACCATGCCCGCGGTGAGCGTGGTCCCGTCGCCCGGGTCGATCAGGATGAACGAGCCGGTGCGCCGCGAGTCGGCGTAGGAGTCGACCGGCAGCGGCTCGGCGGTGCGGACCTTGACCCGGCCGATGTCGTTGGCGACGAGCTGTCCCGGGTGCGGGTGCAGGGACAGGTCGGCGAGGGTGAGCCGGGACGGGATGTCCTTGACGATCGCCTTGACCGTGCGCGTGCCGTGCTTGAGCAGCACCCGGTGGCCGACGGTCAGCGGGGCGTCGGCGACGTGGCAGACGGTCGCCTCGATGTCCTGCGTGGTGGGCGGCGCGTCCTTGCTGGGCACGATCAGATCGCCGCGCGAGATGTCGATGTCGTCCTCCAGCAGGACGGTCACCGACTGCGTGGTCCAGGCGACGTCGACCGGCTTGCCGAGCAGCTCGATGCCGGAGATCTTCGTGGCCCGGCCGGACGGCAGTACGGTCACGCTCTCGCCGACCCGGAAGCTGCCCGCCGCGATCTGGCCGGCATAACCCCGGTAGTCCGGGTGCTCGGCGGTCTGCGGCCGGATCACGTACTGCACCGGCAGCCGGGCGTGGCAGTGGCTCAGGTCGTGGCTGACCGGGACCGTCTCCAGGTGCTCCAGGACGGTCGGGCCGCCGTACCAGTCCATGTTCGCGGACGGCTCCACCACGTTGTCGCCGACCAGCGCCGAGATCGGGATCGCGGTGACCTCCGGGACACCCAGCTCGGTCGCGTACGCCGTGAACTCCTCGGCGATCTGCGCGAAGACCTGCTCCGCGTACCCGGCCAGGTCCATCTTGTTGACGGCGAGGACGACGTGCGGCACCCGCAGCAGGGCGGCGATGGCGGCGTGCCGGCGGGTCTGCTCGACGACGCCGTTGCGGGCGTCGACCAGGATCACCGTCAGCTCGGCGGTGGAGGCGCCGGTGACCATGTTCCGCGTGTACTGCACGTGCCCCGGCGTGTCCGCCAGGATGAACCGGCGGCGCGGGGTGGCGAAGTACCGGTAGGCCACGTCGATGGTGATGCCCTGCTCCCGCTCGGCGCGCAGGCCGTCGGTGAGCAGCGCGAGATCCGGCGCGTCCTGGCCACGGCCGGCCGAGGCCCGCTCCACGGCCTCCAGCTGGTCGGTGAGGATCGACTTGGAGTCGTGCAGCAGCCGCCCGACGAGGGTGGACTTGCCGTCGTCGACGGAACCGGCGGTGGCGAACCGCAGCAGGGTGGTGGCCGAGAGCTCCTCGGTCGTGATCGTGCTCATGCTTAGAAGTACCCCTCGCGCTTGCGGTCTTCCATCGCGGCCTCGGACAGCTTGTCGTCGGCCCGGGTCGCGCCCCGCTCGGTCAGCCGGGAGGCGGCGATCTCCGTGATCACCTTCTCGATGGTGTCGGCGTCGGAGTCGACCGCGCCGGTGCAGGACATGTCGCCGACGGTGCGGTAGCGGACCTGCCGCTTCTCCACGGCCTCACTGTCCTTCGGCCCGCTCCACTCGCCGGCCGTCAGCCACATACCGCTGCGCCTGAACACCTCGCGCTCGTGCGCGAAGTAGATCTCCGGCAGTTCGATGCCCTCGCGGGCGATGTACTGCCACACGTCCAGCTCGGTCCAGTTGGACAGCGGGAACACGCGCACGTGCTCACCGGGTGCGTGCCGGCCGTTGTACAGGTTCCACAGCTCGGGCCGCTGCCGGCGCGGGTCCCACTGGGAGAACTCGTCGCGCAGCGAGAACACCCGCTCCTTCGCCCGCGCCTTCTCCTCGTCCCGGCGCCCGCCGCCGAACACGGCGTCGAACTTCTCTTCCTGGATCTTCTCCGTCAGCGGCAGCGTCTGCAGCGGGTTGCGTGTGCCGTCGGGGCGCTCCTTGAGCACTCCGCGGTCGATGTAGTCCTGCACGGACGCCACGTGCAGCCGCAACCCGTGCTTCGCGACCGTACGGTCCCGGTAGTCGATGACCTCGGGGAAGTTGTGCCCGGTGTCCACGTGCAGCAGTGCGAACGGCACCGGCGCCGGCGTGAACGCCTTCAGCGCCAGGTGCAGCATGACGATGGAGTCCTTGCCGCCGGAGAACAGGATCACCGGCTTCTCGAACTCGCCCGCGACCTCACGGAAGATGTGCACCGCCTCGGACTCCAGCGCGTCCAGGTGCGAGAGGGCGTACGGGCTGTCCGTGCCGTCTTCGCCCCCCTTCACGGTCGCAACGGCCGTCATGCCAGTCCCCTTTCGCTGAGCAGGGCGTACACCGACGCCGCGGACTCCTGCACGGTCTGGTTCTGCGAATCGATCCGCAGATCGGGCGTCTCGGGCTCCTCGTACGGGTCGTCGACCCCGGTCAGCCCGGACAGCTCGCCCGCGGCCTGCTTGGCGTACAGGCCCTTCACATCGCGCACCGAGCACACGTCGACCGGAGTGGCGACGTGCACCTCCAGGTACGCCGTCCCGTTCTGCTGGTGCCGCTTGCGCACCGCCTCGCGGCTGTCGGTGTACGGCGCGATGACCGGGACGAGGGCCAGCACGCCGTTGCGGGCGAGCAGTTCGGCGACGAAGCCGATGCGCTGCACGTTGGTGTGCCGGTCCTCGCGGGAGAAACCGAGGCCCGCCGAGATGAACTCGCGGATCTCGTCGCCGTCGAGCACCTCGACGCGGTGGCCCTCCTCGCGGAGCCGGCCGGCCAGCTCGCGCGCGATGGTGGTCTTGCCGGCACTCGGCAGACCCGTGAGCCATACGGTGGCTCCGGTCGTCACGTGATTCTCCTGGGTCGCAGTGGTCGCATCGGTAACAGAGGCATCGGTAACAGCTGTAGCAGCCGGAGCAGTGGACGCGGTGTGCGTTTCGGTTTCCGCCCGAAAGGCGTGCGCGGTCATCCGTGCAGCCCGCACTCGGTCTTGGCCCGGCCCGCCCAGCGCCCGGCACGCGCGTCCTCGCCCTCCAGGACGCGGCGGGTGCAGGGGGCGCAGCCTATGGAGGCGTAGCCGTCCATCAGCAGCGGGTTGGTCAGCACGCCGTGCTCGGCGACGTAGGCGTCCACGTCGTCCTGGGTCCAGCGGGCGATCGGGGAGATCTTCACCTTCTGCCGCTTCTCGTCCCAGCCGACGACCGGGGTGCCCGCCCGGGTCGGGGACTCGTCGCGGCGCAGGCCGGTCGCCCAGGCCAGGTAGTCCTTCAGGCCCCGCTCCAGCGGTTCCACCTTGCGCATCTTGCAGCACAGGTCGGGGTTGCGGTCGTGCAGCTTGGGGCCGTGCTCGGCGTCCTGCTCGGCGACCGTCTGGCGCGGGGTGAGCGTGATGACGTTGACGTCCATCACCGCCTCCACCGCGTCCCGCGTGCCGATCGTCTCCGGGAAGTGGTAACCGGTGTCGAGGAACACCACATCGACTTTGGTGCCGCCGGGCATCGCGCGGGAGGCGAGGTGGGCGACCACCGCGTCCTCCATCGAGGACGTCACACAGAAGCGCTTGCCGAAGGTCTGCACCGCCCACTGGAGGATCTCCAGCGCGGAGGCGTCCTCCAGGTCGCGGCCCGCCTGCTCGGCGAGCGCCTTCAAGTCCTCGGCCGTACGCTCTTCCTGAGCCGTCGTCATATCGGATCCCCTCCGTGGTCGGCTCGAAGCCCCCGGGCCAGCAGCCCGAGGAACTTCAACTGGAATGCGCGGTTGCACGCCGCGCATTCCCAGGCGCCGTGGCTGCCTTCCATGGCTTCACTCGGCCGCAGGTCCTCGTCGCCGCAGTAGGGGCAGTAGAACGGCGCCGCACGCTCGCTCATGACAGCGACTCCTCGCTGGCCCGGGCGGCCCACGTCGCGAAACGCTCGCCTTCCTCGCGCTCGGCCTGGAACCGCTTCAGCACGCGCTCGACGTAGTCGGGCAACTCCTCGGAGGTGACCTTCAGACCGCGCACCTTGCGGCCGAAACCGGCCTCCAGGCCGAGCGCGCCGCCCAGGTGCACCTGGAAGCCCTCGACCTGCTCGCCCTTGTCGTTGAGGACCAGCTGGCCCTTGAGACCGATGTCCGCGACCTGGATACGGGCGCAGGCGTTCGGGCAGCCGTTGAGGTTGATGGTGATCGGCTCGTCGAAGTCCGGGATACGGCGCTCCAGTTCGTCGATGAGGGCGGAGCCGCGCTGCTTGGTCTCGACGATGGCGAGCTTGCAGAACTCGATGCCGGTGCAGGCCATGGTGCCGCGCCGGAACGGCGACGGCTTGGCGGTGAGGTCCAGCGCCTCCAGGCCGTCGACCAGGGAGCCGACCTGCCCCTCCTCGACATCGAGGATGATCATCTTCTGCTCGACGGTGGTGCGCACCCGACCCGAGCCGTGCGCCTCGGCGAGGTCGGCGATCTTCGTGAGCTGGGTGCCGTCGACCCGGCCGACGCGCGGGGCGAAACCGACGTAGTAACGGCCGTCCTTCTGACGGTGCACGCCGACGTGGTCACGCCACTGCTGGACCGGCTGCTCGGGCGCGGGACCGTCGACCAGCTTGCGCTTGAGGTACTCGTCCTCCAGCACCTGCCGGAACTTCTCCGCGCCCCAGTCGGCGACGAGGAACTTCAGGCGGGCGCGCGTACGCAGGCGCCGGTAACCGTAGTCACGGAAGATCGACAGCACGCCTTCGTAGACGTCCGGAACCTCGTCCAGCGGCACCCAGGTGCCCAGCCGTACGCCCAGCTTGGGGTTGGTGGACAGGCCGCCACCCACCCAAACGTCGAAGCCCGGGCCGTGCTCGGGGTGCCGGACGCCGACGAACGCGACGTCGTTGATCTCGTGCACCACGTCCAGCACCGGCGAGCCGGAGATCGCCGTCTTGAACTTCCGGGGGAGGTTCGAGTACGCCTTGTTGTTCAGGACGCGGCGCTTCATCTCCTGCAGCGCCGGGGTGCCGTCGATGATCTCGTCCTCGGCGATGCCGGCGACCGGGGAGCCGATCATCACGCGGGGGGTGTCACCGCAGGCCGTGACCGTGGACAGCCCGACGGCCTCCAGCCGCTCCCAGATCTCGGGCACGTCCTCGATCCGGATCCAGTGGTACTGCACGTTCTGCCGGTCGGTGATGTCGGCCGTGCCGCGCGCGAACTCCTGCGAGATCTCACCGACGACCCGCAGCTGCCGGGTGGTGAGCGCCCCGCCGTCAATGCGGACGCGCAGCATGAAGTACTCGTCGTCCAGCTCCTCCGGCTCCAGGATCGCGGTCTTGCCGCCGTCGATCCCGGGGCGGCGCTGGGTGTACAGGCCCCACCAGCGCATCCGGCCACGCAGGTCGTTGGGGTCGATGGAGTCGAAGCCCCGCTTGGAGTAGATCGTCTCAATGCGTGTCCGCACATTGAGACCGTCGTCGTCCTTCTTGAACTGCTCGTTGCCGTTGAGCGGGGTGAAGTGCCCCGCGGCCCACTGGCCCTCGCCGCGGTGACGGCTCACCTTGCGGCGGGGAGTCGCGGCGGCAGGCTTCTGCGGGGTGGCGGCCATGGTGGATACGTCCTTCGGGACAGCAATGGATAGGGTCGGCGCGCAGCGCCGTCGATGAGGCGTGGCGGTCGGGTGACGGGCGGGAGGCTCTGACCTGCGCATTGCGCATGGGCATACGGGTGCGGCATCGCGCTTCATTGCGCAGGAAATCAAGCGAAAAGGGAGATGTCGGGCGCTGCTGGAGAACTCTCAGCGGGCCGGACAGATGGCGCTGGACATGCGGCCGAGGTCGACGTGCCGCCGACTCACCAAGGCAATTCCAGTTCCAGGCATGACGGAAGCGTGGCACGGCGATCTGGACACAGTCCAGCTTCATCCAAGATGCGGACACCCTTGTCCCGAAATGCGAGACGAGGGTGTCGTTGGTCACAGCGTTTGCGCGATGTCTTGTCGGCGCAGGTCAGGCGGGGTAGGCGCCCGGCCAGGGGCCCGGCGCGGGCACCTCCGGCTCCTCCTCGACCTTGGTGTCGAACAGGGCGAACCCACGGCGCAGGTAGTTGCCCATCGCGTGCTCGCCGTCCTTGCTGCACGTGTGCAGCCACACCCGCTTGGTCGGCGCCAGCCCCGGCCACCGGTCGGCGAGGTCCCAGGCGCGGGCGGCGCCGTACGACAGCAGGTGTCCGCCGATGCGCCGGCCGCGGAAGGCGGGGATCAGCCCGAAGTAGGCGATCTCCACGACTCCGTCGTCCTGCGGCTCCAGCTCCACGTACCCGGCGGGCGTCCCGCGGTCGTAGGCCACCCAGGTCTCCACGCCGGGCCGGTCCAGGTACTCCCGCCACTGCGCGTACGTCCAGCTCAGCCGGTCGGTCCAGCGGATGTCGCCGCCGACCGAGGCGTACAGGAAACGGCTGAACTCGGGCGAGGGCACCTCGGAGCGGATGATCCGCACGTCCCCGTCCGGCGCGGCGGCCGGCAGGAGGTCGGCGGGCGCGGTCTGCTCCAGGGACCAGGTGGTCACGGCGATGTTGCTCATGCGCGCCAGGGAATCATCAGGCGGCACGATCTGTCGACGGCCCCCCGCCCTGCCGTCGCCGCCCCAGTCGTCCCCGTCATCCCAGCGCTCTGTCGATCGAGGCCAGCGGCAGCGCGAACAGCACCCGGTCCGACTGGGACCACACCTCGCCCGTCTCCTCCCAGTAGGAGAGGGACTCCGCGCCCCCGCTCCAGCACTGGTGGCTGTCCTGCGAGCCGCACCGTGTGGCCTTCGCGCCGTCGGTGTCCTGCCGCCACAGTGTGCCGCGCCAGTCCTTGGTGGCGGCGGCGCGGCCGACGTACCAGGCCGAGTCGTGCGACAGCACACCCCGCACGCCCGTGGCCTTCGTCTCGTACGCCGCCACCGCGTCCGCGTCCCCGGCGGAGTCGGTGGCCAGCAGCCCGGAGCGGTCCGGGTCCGCGCTGAACGCGTACCGCCACAGCCGGGTGTGCCGGTCGCTGCCCGCGGGCACCCACTCGCTCGCGACCAGGCTGTCGGGTGCGGTGCTGCGGTCCAGGGAGAGGGCCCCCGGCCGCGGGGCGTCCCGGTCGCCGGCCAGGCGGTAGGAAGCGACGGCGGGCAGAACGTACTTCGCGCCGTGCGCCGACCAGCCGCCGCGCACCCGGCCCACGGCGCCGGCGTCGACGGTGGCGTGCTGGACACGGTTCATGTCGTACACGTACAGCGCGGTGCGGTCGCCCTCGCCGGCGGTGACCAGCAGCTTGTCCTGGTACCAGACCATGCCGGACACCGGCGAGACGAGCCCCCGGTAGTCGCGGCCGCCGTCGACCGGTACGGCGAGCAGGGCCCACGTGTAGCCGAGGCGGGCCGGGTTGTCCGCGTCGACGACGGCGATCCGGGCCAGGCCGCGGTCGCCGGCGTCCTCGTGGGCGCCGCCGCTGCGGGACCAGGCGGACAGGATCACGCGGTGTTCGCCCCAATGGCCGTCGTCGTCGGCGTCACCGGAGGTGGTGACCGCGCCGGGCTGCCAGGACCGGGTGTCGGCGGCGTCCCAGCAGTAGGCGCGGGTGGCGGCCGGCGCGACGGGCAGCCCCTCGCGATCCTCGGCGGTGCAGCCGGAGGCCTCACGCAGCGTGCCGTCGGTGCCGTCGGTGTCGTCGAGGACCGTGCCGACACCGACGGGCCGGCCCATCGCCGAGGAGAGCCGGTCCAGCCAGCGCTGCGGCACCCGGTGCTCGGCCAGCCGCAGCGGTGCCGTCTCGCCGGACGCGAGCGGTTTGAGCGCCCCGGGGTCCTCGGCGACCGTGGCCTGCGAGGCGCTGATCAGGGTGGCGGCGGCGGTGAGGGCGAGCGCGGTCCCGGCCAGGGCCGCGCGCAGCGCCTTGCCCCGCCTGCGCCGGCGGTGTCTGCCGCGATGCTTCATAGATCCTCCCGAGCCACCGGGCCAACTGCGCCTGATGATCCGTACGTTGACCGAAAAGCAGGTGGGGTGACCCGTAGAGCGATGCTACGGCAGGCGGGGACGGTGGGGAACGAAGACCTTGCAAATATGCGAAAGATGACCCGAACCGGGTTCGAACAAGAGGGGCGCCCTCAGGGGGTGCGGCGGCCGGTCACCGCCGGGGCGGACGAGTGCGGCAGCAGGTCGCGCGGGTCGTCCGGGAGCAGCACCTCGACGTCCGTGTCCTCACGGAAGCGGTACGGCCGGTGGTCCAGAAATCCCCCGAGGTAACGCCGTATCCGGGACATCTCGGCGCGCACCGTGACCGTGCGGCCCGGGTCGCCGAACAGGTCCTCCGCCAGGCCCGCCGCGCTGCGCCCGGAGCGGTGCACGGCCAGCAGGTAGAGCAACTCGGCGTGCCGGGGACTCAGTTCGTGGCTCCAGGAACCCGCGGAGCCGGACACCTGCACCGACCAGCGGCGCGGCTGTCCGAGGTCCAGCACGATCCGGGTGGCGCCGCGCGGCTCCGGCTCGTCCGCGGCCCGCACCAGCCAGCCCCCGGCCAGCGGCTCCAGCGTGCACAGCCCGAGCACGGGCAGCCATCTCGGGCCGGCCGCCGGCGACTTGGGCAGCCCGATCCGCGGCGTGTACGGCATCCCGGTCACCGCGGCGGTCCAGCCGCCGTTGTCCACCACCAGGGCGCGCCCGGTGAGCCGGGCCAGCACCGGTGCCGCAACGGCGCGCAGCCGCTCCAGCGCCACCAGGTGCTGTTCGCGCAGCCGGGCCTCGGCGAGCTTGGCCACCGAGTCGACCCAGGCCAGCGTGGCCGGGTGCATGGTCTCCAGCGGCCCGCTGACGTCGACCACGCCGAGCAGCCGGCCGTCGCGCGGGTCGGTGATCGGCGCGCCGGCGCAGGTCCAGGTGGCCTGCGAGCGCACGAAGTGCTCGGAGGCGAACACCTGCACGGGGCGCCGGGTGACCACCGGAGTGCCGACGCCGTTCGTGCCGACGACGTCCTCCCGCCAGTCCGCACCGAGTTCGAGGCCGAGCCTGTCGGCCCTGCGCAGTACCGGCACGCTGCCCTCCCGCCACAGCACCCGGCCGTCCTCGTCGGCCACCACCATGATGTGGCGGGCGGCGTCCGCGACCGACAGCAGCCCTTCCCGCAGCACCGGCAGCACCTGCCGCAGCGCCGAGGACTCGCGCCGCCGCTGTATCTCCTCCCGGGGCAGCAGCCCGGCGCGGACGTCGCTGTCGGGGTCGACGCCGCTGCACAGCATGCGCTCCCAGGACTGTTCGATCACCGGGCGCGGCGCGACCGGCGCGCGCTGACCGGACAGGGTGGCGGAGCGGACCTCGCTGAGTACCCGGGCCGCACGCGTGGCGTCGGCGGCGGCGAGCTGCGTCAGGTCCATCGGCGACAGTGCCACGGGTCCTCCTGGTGCCGAATCCTGTGCCTGTGCCTGTGCCTGTCAGCGATTGCCTGCCGGCACGGGGTGCCCGTCCTGAATCGTGCGTCTCATGGTGCCGCCCGCGCCGGGCGGAGGGGTCCAGTCCGCTCACAGCCACCAGCAAGTTGCAACCCCTTGCAACCCTGGTGGACAGCCCCTCGCTGGCTGAAACTTGAGCGATGCCGTCCCGAGCGGCGTCCGTGGCCTCGAACGGGCCAGAGGCGCGGGGGTGGTGCCGTGTCGGCGCAGCACCACCTCCGTGCGGCACGCGTGTGCTTCGTGCCCGCCGGTCTTCAGGCCACTGGCCGCGCCCGCTCCACGACCGCCGCCAGATCCAGCGTGGGCGGCAGCGTCCCGAACGCCGCCCCGCCGTCACCGCCCAGCCGGGACGCGCAGAACGCGTCGGCCACCTCCGGCGGCGCGTACCGCACGAGCAGCGACCCCTGGAGCACCAGCGCCAGCCGCTCCACCAGCCGCCGCGCCCGCCCCTCGACGCCCTCCAGATCACCGAGTTCGGTCAGCAGCCGCTTGACCGCGCCGTCCAGCCGGTGGTCGGCGCCGCGCGCCCGGCCGAGCTCCAGCAGTACGGCGTCGAAGGCGCCCGGCTCCCGCTGGAGCGCCCGCAGCACGTCCAGCGCCTGGACGTTGCCCGCGCCCTCCCAGATCGAGTTCAGCGGCGACTCGCGCACCAGCCGCGGCATCCCGGACTCCTCGACGTAACCGTTTCCGCCCAGGCACTCGGCGGCCTCGACCGCCACCGGCGCGCACCGCTTGGTCACCCAGTACTTGGCCGCGGGCACCGCCAGCCGCAGCAGCGCCCGCTCCTGCTCGCCGCCGTCGTCGTACGCCGCCGCCAGCCGCAGCGCCAGCGCGGTCGCCGCCTCCGACTCGATCGCGAGGTCGGCCAGCACGTTGCGCATGAGCGGCTTGTCGACGAGTTTCCCGCCGAAAGCCTCCCGGTGCGTGCAGTGGTGGACGGCCTGCGCGACGGCCTGCCGCATCAGCCCGGCCGAGCCGAACACACAGTCCAGCCGGGTCGCCGCCACCATCCCGATGATGGTGCGCACCCCGTGCCCCTCCTCGCCGACCCGGCGCGCCCACGTGCCGTCGAACTCGACCTCGGCGGAGGCGTTCGACCGGTTCCCCAGCTTGTCCTTGAGCCGCTGGAGGAGAAACACGTTGCGCGTGCCGTCCGCCAGCACCCGCGGCACCAGAAAACACGTCAATCCGCCCGGCGCCTGGGCAAGCACCAGAAAACCGTCGGACATGGGCGCCGAGCAGAACCACTTGTGCCCGGTCAGCTCGTACGTTCCGTCCTCGGCGAGCGGCCGCGCGGACGTCGTGTTCGCCCGTACGTCACTGCCGCCCTGCTTCTCCGTCATGCCCATCCCGAACAGCACCCCGGCCTTGTCCCGGGCCGGCCGCAGCCCACGGTCGTACACCGTGGACGCCAGCCGCGGCTCCCACTCGGCGGCGAGCGCCGGATCCGCGCGCAGGGCGGGCACGGCCGCGTGCGTCATCGACAGCGGGCAGCCGTTGCCGGCCTCGACCTGCGTCCACACCAGGAATCCGGCCGCGCGCCGCACATGCCCGCCCGGCCGCCCCCAGGCCGCGGTCAGCCCCGCCGACACACCCTTGCTGAGCAGCCGGTGCCAGGCCGGATGGAAGTCGACCTCGTCGATCCGGTGTCCGTACCGGTCGTGGGTGCGCAGCCGCGGCGGGTTCTCGTTGGCCTGCGCCCCCCACTCCTGCACCTGCGCCGCGCCGGAGGTCCGCCCGAGTGCCGACAGCTCGTCCAGCACCTCGTCGAGCAGCTCCGCCGGCACATGCCGCCGCACCGCCTCCGCCAGGGCCCGGTCGGAGCTGAAGACGTCGTGGCCGACGAGCGGCGGCGCCTGATTGGTCACGGTGTGGGTGCTGCCTGCCATGCCTGTGAACCTACCCCGCGGTACCACGCAGGTCACCGGGAGCCCGGGAGACCGGGCCGAGGGTGAGCGTGGCCAGGCACGACGGATACCGTTAGGGGGTGCAGCCAGCAAGTGAATCCCTCCATACGCCCTCCGGCCGACTCCACCGGGCTCGCGCCCTGTACCGGAACGTCTCCAAGCGCAGGACCGCCTGGCTGTTGCTCAAGGACACCGTCAACTCCTGCATCGAGTACCGCATCCTGGGCCTGGCCGCCGAGGCGGCGTTCTTCACGCTGCTGTCGGTGCCGCCGCTGCTGCTCAGCATGATCGGGTTGCTCGGTTACGTCGACGCCTGGACCGGCGCCGACACCATCCAGAGCCTGCAGAGCAACCTCCTGGAGGCCTCGCGCACGGTCCTGTCCGACAAGGGCGTCCGTCAGATCGCGGAGCCGATCCTGCACGACGTGATGAAGGGCGGCCGGCCCGACGTCATCTCCATCGGCTTCCTGTTCGCCCTGTGGTCCGGCTCGCGCGCGGTAAACGTCTTCATCGACACCATCACCGTCATGTACGGCCTCGACGGCGTCCGCGGCATCGTGAAAACCCGCCTGCTCGCGTTTCTCCTGTTCATAGTGGCCCTGCTGATCGGCTCGGTCGCGCTGCCCTTGATGGTGGCCGGCCCCGACGCGGTGGTCCGCATCGTCCCCTGGTCGACGACGGTGGTGCAGGTCCTGTACTGGCCGGTCGTGATCCTCCTGGGGATCGCCTTCCTCACGACCCTCTACCACGTCTCCGTCCCCGTGCGCTCCCCGTGGATCGAGGACGTGCCGGGTGCCCTGGTCGCCCTCGGCATGTGGGTACTGGGCAGTTTCCTCCTCCGCATCTACCTCACCAACACGGTGGAGGGCCCCACCATCTACGGCTCCCTGGCCGCCCCCGTGGCTGTCCTCCTCTGGATCGGCGTGTCCGCGTTCGCCGTCCTCGTCGGCGCCGCGGTCAACGCCGCGATCGACCGCGTCTGGCCGGCCGCCGCCACGGCCGCCGCCCGCGAGGCCAACGAGCGCCTGCGCCAGGCCCAGGTCGCCGAATACGTCGCCCGCACCACCGCGGGCGGCGAGACCGACCCCGACATGCCCTCGGAGTTCCCCGAACGCTGGTCCCGCTTCCTCCCCCCGGAGGACGTCACGTCCCGCCTGCGCACCCACGTCAAGAGCACACATTGGAAACACACACCGAGGGAGAAGGACACGCCACCGCCACCAGAGAAGTGAGCGCGGCCCGCTCTCCGTACACACCGGCCGCAACACCCCTCACACCTGCCACGCCCCGGCCGCGGCCGCCTCCCTCGCATAGTCGGCGAAATCGCGCGGCTCGCGCCCCAGGACCTCCCGCACGCCGTCCGACAGGTGGGCGTTGCGCCCGTCGAGGAGTTCCTCGAACAGCTCGACCACCCGGCCCGCCTCCTCGGGCAGCACCCCGAACCCGACCAGCCGGTCCCCGTACTCGCGCGCCAGCACATACCGTTACGTCAGCTCCCGCCCCGCCGCCTTCGCGATCTCCGCCACGGCCTCGCCCCACGTCAGCAGCCGCGGCCCCGACACCGTCAGCTCCCGCCCCGCATACCGGTCGCCTTCCGCCAGCGCGGCCACCACCACGTCCGCGATGTCCCGCACGTCGATGAACGGCTCGCGCACCTCCCCGCCCGGAAACGCCAGCTCCCCGCTCTCCCGCAACTCCTTCACCAGCGGCCCCTCACTGAAGTTCTGGTCGAACCACGCCGCCCGTACGACGGTCAGATCCCCGCACGCCGCCCGCACCGCCTCCTCCGTGGGCCGCGCCCGCTCCTCGCCCCGCGCGGACAGCAGCACCAGCCGCCGCACCCCGAGCCCGACCGCCTCCCGCGCGAGCCCCCCGAGCGCCCCGGCGGCAGCAGGCGAGCCGACGTCCACGGGATGCACCAGGTACACGGCATCCGCGCCCCGCAGCACCGCCGCCCACGTCGACCGGTCCTCCCAGTCGAACCCCTGCGCCTTCCTCGGCGTACCCGCACACGAACTGCGCGACCGACGCGTCCCCCTCACCGACCTGTGGCCAACGGCAGACGTACGCCGCGCGACCGCCCACGTGAACGCGGCCCCCGACCCGGCCACCGGACTGGAGACACTGGCACTGCACCGCGCCGCCGACACCGATCCACCGGACCCACTGCTCGGCCAGATCGTCGCCGCCCTCCACGCAGGCCGCCCCGTCGCCCAGACCGCCGACGAACTGGGCCTGGGCGTACGCCAGTTGCACCGGCGCGCGCTCACCGCGTTCGGCTACGGACCCAAGACCCTCGCCCGCGTCCTGCGCCTCCAGCGCGCCCTCGCCCTGGCCCGGGCGGACGTACCCCTCGCGGAGACGGCCGCCCGCGCCGGCTACGCGGACCAGGCCCACCTGGCCCGGGAAGTGAAGGACCTGACGGGCCTGCCGCCGGGCAGGCTACTGGGCGGCCGGTAGCGACGCGAACAGGTCGACCCCGTTGCCGTCCGGGTCCCGCACGACGGCGTACCGCTGCCCCCACACCGCGTCCCACGGCTTCAGCTCACCGTGACACCCGGCACCGACCAGTTCCTCGTACAGCGCGTCCACCTCACCGGGACTGTCACACCGCAGGGCCAGCGAGGCCCGGCCCCCGCCGACCGGCGGCTGCCACTCGGGCAGGAAGGATCGCACCATCTCCTCGGTGTCGAGCATCAGCCGCAGCCCACCGGGCAGTTCGGCCTCGGCATGCCCCTCCTGCTCTGCACCCTCCGGGAACGCGAACCCGAGGCGCCGATAGAACCCCACGGAAACCGCCATTTCGGAAACAACAAGACCGATGGCGTCGAATCGAGCAGTCATGTGCCCATCGTAGGCAGCGTCCGGCCGCCAGGTCTTGAAGGAATCGGACACCGGCCGCCGTGCCTACTCGAAGGTGACCGGCCCGCGCCGTGTCTCCACGGTGAAGCACATCCCCACCGGGCCGGTGGTGAGGGCGAGTTCGGTACCGAGGACGGACAGCAGGGGGCGGATGGCGGCGGTCGTACGACATCGTGCTGTGCGTCAGCGAGCTGGCCACCAACGCCCTGGTGCACGGCGTACCGCCCGGCCGCGGTTTCCTGCTCCGGCTGCTGCCGTTGCCGTACGGCGACGTGCGGGTGGAGGTGCCCATAGGGTCGAATTCATGGCACCGGCACCACGACTGCTCGTCTACACCCGTACCACCGCCTACCGGCACGACTCCATCCCGGCGGGCGTCGCGGCGCTGCGCACCCTGGGCGACTTCGAGGTGGACGCGACGGAGGATCCGGCGGCCCTGGAGGGGCCCCTCGACGCCTACGCCGCCGTCGTGTTCCTCTCCACCAGCGGCGAGGTCCTCACCCCGCCCGGCCGCGCCCGCCTCGCCGCGTACGTCGAGGCGGGCGGCGGCTTCGCCGGCATCCACGCGGCGGCCTGCACCGAGTACGACTGGCCGTACTACGGCGAGATGCTGGGCGCGTGGTTCGACCGGCACCCCGACCACCAGCCCGGCAAGGCGGTGATCGAGGACCGCACCCACCCGGCGACCCGCCACCTGCCGCCGGTATGGGACTTCACCGACGAGTGGTACGACTTCCGCACCAACCCCCGGGGTGCGGTCCACGTCCTCGCCTGCGCGGACGAGTCGTCGTACGACGGAGGCGGCATGGGCGCCGACCACCCCCTGGTGTGGAGCCGAGAGCACGGCGAGGGCCGCGTTTTCTACACGGCCCTCGGCCACGCCTGCGAGGCCTACGCCGACCCCGACTTCCGTACCCACCTCCTCGGCGGCCTCACCTGGGCAGCCGCCCTTACGGACTGACCGTCCGCAGACGAGGGCCCGGTCCGGTCCACGGTGAGTTCCCGGGTCACACCTCGGTGGGCAGCGGCAGGTCGTTCACCGTGACCACCGGAAACTCCGCCGGGGGCGTGGAGTCCGCGCTCCGGATCTGGTCGTTGCCGACCTCGTACGCCTGCGATCTCGAAGACCACCGAAAAGTGCCCGTCACGCGCCGGCGCCGGTGCCGCGCGGCACCGCCGTGCTCGCCCGCTCCACCAGCCGCGTCGACAACTCCGTCCGCGTGCTCTCCGGACGGCTGCCGTCCATCATGCGCACCAGCAGACGCAGGGCCGTGGCCGCCATCTCCGACAGGGGCTGGCGGACGGTGGTCAGGGCCGGAGTGATCCAGCGGGCCTCGGGCAAATCGTCGAAACCGATCACACTGAAGTCGTCGGGTATCCTCAACCCCCGCTCGGCCAGCGCCTCGTAGACACCCAGCGCCATCCGGTCCGAACAGACGAAGACGGCCGTCGGCGGCTCGGGCAGTTCCAGAAGTTCCAGCATGCGGCGCCGGGCCACGGTCTCGTCGAAGTCGGCGTGCCGGACGTACTCGGCGCGGTGCCTCACGCCCGCGGAGGCGAGCGCCGAACGATACCCGGCGACCCGCGCGCTGCTGCACATCTTCCGCCGGTGCCCGGCGATGACGGCGATCCGCTCATGCCCGAGCGCCAGCAGGTGCTCGGTCGCCGTCACCCCGCCCTGCCAGTTCGCCGCACCCACCGACACCACACCGGCCGGCGGCTCCAGAAACGGATCGATCATCACGAACGGAATGCGGTGCTGCTCCAGCCACGCGTACTGCGACTCGCTCAACTCGGCCAGATTGAACAGCACCCCGGACGAGCCACGGGCCACCAGCTTGTCCAGCCACCCCCGCTCCGGCCGCCCGTCCCGCGTCCGGGTCAGCCCCGCCGACACCACGACCTCCAGGCCCGCGTCGTGCGCCGCCTCCTCCACACCGTGCAGCACCGCACCCGACCAGGAACTCTCCAGCGAATGCACCACGAGGTCCACCAGGCGGGGCGTACGCGCCGCGTCGAAACGGGGTCTGCGCACATAACCGAGCCGGTCCAACGCCTCGGTGACCCGACGGCGCGTCTCCGGCGCCACGTCCTCCCGGCCGTTGACCACCTTGGACGCGGTCGGCACCGACACCCCCGCCTCGCGGGCCACGACCGCCAGCGTCGGCCCGGCCGCCACGCTCGCACTCCCCGTACGGACCATCGGAAACCACCTCTCCGGCCCGCCCGAGGGCCTGGGAAAGTTTCGACCAGCACAGCCTCCGGCGGCCTGGCAGGCTCGACCGACAGAAAGCGCTTCCTACTGTAGGTGTGCCCCAAGACGGCGGGAAGACAGCGGGAATCATGGGTTCTGCCGGAGTAAAACTTTCGAAACGCCGAACGGGCGGGGCGGGCTGCCGGTCTGCGGGTTATTCGGGCGTGCAGGCGAGCCGGAAACCGGTGAAGTCCGCCGTCCAGGTCGCGTCGACCAGGTCCATGGCGTGGATGCCGGCGAAGGTGCCGGTGAAACGCAGGCGGGAGCCGTGGTCGTCGGAGAGGCGGCCGGCATCCAGGACGGGGCCGACCGCCGTTCGTACACCGTGCACCGTCGACCGGCGTGCACCGTGCACCGTCGGCTGGGCGCCGCCGACGGCATACCAGAACTGCGCCTGAGCAGCGTCGACCCTCACCCCGAGCGTCAACGGCCCGTCGCCGTCCACCTCTACGACGGCCACCTGCCGCGCGCCGTCCTCGTCCCGCTCCACCAGACTGAGCACCGTACGGCCCTCACCCCGCCACTGCTGCCCCCGCTGCTCCTCGCCCTCGGCCTCCGCCCAGGTCAGGTCCAGGCTGAAGTACGCCTCGGCGCTGTACCAGAGCAACAGCCCCGCCGCCTGCGTGAAGGTGGACGGCCGCGCCTCGACCGTCACCTCCGCCTGCGCACGGTGCTCGGTGACCCGCTGCGCCAGCAGACTGCGCGCCCACCGCGACTCGGGACCGTGCCGCCCGCGCAACCGGACCCAGCCGGGGCGGGACGCGAGGTCCGCCCAGGACGCGTCCGCCGGTTCGCGCAACGTGCTCCACGGCCAGCACAGACCTTCCGGCGCGGCGCCCGGTGGCCGCGGATCGGGCCGTGTCGCGACGTCGACCTCGACGTCCGGGTGCCACCCCCCTTGCCGCAGCCGGGGCCAGCCGTCCGCGTCCCAGGTCACCGCCTGGATCGCGGTCTCCCGGCCGAGCGTGCAGCGCCGGCCGTGCGGGGTGTGCAGCGGACGGGCCGTCAAATGGCTCAGCACCCACTGCCCGTCCGGCATCTCCACCAGCTCCCCGTGCCCGGCCTTCTGCAGCGGCACCCCGGGATCGTCCCGCGTCGTCAGCAGGGGACAGTCGTCGAGCTCGTACGGGCCGGTCAGGGCACGGCTGCGGGCCACCCGCACCCCGTGCTCCCATCCCGTGCCCCCCTCCGCGAGCACCAGGTAGTACCAGCCGCCCCGCCGCAGCAGCTTGGGCCCCTCGAGGAGCCGGTGGTGCTGGAGCAGCAGATGCGTGTCGCCGGCGGGAGCGAGCGTGTCACGGTCCAGCTCCGTGAGGATGATGCCGGCGAAACGCTTTCCGCCGGGCCGGTGGTCGTTCTGCAGGTTGAGCAGCCACAGGCGGCCGTCCTCGTGGTACAGCGCGGGATCGAAACCGTGACTCGCGACCCGGAGCGGCGCACTCCACCCGCCGTCCACCCCGGTGGCCGTGCAGACGTACGTGTCCACGTCGAAATACGGCGTCCCCACCGAGCGCACGACGGAGTACGTCACCCAGAACCGCTCCCTGTCCCAGCTCAGGGACGGCGCCCACACCCCGCCCGAGTCGGGCACCCCGGCCAGCGAGTCACCGGGCACCGCGCCCCGGACGTGGCCGGCGTACTCCCAGCGGGCCAGGTCCCGGGACCGGTGGACCGGGATCGTCGGGAACCACTCGAAGGAACTCGTCGCCACGTAGTACCAGTCGCCGACCCGGACGAGCGAGGGGTCCGGGGCGAAGCCGCGGATGACGGGATTGTGCAGCATGGTCATGCGGGGACTCCCGAAGGGGTGGGCACCTGGGGGCCGCAGGGAGTCAGGGTCACCTGCGGCCCCCAGGAGTCAGGGGCGGATCCGAGGAGCGGTCGTGCGGTGATCCGACGCGCGGTCATATGCGGTGGATCCGACGCGCGGTCGTGCGGTGGATCAAGGAGCCGTCGTCACTTCAGCGCGCCCAGCGTGACCCCGCTGCGCCAGTAGCGGCGCATCGCGACCATCATGATCGCCATCGGGACGATGGACAGCAGCGCGCCGGTCAGCACCAGGCCGGTCAGGTCGACGCCGGACTCCAGACGGGTGCCGGACCAGTTGTACAGGCCCAGGTTCAGGGTCCAGTTCTCCTTGCCGCGCAGCACGGTCAGCGGGAGGAAGAAGGCGTTCCAGGTGTTGACGAAGGCCAGCAGGAACACCGTCGCGCCCCCCGTCGTCATCATCCGCAGCACGATGCTGAAGAAGATGCGCAGCTCGCCGGCACCGTCGATGCGGGCCGCCTCCAGCAGTTCGTACGGGACGGTGGCCTCGGTGTACACCTTGGCCAGGTACACGCTGAACGGGTTGATCAGGCAGGGGATCAGCATCGCCCACGGGGTGTCCACCATGCCGAGCGCCGAGAACAGCAGGTAGAGGGGGAGCGTGAGCAGGGCGATCGGGATGAGGAACGAGCCCACGACGCAGGCGAAGACGAGGTTCCGGCCGGGGAACTCGAAGCGGGCCAGACCGTAACCGGTTGCGAGAGCGATCAGCGTACCGCCGAGGGAACCGACACCCGCGTACAGCAGCGAGTTGGCCGTCCACCGCAGGAAGATGTGGTCCTGGTAGGTGAACACCTCCTGCAGGTTGTCCCACAGGTTCCAGCCCGAGAACCACAGGCCGTTGCTCTGGTACAGCGCCGTACGGCTCTTCGTCGCGGCGACGATCAGCCACCACACCGGGAACAGGCTGTAAACGCTGGCCAGGATCAGCCCGATGAGCAGGAAGCGCTGACCACCCCGCCCGCGGGAGGCCGCGTCCGGGCGGGACAGGCGCCGGACGCTGCGGGCGGGGGGCCGCTCGGCGGTGCCGTTGCCGCTCTTTCCGTGCTGGTCGGTCAGCACCATCAGTCGGCCTCCTTCGAGGTGGACCGGTAGAAGAGGAAGGAGGCCACGCCCAGGATCAGGGCGAGCAGCACCGACAGGGCAGCCGCGTAGTGATAGTTGCCCGAGTTGAACGCCTGGTTGTAGATGATCATGATGGGGGTGAAGCTGTCGCTGACCGTCTGCGGAGTGACGTTCCGGAACAGCGCGGGCTCGTTGAAGATCTGCAGCATCTGGATGATCGACAGCAGACCGGTCAGGACCAGCGCCCCGCGCACATACGGGATCTTGACGCTGCGCGCGATCCGGATCTCGGAGGCGCCGTCGAGCCGGGCCGCCTCGAACAGCTCGCGGGGCACGCCCTGCAGCGCCGAGTAGATGATCACCATGTTGTAGCCGATGCCGTGCCAGGTCAGCAGGTTGCCGATGGACGGCCACACCATCGACGGCGCGAAGAAGTTCCAGTCGAAGCCGAAGAGCTTGCCGATCGGGGTGAGCGGGCCGACGTCCGGGCTGTAGAGGTTGACCCACATGATCGCCGCGACCACACCGGGGATCATGTACGGCACCAGCAGCAGGAGCCGGAACCGGCTCGCCACCCTGGAGGTGAGTGCGTCCAGGAACAGCGCCAGCACCAGGCTGATGAACAGCATCGCCGGGATCTGGACACAGGCGAAGACCACCACCCGCAGGATGGAGTTCATGAACGCCGAGTCGGTCAGCCCCTGGGTGTAGTTGTCGAGCCCGGCGAACTCGGTGGTCGCCCCGCCGAGCCCCAGCCCGGACTGCTGCTCCGTGAAGAGCGACTGGTAGACGGCGTAACCGATCGGGAGGAGATAGAGGAAAACGAAGCCGAGCTGGAAGGGCACCGTGAACGCGGCACCCTTCCAGCGCATGGAGCGAATCATCGGGCCTGCCTCAGCCCTTGACGCTGATGCCGCGGGACTTCAGGTCCTTGACCGTCCACTGCTGCATGTGCGCGAGCAGGTCGGTCACCTTCTGCTCCTTGTTGACCACCTTGGCCCAGCCGGCCTGCATCTCCGTGAACATCGCGGTCCAGTTCGGGCCGAAGGTCCAGTCGGTGGTGACGGTGTTCAGACTGTCCTTGACGACCTGCTGGGCCGGTGCGTAGTTCTTGCCGAGCAGCTTCTCGGACACGGTCTCGCCGACGTAGGCGCCCGAGTCCTTCAGCGCCGGCATGACACCGTTTCCGGTCTCCGGGCTCGCCATCGTCTTGACGGCGGTCTGGTCGGTGGACATCCACATGGCCGCGTCGGCGGCCTGCTCCTGGTTCTTGCACTGCTTGGTCACCAGGTTCAGGCTGCCGGTCAGGTTGGTGCCGGCCGGTGTCTTGGCCGCCTCACCCGCGTACGTCGGCCAGGGGGCGAGCGCCCAGTCGCCGAAGGACTTGGTGAAGTTCTGCACCATGCCGGCCATCTGCCAGGTGGAGATCTGCCGGGTGGCGGTGCCGCCGTTGTCGTAGTTGCGCTGGACGGCCGCGTAGTCGGCGAAGGACAGCTTGGAGTTCAGGTCGTTGTCGATGATCTCCTGGATCACCTTCGCGGCCTTCAGGGTGCCCGGGTCCTGGAAGTTCACCTTCCAGGCATCGCCGTCGATGGAGTACCAGTGCGCACCCGCCTGCATGGCCAGCACCTCCAGGGTGCTCGGGTCCTCACCGGCGAAGTTGGTGACCTTGACGCCGTGCTTCTTCAGCTCCTTGCCCGCCGCGATGAAGTCGTCCCAGGTCGCCGGGGGCTTCAGGCCGTACTTCTGGAAGATGTCGGTGCGGTAGATCGTGAACTGGGGCGCCGAGCTGGTCGGCACGCCGTACAGCTTGCCCTGCACCTGCGCGCTCGCCCAGGAGCCCGGGTTGAACTTGCCCTTGTCGCCCTCGACGTACTGGGTGATGTCGGCGAGCGCGCCCTGCGACACCCAGCTGGTGACGTACTCGGCGGTGTTCTGCACCAGGCACGGCGCGTTTCCCGCCTTGACCGCGTTGGTCAGCTGCTTCTGCATGGTCAGCTGGTCGGTGACCTTGGTGTACTTGAGCTTGACGTCCTTGTGGGAGGCGTTGAACGCCTTGACGACCGCCTCCTGGCCGTTGGCCCAGCCCCAGAAGTCGAGGGTGACCGGACCGGACGATCCCGAGGCGTCGTTTCCGGAGTCCGACCCGCCGCAGGCGGAGAGCAGACCTGTCAGGGCGATTCCCGCTACGGCGGCGGAGGCGAACCTTCTCCGGGGGCTGGTGAAGTTCATCTGACCGTGATCCTTCGGAATTCGGGTGTTCTCAGAACGAGAGGACGGCGGCTCGGGGTGCTGGCCAGAAACGGCGGCCGGGAAACCCGTCGGCTCGCGGTTGCGGGGGATTGACCAAGCGGAAGATGTAGTAAGCGGTTGCTGGGACGGTAGGCCGCGGTCGTGGCCCATAGCAAGAGGTGCGCGGCAATTTGTTACGCCGGATTGTCCGGCGGGTCATCTCCGGACGGGCGCGGAGTGTCCTCGATGCGCGGAGTATCCGTGCAGGTCAAGAGCCTGTGGTGAAGCTTGGATCCTAGGGCGTGGCGGGTGAGCCCGTGGCCCGCCGTGAACGGCGAAAAAGCTCGGGAAACCGTTTACGTAACACTCGCAGGGCGTTAGCGGCTCCGGACGGGTGGCTGCACGGAGTTGCGCACGACGACATGGGTGCCCAGCACCAGATGCTCCCCGTCGCCGCCCTTCCGGCGGCCCCCACCGCCCTCCCGCCGGTCCGCCACCGCGCGCAGCGCCACCCGGCCCATCTCCTCGTACGGAACGTGCACCGTGGTGAGTTGGGGAGTGAGCTGCGAGGCGAGCGGGATGTCGTCGTAACCGACGATCGACACGTCCTCCGGCACCCGCAGCCCCGCCGCACGCAGCGCCTGCATGGCACCCGCGGCGACCACGTCCGTACCGGCGAGGACAGCCGTGAAGTCGGGCGTGTCGTGCAGCGCCGCCTCGACCGCCTCGTACCCGTGCTCGTAGTCGTACGGCCCGTGCCGCACCAGGCCCGCGTCGAACGGCACCCCGTACGCCTCGAAGGCCCGCTGCGCACCCTTCAACCTGCCCTGCGCAGTGGTGAGTTCGGCGTGCCCGGGCAGCACCAGGACGCGCCGGTGGCCGGCTGACAGCAGGTGGCTGGCCATGGCGTAGGCGCCGCCCTCGTTGTCGTAGTCGACCGTCGTGGCCGGCACGTCGCCCTCCAGCGGGGGCCGGCCCACCAGCACCAGGTGCGATCCGGCCGCGTCCAGGGAACGGGCGAAGCGGGCCATGCGCAGCTGGTACTCGTCGTAGTCGTACGCGCCGCCCAGCAGCACCACCGCGGCCACGCCCTGCTGGCGCATGAGGTTGACCAGCGCGAGCTCGCGCTCCGGGTCGTCGCCGGTGGTGCCGACCAGGGACAGCCAGCCGCGCAGCGTGGCGGCGCCCTCGACTCCCTTGGCGACGTGTGCGAACGCGGCGCCCGTGATGTTGTTGATCAGGATCGCGACCGTCGGTGTGCCGCCGCCGGCCAGGGAACGGGCGTGGGCGTTGGTGACGTAGTCCAGGTCGCGGACGACCTTCATCACCCGGCGGCGCAGCTCCTCCGACACCGGGTAGTTGCCGGACAGCACCCGCGAGACGCTGGCCACGGACACGCCCGCACGCTCCGCGACGTCGCGGATGGTCGCCCGTCCGGCGTCACCGGTCGCCTTGCGCTGACTCACCGTTGCGGCTCCTTCGTCGTAGCGGCCCGATCACGGGGGTGGCCGGGGCCTGCCCGGCGCCGGTTCTGGAAACCGTAGCCCATGGTCACCCGGTGCCCACCCGCCTGTGGACAACGTGCGGACGGCCTGCTCGGCGCGCCCATCAGGCCGACCGGGCCAGATCCGCGCGCCGGACCTCGTGCAACTGCGGCACCCCGTCGGCCAGGCGCTCCAGCTCGTCGACGACGATCCGGCCGAGGCGCTCCAGCTCGTTGCCGAGCGAGCCCGCGATGTGCGGGGTGAGGAAGACGTTGGGGAGGTGGTAGAGGGGGGAGTCGGCGGGCAGCGGCTCCGGCTCGGTGACGTCCAGGATCGCGCCGAGCCGGCCGGAGACCAGCTCCTCGGTGAGCGCCTCGTGGTCGACCAGGGCGCCCCGGGCGGTGTTGATGAGTACGCCGCCGTCCCGGATGAGGGCGAGCCGGCCGCGGTCGAGCATGTGCTGGGTCTCGGGGATGTCGGGGGCGTGCACGCTCACGATGTCGCTGCGTCTGAGCAGGTCGTCCAGCGGCAGCAGCTCCGCGCCCAGGGCGGCGGCCTCGGCGGGGCTGACGTAGGGGTCGTGCAAGAGCACCGTGAGGTCGAACGGGCGCAGCAGCTCCAGCAGCCGGCGGCCCACCCGCGAGGCGCCGACGACGCCGACGCGGCGGCCGAGGTTGCCCGTGGCGGCGGTCTCGGCGGACGTCGGGTAGGCGTGGGTGCGGCGGAAGCGTTCGCGGTGGGCGAAGGCGCCCTTGCCCGCCAGCAGGATCATCGCCAGCGTGTACTCGGCGACCGGCAGGGCGTTGCCGGTGACCGCGCTGGAGACGGTCAGCCCGCGCTCCCACAAGGCCCCGCCGACCAGGGAGCGGACCGAACCCGCGGCGTGCAGGACCGCGCGGAGCTTGGGGGCCGCGTCGAGGACGGCGGCGTCGAGGTGCGGGCAGCCCCAACCGGTGATCAGCACTTCGGCCCGGGACAGGGCTTCGGCCGTCGCCGGATCGGCGAAGTCCCGTACGACGAGGGCGGGATCGATGTCGGCCGTCTCCCTCAGCCGCGCCATCACGGGCGGGGGAAACAGCAACGGCAGATGCACCGGATCCATCGCGAACACGGCCCGTGGCGGCTGAGGGCTGGGCATGACTCTCCTGGGACAGTGAGGTGGGAACAGTCAGAAGGGACAGCATAGAAACATTTTCAGAAAGCGCCTTCTACCGTAGATCTGCCGGATCGGCTGGTCAATCGGTAGGGTAGAGGGCGGGACGGAGGACTCTTCCGCTTCTGCTGCGCAGCCTGCGAACTCCGCGACCCGAGCGAGGGTTGAAATCGGTTACCCGATTTTCCTACCGGGACGGTGGCGAGGACGAGCAGCCGGGCGTCGGGGTCGGTCGCGGCGGAGACCAGCACCGCTTCGTGCCGCGTCCAGGAACCCGTTACCCCGTCGAGCGCGGCCTCGGCGTACGTCCTCGAAGAAGGCGCCGAAGAGGTCCGGGCCGATGGGCCGGCCGGCGTCGGCGCTCACGTCGACGAGGATCGTCGTACGGCGGGTGGGGCGGGGAGGCCGGGGCATGCGGGGCTCCGTTCACGGTCGTGTGGTCGAGGGCCCGCGACGACGGCCGCACCGCCCTCCGCTCTGATAGCAACCGGTTTCCGGTCATATCGTCAGGTGTGCCTGCTGTCGGCCGGGTGAGTGGTGATGCTCAAGCCGAGCTCCACGAGGTCTCCGGCGATCACCGAAGGCGCCGGTGCGGGATGCTCGCGTCCATCCGTGCCGACTCAGCCGGGGACGGTGGTGCTGGGCAAAAAAGAGTGATGTGAACTGCTGTTTCTTCGGCTGTCGCGGGTTCTGTGGCGGCCCTTGGGCCGGGCGGCCCGTGTCGCCGAGGTTACCCATTCTTTTCGAAAGTTCGTCAAGAGCCTTGACGCGGTTTCCGGGCAGAAGGAAGCTCAGCCCCACTGCACAACAACCGGTTGTCCACAAGCCCGGATCGATGAATCGATCCACGGCCGAAATATCGAACGAAACGAAAGTGGGAGGTGGTGCGTTCATGCACCCACGCACCGGTGCTTCCATGAGCCGCCGCAGGTTCCTCGCCCTGTCAGCAGCCGGTGCCACAACCAGTGCTGCCGCCCTGAGCGGCTGCGCCCTGCAGGTGTCGTCCGGGGCCAGCGGCTCGGGCGAGACCTCGTTCGGCGCCGAGGCACTGCCCAAGGGCCTGACGATCGACGAGAAGACCGGCCTCATCTCCGGCGTCCCGCAGGTCCCCGGCACCTACCCGGTCAACGTCAAGGCCACCAACACCGCCGGTACGGCGACCCAGTCCGTCACGCTCAGCGTGCAGAACGCCTAAGCCAGGAGTCATCCGTGCAATCCCTCAGCCGACGGACGTTCCTCGGCGCCGCGGGGCTCGCGGGCGTGGCCGCGGGCGGACTGCTGTCCGCCGTCGCCGCGCCCGCCTGGGCCCAGGCCGCCGAGCAGGCGTACGCCTTCGCTCACCCCGGGCTGCTGCACTCCCGCGCCGACCTGGACCGGATGCGGTCCGCGGTCGCCGCCGGGAGCAACCCGATCGCCACCGGATTCGCGGCCCTGGCCGCCGACTTCCGCTCCCAGCACACCTACGGCATCCGCAACACCGGACAGATCCGCACCTGGGGCCGCGGCCCCACCGACAACACCAGCCAGGCCGTCACCGACGCGGCCGCCGCCTACCAGAACGCCCTGATGTGGGCGATCACCGGCGACGTCCGGCACGCCGACAAGGCCCGCGACATCCTCGACGTCTGGGCCGCCTCCCTCACCGGCATCACCGGCGCCGACGGCCAACTCGGTGCCGGGATCCAGGGCTTCAAGTTCGTCAACGCCGCCGAGATCCTGCGGCACTCCGGCTACGACGGCTGGCCCGAGGACTCCGTCAGCCGCTGCGAGCGCTCCTTCACCGACGTCTGGTACCCGGCCCTGTCCGGCTACTGCCTGTACGCCAACGGCAACTGGGACCTCGCCGCGCTGCGCACCATCCTCGCCATCGCCGTCTTCGGCGACCACCCCGTGATGTTCGAGGACGCCCTGCGGTTCGCCGCCGCCGGCGCCGGCAACGGCTCCGTGCTGCACCGCGTCGTCAGCGCCACCGGACAGGGGCAGGAATCGGGCCGCGACCAGGCGCACGAGCAGCTCGCCATCGGCCTGCTCGCGGACGCGGCCGAGGTCGCCTGGCGGCAGGGCGTGGACCTGTACGGCTTCGCCGACGACCGGATCCTCGCCAACTTCGAGTACTTCGCCCGCTACAACCTCGGCGACGACTCGGTTCCGTTCACGCCCGACCTCGACCGCACCGGCAAGTACATCAAGACGGCCGTCTCCGACCGGCAGCGCGGGGTGTTCCGGCCGGTGTGGGAGATGGGGTACGCGCACTACGCGGGCCGCCTCGGCATGTCCGCGCCGTACACCCAGAAGGCCGTCTTCCGCGGCCCGGACGGCACCCGCGTGACCGAGCGCTACCACGAGGACCACCCCGGCTGGGGCACCCTCACCTACGCCGGCACGAAGGCCGCCCCGCCGAGCGCGCCGACGGCTCCCGCGGGCGTCACGGCGACGGGCGCGGACCGGGCGGTCACCGTGTCCTGGCTGCCGTCCGCCTGGGCGAGCGGCTACACCGTACGCCGGGCCACCAGCCCCGACGGGCCGTACGAGACCGTCGCCACCGGCGTCTCAAAGCCGACGTACAGCGACCGCGGCGTCCGCACGGGCCGCACCTACTACTACACCGTCAGCGCCGCCAACTCCCGTGGTAAGAGCCGTGATTCGGCTTGGGCGTCGGCGACCGCCGGGCTCCCCGGACCCTGGTCGACCCGGGACATCGGGGACGTGAAGATCCCCGGCTCGGCCGTGTTCGACGGCGAGCGGTTCGTGCTGGAGGCGTCCGGCACCGCCGACACCTACCGCATGGCGTATCTGCCGCTGTCCGGCAACGGCACGATCACCGCGCGGATCGTGTTCCCGCTCAGCTCGCAGTACTCCAAGATCGGTGTCACCGTGCGGGCGGGTCTGGAGGCGGACGCGGCCCAGGCCGCCATGCTGATCCAGGGACTGCCGCTGCACACCTGGAGCGGCGTGTGGACCGTACGCCCGAAGGCCGGGGCGCAGGTCTCGGCCACCGGCAGCACCCCGGTGCCGCCGTCCCAGCAGGAGATGATCACCGCCAGGGCGTCCTTCCCGATCTCCGACCTCGGCACCCTGCCCGAGTCGGCCACCCCGCTTCAGGCGCCGTACGTCGAGGGCGCGGGCGACGGCTACCGGCTGCGCGAGCCGTACTGGGTGCGAGTGACCCGCAAGGGTCGGTGGTGTACCGGGGAGATCTCGCCGGACGGCACACGGTGGACAGAGGTCGGTCGCACCGAGGTCGGCGGTCTGCCGAACACCGCATACGCGGGTCTCGTCCTCACCTCCTGCCTCGGTGTGGACGAGGTGTACGCCGAGACCGGCACCGGCGCCTTCGACAACGTCACCGTGACCTCCACGACCGGCGAGGTCTGGTCCGTGCCCCGCCCCGCCCACACCGCGGCCGGGCTGAGCGCGGCCACCGGCGCGGACGCGGTCGAACTGGCCTGGACCGACCCGGACCCGGCCGCCCGCTACACGGTGCTGCGCGCGGAGAGCGCGGACGGGCCATTCCGCCCCCTCGCCATGGACGTCGGCCCGGTCGGCTTCGGCACCCGCATCCGGTACACCGACGCCACCGGCACGCCCGGCACGACGTACCACTACGCCGTCGTCAAGACGAACGCGGGCGGCAAGGGCCCGCGCTCGGCACCCGCCTCGGCCGCCATGCCGAAGCCCTCCGTACCCGAACTCACCTCCGTGACCACGGCGTTCGCGAACAAGGGCGCCGAGTTCCGGCACCTGCTGCGGGCCGTGCACGAGCCCGTCCGGTTCACCGCCAAGGGACTGCCCGACGGCCTGCGCGTCGACCCGCGCACCGGCCTGATCTCCGGAACGCCCACCGAGACCGGCGAGTTCACCGTCACGACCACCGCGGGCAACTCCGCCGGGGCCGCCACCGGCACCCTCGCCCTCACGGTCGGCACTCCGCCGCCCGAGCCCTGGACGTACGGCGACCTCGGTGACGTGGTCCTCGACGACCGCGCCTTCGCCACCTTCGGCGTGGCCGTCGTCCGCACCCCCGGCAGCACCTCCCACGAGGACGGGACCTTCGTGGTACGGGGCGCCGGGACCGACCTCACCGTCAACAACCAGGGAATGACCGGCCAGTTCGTACGGCGGTCCGTCACCGGGGACTGCCAGGTCACCGCCCGGCTGGTCTCCCGTACCGGCGCGAGCGGCGACCGGGTGGGCCTGCTCATGGCCAAGTCCCTGTCGCCGTTCGACCAGGCGGCCGGCGCGATCGTCAGCGGCGGCACCAGCGCACAGCTCATGCTGCGCACCGCCGTGGCCGGACGCTCCACCTTCACGGGCAACGCGCCGGTCACCGCGCCCTGCCTGCTGCGGCTGAAGCGCACCGGGACGCGCTTCACCGCGTACGCCTCCACCGATGACGGCGTCAGCTGGACCCCCCTCGCCGAGGGAGAGATCCCCGGCTTCGGCGACGCCCCCTACTACGTGGGCCTCGTGGTCTGCTCCCGCAGCCCCCTGGTCCGCAGCACCACCGAGTTCGACGAGGTGAGCATCAACCCCATGTAATCCTTCACGGATCGGAGATGCACCGTATGAGCCGCACTTCCCCCCACACGCACCTCCAGACACCCGACGTGAGCCGCCGCGGTCTGCTGAAGACCGCCGGCGGGCTCACCGCCGCACTCGCCGTCGGCGCCTCGGCGACCGCCCTCACGGGCGCGGCCGAGGCGGCGCCGGCCACCTTCACTCACCCCGGCATGCTGCACAACTGGGGCGACATCAACCGCGCCAAGGCCAGGGTCGCCGCGGGCAACGACCCCTGGGCGTCCGGCTGGCGGCGGCTGACCGCCAACGGCCGCTCCCACTCCACCTGGACGCCCCGCCCCCAGGCCACGGTCCTCCGCGGCGGCACGGGGGACAACTACGGGATCCTCTACAGCGACATCGCCGCCGCCTACCAGAACGCCCTGCGCTGGCACGTGGGCGGCTCCGCCGCGAACGGCGACTGCGCCGTGCGCATCCTCAACGCCTGGTCGTCCACCCTCACCGAGGTCACCGGAAACGCCGAGCGGTACCTGGCCGCCGGCCTGTCCGGCTGGCAGTTCGCGAACGCCGCCGAGCTCATGCGCGGCTACGCCGGATTCGACCTGAACCGGTTCAAGACGATGATGCTCAACGTCTTCTACCCGCTCAACGACGGCTTCCTCCGCAAGCACAACGACGCCTGCATCACCAACTACTGGGCCAACTGGGACCTGTGCGACATGGCCTCGATCATGGCCATCGGGATCCTGTGCGACGACGGCGCCAAGTACGACCAGGCCGTCGACTACTTCAAGAACGGCGGGGGCAACGGCGCCATCCGGCGCGCCGTGCCCTTCCTCTACAGCAACGTGGAGGGCCACGACCTCGGCCAGTGGCAGGAGTCCGGCCGCGACCAGGCTCACTCCGTCATGGGGATGGGTCAGATGGGCGCCTTGTGCGAGATGGCCTGGAACCAGGGCGACGACCTGTACTCCTACGACGGCCGCCGCTTCATGAAGGCCGCCCAGTACGTCGCCAAGTACAACCTGAACATGAATGTGCCCTTCACCACTTACACGTGGGGCACCGGCCAGAACTGTGCGCAGCGGTCACATACGGTGATCAGCCCCAGCAGCCGCGGCGAGGTCCGCCCCGTCTGGGCGATGCTCCACTACCACTACAACCGGCGCCTGCACCTCGACGACAAGTACATCGCCGACATGTGCTTCTCGATAGCGCCCGAGGGCGGAGGAGGTGACTACGGCTCCGGCAGCAGCGGCTTCGACCAGCTCGGCTTCGGCACGTTGATGTACGCGAAGTAACCGCGCACGTAACTTAGTGTAACCGTCCTGCCGCGCCCTGTACCGGAATACATCCGCGCGATGTGCTGCTCTGATGTGAGCAGTCGTGAACGGTGCAGGAGCGCGGCGAAGGGCTGGTGGGCGCATGACGGCAGACCAGACGAACCCCGTGGTCACCACGCCACACGGGGTCGTACGCGGCAGGTACGAACACGGTGTCGCCGTGTTCCGGGGCATCCCGTACGCCGCACCCCCCTTCGGCCCCCGGCGGTTCCGGCCGCCCGTGCCGCCCCAACCCTGGGACGGGGGCCGCGACACGTACGCCTTCGGGCCGACACCGCCGAAACCGCCCTACTCCGAGGCCTTCGCGCAGTACCTGTCCGACCCGGTCGTGCCCGGCGACGACTGCCTCAACCTGAACGTGTGGACGCCGGAGCCGGGCCGCGGGGCCCGGCTGCCGGTCATGGTGTGGCTGCACGGCGGCGCCCTGACCCGGGGCTCCTCCGCCGTGCCCGTGTACGACGGACGCACCTTCGCCCGCGACGGTGTCGTGTGCGTCTCCGTCAACTACCGGCTGGGCGTGGAGGGCTACGGCCTGTTCCCGGACTCGCCCCCCAACCCGGGCCTGCGCGACCAGCTCGCCGCCCTCGCCTGGGTGCACGAGGCGATCGGGGCCTTCGGCGGAGACCCGTCCCGGATCACCCTCTTCGGCCAGTCCGCCGGAGCCATCAGCATCGGCGCCCTGCTCGCCGCCCCGCAGGCCCAGGGTCTCGTCCGGCGCGCGATCCTGCAGAGCGGACCGCCCGAGGCCGCTGACCGGGACAAGGTACGGCGGATGGTGCGCCGCATGGCGACCCGGCTGAGGATCCCCGCCACCGCCGAGGCCTTCGCCGCCGTCGACCGTGACCTGCTGCTGCGCACCCAGGCCGACGTCGGCCGGCTCAGCAGCCCCGTCCTCGGCGGCCCCGCCTTCGGCATCGTCGTCGACGGCGACCTCGTCCCGCGCGATCCGCTGGAAGCGCTCACCGAAGGGGACGCGGCTGCCGGCGTCGACCTGATGATGGGCTGGACCCGCGACGAGTACCGGCTGTGGCTGGTCCCCGGCGGGCTCCTGGAACGCATCGACCGGCTCGGCCCGGTCGCCGTGGCCGGCGCCATGGCCCGCTGCCACTGCGGCAGCGAGGTCCCGCGCGGCTACCGCGCCCTGCACCCCGAGGCCGGCACCGCCGAGACCGTCGGCCAGCTCGTCACCGACCACCTGCTGCGCATGCCCCTGCAGCGGCTGGCCGACGCCCGCCCGGGATCGTCGCACGTGTACGAGTTCGCCTGGCCGTCGAACCTGCCCGGCCTCGGCTCCTGCCACGCCCTGGAGCTCGGCTTCGTCTTCGACACCGGCGACGTGCCCGAGTCGGCCAGGCTGGCGGGCGAGGGCGCGCCGCAGGAACTGGCCGACGCGATGCACGGGTCGTGGGTGCGGTTCGCCGTGGCGGGGGACCCCGGGTGGGAGGCATGGGACGCCAGGCACCCGGTGCGGATCTTCGGCGACCGCGACCACGACCAGCCGGAGGCCGACGGCCGGCCGGACGGCGCGGACGATCCGGACGCCGTGGCAGCCCCGTACACCGCGTACGGCCCACGGGACCCCGAATTCGCCCTGTGGACCGCCGGCATCACCACCGCGGAATCCACACCCGTATCGGCTCCTGCCGACGACGGTTCCCCCGCACGCGGTACGGAACCGCGGTCGGCCGTACGGCTGCTCCGTCGCTCCGGCGCCCTCCGCCGGCACTGATTCCAGGCGGGCGGCAGAAACGGTAGAAACCGGTTGCCGACGTCGTGGGCACAGAAAAGCACGCACAGAAAAGCAACCGGTTACGCGACAAGAGGCCGGCTACACGCCGGCCGCCTGTTTCACGGCGGCGACCGAGTCCCGAACCACCACGTGCGTGCCCAGCAGCAGGTGCTCGTCCTGCGCGCCGGGGGTGCGTTCGAGGGCGGTGCGCACGGCGAGGCGGCCCAGCTCCTCATAGGGGACGTGGACCGTGGTCAGCGCGGGGTGCAGGTCGCGGGCGAACGGGATGTCGTCGTAACCGGCCAGCGACACGTCGCCCGGCACGTCCAGGCCCGCCTCGTGCAGCGCGGTGAGCGCGCCCGCGGCGACCATGTCGGTGGCGGCGACCACGGCCGTGAACTCCAGGCCCTCCTTGAGCGCCCGGCGCATCAGGCGGTGGCCGGAGTCGCGGGTGAAGTCGCCGTGCAGCAGCAGGGCCGGGTCGGGGTCCAGGCCCCGCGCGCGGTGGGCGGCGAGATAGCCGCGCTCGCGGTCCTGCGCCGTGGTGTGGTCCGGCTTGCCGCCGAGGAACAGCACCCGCCGGTGGCCCTGGGCGAGGACGTGGGCGACGAGGGTGTAGGCGCCGCCCTCGTTGTCGTACTCGATGACCGTCACCGGCGCCCCGGGGCCCAGCGGCGGGCGCCCGCACAGCACGAGCCGGGAACCTGCCGAGGCGAGCGAGTCGGCGATGCGGCGGGTCCGCTCGCGGTACTCGGGCGTGTCGGCGGTGCCGCCGACCAGGATCACGGCGGCGGCGCGCTGGGCGCGCATCATCTCCACGAAGTCCAGTTCGTGCTGGATGTCCCCCTCGGTGCCGCACACCAGGCACAGGTGCCCGAGCCGCGTCGCCTCCCGTTCCACGCCGTACGCCATGTGCGCGAACGACGGTCCCGTGATGTCCTCCAGCACGAACGCCAGCGTCGGCGTGCCGACTCCGGCGACCGCCTTCGCGCGCGCGTCAGCCACGTAGTCGAGGTCGCGCACCGCCCGCATCACGCGCGCGCGTGTCGCCGCGCTCACCGGATACACGCCCCCGAGCACCCGCGACACCGTTGACGCCGACACCCCCGCGCGGGCCGCCACGTCCCGGATAGTGCTGCGGCTCGCTTCCTCGCTCTTCCTGGTCATTCCTGCCTCGCCCCTCTCCCGGGCACACTTGCCCACCCCCGCGGGGACCGGTGGCAACGCCAGTGACAACCGGTTCCCGATGCGGAGGCTAGCAGCAGGGGAGGGGCGGCACGAGTGGCTTGGCCGCGCAGAGCGTACCCGAGTCCCGGACGGCGGGCGGGCTACACCGTCGCCAGGGTCCGCGCGATGCCCGCGATCGCGTCCGGCCCCACCCGGCAGCAGCCACCGATCAGCCGCGCCCCCGCGTCCCGCCACGCCTTGACCTGCTCGGCGGTGAAGGTGGACCGGCCGCTCCAGGTCCGGGCCCCGGCGTCCCAGGACTCACCGCTGTTGGGATACACGACGACCGGCTTGCCCGTGACACGCGCCGCGGTCTCGATCGCGGCCTCCACGTCGTGCGGGGCACAGCAGTTGACGCCGACCGCGATCACCTCGTCCACCTCGGCGGCCGGCGCGAAGGCCTCCTCCAGCGGCTGCCCGGCCCGGGTGTGTTCGCCGTCGACGGTGTACGACAGCCAGGCCGGCACCCCGAGCCCGCGCACCGCCCGCAGCAGCGCCGCGCCCTCGTCCGCGTCGGGCACCGTCTCCAGCGCGAGCACGTCCGGCCCGGCCGCGGCCAGCACCTCCATGCGCGGCCGGTGGAACCGCTCCAGCTCGCCGACCGTGAGCCCGTACCGGCCGCGGTACTCGGAGCCGTCCGCGAGCATCGCCCCGTACGGCCCGACCGAGGCCGCCACCCACAGCGGACGCACCCGCTCCGCCCGGCGGGCCGCATCCCGGGCCGACCGCACGCTCAGGGTGAGGAGTTCGGCCGCCTTCTCGCGGTCGATCCCGCGCCGGGCGAAGCCCTCGAAGGTGGCCTGGTAGCTGGCGGTGATCGCCACGTCCGCGCCCGCCTCGTAGTAGGCGAGGTGCGCCTCGGTGACTGCCTCGGGCCGCTCGGCGAGCAGCCGCGCCGACCACAGCTCGTCACTCAGGTCGTGCCCGGCCGACTCCAGCTGGTTGGACATGCCGCCGTCGAGGACGACGGTGCGCGCGGCGAGGGCGTCGGCGAGGGCGGGACGGGTCTCGGGGGTGTCGCTGGTCATGCCCCCGACGCTAGTCGAGACCGGCCGCGACCCACGTATGTGTCCATTACATGAACGGGGTGCCCAGCATGTGGGACTCCGGGTTACGATCACGCTCCTCCCCGTCCCCACCCCTTCCGCCGCTCCCAGCGGAAAGCCAAACACCCTCGCGGACATCCAGAACCCGGAAGTGCCATGACTGCCCCCAGCACCACCGACGCCACCGAGCCCGAGCCGGCCGCGCCCCCGGCCAGGACGCCCCGCCGCACCTTCGGCCTCACCACCGCCACCGCCCTCGTCATGGGCAACATCATCGGCGGCGGCATCTTCGCGCTGCCCGCCACCGTCGCCCCGTACGGCACGGTGAGCCTGCTCGCCTTCCTCGTGCTGTCGGTGGGCGCCGTCGTCCTCGCGCTGCTCTTCGGCAGGCTGGCCCGGCGCAGCCCCGTCACCGGCGGGCTGTACGTCTACCCGCGCGACGCGTTCGGCGAGTTCGCGGGATTCCTGTCGGCGTGGTCGTACTGGACGATGTGCTGGGTCAGCATCGCCGCGCTGGCCGTCGCGGTCGTCGGGTACGTCGATGTCCTGATACCTCTGCACGGCAACCACACCCTGGAGGCGGTCGTCGCGCTGGCCGCCCTCTGGCTGCCGGCCGCCGCGAACTTCGCCGGTACCCGGTGGGTCGGGACGGTGCAGATCGTCAGCACCGTACTGAAGTTCGTCCCGCTCCTCCTGCTCGCCACCGTCGGCCTGTTCTTCGTCGACACGGACAACTTCGGCCCGTTCAACGCCTCCGGCGACAGCGTGCCCGGGGCGCTGGCCGCCTCCGCCGCGCTGCTGCTGTACAGCTTCCTCGGCGTGGAGTCGGCCGCGGTCAGCGCGGGCGAGGTCCGCGACCCCGAGCGCACGGTCGGCCGCGCCAGCGTCCTCGGCACCCTCGGCTCGGCCCTCGTCTACGTCCTCGGCACCATCGCCGTGTTCGGGCTCGTCCCGCACGGGCAACTCGTCGACTCCGGCGCCCCGTTCGCCGCCGCCGTGAACGCGATCACCGGCGGCTCCTGGGGCGGCACCGCGATCGCGCTGGTCGCCGTCGTCTCGATCACCGGCTGCCTCAACGGCTGGATCCTGCTGGCCGCGCAGATGCCGTACGCCGCCGCACGCGACGGCCTCTTCCCGGCGCCGTTCGCCCGGACCGGCAAGGGCGGCGTCCCCGGCTTCGGCGTGCTGGCCTGTGTGGTCCTCGGCACGGTCCTCATCGCTCTCAACTACACGGCGGGCCCGGACACCACCTTCCGCGTCCTCGTGCTGATCACCACCTTCACCGGCTGCGTGCCGTACCTGCTGTCCGCCGCGGCGCAGCTGTACTGGCTGGCCAGGGGCACCCGCGCGCGTGTGCGCCCCGCGGGCCTGGTACGCGACCTGACCGTCGCCGTCCTCGCGTTCGCCTTCTCGTTCTGGCTGATCGCGGGCGCCGGGTATGCGGCCGTCTACCAGGGCGTGCTGTTCCTGTTCGCGGGGATCCCGGTGTACGTGTGGCTGCGCGGACGCAAGGACACCGAAGGGGCGCCCGCAGAGCAAGGGGCGCCCGCATAGCATCGGGGGATGCCCGACACCGTTCTCCCGCACGTCCCGCACGTCCCGCACGTCCCGCACGTCCCGCACGTCCCGCACGTCCCGCACGTCCCGCACGTCCCGCACGTCCCGCACGTCCCGTACGAGCCGCACGTTCCGCACCACGAGATCCGCGACGTCCTGGGCGTGCCGCCCGGACAGGCGGTCTGCGAGCCGCTCACGCACAACCCGCTCAACGGCGTCACCGCCGGGGTGTGGCGCGTGCGGGACGGCGGCCGCTCGGCCGTGGTGAAGGTGCTGACGCGGACGAAGGAGACCAGCGTCAAGTGGTCCGCCTCCAACGACCCGGCGCACTGGAACTTCTGGCGCCGCGAGGCCTACGTGTACGACTCCGGGCTCGCCCAGGCCTGGGAGCCGTACGGCATCCGCGCGCCCCGGCTGCTCACCCGCGTCGAACGCGCCGACGGTGACGTGGCGTTGTGGCTGGAGGACGTGCGGGGCGAACCGGCGACGTCCTGGCCGCTCGCCCGGCACATCGAGCACGCCCGCCGACTCGGCGTGGCCCAGGGCGCCGTGGGCGCGGGGGAGGGACGGCCGTGGCTGTCGCGGCGGTTCCTGCGCGACTACACCGGCGGCAACACCACCGGCCGGGACCTCCTGGACGAGGACGGGGCCTGGGAACAGCCCCTGGTCCGCGACCACTTCCCGCCCGGGCTGCGCGAGGACATGGTCCGCCTCCAGCACGACCGCGCGTGGTTCCTCACCGTGATGGAGAGTCTGCCGCGCGCGATGTGCCACCTCGACCACTGGCCGGCCAACCTCCGCTCCGACGGCGTCTCGGGCAGCGTCCTGTTCGACTGGGCGTTCGCCGGGGACGGCGCGCTCGGCGAGGACCTGGGCAACTACCTGCCCGACTCCGTCTTCGACCTGTTCGTCCCGGCCGCCCGCCTGCCCGAACTGGCCAAGGCCGCCTACGACGCCTATGTGCAGGGCCTGCGCGCGGGCGGCTGGCGGGGCGAGGAGCGGCTGGTACGGCTCGCGGTGTGCGCCTCGGCGGTGAAGTACGACTGGCTCACCCCGCTCATGCTGGCCCGCGCGGGTGAGGAGCAGCTCGACTACGGCGGCGGGCGCACGGTCTCCGCCGAACGCCGCTACCACGAACGCGGCCTGACCCTCGCCTTCCTGGCCGACTGGGCCGCCGAGGCCCGCACCCTGGCCCCCCTCCTGGGCTTCCCGCAGGCACCGAGCGCACGCTGACCGCGGTGCACCGCGGGGCGGTCGCACACGATTCCGGCCGCACGGGGCGTCCGGCCCGCCGTGTTCCGGATCCTTTTCGAACTCATGGGCAGCGCACGACAGTTGTGTGCGATCCGAGGGTGTGGGTACCAAACGTACGGGAGCGAGCGCAGCGTCGGACCGGGCCACTGAGGAGCGGGTGAATGGAGATCAGGTTCGAGGCGACCGGGCAAGACCGTGAGGCTCAACTCGGTTCTCTGTACAGGTGGTTGTCGGGCGACCGGGCGTTGCGCGGCCACGTCCGCGTGGAGCGGGTCGCCGCCGACTCTCCGGGAAGCATGGGGACCGACCTCCAGGCGGTGCTGACGGTGCTGTCCACCGCCGCCGCCCTGGCCCAGCTCCCGCTGTCGTACCTGGCCTGGCGCGAGAGCCGCCGGTCCAGGGGCCCGCTCACGATCCAGGTCATCGGCGCGGACCCGGCCGAGGCGGAGGACCTCCTGCGCAGGCTCCGGGCGGACACGGGCGACGACTCCGGCGAGAACGCCCCGGGCGACGACTCCGGCGAGAACGCCCCGGGCGACGGCTCCGGCGAGGACGCCCCGGGGGAGGGCGGGCGGTGACCGCCACCACCGGCACCACGGGCACGCAACCCGACGGCGGCGCGTCCCGCATGGATCCCCGGCGTTCCGCCTGCGTCCTGATCGGCGTGGACGACTACGCGTACCGCGACTCGCTGCCCAGCGTCCGCCGCAATCTCACCGCACTGCGGGCCGTGCTGACGGACGAGGAGATCTGGGGGATCCCCGAGGACCGGATCACCGTCGTCGCCAACCCGACGGCCCCGGCCGCCCTGGTCGGACCGATCCGGGAGGCCGGCGAGCGCGCCGAGGACACCCTGATCGTCTACTACGCGGGTCACGGAATCCTCGACGGCCCCGACGAACAGCTCATGCTCACCCTGCCCGGCTCGGTCGACGACCAGCCGGACACCTGCGTCCGCGCCCACGACGTACGCCGCGCCATCCGGGACACGGGCGCCGCGCTCCGCCGGGTCCTGATCCTCGACTGCTGCTACAGCGGCGGAGCGCTGACCGACATGGCCGGCGCCGACGCCGGCAGGCGGGGCAGCGAGGCCGCCGTGGAGACGCTGCGCGACGTCAACGGCTCGTACGTCATGACCTCCGCTCCGCGGGACCGGAAGTCCATGACCCGGGATCCGCGGCGGTGCAGCGTCTTCACCGGCGCCCTCGTGGACGTCATGCGCGAGGGGCTGCCGGACGGGCCGCCGATGCTGGGCCTGCACACCCTGTTCCTTGCGGTCAAGGAGCGCATGGCGGGCATGCAGCCCGAGGTGCCGCAGGAGCCCCAGGACGAGGACCGCAACGGGGTCGGCCTGCTGGAGTTCGTCCGCAACGTGGCCGTCCTCCCGCCGCTGGCCCCGCCGGACGCGCCGTCCGCCGCCCCACCGCGCCGGATCCGCACCCTCGTGTGGTCGCTGGCGGCCGGGACGGCCGGCCTCGCCCTCGGGCTGGGCGTGCCGCCGGCCGTCGACTGGTGGCACGACCGGCACCCCGCTCCCGCGACCGGCAGCTGCGGGGCGTCCGACGACGACGCGCAGCCCCGGGCGATCCTGCTCGACCACTCCGACGACCTGGACAAGAAACAGGTCGACTACGAGCCCGTCGAGGGCATTTCCTCCCTCGCCCTGGTCTCCGAGGGACCGGTCGTCAAAGCCCTCGCCCTCGCCGACAACTCCCCGGGACGAGTCTTCCCGCTCACCCTCGGCACTCCGACGGACCTGCGGCCGAAGGCCGACACGGCGGACACCTTGCGCCGGGCGAACGGCGGCGAGTACCCCGAGTGGTACGACGGGGAGGCCCTGGTCGTCGAGAAGGGCGGCCGGACGATGCTGATCGGCTCCGAGACCGGCCCGGCCATCCGCCGCTTCGACATCTCGACCGGCCGGCAGGTCGGCCAGGACTTCCCGATCCCCGAGGACCTGCGGTACTGGCCGCGGGGCGGCGCCCAGATAGGGCGCAGCATCGAGTCCCTCGCCGTCTCCCCGGGCGGCCGCCACCTCTACGCGGGCTGGGAGGCACCCCTGGCCAAGGACGGCGACAAACGCGGCCGGGGCATCATCCGCATCCAGCGCTACACGGGCACGCCGGGCGGCTCCTACACCCCCGACGGGCAGTACGCCTACCTGTCCGGTGACGGAATGAACCTGGTGGAGCTGGTCGCCCTCGACGACAAGGGCGGACTCCTCGCCCTGGAACGCAACTACACGGCCGGTCTCGGGACTTCCGTACGCGTCGTGCAGCTCTCCCTCGACAAGGCACGGGATGTGACCGACGACGACTCCCTCTACGGCCGGTCCGCGGACGTCTTCGCCCGTGAGGAGCAGGTCCTCACCCTGGCCGACTGCCCGGCGGGCGGCCCCGGTGCGGTCGCCACTCCCGGGTCGGCGCAGATCAACCCGCTGCTCGACAACGTGGAGGGCATGGCCCTCGGCAAGCCGTGGACCTCCGGCCCCAACCGGGGATGGCACCCGCTGTACCTGATCTCCGACGACAACGGCAGCGGCGAACAGATCACCCGGCTGTACTCACTGGCGGTGCGCCTGCGTCCGTAGGCCCGCCGCGCCGACGGGCGGCGTCCGCAGGCCCGTCGCGCCGCCGGGCGTTGGCGCCCGGACGCCGGCGGCCGCCCGTACCCCCGCGGCCGGCGGCCACCGGCACCCCGGCAGCTGTGTGTGCCTACCCGTGCGCGGCGTGCCGCCCGCGCCGTCGGCCGCCGCGCCGGCGGCGGGTCATCGGCACCAGCATCCCGCCGAGCAGCCCGGCGCCGAGGGCGTACGGCCACCAGCCGAAGCCGGGGCCCGAGGCGCCCGCGCTGCGGGTCGTGACGGCGTCGGGGGACGGGGACGCGTCGCGGGCGGCGGCGGAGGAGGGGCGGGCGGAGGCGGTGGCAGCGGTCAGAACGACGTCGTTGCCGTCGCCGCCGCGGTAGCTGATCCGGTACGTGGCGTCGCCGAGCTTCAGCCGCGCACCCTCCTTCAGGCCGGTGAACGCGCCGGTGGTCCGTGCGCGGCCCACGTGGTCGAGCACGGTGATCTCGCGTGCGGGCCCGGTCCGGCCGGCGGCGGCCGTGATGTCGAGGTCCCCGGCCAGCCGCACCGCACCCGTCACCGTCAGCGGCCTGTCCCGCAGGATCAGGTTCCCGTCGCGGCCCTGCGTGTAGTCGCCGCGCACGGTGAGGCCGCCCGCGACGACGCCCGCGTTCGTCACCGCGCCCGAGACCGTGCCCTTGCCGGTGAGGGTGGTCGTGACCCGCAGCCCTGCCGGGCCCGCGTCCAGCCGGGCTCCCGGCGAGGTGAGCCGGATCGCCCTGCTGCGGGCGAGACTCGCCCCGTCCCGCAGCCTGAGGGTGCCCTTGCTGACGGTGGTCGCCCCGGTGTACGTCACCGCGCGGCCCGTCAGGGTCGTGGTGGCGGCACCGGACTGGGTGAGCGAGCCGCCGCCGCTGATCCGGGACAGGGTGAGGGGCTTGCTCGGGTTGCGCAGGACGAGCGAGCCGTCGTTGACGATCCGACAGAGGTCGCCCTTGGTGTACAGCCCGCCGTCGCCGCCCGGCCGTCCGCTGCCCAGCCGCAGCACAGCGCCCTTCTCCACGGTCGTCGAGCCGTTGTAGTACTGGACGGCCGCGAAGGTGACGTCGTTTCCGCGCGTGCCCGCGATGACGACGTCCCCGGCGCCTGGCGCGGCCAGCGTGTCGTGGAACCTGCCGCCGCCGATGGGGGCGCCGAGCGTCACGGGGCCGTAGTAGTCGAAGGTGAGCCGGGAACGGGAGCGGGCCGCCAGCAGATTGATGTATACGGTTTCCGCAGTGCCGGGCATGAAGATCTTGTCGGTCGTCCCGTCGCCCCACTGCACGTCGGCGCCCTTGATGTTGGTGCCGCGCTTGTTGATGTTCTTGCGCGCGGGCGTCCAGTTGAGGGCGGGGTCGCTGAGCGACGGGTCGGTGTCGCCACCCTGGTTGGACCAGCTGTACTGGCCGGTGAGGATCACCTTGCCGCCGGGCCGGGACTGGACGTTGATGTCGCTGCCGTACTCGCGCTGGTAGAAGTCCATGCCCATGTGGACGGTCCTGCCCAGCGGGGTGTCCACGGTCCAGGTGCCCTGGTTGAGGACCTTGCGCACGCGGGGCAGGGACGTGGCGTACTCCGGCCGTCCGGCGTTGACCTGCGTCCCGTTGTCGATCACCCCGGAGAAGGAGTGCGTGCCCGACAGGTCCCAGGTGCCCCACAGGAACCTCGGCTGGGTGATGAGCCCGGAACCGCTGACCGTCCCCAGGTTGTAGGCGCTCTTCAGGGACAGCCGCAGGGTGCCGTCCACCCGGATGTTGTCCTGGTTGAGCCGGAACGCCGGGGTGTTGTACGGGAAGTGGCCGATCAGCCCGGTCGTGCCTCCGTTGCCGTACTGGAGGGTCGCCCCGCGCTCGACCGTGACCGCGGGCGGGTCGGGGGCGGCCGTGGTGACGTACGGATGGTTACCGCCCTGCGTCCGCACCACCTGCCGCTGCCGGGACTTCGGCAGCGTGAAGTCGCTGTCCCTGGTCAGGACCAGCGTCCCGGTGCCGCGCACGGTGAGCGTGCCCTCGCCGCGGAAGGTGCCGTCGTACGTCGTCGTCCCCGACGGCACGGTGACCACGGTGTCGCCCCTGAGCGTCACGTCCCGGTCCGCGAGCACGTCGGCCGTGACGTCCCGGGGGCCGGCGGCTGCCGCCGGAGGAGCGGTGACGGTGAGGGCGGCCACCGCCGCGAGGGCGCCGGCGGCCGCTGCTGTTGTATGGGTGAGGCTGCGCACACCACCGGAGACGAGCCGGGCGGGCAACCGATAACAGAAACTTCCCAAGCTGTTGTCGCGTCCGACCCGTTGACCTCCTGGTAACACGCGCGGGCCTGTCGATGAATTAGTGGGGCGTGTCGTGCTCGGCGGCCTGGGATGTCGCGTGCATGACGTAGCTGGCGAGGTCGCTGGGGT
>NZ_JACTVI010000033.1 GCF_014495685.1 Streptomyces sp. TRM68367 | reverse complement strand
CAGATCAAACGGCGTGACTGGGAGGCCGCCGAACGCGAGGGCCGCACCATCACCCCCCTGATCACCCGCCTCAACACCATCCGGCGCGAGCATCCGGCCCTCCGGCAGCTGCGCGACCTGCACTTCCACCACGTGGACAAGGAGGAGGTGATCGCGTACTCGAAGCGGCAGGGGTCGAACACGGTTCTGGTGGTCGTCAACCTCGACCCGCACCACACCCAGGAGGCCACGGTCTCGTTGGACATGCCGCAACTCGGCCTGGACTGGCACGAGTCGATGCCGGTGCGCGACGAGCTCACCGGAGAGACCTATCACTGGGGCAGGGCCAACTACGTGCGCCTCGAACCGGGCCTCCGGCCCGCGCATGTCTTCTCGGTTCTGCGACCGTCCAACCCGCAGATCGGAGGGTCACCCACACGATGATCGTCAACGAACCCGTTCAGGACACCTTCGAGGACACTCCCGCCAGGGACCGGGACCCAGACTGGTTCAAGCGCGCCGTCTTCTACGAGGTCCTCGTCCGCTCCTTCCAGGACAGCAACGGCGACGGCATCGGCGACCTGAAGGGCCTGACCGCCAAGCTCGACTACCTCCAGTGGCTGGGCGTGGACTGCCTGTGGCTGCCGCCGTTCTTCAAGTCCCCGCTGCGCGACGGCGGCTACGACGTGTCCGACTACACCGCCGTCCTGCCCGACTTCGGCGACCTCGCCGACTTCGTGGAGTTCGTGGACGCCGCCCACCAGCGCGGCATGCGGCTGATCATCGACTTCGTCATGAACCACACCAGCGACCAGCACCCGTGGTTCCAGGAGTCCCGCAAGGATCCCGACGGGCCCTACGGCGACTACTACGTGTGGGCCGACGACGACAAGCAGTTCCAGGACGCACGGATCATCTTCGTCGACACCGAGGCGTCCAACTGGACCTTCGACCCGATCCGCAAGCAGTACTACTGGCACCGGTTCTTCTCCCATCAGCCGGACCTCAACTACGAGAACCCGGCCGTCCAGGAGGAGATGATCTCCGCGCTGAAGTTCTGGCTGGACCTGGGCATTGACGGGTTCCGGCTGGACGCGGTGCCGTACCTCTACCAGCAGGAGGGCACCAACTGCGAGAACCTCCCGGCCACGCACGCCTTCCTGAAGCGGGTGCGCAAGGAGATCGACACGCAGTACCCCGACAGGGTGCTGCTGGCGGAGGCGAACCAGTGGCCCGAGGACGTCGTCGACTACTTCGGCGACTTCCCCTCCGGGGGCGACGAGTGCCACATGGCGTTCCACTTTCCCGTCATGCCGCGCATCTTCATGGCCGTGCGCCGCGAGTCCCGCTACCCGGTCTCCGAGATCCTGGCCAAGACCCCGGCCATCCCGTCGGGCTGCCAGTGGGGCATCTTCCTGCGCAACCACGACGAGCTGACCCTGGAGATGGTCACCGACGAAGAGCGCGACTACATGTGGGCCGAGTACGCCAAGGATCCCCGCATGCGCGCCAACATCGGCATCCGGCGCCGACTGGCACCCTTGCTGGACAACGACCGCAACCAGATCGAGTTGTTCACCGCCCTGCTGCTGTCCCTGCCGGGCACGCCGATCCTGTACTACGGCGACGAGATCGGCATGGGCGACAACATCTGGCTCGGTGACCGCGACGCCGTCCGCACCCCGATGCAGTGGACCCCGGACCGCAACGCGGGCTTCTCCTCCAGCGACCCCGGGCGGCTCTTCCTGCCGACGATCATGGACCCGGTCTACGGCTACCAGGTCACCAACGTCGAGGCCTCCATGGCCTCGCCGTCGTCGCTGCTGCACTGGACCCGCCGCATGATCGAGATCCGCAAGCAGAACGTCGCCTTCGGCCTGGGCTCATTCACCGAACTGCCGTCGTCGAACCCGGCGGTGCTGGCCTTCCTGCGCGAGTACGACGACGACCTGGTGCTCTGCGTGAACAACTTCTCACGGTTCGCGCAGCCCACCGAGCTGGACCTGAGCGCCTTCAACGGACGGCATCCGGTCGAGCTGTTCGGCGGGGTCCGCTTCCCGGCCGTCGGAGATCTGCCGTATCTGCTGACCCTCGGCGGCCACGGCTTCTACTGGTTCCGGTTGCGGCGAGAGCACGGTGAGTAGTGATACGGTACGCCGTTCTGGTTACCAGAACCCGAGCCCGCCGGGCGGCCCGGTCATCAACAGCGCGCGTTCAACGCGTGAAACCTTGCCGAGCGATCGGGTAGGACACGCCGCCGATCCGGGCGGCGTGAACGTCAATGGTTCCGGCTCCGCAACTCGCCGGTGATGGCCCCTGGCCGCAATTGAGGGTGGGGCGGTTTTCTCCGCCCCACCCTGGGCACGCATCAGTAACACCCCGACCACCCCGGGGAAAGGACGTGACGCAATGGCGGAAACCGTCACACGTTCCAGCACGACCGGTCCCGGCCTCCTCACGTCACTGGATCCGCTGCTGCGGGAGTGGCTGCCGCGGCAGCGCTGGTTCGCCGGCAAGGGACGCCCGGTCACCGGGTTTTCGCTGGTCGCGGCCACCGAGCTGCTGCCGGCCACGACCCGCCTCGGCCTCTACCACCTGCTCGTGCGCGCCCATCAGCCGCTCGGTCCGGGCCCGGGCGGCACCGAGCAGCCCGGCGACTGCTACCAGCTCCTGATAGGCGTGCGCGAGGCGCTGCCGCCACGGCTGGCGCCCGCGCTGATCGGGCATGTGACCGAGGGCCCGCTGACCGGACGCACGGTCTACGACGCCCTGTACGACACCCGGCCCGCCGAACTGCTCCTGGAGGCGCTGCGCACCCGGGCCCGGATCGGCGGGCTGCGCTTCGAGCGGGAGCGGGACCAGGAGGTCCGGGCGGGCCTCGTACCGCGGCTGGTGACCGCCGAACAGTCGAACTCGTCGGTCGTCTACGGAGATACGTTCATCCTGAAGCTGTTGCGCCGGATCGTGCCCGGGATCAACCCTGACCTGGAGCTTCCGCTGGCGCTGGCCCGCGAGGGGTGCCCGCGGGTGCCGGCGCCGGTGGCCTGGATGGTGGCAGACCCCAGGGACTCCGCGGACGCCACGGCCACCGTGGGTTCGGCCGACTTCTCCGACGAGCCGTACGTCCTGGGCGTGCTCCAGCCGTATGTGCAGGGCGCGACCGACGGGTGGGAGCTGGCGCTGCGCGCGCTGGCCAAGGGCGAGGACTTCACCGCCGGGGCACGGGCGCTCGGGCGGGCCACCGCCGAGGTGCACACCGCGCTGGCCCGCGCGCTGCCCATGGTCTCCCTGGGCCACGCGCAACTGCGGCAGCTGGTCGCCGGCATGGTGGAGCGGCTGGTGACGGCCGTGCAGGCGGTGCCCGCGCTGGCGCCGTACGAGACCGGGCTGCACACGGCGTTCACGGCGGTCGGCGAGCTGGCCGACGCGGGCCGCACCTGGACCGCGCAGCGCGTCCACGGCGATCTGCACCTCGGGCAGTGCCTGCGCTCGCCGTCCGGGCAGTGGTCGCTGATCGACTTCGAGGGCGAGCCGGCCCGGCCGCTGGCCGAGCGACGGATGCCGCAGCCGGCGGTGCGGGACATCGCCGGCATGCTGCGTTCGTTCGACTACGCCGCGTACTCGGCCGACCCGCCGCAGCCGGGCTGGGCCGAGACGTGCCGGGAGGCGTACTGCTCCGGGTACGCGGAGGCCGGCGGCCCGGATCCGCGCGGTGACGCCGTGCTGCTGCGGGCCTACGAGACGGACAAGGCGGTGTACGAGGTCCTGTACGAGGCCCGGCACCGTCCGGACTGGCTCCCCGTGCCGTTGTCCGCGATACGCCGCCTGGCAGCGGACGCCGGCGCCGCGGCGCCGCTCACCTGAACCTGTCCCACCTATCCCGTCCCTCTCACCTCACCTTCGCCGAGGAGGCCCCGCCCGTGACCCCCCGCCCCGAGTCCAGCGGTTCGGACCCGAAGAAGAGCGCCGCGCAGAAGGCGGCCGAACCGGAGAAGACGACGGCCAGGAAGGCGCCGGCGAAAAGGACGGCCGCGAAGATGACCGCGGCCGAGGAGACGCCCGTGAAGAAGGCCGCCGCGAAGAAGGCGGTGGCCAAGAAGGCCACCGCGGCGAAGAAGGCCGTCACCAAGAAGGCCACGGCGAAGAAGGCGCCCGCCGAGAAGCCGCCGGCGAAGAAGACCGCCGCGAAGAAGGCCGTGAGCAAGAAAACGGCGGCAAAGAAGACCACCGCCCAGAAGACGACCCCAGCCAAGAAGGCGACCGCGGCGAAGAAGGCCGTCGCCAAGAAGACCGCCAAGAAGACCGCTCCCGTCGCCAAGAAGGTCGCCGCGCAGAAGGCCGTGCCGGACGTGGAGGTCGCCGTCTCGCCCGACGTGGACGCCGCCGACCGGGCGCGGCTGCTCGACGGCACGCACCACGCCCCGCACTCCGTGCTCAGCGCCCACCAGGTACCCGGCGGGGTCGCCTTCCGGGCCTTCCGGCCGTACGCCCTGTCGGTGACCGTCGTCGCCGGGGACCTGCGGGCCGAGCTGCACAACGACGGGGAGGGTTTCTTCTCGGCGCTGGTGCCGCTGCGCGAGGTCCCGGCGTACCGGCTGCTCGTGGCGTACGACGGGACGGTCCAGGACACCGAGGACGCCTACGGCTTCCTGCCCACGCTGGGCGAGCTGGACCTGCATCTGATCGGGGAGGGCCGGCACGAGCAGCTGTGGGAGGTGCTGGGTGCGCACCCGATGACGCACCAGGGCGTGTCCGGCACCCGCTTCTCGGTGTGGGCGCCGAACGCGCGGGGCGTGCGCCTGGCCGGCACCTTCAACTTCTGGGACGGCACCGGGTACCCGATGCGCTCGCTGGGCTCGTCCGGGGTGTGGGAGCTGTTCGTGCCCGGCATCGGCGAGGGCGAACTGTACAAGTTCGAGATCACCCGGCCGGACGGTTCGAAGACGCTGCGCGCCGATCCGCTGGCCCGCCGTACGGAGGAGCCGCCGAACACGTCGTCCGTCGTCACGTCGTCGGCGTACGAGTGGGGCGACGCTCAGTGGCTGGAGCGCCGCGCCGAGACCCCGGCCCACGAGGGGCCATTCTCCGTGTACGAGGTCCACCTGCCGTCCTGGCGACCGGGGCTGACGTACCGGCAGCTCGCCGAGCAGCTGCCCGCGTACGTCAAGGACCTCGGCTTCACGCACGTCGAGTTGATGCCGGTCGCCGAGCACCCCTTCGGCGGCTCATGGGGCTACCAGGTCACCGGCTTCTACGCACCCACCGCCCGCCTCGGCAGCCCCGACGACTTCAGGTACCTCGTCGACTCCCTGCACCAGGCGGGCATCGGCGTGCTCATGGACTGGGTGCCCGCGCACTTCCCGCGCGACGACTGGGCGCTGGCCGAGTTCGACGGCCGTGCGCTGTACGAGCACGAGGATCCGCTGCGGGCCGCTCATCCCGACTGGGGCACGCTGGAGTTCGACTTCGGGCGCCGGGAGGTGCGCAACTTCCTGGTGGCCAACGCCGTGTACTGGTGCGAGGAGTTCCACATCGACGGGCTGCGGGTGGACGCGGTCGCCTCGATGCTCTACCTGGACTACTCGCGCGAGCCGGGCCAGTGGATCCCGAACGTGCACGGTGGGCGGGAGAACCTCGACGCCGTCGCCTTCCTCCAGGAGATGAACGCGACCGTGTACCGGCGCGCTCCGGGTGTCGTGACGATCGCCGAGGAGTCCACGGCGTGGGACGGCGTCACGCGGGCCACCCATCACAAGGGCCCGAGCGGCTTCGGCGGGCTGGGCTTCGGGCTGAAGTGGAACATGGGCTGGATGCACGACTCGTTGCAGTACATGACCCATGAGCCGGTGCACCGCAAGTTCCACCACCACGAGATGACGTTCTCGATGGTGTACGCCTACAGCGAGAACTACGTGCTGCCGATCTCCCACGACGAGGTCGTGCACGGCAAACGCTCACTGGTGTCGAAGATGCCGGGCGACTGGTGGCAGCAGCGCGCCAACCACCGCGCCTACCTGGGCTTCATGTGGGCCCACCCCGGCAAGCAGCTGCTGTTCATGGGGCAGGAGTTCGCACAGGGCGCCGAGTGGTCCGAGGCGCACGGCCCGGACTGGTGGCTGCTCGACCCGCACTACGGCGCCGAGGCAGACCACCGGGGCGTGCGCGACCTGGTCCGCGACCTCAACGCCGTGTACCGGCACAGCCCGGCCCTATGGCAGCTCGACACCGACCCGTCCGGCTTCCAGTGGGTGGTCGGGGACGCGGCCGACGACAACGTGTTCGCGTTCCTGCGCTACGCCGCCGACGGCACCCCGCTGCTGGCCGTGTCGCACCTCTCCCCCGTCGTACGCCAGGACTACCGCCTCGGTGTCCCCGACGACGTGCCCGCCTGGTACGAGACCGTCAACACCGACGCCGCCCGCTACGGCGGCAGCGACATCACCAACCCGGACGCCATCAAGCCCGAGCCCCAGCCCTGGCACGGCCGCCCGGCCAGCATCCGCCTGACCCTGCCACCGCTCGCGACGGTGTGGCTGCGGCCCGCCTAAGGGGTCCGTACTCAGCCGGTGGGCTCCGGCTCGGCCAGTGCCTCGACCAGCTCTGGAGTTCAACGCTCCATCCCCTCGTCGTCCCTCTCGGCCACCGCGAGGAGCTCACGCAGAGGACGGCGGCCTGGTGTCGCGTTCGCGATACATCGCACGCCCCCTACTTCCCGCCGAACATCAGCCGGCGCAGCGCCGACAGCAGGCTTCTGACCGTGCTGTCGGCGCCGGAGGCGGCGTCGGCGGGCTGGAAGGGCTCGCCGTCCCGGCGGGAGGGCGGGGCCTGCCTGTGTACGGACGGGTCCAGTTCGTAGCGCACCGGGAGAAGGCGCAGGCCCCGCACGACCGGGCCGGAGCGCCAGGGCAGCTGGTCCGGGGGCAGGGCGAGGTCGGAGCACATGTTGGCGACCGGCGGGTTGACCAGCGCGGCCCGGTTGGGTCTCGCCGAGCTGTCCGTCCGACAGGCTGCGCCGCACGGTGGCGTTGCCGCGCGGCACCTCCAGCAGGGTGTTGAGGACCATGTTGCCGGTGATGTCGCCCAGTACACCCGGCCGCTGCTGCTGATGGTCACCACCAGGCTGTTCGGCTGCCCGGTGGAACTCGGCGACGAGCTGGTCATGGACCTGTGGCGGATGCTCGACGGCGGCGCCGGCCCCGCCACGGCCCGCGCCCTCGCCACGATGACCCGGCTCGCCGCGCACGGCCGGGCCCGCCCCGGCGACGACCTCACCGCGTGACTGTGACGTGAACTGTTACGGCACCTATACCTGGCCGGATTCCTGCGAGGAGCGGAAGCTGTCCAACCCAAGGGGCGCGGGGAACTGCGCGAGCAACCACATACGACCCGCACCCGCGCACAGACAGACACCCCTACGGCGCTTAGGAGAGCGCGTCGGCCAGCGCTTCCGGCAGCTCACCGGTGTGCAGCACACCGAGCCGCTGCGTGGCCCGAGTCAACGCCACGTACAGGTCACTCGTGCCGTACCGCCCCGGTTCGACCACCAGCACCGAGTCGAACTCCAGGCCCTTGGCCTGGCGCGGGTCCAACAGGACGACGGACCGCGTGAGATCCGGCTCGGCGCCCGCCGTCACGCCGTCCAGCCGCGCGGCCAGCCGTCGGTGCAGGTCGCGCGGGGCGATCACGGCGAGCCGCCCCTCGGCGGGGGTCAGCTCGTCCGCGGCCTTGGCGACGGCACCGGGGAGGTCGTCGGTGGCGCGTGCCCACGGCCGTACCCCGGTCGACCGCACCGAGCTGGGCGGCTGGAAGCCGGGGTGCTCGGCGCGCACCACGGCCGCGGCGACGTCCATGATCTCGGCGGGGGTGCGGTAGTTGACGCCGAGGCGGGTGTGCTCCCAGCGGTCCTCGACGTACGGCTGGAGGATCTCCGCCCAGGAGCCCACGCCCGCCGCCTCCGCGGTCTGCGCCGGGTCGCCGACCAGGGTCATCGAGCGGGTCGGGCTGCGCCGCATGAGCAGCCGCCACGCCATCGGCGACAGCTCCTGTGCCTCGTCCACGATGATGTGCCCGAACGCCCAGGTGCGGTCGGCCGCGGCGCGCTCGGCGGCGCTGCGGCCGTCCTCTTCCTCCTGCCGCTCGGCGAACCGCTCCGCGTCGATGATGTCGTGCGCCAGCAGCACCTCGGAGGCCTCCGGGTCGTCCTCCTCCTTGTCCTCGAACTCGAACGTCCGGGAGGCGTACGACACGTCCAGCACGCCCTGCGCGTAGGCGATCTGCTCCTCCCGCTCGCGCTCGGCGAGGGCGCGGGCCACCCGGTCGTCCGTGCCGAGGAGTTCGGCCGCCTCGTCCAGCAGCGGGACGTCCGCCACGGTCCACGCCCGCGTGACCGGGCGCCGGATGGCGGCGGCGTCCTCGTCGGAGACGAAGCCCTCGGGCTCGGCGAGGAATCCGGAGACGAGCTGCTGCGGGGTGATCCGGGGCCACAACTGGTCGATCGCGGACCACACTTCGCGGTTCTCGGCGAGTTCGTCGCGGATCTGGGTGAAGTCGCTGGCGTCGAGCAGGCTGCTGCCGTCGAACGGGTCGGTGCCGATGCGCTCGGCGTACAGGTCCGTGAGCGTGTTGAGGACGTGGCCCTCGAAGTGCTCGCGCGCGGCGTTGTGCGGCAGCTTGGCGGCGCGGGTGCGCTCGCGGGCGACGCTCACCAGGCCGTCGTCGAGCATCAGGACCTCGCGGTCGTGCTGGATGGCGATCACCGGGTCGGGCAGCGCCTGTCGGCCGCGGACGGCCTCGGCGAGCACGTCGGCCATGTCGGCGCGGCCCTTCACGGCGGCGGCCTCGGGAGAGTCGGCGGCCGTCGCCCGCACGCCGGGGAACAGCTCGCCGACGGTCGCCAGCAGCACGCCGGTCTCGCCGAGGGAGGGCAGCACCTCGCCGATGTAGCCGAGGAAGGCCGGGTTGGGGCCGACGATCAGGACGGCCCGCCGGGCGAGCAGTTCGCGGTGCTCGTAGAGCAGGAAGGCCGCGCGGTGCAGGGCGACGGCCGTCTTGCCGGTGCCGGGGCCGCCCTCGACGACCAGGACGCCGCGGTGCGGGGCGCGGATGATGCGGTCCTGGTCGGCCTGGATGGTCCGCACGATGTCGGCCATGCGGCCGGTGCGCGCGGAGTTCAGCGCGGCCAGCAGCACGGCGTCGCCGGTCGGGTCCTCGTGGCCGGTGCGGGTCTCGTCGCCGAGGTCGAGGATCTCGTCGTGCAGGTCGGTGACCCGGCGGCCCTCGGTGGAGATGTGCCGGCGGCGCCTGAGCCCCATCGGGGTGTGGCCCGTGGCCAGGTAGAAGGGGCGGGCGACCTCGGCGCGCCAGTCGATCAGCACCGGCGTGCGCTCGGCGTCGTCGGCGCGCAGCCCGATCCGGCCGATGTGGTGGGTCGTACCCGAGGTCTGGTCGATCCGGCCGAAGCACAGCGAGCCGTCGACCGCGTTCAGCGCGGCGAGCAGCCCGGAGCGCTCGGCGACCAGGATGTCCCGCTCCAGCTTGGCCTGCCGGGACGTGGCCCCCTGCGCGAGCGCGTCCGTGACGGAGGTCTCGGCGTCGCCGCGCAGCGCGTCCACGCGTGCGTACAGTCCGTCGATGAATTCCTGTTCCTGCCGCAATTCATCATCCGGATAATCGGTGTTCGGCGTGTTTGACAATTCCACTCCCACCCGGATATACTGTGCTCACTGAACTTCTTTGCGACTCGGTGGACTTGAAGTCGCGAACCATTGAATATACGCAAAGAAATCCCCCGAGCGCAATTCCGCTCGGGGGATTTACTGTTGCCTGCACAAGTCACAGCACGTCGGCCAGCTCCTCCAGCAGCCGCCGCCTGGGCCGGGCACCCACCATCGCCTTCACCGGCTCACCGCCGCGGAACACCATGAACGTGGGCATCGACAGCACCTTGTACGCGTTCGTGGTCGCCGGATTGCGGTCCACGTCCAGCTGTACGACCTTCAGCCGGTCGCCCTCCTCGAAGGCGAGGGCCTTCAGCACCGGGCCCATCTGCCGGCACGGCGGGCACCAGTCCGCGGTGAACTCCACCAGGACCGGCAGCTCCGCCCCGATCACCTCCGTCGCGAAATCCTCATCGGTCACTTCCCTGACCCCTGCCGTTTCCATCACCGTTGCCGCCCTCCCAGTTCGCACACCGGTTCCGGACCTCCCGGAACCTCCGCCTCGGCGGCCAGCTCGGCCCGCGCCAGCTGCCGCGCCACCGTCTCCCGCACCGCCGTCAACTCGCCGATCAGCGCGTCGAGCTCGGTCAGCTTGCGCCGGTAGACCGCGAGCGAGGCCGGGCACACGTCGCCCTCCGGGTGCCCGGCGCGCAGGCACTCCACGAAGGGCCGGGTCTCCTCCAGCTCGAACCCGAAGTCCTGGAGCGTGCGGATCTGCTCCAGCAGCTTCAGGTCCCGCTCGTCGTACGTCCGGTATCCGTGCTCGTCGCGCCGCGCGGGCAGCAGCCCCCGCGACTCGTAGTACCGCAGCGCCCGCGTCGTGGTCCCGGCGCGCGCGGCCAGCTCGCCGATTCGCATGCCCACGAACGTACGGCTTGACGCCGGCGTCAAGGCAACGGCGCCGGGAGCAGTCCTCGCCGACGACGTGGTGGAAGGTCGGTCGGCGTCCTGCGCGAGCTGCTCGGCGAGGGCAAGATCCGGCTGGCCGGTGTCTCCAACACGGACCCGGACCAGATCCGCCGGGCGCTCGCCGTCCTCGGCGACCGGCTGGTGTCGGTGCAGAACCGGTACTCGCCCGCCGTACGGGACAGCGAACCCCAGCTCCGGCTGTGCGCGGAGCTGGGGCTGGGGCTGGCCTTCCTGCCGTGGAACCCGCTGGGCGGGCCCCTGGCCTGGCTGCCGGCCCGGCTGGGCTGATGCTGTTGTGGAGGCCGGACCGGGCGGCTGAGCGACGGGGGAGCACCTCAGCCGCCCGGAGTCTGGGTCGCCGTCAGGCCTTGGCGAATTCCTTCTCTCCGCCCTGTCCGGACGCTTCTGCCTCGGCGTGCGGTGCGTGGTCGTCCAGCAGCGTCTTCTCGTCGAAGGGCAGCTGTCCGGCGAGGACCTGGTTGACCCGCTCCTTGTCGATCTCCTTCGTCCAGGTGCCGATCAGGACGGTGGCGATGGCGTTGCCCGTGAAGTTGGTGAGGGCGCGGCACTCGCTCATGAAGCGGTCGATGCCGACGATCAGGCCGACGCCGTCGACCAGGGCGGGCTTGTGCGACTGCAGACCGCTGGCCAGGACGGCGAGGCCGGAGCCGGAGACACCGGCCGCGCCCTTCGAGGCGACCATCATGAACAGCAGCAGGCCGATCTGCTGGCCGATGCCCATCGGCTGGTCCATGGCGTCGGCGATGAACAGCGAAGCCATGGTCAGGTAGATCATCGTGCCGTCGAGGTTGAAGGAGTAGCCGGTCGGCACGGTGATACCGACGACCTGGCGGCTCACGCCCAGGTGCTCCATCTTCGCGATGAGCCGCGGCAGCGCGGACTCGGACGACGAGGTGGAGACGATCAACAGGTACTCGCGGCCGAGGTACTTCATGAACCGGAAGAGGTTGATCCCGGCGACGAGGCGGATCAGCGTGCCGAGCACGACGAGGATGAACAGGGCGCAGGTGATGTAGAAGCCCACCATGATCGTGCCCAGCGCCTTGAGCGCGTCCATGCCGGTCTCGCCGATGACGGCGGCCATCGCGCCGAAGGCACCGATGGGCGCGGCCCACAGGACCATCGCCAGCACCCGGAAGACCAGCCGCTGGATGTGCTGGACCCCGCGCAGGATCGGCTCGCCGGTGCGGCCCATGGCCTGCAGCGCGAAGCCCACGAACAGCGCGACGAGCAGCGTCTGCAGCACCTCGCCCTCCGTGAAGGCGGACACGAAGGTGGTCGGGATGATCCCGAGCACGAAGTCGACCGGCCCCTCGGCCGCGGCCGCGGCCTGGTCGTGTCCGACGCCCTTCACGGCCTCGGTCAGGTGCATCCCGCTGCCGGGGTGGATGATGTTGCCGACGATGAGGCCGATGGCGAGGGCGACGAAGGACATCGCGATGAAGTAGCCGAGGGCGAGCCCGCCCACCTTGCCGACCTTGGCGACCTGCCGTACCGAACCGACACCGAGCACGATCGTGCAGAAGATGATCGGCGAGATCATCATCTTGATCAGGCTCACGAAGCCCGTGCCGAGTGGCTTGAGTTCCTTGGCGAAGTCCGGCGCGGCGAACCCGACGGCGATGCCGAGGACGACCGCGATGATCACCGCGATGTAGAGATAGTGGGTGCGGTCCCGCTTGGCTTTGGGTGCGGCAGGTGCCATATCGGCTGCGCTGGTCACAGCGGCCCTCCTTTGACGACGTCGTCGGCATCACCGGCGTGCGGCTCACGTCCGGGGGAAGCCGGGAGCGGGGCTCCCGGGGGGATGCGGTTTGGGGAATGCCGTGACTATGGCGTGCCCTGTGAGCACGGTCACCCTTCCGTTCATTTAGTTCATAATCAGCCACGGAGGCAGACTGACGACATGCGCATCCCCGCCCCCCGGCCCCGCAGCCTGGCCGCCCAGCTCTTCGCCATGCAGGCCGTCCTGATAGCGATCCTCGTCGCCGGATACGCGCTGTTCACGTACGTCAGCGACCGCAGCCAGGCCGAGGGATCGGCGCGCCGCCAGGCCGCGGCGGTGGCGCGCACGGTGGCGGACTCCCCGTCCGTGCACGAGGCGATCCGTACGGCGGACCCGTCGGCCCGGCTCCAGCCGTACGCGCTGCGGGTGATGCGGGACGCCAAGGTCGACTTCGTCACGATCATGAATCCGCAGGGCATCCGCTGGACCCACCCCAACCCGGACGAGATCGGCCAGCGCTTCCGCGGCCACACGGCCAAGGCCCTGCGGGGCGAGACCTTCACCGAGACCTACACCGGTACGCTCGGCCCGTCCGTCCGCGCGGTCACCCCCGTATGGGACGGTGAGAAGATCGTCGGCCTGGTCAGCGCGGGGATCCGGGTCGAGGCGATCAGCCAGCGGGTGAGCGGCCAGCTCACTGCGCTGCTCGTCGTGGCGGGGGGCGCGCTGGCGCTGGGTGCGATCGGTACGTACGTGATCAACGCGCGGCTGCGGCGGCACACCCACGGCATGAACGCGGCCGAGCTCAGCCGGATGCACGACTACCATCAGGCCGCCCTGCACGCGGTGCGCGAGGGGCTGCTGATGCTGGACGGGCAGTACCGGGTGGCGCTGATCAACGATGGGGGGCGGGAGCTGCTGGGGGTGTCGTCCGAGGGGGACGTGGTGGGGAGGTCGGTGGCGGACCTGGGGCTCCCAGCGCCGCTGACGGGGGCGCTGCTCGCTGCGGAGTCGCGGGTGGACGAGGTGCATCTGGCGGCGGACCGGGTGCTGGTCGTGAACACCTCGCCGGTGTCCGGCGGCGAGCGCCGCGGCTCCGTCGTGACCCTGCGGGACGTGACCGAACTCCAGTCTCTGATGGGCGAGTTGGACTCCGAACGCGGCTTCACGCAGGCGCTGCGCTCGCAGGCGCACGAGGCGGCCAACCGGCTGCACACGGTGGTGTCCCTGATCGAGCTCGACCGGGCCGAGGAGGCGGTGGACTTCGCGACGGCCGAACTGGAGCTGGCCCAGGCGCTCACCGACCAGGTGGTGGCGGCGGTGAGCGAGCCGGTGCTGGCGGCGCTGCTGCTGGGCAAGACGGCGCAGGCGAACGAGCGGGGGGTGGAGCTGGTGGTGTCGGACAACAGTTGCCTCGACGACGGCCTCCTGCCGCCGTCGCTGCCCGCCCGTGACCTGGTGACCATTCTCGGCAACCTGATCGACAACGCGGTCGACGCGGCCCAGGGCAGCGTCCGCGCCCGCGTCACGGTCACGGCGTGCACCAGTGACGGCGAGCTGTTCCTGCGCGTCTGCGACACCGGCACGGGCGTGGACCCGGCCCACAGCGAGGCGGTCTTCCAGCGCGGCTTCTCCACGAAACCGGCGGGCCCCGCAGGCCGCGGCCTGGGCCTCGCCCTCGTACACCAGGCGGTGACCCGTCACGAGGGCCACCTGTCAGTGACGGCGTCCCCCGAGGGCGGCGCCCAGTTCGAGGCACGCCTCCCCCTGGACACCGTCCCCACGAACACCGCCCCCACGGACACCGTCCCCACGGACACCGCACCGACCCCGGCCCTGCGGCCTCCGGGCGGCCCGTACGGGGAGCCCCTGACACCCTCACGCCCCACCGCGTCGGGCAACACACCGGGCCACGGGCAGGCAGCCGGGTCCGGCAGCCCCCTGAGCGGCGCGCAGATCGCCGGCTCCGCCCACCCCCCCGAGCCCGACCACGAGCAGCCCGCCCCTCCCACAAGCACCGCCGAGCCCTCACAGCCCGCCGAACCCGAGCCCTCGCGGTCCGGCACGACCGGCGGTGGTCCGGGTCCTGCGCGGTCCGCCCCTGCCCCGTCGCCCCCCGACGGCACCCCCCAGCCCTCCCAGTCCGCCGTGTCCGGAGGCGACATATGACGAGCGAGCAACCCATTCGTGTCCTGGTCGTGGAGGACGATCCCGTCGCCGCGGACGCGCATGTGATGTATATCGGGCGGGTGCCGGGGTTCGTGGCGGTCGGGAAGGCGCACACCGGGGCCGAGGCGCGGCGGATGCTGGAGCGTGCGCCGGTCGATCTGCTGCTGCTCGACCTGCATCTGCCGGACGTGCACGGACTGCAGCTGGCCCGCTCGCTGCGTGCCGCCGGTCACCACACGGACGTGATCGCGGTGACGTCGGCGCGGGACCTGACGGTGGTGCGCGAGGGCGTGTCGCTGGGGGTCGTCCAGTACGTGCTGAAGCCGTTCACCTTCGCCACCCTGCGCGACCGCCTGGTGCGCTACGCCGAGTTCCACGCCGCCGTCGGCGAGGCCAGCGGCCAGGACGAGGTCGACCGGGCGCTGGCCACGCTGCGCGCCCCGGCCCCGGCGGCGCTGCCGAAGGGGTTGAGCGGGCCGACGTTGGAGCGGGTGACTGTGGCGCTGCGGAACTGTCCGGAGGGGCTTACGGCGACAGGGGTGGCGGAGGCTGTGGGGATTTCGCGGATTACGGCACGGCGGTATCTGGAGCACCTGGTTGACGGGGGGCGGGCGGCTCGGCGACCGCAGTACGGGGCTGTGGGGCGGCCGGAGTTGCAGTATCGGTGGGTGAAGGGGCACCAGTGAGACGGGCGGCGCGGCGCGCGTGGTCGGCTTGCCGGTCCGGCAAGCCGACCACCTCCTCCAGAAGGCTTGGACGGGCGAAGCCGTCCAGGGCTTGTGTGATGTCGTGATCAATCTTGCGATCCGGATCCGCCAGGAAGACGATCGTGCGGCCGTACGACCGCCGCCCGGCCTCAGCTCCGCTCCAGGATGATCGCCTGGCCGCCCGCGCTCACCATGGCCACGTCGAGCGTGGTCGCCGCGGTGACAGTGCGGGTGTTGACCACGACCGGGGTCCGGAACGGGCTGCTGCCCGCCTCGCCGTCGGCGTAGACGGTCGCCGTGTACGTACCGTCGTCCAGGAACGACAGGGGGATCGACAACGTCCGGGCCGTTTCGTTGGTCATCGCCCCGAGATACCAGGTGGAGCCGCCTCGTCGGGCGACCGCCACGTACTCGCCGATCGACCCGGCCAGGGTCCGGCTCTCGTCCCAGGTCGTGGGGACGGCGTTGAACCAGGGCAGGCCCGGCCAGTTCGCGGGGTTGGCATACTTGGACGTCTGCTTGTCGTACCAGAACAGGAAGTTGAGGGGCTGGTAGAACACCGCGGCCATCGCCATCTGGTGGGCGTTGGTCGTCTTGTTGCGGGACTGGCCGTAGCAGATGGTGTAGTCCATCGGGCCGCCGATGTTGCGGGCGAAGGGCAGCGTCACGTTGTGCGTGGCGGTCGGGAACTGCTCGTTGCCGCGCACTCCTTCCAGGCTCAGGTAGTTCGGGTACGTGCGTTCGTAGCCGAAGGGCCGGACGTCGTCGTGCATGTCGATCAGCAGCTGGTACTTGGCGGCCGTCCGGGCCCAGTCGGTGATCTGGTTGGTCATCGACTGGGTGCCGTCGAGGACGAAGCCCAGCTTGACGCCCGCTATGCCCCAGCTTTGGTAGAGGGCGAACAGGGAGTCCGCGTCGCCCACCGCGGTGCGGTCCACGTAGAGGATGACCCCGATGCCGTGGTCGGTGGCGTAGGAGATGACCGAGGGAAGGTCGATCTCGGGAATCGGGTGCGTGGCGGGCGAGGTGACCGGTCCGTACCATCCGCCGTCGTACTCGATGTACTGCAGGCCGCGGGCCACGGCGAAGTCGACGCCCGCGAGGCCGGCGGCGGTGGTCAGTTCGCAGCGGAAGACCTTGCCCGGCTTGATCCACGAGGTGTCGGTCAGGGCGGTGGGCGGGGCCAGATTGAGTACCAGCTCGGCGTTGTCGACGAGTTCGGCGTGCGTGGCTCCGATCACCACCGCCCGCCACGGCGTGGCGAACGGGGCGGTGACGGTGGACGTCGTCTCCACCGGTCCGGATCCGCGCGCCGTGTGCTCCATCAGGAAGGCGGAGAGCGTGCCCGGCTGCCCGGGAACCGAACTGAGCTTCAGCCGGGGGAAGTTCAGCCGGTAGGACTCGCAGACACAGGCGATGAACCCGCCCGCGAGCGTGGCGGTCAGCGGTAGGTCGGTCAGCGGGCCGGTGTCCGTGGTGGACGTTCCGGTCACCGGGATGGCACCCGGCGCCACCGGGACGTAGGCGTCCTCGTCCCGGGCGCTGTAGACGGTTGTGCCATCGGGGAAGGCGAACGTCGTCAGTTCGTCGGCGATGGTGACGGTGCCCTCGTCGAGCAGCAGGTAGCGGAGCGCGACGCCGGTACGGTACGCGCGGATCTGCACGCCGAAGCGGATGCCCGAAGCAGTGTCCTGCAAGTCCCAGCACTGCTCCTGGTAGTGGTCGGTGACGGTGGCGTTGCGCCCGTACACCGGGGACCATGTGTCGTGGACGGTCCGGTACCGGGTCCGGGTGACGGTGACGCTGCTGCCGAGGACAGTGCCGTCGTCCAGCCTCAGGCCCAGGGCCGAGGCATCGACGACCGTCTTGCCGCCCCGGGTGGCGGACCACTGGAGCGCCCCGTTCACCACAGCCATCGTGATGGACGTGCCGCCCATGCGCGCGGTCGCCCTGACCGGGGCGCCCGCCTCCGCCGCGAGGGCCGGCCGGGCGGTACCGATCCCCGCCGCGGCCATCCCGGCAGTGAGGGCCGCGCCCGTGAGCATGCTCCGGCGGGACAGCGCCCCCGGGCGGTTTGCTCCGTGCGTGGCGGTCGGTTCGGGCTCTCCTGAAGCTCTCATGGTGAAGGGACCTCTCCTTGGAGGATCGCGTCGGGACGAGCCGCCTGACCCGGCCGTCGGCAGTAACCGGTTCCTGCCTGGGGTAGTTGTACGTAGCGGTGAGATGATGGTCAAGAGTGCCCAACCGGTTTCCAACAGCTACCGAGTGGTACCCCGGCGGCCGCTGATCAGTCACGCCGATCTCCTGGCCGGCCCACGGCAAGCCGCGCGGCTGCCTTGCGTGCCCTGTGGACGGATGCGGTCCGGGCGCCGAAGCCGCAGGTCGCCGCCCAGGGCACCCGCTCCCGCGCCGCCGAGCGGCCGCCACCTGGCGCCGGCCACGAGGCCCGGACGTCGGCCTGCGATCGAGCACGCCGTGCCCAGCTCTCGACCGGGACCGCGCACGACCCCTGATATAGCAACCGGTTGTTTCGAAAACTCTCCGAACCCTTGCGCAGATTTCGGCGGTGCCGCAGATTTCGGCCTGACGGTCCACTTCGTCATGGCCCGAGCGTCCCTCTGATCCTCAAACGCCTCCTGCTACCCGAACGCCCCATCTGTGAAGGGTGGGCGCTCTGCCCGCATGTACGGGGGCCCGCCGGGCCCCGCCTCCGGTCGCAGACGGCCACCCACCCACCCACGTCCGTCAAGGAGTCCTCATGAGCTCACCCCTGTCCCGGCGAACCGCCCTCCAGGCCGCCGGCGCCCTCGCTGCAGGCAGCTTGGCCACCGGTGTCGCGGGCACCGCCCACGCCGCCACGCCCACAGCCGCGGACGCCGGTTCCGCGGGGGACACGGTTGTCATCCATCCGCCCCTTCCGCAGGTGCCGGTCAGCAACTCCTTCACCGTGAAGGTCCGGCCGGTCGGCGGCAGTTGGCAGAGACTCGGCGTTCACCAGCCCAAGCTCGCGCTGATCGATCCCGTCACCGGCAGGAACACGGCCCAGAACTCCTCCCTGGCCATGTTCGACTTCTCCGGCACCGTCGAGGTCGAGGTCACCTACAACCCGGGCGGCGCCGAGAAGTTCCGCGTGCGCCCGGACTCGTACGGCATTACGCCCGAGGTGCTGGGCAGCACCGCGCGCTTCACCCTGGACCGGCCCCGCAACATCGTCGTCCAGGTCGACGACAAGATCTTCGACTGCCTGCACCTGTTCGCGAACCCCCTCGAGGAGAACCCACCCGCCGAGAGCGACAAGAACGTCATGTACTTCGGGCCCGGCTTCCACACGCCCGCCAACGGGGAGCTGACGGTGCCCAGCCACACCACCGTCTACCTTGCCCCCGGCGCGGTCCTCAAGGCGTTCGTGCGATTCGAGGAGGTGGAAAACTCCCGGCTGACCGGCCGCGGCGTCCTCTACAACTCCAAAGTGGGCGCGATGTTCATCCGCAAGTGCGAGAACATCACGATCGACGGCATCACGATCCTCAACCCCCGGTACGAGAACATCCGCATCGCCGAGTCGCAGAACCTCACCATCAGGAACCTGCGAGCCTTCAGCCACCAGGGCTGGGGCGACGGCATCCAGCTGTACTGCTCCGAGAACGTCACGATCGACGGCTGCTTCCTGCGCACCTCCGACGACTCCATCGCCCTCTACACCCACCGCTGGGACTTCTACGGCGACACCCGCAACATCACCGTCAAGAACTGCTCCCTCTGGGCCGACGTGGCCCACCCGATCAACATGGCCGTGCACGGCAACCCCGACCCCGACAACCTCGAGGTGCTGGAGAACCTGAACTTCGAGAACATCGACATCCTCGACCACCGTGAGCCACAGATGAACGCCCAGGGCTGCATCGCCATCAATCCCGGCGACGGCAACATCGTCCGGGACGTCAGGTTCGACAACATCCGCGTCGAGGACTTCCGCTGGGGCCAGCTCGTGCAGATGCACGTCACCTACAACCCGAAGTGGAACACCGCACCCGGCCGCGGCATCGAGTCCGTCTACATCAAGGACCTCACCTACAACGGCAGGAATGCCGGACCCTCACTGCTGATCGGCCTCGACGCCGACCACGTCATCAAGGACGTCACCTTCGAGAACCTCCGCGTCAACGGCAGGGTGATCCGCGACAGCGGGGGCAAGCCGCGCTGGTACCTGGCCTCGGACGGCGTGCCCATGTTCGCCAACGAGCACGTGCAGAACCTCCGCTTCCTCACCACCGAGGAGGCAGCGGCCCCGTAACCGCAGTCCGCCCGACCCGGTCCGGGCCGACACCCCGAGGAAGAAGCACGCCAAGCCGGTTCGTTGGGGTGATCCGGGCCCTGCGGGACTGCGAGAACTCGCGGATCTCACTGTTGGGCTCCATGCCTTCCACGCTACGGCCGCGAGGCGGGGCCCGCGGCTCAGGAGAGGAGTACTGGCGGGCCCCGGCACAGCAGTACCTCCCTAGGCCCTATTAGGTGTCTTCGGTGACAGCGACGCCGCCGCCCAGAACAACCCTGCGCGCGGAAGACGACCACCACCTCCTCCAGCCGAAGCAAGCAGCCCCCGCACACGCATTGACCTGACTAGACCACCGCTCCTACCTTCACCGAGCAGCCATCCCGGCCACAACGACGTGCGCCCGTAGGAGGTCGTGCCCGTGCGCCCCCACCGCCGTACCACTCGACGCTCGGCCCTCGTCACCCTCACCCTCACCCTCGCCGCCACCACCCTGACCGCCTGCGGCGGTGGCTCGGGCAGCGACCCGGACACGGTGAAGGTCTCCTTCAAACAGTCCACGGACAACTCCATCAAGGTGATGGACACCTACCTCGCGGACATCAAGAAGCAGTTCGAGAAGGCCAACCCCGGCAAGAAGGTCGAGTTCGTCCCGATCAAGGCCCCGGACTCGGAGTACTACACCAAGCTCCAGCAGATGCTCCGCTCCCCCAGGACCGCCCCGGACCTGGTCTACGAGGACACCTTCCTCATCAACTCCGACATCACCAGCGGCTACCTCAAGCCCCTCGACCCGTATCTCGCCAAGTGGCCGGACTGGAACCGGTTCGTCGACACGGCGAAGGACGCCGCCAGGGGCCAGGACGGCAAGACGTACGGCGTCCCGGACGGCACGGACACGCGCGGCCTGTGGTTCAGCAGGGACATCTTCGCCAAGGCCGGCCTGCCCGCCGACTGGCAGCCGAAGACCTGGGACGACGTCCTCGACGCGGCCCGCGCGATCAAGGAGAAGGTGCCCGGCGTCATCCCGCTGAACGTCTACACCGGCAAGCCCGTCGGCGAGGCCGCCACCATGCAGACCTTCGAGATGCTGCTCTACGGCACGGGCGACGCCGGCGGCGATCCGCTCTACGACCGCGCGTCGAAGAAGTGGCGCACCGCCGGGCAGGGCTTCGAGGACGCCCTCGCGTTCGTCGAGACGGTCTACAAGGAGAAGCTCGGCCCCGACGTGGCCGACGCCCTCGACCCCAACGTCATGACCCGGGTGCGCGGCGAGTGGCTCCCGCAGGGCAAGCTCGGCATCGCCCTGGACGGCTCCTGGCTGCCGCAGGACTGGCTGGCGGGCAGCGGCCACGAGTGGCCGGAGTGGTCGAAGGAGCTGGGGCTCGCGGCCATGCCGACGCAGCGCGGCCAGGCGCCCGGCAAGGTGAGCATGTCCGGCGGCTGGACCTGGTCGATCCCGGACAAGGCAGGCAACCCGGACCTGGCCTTCGAGTTCCTCAAGACCATGCAGAGCAAGACCAACGCCCAGAAGTGGTACATCGCCAACTCCGGCATCGCGGTCCGTGAGGACGTCGCGAACGACCCGGCGTACGTCAGGGCCCAGCCCGGCATCAAGTTCTTCACGGACCTCGTCGCCAGCACGCACTACCGGCCCGCCTTCCCGGCGTACCCGAAGGTCTCCACCGCCATCCAGGAGGCGATGGAGGGCGTGACGACGGGCGACATGTCGGTGGCGGACGCCGCGAGCGGCTACGACGACGCACTCAAGGACGCCACGGACAACCAGGTGGTCCAGAAGTGACCACCGCCGCACCACAGGCGACGGGCCCGGGGGCGGCGAAGGCCACCTCGGGCCCGCCCACTTCACGGCCCGCCGCACCCCCGAATCTCCGCCGCTGCCTCACCCGCGCCCTCCCCGTCTCCCCCGCCCTGATCCTCCTGCTCCTCTTCCTCGCCGGCCCGATCGCCTACTGCGTCTACATCGCCTTCACCGACCTCCAGCTCACCGGCCAGGCCGAGGCGTCGTTCGTCGGATTCGAGAACTTCCGTACGGCGTTCCGGGACGAGGCGTTCCTCAACGCCGTATGGCTGACCCTGGTGTTCACCGTGCTGTCGTCGCTGGTCGGGCAGAACACCCTGGGCCTGGCCCTGGCATCGCTGATGCAGCGCGCGTCGAAGCCGGTGCGCACGCTCACCGGCGGGATCGTGGTCACGGCCTGGGTGCTGCCGGAGGTGGTGGCGGGGTTTCTGCTGTACGCCTTCTTCCGCCGCGAGGGCACCCTGAACGCCATCCTGGACTGGCTCCATCTGCCCTCCCAGAACTGGCTGTTCACCCTCCCGATCCTCGCGGTGTCGTTCGCGAACGTCTGGCGGGGCACGGCCTTCTCGATGCTGGTCTACTCGGCCGCCCTGAACGAGATCCCTAGGGAGATCACGGAGGCCGCCGAGGTCGACGGCGCGGGCGGCTGGCGCCGTATGTGGCACATCACGCTGCCGATGATCCGCCGCTCCATCGGCACCAACCTGATGCTGAACACCCTCCAGACGCTGTCCGTCTTCGGGCTCATCTGGGTGATGACCAGGGGCGGTCCGGGCGGCAGGAGCCAGACGCTGCCGCTGTTCATGTACGAACAGGCCTTCCAGAACAGCCTGATCGGCTACGGCACCGCGGTGGCCCTGCTGCTGCTCCTGGTCGGCGCCCTGTTCTCGGTCGTGTATCTGCGCCTGCTGCGGACGGAGGTCTGACCCGCCATGGCCCTCGCCTTCGCCTCCCGCCGTACGTCCCGCCGGCTGGCCGCCGACGCGGGCCTGCTGGTGGTCGCCGCCGCGTTCGCTCTCCCGCTGGCCTGGGTGGTGCTGTCCGCCCTCGATCCGGGCGCGGACCTCCGGGTGAAGGCCCCCGACGGCCTCACCCTGGACCACTTCGACGCGATCCTGACGCAGGACGTCACCTTCACTCCGCTGCTGAACAGCCTGATCCTGTGCGGCGGCGCGACGGCGCTGACGGTGGTGTGCGCGGCGCTCGCGGCGTACCCGCTCTCCCGCTTCCGCTCCCGCCTCAACCGCCCGTTCCTGCTGACGATCCTGTTCGCGACGAGCCTGCCGATCACGGCGATCATGGTGCCCGTGTACGCACTGTTCGTGCAGGTCGACCTGATCGACACCATGCAGGGCACGATCTTCTTCTTCACCGCCTCCCAACTGCCCTTCGCCATCTGGCTGATGAAGAACTTCATGGACGGGGTGCCGAAGGAGCTGGAGGAGGCGGCGTGGACGGACGGCGCGTCCGCGTTGCAGTCGCTGCTGCGGATCGTGCTGCCACTGATGGGGCCGGGGGTGGCCGTGGTGACCGTGTTCTCCTTCGTCATGATGTGGGGCAACTTCTTCGTGCCGTTCATGCTGCTGCTCACCCCGGAGCAGATGCCCGCCTCGGTCAGCATCAACGAGTTCTTCGGCAACCGGGGCATGGTGGCCTACGGCCAGCTGGCGGCGTTCTCGATCGTCTACTCGACGCCGGTGATCGTGCTGTACGTCCTCGTCGCCCGGCGGCTGGGCGGAGGCTTCGCGCTGGGCGGCGCGGTCAAGGGGTGACACCGCCCGTCTCGCCGTCCGGCAGGACGCCCGCCCGGAACGGCTCCACCCCCACGACCCGGCGCACCCGCAGCGGTTCGATCAGCAGCATCACGCGCCGCTCGCCGGGCAGCATCCACGGGTAGCGGTCCTCGCCGATGTACTTGCGGGTCAGCCGGTCCATGGCCCGCTCCGCCTCCTCGCCCTCCACGAACCGCGCGACCCGGCCCCGGATCTCGGCGCGATCGTAGGGGTTGTCCGGATCGTGATGGGACAGGGAGACGAACGGATTGCGCCGCAGGTTCTCCTCCTTCACCCGCCCGATCGACGTGTTGACCATGACGAACTCGTCTTCGATGTCCACCCACATGGGCGAAACCTGCGGCGCACCGTCCGGGCCGACCGTCGCCAGGTGCCAGAAGTTCGGGGCGAGCAGACGCTCGCGAATATGCCCGTTGAGCTTGCCGTTCATCGTTGCCACCGCCTTCCGGAGCCACCGAACGCAGGCCCCGGCGCCATCCTCGCCACCGTGCCCGCCCCACCGGAAGACGATCTCCAGCCAGCGGGTTACCCGCCCGCACCCGTAGCTTCCTACAATCCGTGGTCCTGGCCGAACAGACCGTAGTCAGCGCACCGCGACGCCCCTACGTTGTGAGCCGTGCGCCGACCGCCTGCTCCACAGAACCAGCCCCTTCCCCCACCTCTGTCTTTCAACGCCCCCGCCGCCCGCCGCCTGCGGACCGCCCTCGGCATGGGACCCGAGCACGTCGCCCACGACATGCGGGTCTCGTACGGGCTGCCTTACGTCACCCCGGACCTGGTGACCGCCTGGGAACGCGCGACCACCTCCCCCTCCAACGCCGAACTCACCGCTCTCGCAGGCGTGTTGTGGTGCTCGCCCGGTGAACTCCTGGGCCGCCCGCGGACCCTGCGCGAGCACCGCGTCACGCGCGGCCTCGCCCCCGAGGACGTCGCCCGCCACATCGGGCTCGAACTCCACGCGTATCTGCGGATGGAGGAGACCGGCACCTGGCGCGGCACGGACCGGCAGTCCGCCGCGCTCGCCGAGCTGCTCGGCCTCTCCCTGCCCGACGTGGTCACCGTCACGGGGCGGGAGGCGAAGCTCGCCGACCTGCTGCGCGGCGCGGTGACCACGCGCTGGCAGGCATACCTCCGACCGGTGGCGAAGCTGGCGCCCCTGGAGCGGCGCGTACTGGAACACGCCCTCCAGCAACTGCACCAGGACTACCAGGGCCAGATGGTCACCACCCTGACCTGGGGCGGCGGCACCGCCGACGCCAGCGCCGCCGGCCGGGACTTCCTCGACCGGATCGTCGAACACTTCTGGATGACGGTCGAGAGCCGACCGTGAAGACCGGTGGAGTGCCGTCCCTAGAAGACCGACTCCGCCTCGTCCATGCGGTCCTTCGGCACCGTCTTCAGCTCGGTGACCGCCTCCGCCAGCGGCACCATCACGATGTCGGTGCCGCGCAGGGCGGTCATCCCGCCGAACCCGCCCCGGTGCGCGGCCTCCACCGCGTGCCAGCCGAAGCGGGTGGCGAGGACACGGTCGTACGCGGTGGGCGATCCGCCGCGCTGGACGTGGCCGAGAATGACCGGCTTGGCCTCCTTGCCGAGCCGCCGCTCCAGCTCGTGCGCCAGGGCGGTGCCGATGCCCTGGAAGCGCTCGTGGCCGTACTTGTCGATCTCGCCCTTGCCGTAGTCCATGCTGCCCTCGGCGGGGTGGGCGCCCTCGGCGACGCAGACGACCGCGAACTTCTTGCCGCGGGAGAAGCGCTCCTCGACCATCTTGACCAGGTCGGCGGGGTCGAAGGGCCGCTCGGGCAGGCAGATGCCGTGCGCGCCGGCCGCCATGCCGGACTCCAGGGCGATCCAGCCCGCGTGCCGGCCCATGACCTCGACGACCATCACGCGCTGGTGGGACTCGGCGGTGGTCTTCAGCCGGTCCATGGCCTCGGTCGCGACGCCGACCGCCGTGTCGAAGCCGAAGGTGCGGTCGGTGGAGGAGATGTCGTTGTCGATCGTCTTCGGCACGCCTACCACGGGCAGACCCGCGTCGGAGAGCATCCGGGCCGCGGTCAGCGTGCCCTCGCCGCCGATCGGGATCAGCGCGTCGATGCCGAACTCGTGGATCATGTCGGAGGCGTTCTCGCAGGCCTCGCGCAGGCGGTCGCGCTCCAGGCGGGAGGAGCCGAGGATGGTGCCACCGCGGGCCAGGATGCCGCTCACATCGTTCAGGTCGAGGCTGCGGTAGCGGCCGTCCAGCAGGCCCGCGTACCCGTCCTCGAAGCCGATGACCTCGTCGTTGTAGTGGTCGACCGCGCGGTGCACGACCGACCGGATCACTGCGTTCAGGCCGGGGCAGTCGCCGCCTGCGGTGAGTACTCCGATACGCATCGTGCTGTGTCTCCTGCTCGCTGTGGATGCCGGTGAGCCTCTGCCCGATTGTTTCATGCCCCGCATCCCGGTGCCGCCGCCCACCAAGACGGGCGCCTTATCGATCCGCGGAGGTACTGTCAAGAGGGTCAGCTCACCTCGGTGGGCGATTTTTCTGACCCCCTTAGACGAATGTGATCCCCCGGAGCAGGAACGGAGAGCACGCGTGACCCGCAGCGTGTACGTGACCGGTATCGACCGCGGCGACGGCCGCCAGGTCGTCGAGCTGGGGGTCATGGAGCTCCTGACCCGGCAGATCGACCGGGTGGGCGTCTTCCGCCCCCTTGTCCACCACGCTCCCGACCGCCTGTTCGAGCTGCTGCGCGCCCGCTACCGGCTGTCCCAGGATCCGGCCACCGTGTACGGCATGGACTACCACGAGGCGTCCGCCCTCCAGGCCGAGTTCGGCACCGACGAGCTGGTGTCCACCCTGGTCGACCGCTTCCACCTGGTCGCCCGTGACTACGACGTCGTCCTCGTCCTCGGCACCGACTTCGCCGACACCCAGCTCCCCGACGAGCTGTCCCTCAACGCCCGGCTGGCGAACGAGTTCGGCGCCTCCGTGATCCCCGTCGTGGGCGGCCGCAAGCACACCACCGAGTCGGTGCTCGCCGAGACCCGCAACGCCTTCCGCGCCTACGACACCCTGGGCTGCGACGTCCTCGCCATGGTGACCAACCGGGTCGCCCGCGAGGACCGGGACGAGATCGCCGGGCAGCTCGCCGGCCGGCTCCCCGTCCCCTGCTACGTCCTGCCCGACGAGCCGGCCCTGTCCGCCCCGACGGTCTTCCAGATCGCCCACACCCTGGGCGCCGAGGTGGTCATCGGCGACGACTCCGGCATGGCCCGGGACGTGCTCGGCTTCGTCTTCGGCGGCGCCATGCTGCCGAACTTCCTGCCCGCCCTGACCCCCGGCTGCCTGGTCGTCACCCCGGGCGACCGCGCCGACCTGGTCGTCGGCACCCTCGCCGCGCACAGCGCCGGCACCCCGCCGATCGCCGGCGTGCTGCTCACCCTCGGCGAGGTGCCCGGCGACGACGTCCTCACCCTCGCCGCCCGCCTCGCACCCGGCACCCCCGTGCTCTCGGTGTCCGGCACCAGCTTCCCGACCGCGGAGCAGCTGTTCTCCCTGGAGGGCAAGCTGAACGCGGCCACCCCGCGCAAGGCGGAGACCGCGCTCGGCCTGTTCGAGCGGTACGCCGACACCGGCGCGCTCGCCGGCCGCGTCTCGGCGCCCAGCAGCGACCGCGTGACGCCCATGATGTTCGAGCACAAGCTCCTGGAGCAGGCCCGCTCGGACCGGCGCAGGGTCGTTCTGCCCGAGGGCACCGAGGAGCGCGTCCTGCACGCCGCCGAGGTGCTGCTGCGCCGCGGCGTCTGCGACCTCACCCTGCTCGGCCCGGTCGACCAGATCCGCAAGAAGGCCGCCGACCTCGGCATCGACCTCGGCGACTCCCAGCTGATCGACCCGTCCGCCGCCGAGCTGCGGGACTCCTTCGCCGAGCTGTACGCGGGGTTGCGCGCCCACAAGGGCGTCACGGTGGAGCTGGCGTACGACGTCGTCTCCGACGTGAACTACTTCGGCACGCTGATGGTGCAGGAGGGCCTGGCCGACGGCATGGTGTCGGGCACGGTGCACTCCACGGCGGCCACGATCCGCCCCGGCTTCGAGATCATCAAGACGAAGCCGGGCGCCTCGATCGTCTCCTCGGTGTTCTTCATGTGCCTGGCCGACAAGGTCCTGGTCTACGGCGACTGCGCGGTCAACCCCGACCCGAACGCCGAGCAGCTCGCCGACATCGCGGTCCAGTCGGCGGCCACCGCCGCCCAGTTCGGGGTGGAGCCGCGGATCGCAATGCTGTCGTACTCGACCGGCACGTCCGGCTTCGGCGCCGACGTCGACAAGGTGCGCGAGGCGACCGAGCTGGTGCGCGCGCGGCGGCCCGACCTGAGGATCGAGGGGCCCATCCAGTACGACGCCGCCGTGGAGCCGTCGGTCGCGGCGACCAAGCTGCCGGAGTCCGAGGTCGCCGGGCAGGCGACGGTGCTGATCTTCCCGGACCTCAACACAGGTAACAACACCTACAAGGCCGTGCAGCGCTCGGCCGGCGCGATCGCCGTCGGACCGGTGCTGCAGGGTCTGCGCAAGCCGGTCAACGACCTGTCCCGGGGCGCCCTCGTCCAGGACATCGTCAACACCGTCGCCATCACGGCGATCCAGGCACAGTCCCCGATCGAGAAGGCTTCCCAGCAGTGACCGCCCACCCGTCACCCACCACCGCCCTGTCCGACGAGCTTCGCTCGGCCCCCTTCGCTTCGCGCGTCCTCGTCATCAACTCCGGCTCCTCGTCCGTGAAGTACCAGCTGCTCGACATGCGCGACAGCAGCCGCCTGGCCGTGGGCCTCGTCGAGCGGATCGGCGAGGAGAGCTCCCGGCTCAAGCACACCCCCGCCGGTGCGGACACCCGGGAGTGGACCGGGGCGATACCCGACCACGAGGCCGCGCTGAAGGCCGTGTCCGCCGAACTGGCCAAGGACGGACTGGGGCTGGACTCGCCCGAGCTGGCCGCGATCGGCCACCGCGTGGTGCACGGCGGGAAGCACTTCACCGAGCCGACCGTCGTCGACGTCGACGTGCTCGCCGAGATCGAGCGGCTGATACCGGTGGCCCCGCTGCACAACCCGGCCAACCTCACCGGCATCCGCACGGCCCAGGCGCTGCGCCCCGACCTGCCCCAGGTCGCCGTCTTCGACACCGCCTTCCACACCACGATGCCGGAGCCGGCCGCCCGCTACGCGATCGACGTGCGGACCGCCGACGAGCACCGGATCCGGCGCTACGGCTTCCACGGCACCTCGCACGCGTACGTCTCCAGGGAGACCGCGCGGCTGCTCGGCAAGGCGCCGGAAGAGGTGAACGTGATCGTGCTGCACCTCGGCAACGGCGCCTCGGCGTCGGCCGTCGAGGGCGGCCGGTGCGTGGACACCTCCATGGGGCTGACGCCTTTGGAGGGACTCGTGATGGGTACGCGCTCCGGAGACATGGATCCGGCCGTCATCTTCCATTTGATGCGCGTTGGTGGAATGTCCGCCGACGAGATCGACACTCTTCTCAACAAGAAGAGCGGCCTGATCGGTCTGTGCGGCGACAACGACATGAGGGAGATCCGCCGCCGCGTCGACGCGGGCGACGAGCAGGCGCAGCTGGCCTTCGACATCTACATTCACCGCCTGAAGAAGTACATCGGCGCCTATTACGCCGTCCTCGGCCGGGTGGACGCGGTCGCCTTCACCGCCGGGGTCGGCGAGAACGCGGCACCGGTGCGGGAGGCCGCCGTGGCGGGCCTGGAGGGACTGGGCCTGGCCGTCGACGGCGAGCTGAACGCCGTACGGAGCGACGAGCCGCGGCTGGTCTCCCCCGCCTCCGCGCGGGTCGCGGTCGCCGTGGTGCCGACGGACGAGGAATTGGAGATCGCCACCCAGACGTACGCACTGGTCGGAAAGAACAGCTGAGCGCCGACTTCCTCATTTGTCATTTCCGCCAGCCGGAATATTCGGTAGCGAAACAAACCGATAGGATCGCTCCATGCGCCGTTCGAAAATTGTCTGTACTCTCGGCCCCGCGGTCGACTCCCACGAGCAGCTTGTCGCGCTGATCGAAGCCGGCATGAACGTGGCCCGCTTCAACTTCAGCCACGGCACGCACGCCGAGCACCAGGGCCGGTACGACCGGGTCCGGGCCGCCGCCAAGGAGACCGGCCGGCCCATCGGGGTCCTCGCCGACCTGCAGGGCCCGAAGATCCGTCTGGAGACCTTCGCCGAGGGCCCGGTGGAGCTGGTGCGCGGTGACGAGTTCACCGTCACCACCGAGGACGTCCCGGGCGACAAGACGATCTGCGGGACGACCTACAAGGGCCTGCCGGGCGACGTCGCCAAGGGCGACCAGGTACTCATCAACGACGGCAACGTCGAGCTGAAGGTCACCGAGGTCGACGGCCCGCGCGTGAGGACGATCGTCATCGAGGGCGGCGTCATCTCCGACCACAAGGGCATCAACCTGCCCGGCGCGGCCGTCAACGTCCCGGCGCTGTCCGAGAAGGACGTCGAGGACCTGCGCTTCGCCCTCCGCATGGGCTGCGACCTGGTCGCGCTGTCCTTCGTCCGGGGCGCCAAGGACGTCGAGGACGTGCACCGCGTCATGGACGAGGAGGGCCGCCGCGTCCCGGTCATCGCCAAGGTGGAGAAGCCGCAGGCGGTGGAGAACATGGAGGACGTCGTGATGGCGTTCGACGGCGTGATGGTCGCGCGCGGCGACCTGGCCGTCGAGTACCCGCTCGAGAAGGTCCCCATGGTGCAGAAGCGCCTGATCGAGCTGTGCCGGCGCAACGCCAAGCCGGTGATCGTGGCGACCCAGATGATGGAGTCCATGATCACCAACTCGCGCCCGACCCGCGCCGAGGCCTCCGACGTGGCCAACGCGATCCTGGACGGCGCGGACGCGGTCATGCTGTCCGCCGAGTCGAGCGTCGGCGCGTTCCCGATCGAGACCGTCAAGACGATGTCGAAGATCGTCCAGGCGGCCGAGCAGGAACTGCTGTCGAAGGGGCTCCAGCCGCTCGTGCCCGGCAAGAAGCCGCGCACGCAGGGCGGTTCGGTCGCCCGCGCGGCCTGCGAGATCGCCGACTTCCTCGGCGGCAAGGGCCTGGTGGCCTTCACGCAGTCCGGCGACACCGCCCGCCGCCTGTGCCGCTACCGCGCCGCCCAGCCGATCGTCGCGTTCACCACGGACGAGTCCACCCGCAACCAGATGACGCTCAGTTGGGGCGTGGACCCGTACGTCGTGCCGTTCGTCAACAGCACCGACGAGATGGTCGACCTGGTCGAGCAGGAGATGATCAAGATGGACCAGTTCCACGAGGGCGACATCGTGATCATCACCGCCGGCTCCCCGCCCGGCGTCCCCGGCACCACCAACATGGTCCGCATCCACCACCTGGGCGAGGGCCGCGGCTGACGCCGCAGAAACAGCTCTACGACAGCGAGGGCGCCCTCCCGCCGGTAAGTAGGGGTCGCCCTCGCTTTTCGGTCTCTTCCTCGGCGAGGCCCCAAGGCGACGGCGGCCGTGGAGGCCCGACGGCGACACCAGCCGTCCCTCACAGCGGACTGTGCCCCCGCCGGGTCGGAACCCGGCGGGGGCACAGTCCTTCGCGGCTCCCGGAGAGGCTTGCGGCGGGCCTGTACGGCCGGCCGGTCAGGTCACGTACTGCTGCATCCCGGGAACGGTCAGCGTGCCGCCGAACTGGCCGGCCTGGGTGACCTTCACGTTGGTGAAGTAGATGAACGGGATGTTCAGCGGCGGCGGGTGCTCCGGGTCGAAGGTGACCGGGATGAGCCCGAGCAGGTTGCCCGAGATGCTCTCCGTGTACATCACCGTCTTGCCGTCCCGGATCGTGGATGTCGAGCCCTTGGCCGCCTGCACGTGGTAGGTCTTGCCGGACCTCTTGTCCTTGACGAGCTGGTGCAGGTCGCCGATGTCGGTGCCGTCGGAGATGACGTACTTGAGCACCTTCTTGGTGGAGCCGTTGGCCGTCTTCACCTCGACGACGCCCTGGTAGTCGGCGCCCTTCAGGGTCAGCGAGCTGGCCTGCAGGTACCACGGGTCGTCGGGCACGAGGATCTTGTTGTCGATCCCGCCCTTGTCGTCCGTGGCGGCCGGGCAGTCCTCCGGGTCGGCGGGCGAGCCCGACGGGCTCGGCGAGGCGGCGGCGTCGCCGTCCTTGCCGGCCGCGCCCTCCGCCGCCTTCTCGGCGGTGTCCTTCGCGGCGCCGGTGGCCTTCTCGGCCGTGTCCTTCACCGTGCCGGTGGCCTTCTCGGCGGTGTCCTTGACGGTGCCGGAGGCGTCCTTGGCGGCGTCCTCGGGCTTCTCGGGCGAGGAAGACGTCGACGGCGTCGGCGTCGGCGTCGGCGTCGGGGTCTGCGCCGACTTGCCGCCGGTGAAGATCCCGCCGAGCGCGTCGCCGATGTCCTCCAGCAGGTTGCCCCCGCTCTCGGACGGGGACGGGGACGGCGTGGACTTGTCCCCGGCGTGCCCGGCGTCCGAGCCGGACTGGGGCGCCGACGGCTCCGGCGCGGGCTCGGCCTTGTCGCCCTTGTCGTCGGCACCCGAAGCCGACGTGCCCTTGTCCTTGCCGGCGGCCGCGTCGTCGCTCGCCGAGGGAGAAGGCGCGGGCGTGGCGTCCTTGCCCTTCTCGGCGTCCAGGGCCGCCACACAGTCCTTGTACTCGTCGGCCGTCAGGCTGTTCGACGGCGGCGTCGTCGACGTGTTGCTGTCGGCGAGGGCGAGCGTCGGCGTGAACCCCATGCCCATGAGGACCGCCGTGGGCATCGCCGCCATGGCTATCGCCTTGCCGGCCGGCATCTGGAACCGGGTGAACAGCGGCTTCCTGGGGGCCGCGTGACGCGGCCCCGTTCTCACCCGTGCCGGGGCCGCAGGGTTCTGGTCGCGGGCCTCGTCAGCCGACACGGTACCCCCCGTTGCGCTCCTCTGCCCGGATGCCGCCCGCCGGTCCGCCGTCGCCAGGCCCGTACGGATAGTGCGGCTCACCCGGTTCACCCGCGGTGCCCTCCGGAGCGGATCCGGGGGCGCCCTCTCCCGTCGGCCCCCGGTCGGCCTCCTTCTGCCCGGCGTCCGAGGACGCCGCGTCGCCCGGCGCCCAGGAGACGGCGAGCGCGCCGCCGACCATCGCCAGCAGGAATCCGATGATGAAGCCGCCGATGTTGGAGACCACCAGGGACACCAGGGCGAGGATGATCGCCGCGATACCGGCGAAGATGCGCGTCGCCTGCTGATACCACATGGTCAGGCCCAGCGTGATCAGGAGAACCCCGATGATGAGGGAGCCGGCCCCCGCGGTGGTCGCCATGGTGAGCGACATGGTGCCCAGCTTGAACGTGGCGTAGGGGAAGTAGGCGATCGGCACCCCGCCGAGGATGGTGAACAGTCCTGCCCAGAACGGCCGGTTGCCCCGCCAGGCGCGGAATCGCCGACGCAACCGGGTGAAGGTCCCGGCGCTCTGGACCGGAGTCTCGGCACTCATGGAAAACAGCTCCCTCGGTCCGGTGAAAGTACGTACCGGCTCGGCCGTAGGCGTGGAGAAGCCGGAAGATCTGAGTCTGTGTAGGTGCCCGGTACACGGCCGGGCCGGGCCCTCGGGGCGGAGAAGCGACAGCTTCCCCGCCCCTGGGGGAGCTCAGCCGCCCCGGGGTGCCCGTGTGACGGAGGCCGTCAGTAGCACTCCATGTTCTTGTCCATGCCGAGACGCATCGACAGGCCGCTGAGCTTGAACGTACCGGCCGTGGTCGCCCACGCCGTCTGCTTGACGCCGTAGAGGTCGGCCGACTCCGCCTGCTGGGCGAAGCCACCCGGCAGCACGGACTTGTCCTTGACCTCGGGACCACGCGTCTTGTCCTGGACCGCAACGCCGATGTCGATGTTCTTGAACTCGGCATCGGCGTCGAGCTGAGCGACGTCGATGTAGAGGTTGTGAGCCTCGACCGGCTTGCTGTTGCCCGCCTCAAGACGGAGGTAGACCGTCTTGCCTATGAGGGGGATCGGCGTGGCCACGGACTGACACATGTTCTTGATCGTCGCGTCGGTGAACGACGAGATCGCGACCGGGACCCGCTTCTTGTCCTTGCCCTCGGGCGAGGTGTAGACGTTGTCGAGACCGCCGTACTGGGCGAACCCGTCACCGTGCAGGTGACTGGCCGTCACCTTGAACTGCTGGCCGGACACGCTGAACGACGCGGCCAGCGCACCCTGCGCGAGTCCGACACCCACACATGCCGCGGCGGCGACGCTGGGCACCATCACCACAGCGAACCGCTTCCATCTGGTCCCGCCACGCACCTGGGACTCCATTTTTCCTCCTTCTCGGACGTACATCGCCTGCCCTGTGTCGGGCCCCCAGTCGGCGGCTCGGCCGGGCAGGGATGGGAGAAGTGCTACGTCCTCGGAAAGGAGAGCGCCCGCGCTCGGTGGCGCTGGAACGCGCCCGAATCACTGGCGATCACCCCCGAGCGACAACCACTGGTCGCGCCTGACACGCATCACGCACAACCTTGCTGGACAGGCTTCGCCGAGAGGCGAAGACCCCCCTGTCCAAGAGCCGGCGCCACTGCCGCCGGCTCTGCCCGGTGGGGACCCAGGAAGTCCCGTCGCCCCAACCGGCTGCCGGGGTACGGGAATGGACCGAGCGTGGCCGATCGTGGTCCATTCTCGCCGTCGGCACAAGGGGGTTCGTTACTCACTAGTAACGGCCGGATGACCGAACAACGACCCCGCGGTCCCACTCGGCCACAGAGGGTGTCGTCCATCCTGTGGGCAAACCCGTTGATCGCTGGACAGAACCCGACAGATCAACGTCAGCGACTTACTCGCAGTAACAGCGGCCGCGATTACCAAGTTTTGGTAAAGCGCGGCCGCAGTGACACTCTGTCGGCAATTTTTTCACTCGGGCATCACATGCCCCAGTGTTTAGCAACTGGTCAGCACCCGGGTGTGCGCCCCACTCAGAACAGGGCGCGCGCCAGGGCCCGGCGGGCCGCGATCACCCGCGGATCCTCGGCGCCGACCACCTCGAACAGCTCCAGCAGGCGCATCCGCACGGTGTCCCGGTCGTCACCGGCCGTGCGCCCCACGGTCTCGATGAGCCGGCCGAACGCGTCCTCGACATGGCCGCCGACGAGATCCAGATCCGCCGCGGCGATCTGCGCCTGCGGGTCACCGGGCCGGTCGGCCGCGTCCTTGCGCACCTGCTGCGGGTCGACGCCCTGCACCCGCTGGAGCAACTCGGCCTGGGCGAGCCCGAGTTTGGCCTCCGAGTTGCCCGGGTCCTCGTTCAGCACGTTCTTGTACGCCTGGACGGCCCCGGCCAGATCTCCCGAGTCCAGCGCCTGTACGGCAGCCTCCAGCACGGCGTCGTACGGCCCCGCCGGCCGGCTGGGCGCCTCCTCGGACGCGTCGCCCGGCTCGGCGTCCGGGGCGACGGTCAGGCCGGTCAGCCCGAAGCGCTGCTCGGCGACGGTCACCAACTGGTCGAGGGTCTGCCGGATCTGCGCCTCACCGGCGGCACCCTGGAACAGCGGCAGCGCCTGGCCCGCGACGACGGCGAACACCGCCGGGATCCCCTGGATCCCGAACTGCTGCATCAGCATCTGGTTGGCGTCGACGTCGATCTTGGCGAGCACGAACCGCCCGTTGTACTCGACGGCGAGACGTTCGAGGACCGGGCTCAGCTGTTTGCAGGGCTCGCACCACTCGGCCCAGAAGTCGATGACGACGGGCACCTCGGTGGACCGCTGCAGGACGTCGCTCTCGAACCCCGCCTCGTCGACGTCGATGACGAGATCGGCGGGCGATACGGCCCCTCCCCCGCCCTGCCGGGCGGCCTGGGCCCGCGCCTGCTCCGCCTTCTCCTTGGCCTCCTGGGCCGCCTTCACCGCGGAGAGGTCGACGACTCCGCTCATGGACATGTTCCGTGGCTGCATGCGTCTATCCTCCCCCGTTCTGCGCGCACATGTGAAAAGCGGCGTGAAGGCCGGTCCGCCGGTGTGTTGTTCGGCGCCGGGTCCCCACCGGCGCCAGGTGGTCGTCGCACCAACTTTCGCTACGCCCCGTAGCGTAATACCCGGCAGCACTCGCGGAACACCACCCCCCGGTGATCTCCCTCACGGCCACACAACACCCACCGGTCTATGGTCATGGCATGCAGAGCCGCACCCCAGCGAGCCGCGCGCCCGCCAGCCGCACCGGCCGGCCGCGCAGCACCGCCGCGGACGCCGCGATCCTGTCCGCGACGCGGGCGGCGCTGGTCGAACTGGGCTGGTCGAAGCTCACCCTGGGAGACGTGGCGACGCGGGCGGGGGTGGCGAAGACGACCCTCTACCGCCGCTGGGCGGGCAAGAACGAACTGGTCGTCGACGCGGTCGCGGAACTCTTCGACGAACTCGAACTCCCCGACCGCGGCAGCCTGGCCGCGGACATCGAGGGCGTGGTGCTCCAGTTCGCATCGATCCTCACCCGCCCCGAGGCGAAGAGCGGGCTGATGGCGGTGGTCGCGGAGTCGACACGGGACGACGCGTTGCGGGAACACATCCGCACGTCGATCGTCGACCGCCAGAAACGTCTGGTGTTCGAGGGCCGGGCACGTGCGCAGAAACGCGGCGAGCTGCCGCCGGAGGACGACCCCGCGGCGGCCGCCCGCACCGCGGACCTCATCTTCGACGTGGTGGCGGGCGCAGTGGTGCACCGTACGCTGGTGAGCGCGGAACCCGCCGACGCCGAGTGGATCGGCCGCCTCACCACGCTGCTGGTCGGCGGGGTGACGGCGGTGGTCTCCTCCCTCACTCATGAAGATCCGCAACCTCTTCGACGATGAGCAGCCACGACACGCCACAACCGAGGGTGCCGTAGCCTTCCGACTGGACCGCCAGTACACGGACATACTCGGGCGTCAGCCGCGTCGACCACACCCGAAGCGCAGGCAGTACCAGGCTCCCTCTACCTCGCCGCCGCCCCCGACGGAACCCTCCGCCAGCGAGAGCGACGCCCCGCACAAGGTCATCGTGACCACGCCCGCCCGCCTGGGCCATCTGATACGAGCCGCGAAAGCAGACCGCTCCCCCCAGCCACCGCCCGCAGCAGGTCATGCGGGTAGCGGCTCGGCATCTTGATGCCCGTACGGGCGGTGAAGAGCGGCCCGCCACGCGTGCTGTCACGGGGCGGACGCCTGCGCGGAAGGTAGGCGCTGACGGCCTCACCGAGCAGCGCCGGCAGGGGGACCATGCGGTGCCCTCCCCCCGGGTCGGACAGCCGCAGTGTGTCGGCGCCACGACCGACCTCCCGCTCGGTGCTGAGGTCGTCGAGGCAGATGGCCAGCACCGCGCCGGAGCGCAGCCCGAGGCCGAGTTGCAGGTAGCCGCAGGCGCGGTCCTGGCGAGGGTGGCGCGACTCGGCCGGACCCCGCTCGTCGAACGCGGCGAGGAGCACGGCGATCTGCCAGGGATCGAGGCCCGCCGGCGTCAACTGGGCCGGATTCGTGAGACGGGAACGGCGGGCCGCCGGGTTGTACACGACGGCGTCCCCCCGGAGGGCTTACGCGTAGAAGGAACGGACGGCGGAGACGCGCCGGGCCGTCGCGCTGTGGGGCGCCCCGGGCCGATGGGCCCACAGGGCGATGTGCTGAGCGGCGACCCGGTCCCAGGGCAGCTCGGCCTCACGGCAGTGCCGGAGCCCGACGTGTTCCCGGTAGTTCTCGCGCGTACGCGGGGGATACACGGTCGCGTCCAGCCACGGCTCCAGCAGTTCGTACGGATCCCAGCCCACGGTGCCCTCCTCCGCGGCCCATCCTGGCACGCGGATCCGGCACCGGAGCCGGGGTTGTTCAGAAACCGGCCGGCTCCGTGTACTCCCCCCACTCGTCCCGCAGCACCCCGCAGATCTCCCCCAGCGTCGCCTCCACCCGCACCGCCTCCAGCATCGGCTCGATCAGATTGGCATCGGACCGCGCCGCCTCAACCATCGCATCCAGCGCGGAGCGCACGGCCGAGTCATTGCGCCCACTCCTCCGCGCCCCCAGCACCCGCACCTGCTCCCGCTCCACCTCATGACTGACCCGCAGAATCTCCAGATCCCCGGACACGGACCCGGTGTGCGCGTTCACCCCGACGACCTTCTTGTCGCCCTTCTCCAGCGCCTGCTGATACCGGAACGCCGACTCCGCGATCTCCCCGGTGAACCACCCGTCCTCGATCCCGCGCAGAATCCCCGACGTCACCGGCCCGATCGGATGCCGCCCGTCCGGATGCGCCCGCAGTCCCCGCTCCTTGATCCGCTCGAAGATCTTCTCCGCCTCCGCCTCGATCCGGTCCGTCAACTGCTCCACGAACCACGAACCCCCCAGCGGATCGGCCACATTGGCGACCCCGGTCTCCTCCATGAGCACCTGCTGCGTCCGCAACGCGATCTCCGCCGCCTGCTCACTCGGCAACGCCAGCGTCTCGTCGAGCGCGTTCGTGTGCAGCGAGTTCGTCCCGCCCAGCACCGCCGCCAGCGCCTCCACAGCCGTCCGCACCACGTTGTTGTACGGCTGCTGCGCCGTCAGCGAGACCCCCGCGGTCTGCGTGTGGAACCGCAGCCACTGCGCCTTCTCGGTCTTCGCCCCGTACACGTCCCGCATCCACCGCGCCCAGATCCGCCGCGCCGCCCGGAACTTGGCGATCTCCTCGAAGAAATCGACATGCGCGTCGAAGAAGAAGGACAGCCCGGGCGCGAACATGTCGACGTCCAGCCCGCGCGACAGGCCCAGCTCCACGTACCCGAACCCGTCCGCCAGCGTGTACGCCAGCTCCTGCGCGGCCGTCGAGCCCGCCTCGCGGATGTGGTAGCCGGAGACCGACAGCGGCTTGTACGCGGGGATGCGCGACGCGCAGTACTCCATCAGATCGCCGATCAACCGCAGATGCGGCTCGGGCTGGAAGAGCCACTCCTTCTGGGCGATGTACTCCTTGAAGATGTCCGTCTGCAGCGTGCCGTTCAGCACGGACGGATCCACGCCCTGCCGCTCGGCGGCGACGAGGTACATGCAGAACAGCGGAACGGCCGGCCCGCTGATGGTCATGGAGGTGGTGACGTCCCCGAGCGGGATGTCCCGGAACAGCACGTCCATGTCCGCCGCCGAGTCGATCGCCACACCACAGTGCCCGACCTCGCCCAGCGACCGCGCATCGTCGGAGTCGCGCCCCATCAGCGTCGGCATGTCGAAGGCCACGGACAGCCCGCCCCCGCCGTTGCGGAGGATCATCCTGTAGCGCTCGTTGGTCTGCTCGGCGTTCCCGAACCCGGCGAACTGCCGGATGGTCCACGTACGCCCCCGGTAGCCGGTCGGATACAGGCCGCGGGTGAACGGATACTCCCCCGGCCAGCCGATCCGCTCGAAGCCCTCGTACCTGTCGCCGGGCCTGGGCCCGTACACCGGCTCCACGGGATCCCCGGAGAGCGTCGTGAAGTCCGCCTCCCGCGTGCGAGCGGCGTCGTACCGGGCCTGCCAGCGACGGCGGCCCTCCTCGATGGCGTCAGCGTCCATACCCTCGAATTTACTTGGACGTCCTAGTAAATGTCGATGGCTGACCGCCGCACGTTCGTCCGTACGGCGGTAAGGGCTACGCCTTGGCGGTCGCGGGCGCCTGCTCCGCGAGCTTCGCCTCCAGCTCGTGGCTGACCTTGCGCTCCACGAAGAAGGCGGCCGTCGGGATCGTCCCGGCCAGCAGCACCCACAGCTGCTTGGCGACCGGCCACTTCGCCTTGGAGCCCAGGTCGAAGGCGAAGATCAGGTACACGACGTACAGCCAGCCGTGCGCGATGCCGACGACACGTGTGAAGCCGTCCGCGCCGTTGAGGTCAAGCACGTACTTGGCGATCACGCCGAGGGTCAGCAGGACCAGCAGGACGCCGGTGACGTAGGCCATGACGCGGTAGCGGGTCAGCACGCTCTTCTTCATGCCGTCGAGCGTAACCGCCCGTTCCGGGCGATCTCGGCCGGGGTCACTCCGCCTCGAAGTCCTGCGCCGCGATCCGCAGCGGGCGCAGCATCGCGAAGATCTCCAGGCACTCGTCGGCGTCGTACACGCCGAGCCCGAAGTCCATCGCCATCAGGTCGCGGGTGGCGGCCTCGACCACCTCGCGGCCCTTGTCGGTGATGGTGGCGAGCGTGCCGCGGCCGTCGTTGGGGTTGGGGCGCTTGGCCACCAGGCCGGACTTCACCAGGCGGTCCACGGTGTTCGTCACCGACGTCGGGTGCACCATCAGCCGCTCGCCGATCTTGGACATCGGCAACTCGCCGGACTTGGAGAAGGTGAGCAGCACCAGCGCCTCGTACCGCGCGAACGTCAGTCCGTACGGCTTGACCACCGCGTCGACCTCCGCGAGCAGGATCTGGTGCGCGCGCATGATCGAGGTGATGGCGGCCATGGACGGCACGCTTCCCCAGCGCTGCTTCCACAGTTCGTCGGCGCGGGCGATGGGGTCGAAGGAGAGACCGAGGGGCTTGGACACGAACCAGACCTTACCGGCCGGTCACATGCTGGTCAGCCCCCGTCTCGCCGTTCGGTTTTCCTGGCCGGCAGCCATGGCCATGACTTCGAAGGCGGCTGTCCACCGGTCGTCGTGCAGGCAGGCGTTCATCGGCTCGACCAGGGTGGCGTGATCGGGATCGGTGCGCCACTGCCTGACGGCTTCGAGACTTTCCCACTCGCTGGTGAGCAACCACTGGCCGGGATCATCAAGGGAACGGCACAGTTGTTCACCGACGTGGCCGGGGAATCGCACGGCGCGTTCGAGCACGCCCTGATAGGCCGCCACGAAATCCGCTTCCCTTCCTTCCCGCACGCGGAGCATGCGGATGACTCGCACACGTGCGCCGGTCATGACGGGTCGAGGGTGACCGGAAGTTCTGCCAGCCCGCGGAAGGCGGGGAACGGTACGGTCAGCCAGCGTGCGTCTTCCGGCCCTCCGGCAAGAGTCATGCGGGGGTACCGTCCGAAGAGCGAAGTGAGCGCGATCTGCATCTCCAGCCGGGCCAGCGGCGCGCCGATGCAGTAGTGCGGGCCGAGGCCGAACGCGAGGTGAGCCGCCTGGACGTTGGGGCGCTCGACGTCCAGCCGGTCCGGATCCTCGAATGCCTCGGGGTCCCGGTTGGCTCCGGTGATCGAGATCTGGACGAGCGCACCCTTCGGGATGATCGTGTCGCGGATCACGACGTCCTCTTTCGCGTGGCGGAACGTCGAATTCTCCACGGAGCTCTCGAACCGGAAGATCTCTTCGATGGCCGCGGCTGTCGCGCCCGCGTCCCGGAATGCCAGTCGGCGCTGGTCTTCGTGGACGAGCAGATGGTAGACGGCATTTCCGATCTGGTACGCCGTCGACTTGTGGCCCGCGAACAGCAGCACCCACGCCGTCGAGACGAGTTCGTGGTCGGTGAGCGCGCCGTCCTCGTCCTGTGCCGTGACGAGTGCGCTGAGCAGGGCCCCGTCCGGCTCCTGGCGCTTCCGTGCGATCAGGTCCACCAGATAGTCGCGCAGGTTTCCCTCGGCCAGCTCCAGTTTCTTCCTCGCCTCCGGACCGAAGCCGGTCCTGGCGACGGTGGCGGACCACTCCTGAGCCTGCCTGCGTTCGTTTTCCGGGACGCCCAGAAGCTCACAGATCACATGGAGCGGCAGCGGGAAACAGAACTCCGGAAGCAGGTCCACGGACCCCGACGCCGAGCACCGGTCCAGCAGGTCGTCGGTGATCTGCTGAACGCGCGGACGCAGCGATTCCACCCTTTTCGGGGTGAAGACATTGCCGACGATCCGCCGGAGCCTGGTGTGCTTCGGCGGGTCCGAGAAGAGCATGTTGTCGTCCAGTGCGATCGACGAGTCACCGAAGATGCGGTGGTAGGCGTCGATGGCGCCGTACATGTCCTTGCTCAGCCGCGGGTCGGCCAGGGCGGCGCGAGCGTCGTCGTACCGGGTGATGAGGTACGTCTCGACCCCGTGGGGCGGCGACAGCGGACATACGGGTGCGGTCTCCCGGAGCGTGGCGTAGACGGGGTGCGGGTTGGCCCGGAATTCCCGGCTGCATGCCGAGGCCGCGGCCGCGGCCTCCTGGGCTGACAGTTCCTCGGATTCCTCGGATGCGAACGCTTGCGTCATGACTGGTCCCGGAGGGTTGAGGTGGGTTCCGTCGATCAGAGCCACCGTTTCCCGGGCGGTGCGGTGCCGCAAACGGCGCTGCGCCATATGGGTCGGCTCGCCCTGCGACGCGTGTGTGGGAGCCCGGCTTGGTAAACATCGTCGACGTGAGCGGACGCGCGGAATCTGTACCAGTTCTTGTCGTCGGCGGATCCCTGGTGGGTCTTTCCACTTCCGTTTTTCTGGGCCGCCATGGAATTGAGCACATGGTCGTGGAGCGGCATGCCGCGACATCGACGCACCCACGTGGCCGCGGGAACAATGTGCGCACCATGGAGATCTACCGGACCGCCGGACTGGAGTCGCGCATCCGGGAGGCTGCCCGCGTTCTCGCCGGAAACGACGGGGTTCTTCAGGTGGACACCCTCACCGGGGGCCGGCGCCGCTGGATCGTCGGGGACATCTCCGGCGGCATGGACGTTTCCCGGGTCAGCTCCTCGGACTGGTGCCTGTGCAGTCAGAACGATCTCGAACCGGTACTGCTGGACTACGCGCGCGCCCAGGGCGGCGACATCCGCTTCGGCACGGAGATGCTGTCCTTCACACAGGACGCAGAGGGCGTACAGGCCCAGGTCAGGCGCCGGGACACCGGTGAGACGTACAGCGTGAACGCTGATTTCCTGGTGGCCGCCGACGGACCCAGAAGTCCCGTTCGCAGGTGTCTGGGGATCGGCCAGTCAGGGCCCGGTGAGCTGTTCCACAACGTCAGCGTCACGTTCCGCAGCAAGGCGCTCAAGGAATACGTCGGAGAGAAACGATTCGTTGTCTGTTATGTCACCGACCCCCTGGGCGAAGGGGCCCTGCTGCCGGTGGACAACGAGGAGCGATGGGTGATCCACGTGCCCTGGTATCCCGACCGGGGCGAAGTCCTGGAGGACTTCAGCGACGAGCGGTGCGCGGCGCACATCCGCGCTTCCGTCGGCGTTCCGGATCTCGATGTCGAGATCACGGGCAGGGCGCCCTGGCACGCTTCGAAGCGGGTCGCGGACAGCTACGGAGAGAGCCGGGTCTTCCTGGCCGGCGACTCCGCACACGAAATGCCGCCGACCGGGGCGTTCGGCTCCAACACCGGGATTCAGGACGCCCATAATCTCGCCTGGAAACTGGCCGCGGTGCTCCGCGGATTGGCCGGCATGCCCTTGCTCGACACCTACGAGCGTGAACGGCGGCCTGTCGCCCTCGCGACCGGCACCCGGGCGTGCGTCCAGGCGGCCGACGAACAGCACCCGGGATTCAGCCCTGCCGCGGGGCGCAACGACGACCCGGCGGACCTGATGACCGTGGCCCTCTGCTACCGGTATGCGTCTCACGCCGTGGTGGATGCCCCTGCGGCGCGGCCGGTGGTCCCCGAGGACTTCCAGCTGGGCGGCGAGCCGGGGAGCCGAGCGCCCCATATGTGGGTCACGAGGGAAGGCGTCAGGATCTCCACGCTGGATGTGTACGAGCGCTCCTTTGTTCTGCTCGCCGGGCCCGAAGGGCAGGCGTGGCGGAATGCGGCCGAGAAGGCCTCCGCGCATCTGGGCGTGCCGGTCGAGGTGTATCTCGTGGGCCGGGGACCTGATCACGACCTCGTTCCCGAACCGGACGCCGACTGGGCGGAGCTGCACGGCACGGCCGAGGACGGTGCCGTCCTGGTACGCCCGGACGGTTTCGTCGCGTGGCGGGCGGACGCCGGCGTGCCGGAGCCCGATCGCGTCCTGACGCATGTGCTGCAGACCGTACTGTGCCGTGCTTGAGCACCGGAGAGGACCTGGCTATGACAAGTGGCCGAGTGGACGTCCACCATCACTTCACCGCGCCGGACTGGCTGGACTGGGCGGAGGAACGAGGCGCGATCAACCGCGAGAAGCTGCCCTGGTGGACGCGCTGGGACCGGAACGCGGCCCTGGAGGTCATGGACAAGGCGGGTATCAGCACCTCCGTCATGACGGTCGCGATGCTGGGGCGGCTGCGTGAGCGGGCGGAGCGCCAGGAGAGCGCACGTGTCGCCCTGCGGGCAGCGGCGGACGTCGTCGAGAGCCATCCCGCGCGCTTCGGGTTCTTCACGCCCGTGTTCCTCGACGACCTGGAGCTCTCCCTGTGGAGCCTCCGGTACGGCCTCGACGAGCTCGGTGCCGTCGGGGTGAGCACGCGAACGAGCATGGACGGTGTCCATCTCGGTGACGACGCGCACGACCGGCTCCTGGCGGAGCTGAACGACCGGTCCGCGGTCATCAGCACCCACCCCATGGACGTACCGGTGGGAAACGGCGGGGGTGCGGGGCTGCCCGGAATGCCGCCGTTCGTGTGCGACTTCCTCATGGACACCACGCGTGCCGCCGTCAACCTCATCAGGAACGGCGTCCTGGACCGCTATCCGAACCTCACCTTCATCCTCCCGCACGGAGGAGGGTTTCTGCCGTACATCGCCACCCGGCTCGAACTCTTCGGCCGGCACCTCACGCCGGATATCGAGCCGGGCCGGGTCCAGGACTACCTGCACCGGTTCTGCTTCGACACGGCGGGCCCCATGTCTCCCTCGGCCACGCCCACGCTGCTGGCGACCGTGGACCCGGGCCGTATCCTCTTCGGCACGGACTGGCCGCCCACCCCCGCGCAGGTCGTCACCGACATCGTGGCACCTGCTCTGGACAACGATCCGGCCATCTCCGACGCGCAACTCCAGGCGATCAACCGCGAGAACGCCGTGCGTCTGATGCCCGCACTGGACCGCTGAGCACACGAGAGGGCCGCTGTCCGCGCAGACGAGGCGCGGACAGCGGCCTTCGCGTTCCGTCACCGGGCGGCGGCGTCCCGCTCCCAGTGGTAGAAGCACTGGGCCATCGCGTCCTTCGGACCACGCCAGGTCTGCGGGTCGTAAGGGCTGACGTACGCCGCGAGTCGGCTGCTGATGTAACGGAACTCCGGGTGTCCGGCCACGCGCGCGATGGCGGGCCCCGGCTCCTGCTCGGCCTCGATGAAGTGCATGTACACGTCGCCGAAATGGAAGAGGGATCGCTGGGTCACACCGACGAGGTGCGGGAGTTCGCCGCGGTCGGAGGCCGCGAAGACCTCGGCGATCTCCGGGGCCGACTGCGGGGCCATCCGGGCGACGATCAGGGCGTGGTGCATGAGGTCTCCTTGCGCGACGGCGCCGCTCAGGCGGACGTGACGGGTGTGGTCCGCCGCTCGTCGGCGGCCTGCTCGATGCGGTCGCGGATGAGGGCCATCTGGATGGGCGAGTTGGTGTTGATGATGTCCGTCATCCCGGCGTCGTCGACCGGGGCGTCCGGCTTCATGGCGAAGTCCTGGGTCCAGCGCATCCGGGTGCCGTCGGGGGTCTCCTCGTACTCCCACCGAATGTTCATGTACTCGAACGGCCCGGGTTCGACCCGGCGTGCCCGGACGGTGAGGCTGTCGCGGTCGGTGATCCGTTCCGAGACCCAGCTCCACACCTTGCCGTTCTCGTCGGGGTGCATGGTCAGGCGGAAGGTCACCGTGTCGCCCTGCCGGGACAGCACCTCGACGGCCGCGTACTCGCTGAACAGCTGCGGCCAGCTTTCGAGGTCGTTGGTCATGTCCCAGACGAGGGCGACCGGTGCGGCGATGGTGATCTCGTTCTCGGTGTGTCCTGCCATGTCAGACTCCGGTCCTCAGGGTGGTGTTCACGAGAGCGAGGAAGTCGCCGGGGGTCTTGCACCGCTCGGCGTCCGTGGGGAGCGGCCGGCCGTACCGGTTCTCCAGTTCGCCCACGATGCCGAGGAGGCCGAGGGAATCCAGGCCGAACTCGGCGAAGCGGGCGTCCATCCGGCTCGCGAGTTCGTGCGGGTCGACGGTGACTCCGGCGGCCTTCTTCATGAGCGCGGCCAGTTCCTCGACGGTCACTTCGGACACTTCAGTGGTCATGCGCGTTCTCCTTGTCGTACAGGTGCGTGTGCCGGTCGGCGGACCCCGGGCCGCGGCGCAGTATCAGCGCCGCGTTGGAGCCCATGAGTCCACGGCTGAGGACCAGGGCCGTGCGGAGCTCGGCCGGGCGCGCCGTGGAGATCACCAGGTCGATGTCGTGGCAGATGTCGAAGACGCCCGGTGTGGGCGGGATCTGCCCGTGCTCCATGGCCATCACCGCGGCCGCGATGTCCAGCAGGGGTGCCCCGCAGTAGGAGCGCCCGATGCCGGTCTTGGGGGCCGTGACCGGCACGCGGGTGGCGTGCGGGCCGAGGGCGTCGGCGAGGGCGAGAGCCTCGGCGCGGTCCGCTTCCGGTGTGCCCATCGCGTCGGCGAAGACCACGTCGATCTCCTCCGGTGCGCAGCCGGCCTCGTCGAGGGCACCGCGGATGGCGTGGGCGAGTCCCTCCCGGGACCGGTCCCAGCGCGAGGCGCCGGTGAACGTGGCGGCATGTCCCGCCACGGTGGCACGGACGGCCGTGTCGCGGCGGTGCGCCCGGTCCGCGTCTTCGACGACCAGGACGGCACCGCCCTCCGCGGGCACGAACCCGCAGGCCGCCGAGGTGAAGGGGCGGTAGGCGCGCGCCGGGTCCTCGACGGTGCTGAGTTCGGGGTATCCGAGCTGGCAGACCATCGAGTACGGGGCGAGCGGCGCCTCGGCCGCGCCGGCCACGACGACGTCGGTTCCCCGCCGCACGACGCGGGCGGCGTGCGCGACGGCGTCCAGCCCGCCCGCCTCGTCGCTGGCGACGACCCCGCAGGGGCCCTTGAAGCCGCTGCGGATGGATATCTGGCCGGTGCTGGCCGCGTAGAACCAGGCGATGGACTGGTAGGGGCCGACGAAACGGGGCCCTTGTCCCCACAGCTTCTGCAGTTCCCGCTGGCCGAACTCGCCGCCGCCGGAGCCGGCGGCGGTGACCACGCCGACGGAGTAGGGCGATTCGGCGGCGACGCTGCTCAGTCCCGCGTCCTGCAGGGCGGCGTCGGCGGCGGCCAGCGCGAAGTGGGTGAACCGGTCGGTCTGGACGAGGAAGGTCTCCTCGATCAGTGCCGAGGCGTCGAATCCCCGGACCTCGCCGGCGACGCGCAGCGGCAGGTGTCCGCATCCCTCCCGGGTGATCCGGTCCAGTACGCTCACGCCCTCCCTGAGGGACTTCCAGTAGGTGTCCGTACCGAGTCCGTTGGGCGCGACCACACCGATCCCCGTGATCGCGGTGTGCCGGGTTCGCTGACCAGTCATGCTGTCCTCCCGCCCGGCCTCGTCAAGAGCACTGCGGACTGGAACCCGCCGAAACCGCTGCCCACGGAGAGCACGTTGCCGAGCCTGCGGGGGCGTGCGGTGCGGGGTACGTAGTCCAGATCGCACTCGGGGTCCGGGGTCTGATAGTTGGCCGTGGGCGGTACCACCTGGTGGGTCAGGGCCAGCACGCAGGCGACGACCTCGATCGCGCCGATCGCACCCAGAGAGTGGCCCACCATGGACTTGATCGAGCTCATCGGCGTGTCGTAGGCGTGGGCGCCCAGGGACTTCTTGACCGCGGCGGTCTCATGGCGGTCGTTCTGGCGGGTGCCCGAGCCGTGCGCGTTGACGTAGTCGATGTGCGAGGGGTCCACGCGGGCGTGGTCGAGCGCGCTGTCGATGGCCTTGGCCATCTCCAGGCCCTCACTGGTCAGCCCGGTCATGTGGTAGGCGTTGCCGAACGTGGCGTAGCCGCCGACCTCGCAGTACACGTGCGCGCCGCGGGCCCGGGCGTGCTCCAGCTCCTCCAGTACGAGCACTGCGGCGCCCTCGCCCATGACGAACCCGTCGCGATGGGCGTCGAAGGGCCGCGAGGCGTGCGCCGGGTCGTCGTTGTTCGGCGACGTCGCCTTGATGGCGTCGAAGCAGGCCATGGTGATCGGGGAGATCGGGGAGTCCGACGCCCCGGCTATGCAGATGTCGGCGCGGCCTTCCTCGATGGTGTGGAAGGCGTAGCCCACCGCGTCGAGTCCGGAGGTGCAGCCGGTCGAGACCGTCTGCACCGGCCCCTGGGCGCCGAACCGCTCCGCCACGACGGAGGCCAGCGTGCTCGGCGAGAACGCCAGGTGCAGTTGCGGGCCGGCGGCGCGATGGTCGACGTCCCAGCGCTGTCCTCGCTCGCTGACCAGGACGTAGTCGTGCTCCAGGCGGGTTGTGCCGCCCACCGCGCTGCCGAGGGAGACGGCCACGCGCCAGGGGTCTTCCCCGCCGAGTTCGATGCCGCAGTCGGCCACCGCCTCCGCCGCCGCGACCACGGCGAACTGGATGTACCGGTCGGCGTGTTGGGCCAGCTCGGGTTCGAGTCCGTGCGCGAGCGGGTCGAAGTCGCACTCGGCGGCGATCCGGGAGCGCAGCCCCGCGGGGTCGAACAGGGTGATGCCGCGTGTCGCCGTACGGCCTTCCGAGAGCAGGTCCCAGAAGGCCCGCACCCCGATCCCGCCGGGGGCGACCACGCCGATGCCGGTGACCGCCACCCGCCGGTTCACGATGGGGCCCCATGACGTTCGGGTTCCTGAACGAGGGGGTAGGCCTTGAGGTCCTCGCTCTCCTCCACGGCCTCCGTGTCGACGTGGCCGAGGCTCGGCTTCGGCGCCAGCGGGCCCAGGTGGAAGACCATCCGGACTTCCTCGTCACCGACATTGCGGAACCGGTGCCGCATGTCGATGGGGATCATGAGGGCTTGTTCGGCAGAGAGAGGAAACGTTTCACCATTCAGGTCGGCCTCCAGCCTGCCCTGGATGACGTACACGAACTCCTCCGAGTACGGGTGGTAGTGCTCGCTGATGCGCTCGCCCGGCTGCATGATGGCCAGGCCCATGAACCCGCTCGTGGACCCCACCGTGATGGGGGTGAGCATGGTGCGCAGGTCGCCGCCTCGCTTGCGGTTGGGCTCGGTCTCGCTCAGGTCCACGATGCGCGGGCGCGTGTTGTCCATGGTCCGTCTCCAGGTCGGTCGGTTGGGAGGTGTTGTCCCGTTGTCAGGACTGCGGAGCCCTGCGATCGGTGACCAGCGTCATGCCGGCGTGCGCCAGGAGGCGGGTCGCGTCCCGTTCGCCCGTGAGCGGTCCTGCCATGCCGAGTGCGGCACCGTCGAGCAGGCGTTCCAGCACGGCGGCCCTGCGGGTGCCGTTGACGCCGAGCGCCAGGGCCGGAGCGGTCTCGGGATCGCGGGTCACGTCGATGAGCCGGACGACGATGTCGCCCCGGTGGAAGACGGTGCTGCGGTGCACCAGGCCCGCGGGGTCGTCCATGGTGGTCTCGTCCTGCTGGGAGAGCAGCTGGGCCAGCGCCGTCCCGCGGCCCTTCCGGGCCGGGTAGTACAGCGCGTGCCGCCGCAGACCGGCCGGTTCCGGGCCGCCACGTGCCACATGGTGGACGGGCGGCATGGCCGCGCGGAGGAAGAAGGCCCGTGCGGACTCGGGGTCGGTCAGGTCCCTGCTCTGTTCCAGATACGGGTTGAGGGCTTCCTCCACGGCCCGTACCTCCGGCTGCCGCGCCACATGGCGCAGCGCCGCCGTCAGGTCGCCCTGCACCTCGACGGTGCGTACGACCCGGTTGCCGTGTATGAAGAGCGTGGTGCGGAGCAGCCGCGTGGAGTCGTCGACGCGGGCCTCCGGCGGCGCGTATCCGGCGAGGATCTCCTCGACCTTCGACTCGGAGCCGGGCTTGACGGTGAACGTCAGCGCGTGGCGCGTCACCCCGTCGCCCACCCGTACGGGCACCTGGAGTCCGTCGGGGAGCGGGAGAGCGCGGCCGGTCTCCCGGAGGATCCGGTAACGCATCGACCGGAGCTCGCGGACGCAGTCCTGCAGGGGCCTGACCGTCTCGAAGTGCTCTTCACTGTGCACCCAGGCGAGGTAGGGCGGGGCCGTTTCCCATTCACTGGTGATGAGCCACTGGGACGGGTCCTCCGCGGACTGGCACAGCTGGTCACCGAGGTGACCGGGAACCGACGCGACGCGGCTGCGCATGTGCTCGTACGCGTCGAGGAACTCCTGCTGTGCGCCTTCGTGGAGATCGACGAACAGGATGACTCGCAGTCTCGAGCCGTCGAACGCCGACTGGGATGTGTAGGTCGATGAGGTCATCCGGCAGGCCCTTCCTTCGCGGGACAAGCGGCAGCCATCCGTGTCCGCTGCGCGAACGACGGTCGGCCCTGAGCCTTCATCGTGGGTCGGTGCAGCAGGCTCCGCGAGCCGCAGGGGCCAATTGAGGGAACTGTCCGGTGCGCGTCGTGCCCCTGGTCAGCCCGAAGGGGCGGGTGCCGACGCGCTGTTCGGGCGAGGTCGAGGTGCTGCGGGAGCTCCTCGAAGGCTCAACCGACGGGAGCTTGCGGCGTGCGGTGTGTGCTCGCGGCGGGCCGAGCGGGAGTCCTGGCAGGCGCGCTGCCCGCCGGGCATCGTGCCGCCGGGGACGTCGGCCGGGGCGCCGCGGTTCCGCTCGCGCAACGGGTGTTGCGGGTGTGCGGGTGCCTTCGGTCAGCGGCGCGGCGTGCGGCGGGCGCGGGTGTCCATGACTGCGAGGTGTTCGAGGGCGCCCAAGGCGGCTCTCCCGGCCTACCACGGGCATTCGGACAGCGGTGTGATCGCCCGGAGCCACCTCGGCCGTGGCGCCGATCAGTTCGGGTACGCGCACGTCCACCACCTCCTCCCAGGAAGCAGTGTTCGCCGGTACACGCGCGGAGGGGGACGACCAGAACCCCGGCCCATGAGAGCCGGGGCTTTCTTCGTCGCGGCCTACTCGGCCAGGTGCCGCTCGACCGTCTCCACCTTCGAGGTGAGGCCGTCCGTCACCCCGGGGCGGATGTCCGCCTTCAGGACCAGGGACACGCGCGGGGCGCGCTGCTCGACCGCGGCCACCGCCCGCCTGACGACGTCCATCACCTCGTCCCACTCGCCCTCGACGGAGGTGAACATGGCGTCGGTGCGGTTCGGCAGCCCGGACTCGCGGACGACGCGGACGGCGTCGGCGACGTACTCCCCCACGTCCTCGCCGACCCCGAGCGGCGTCACGGAGAACGCGACGATCATGCGCCGACGACCCCTTCCTTCTCCTTGCGGGCGCGGGCGGCGATCACGGCGCTCTCGGCTTCGCGGCGCACCTTGCGCTCGGCGAAGAAGCCGCCGGTGGGCAGCACGGAGAGGACGAAGTAGAGGGCGGCGGTCTTCAGCGGCCACTTGGTGCGGTTCCAGGCGTCGGCCCAGAAGATCACGTACAGGATGAACAGGATGCCGTGGACCATGCCCATCACCGGCACGGCGTTGAAGTCCGTGGTCCGCTTCAGCACCGAGCAGACGAGCAGCAGCAGGAAGGAGATCGCCTCGGGGGCCGAGACCAGGCGGAGGCGGCGGAGGGCGGTGGCGGTCTTGATGTCCACGGGTCACCTTCGGTGGGAGAGACGTCGGCGGTCTGATGGGAGTTACGTCGGCGGCCTGACGCCGTCACGGTTTGTGAACGAACCCACAAGCGTTCGCCCCATTGTGGCAAACGGCGCGTACGCCCCGTCCCCTAGGGGTGCGCTCAGGGTCTGTCTCCACCCGTGGGCCCTGTCCGTACGGGCCACCCGCGGCTACCTTCACAGTCGTGGCGATGTTCCGACTTCAGAGCAGCAAGGTGCTCGCCGTCGACATGAGCGGGGACGCCGTGAAGGCGAAGAACGGCTCGATGGTGGCGTACGACGGGCAGATGGCCTTCAAGAAGATGAGCGGGGGCGGCGAGGGTGTACGGGGGATGGTGACCCGGCGGCTGACCGGTGAGCAGATGACCGTGATGGAGGTGAAGGGGCACGGGACGTGCTGGTTCGCGGACCGGGCCACCGAGATCAACCTGGTCGGCCTCCAGGGGGACAAGCTGTACGTGGAGTCGAGCAATCTGCTCGCGACCGACGGCGCCCTGCGAACCGGCACCAGCTTCACGGGGCTGCGCGGCGCCTCGCAGGGCACCGGGCTGTTCACGACCACCGTCGAGGGGCACGGGCAGGCGGCGATCACCTCGGACGGGCCCGCGGTGGTGCTGCGGGTGAGCCCGCAGTACCCGCTGGTCGTCGACCCGGGGGCCTATGTCGCCCACCAGGGGAACGTCCGGCAGTCGTTCCAGTCCGGTGTGACGTTCCGCACGCTCCTCGGAGAGGGCGGCGGCGAGGCCTTCCAGATCCGCTTCGAGGGCGACGGCCTGGTCTACGTCCAGCCGAGCGAGCGGAACACGATCGCGGGGGACGTGTGAGATGACCTTCAGGGAGATCAACGACAAGATGGTCGAGGCGACCGTTGCGCCCGGCCAGCGGCTGTTCAGCCAGCGCGGCGCCATGCTCGCCTACAAGGGCGAGGTGTCCTTCACGCCCAACGTGGCCGGCGGCCAGGGCGGGATCATGTCGATGATCGGCCGCCGGGTCGCGGACGAGGACACGCCCCTGATGAGCGTGGAGGGCAACGGCACGGTCCTCTTCGGGCACGGCGGCCACCATGTGCAGGTGATCCACCTCGCCGGGGACACGCTGTGCGTCGAGGCGGACCGCCTGCTCGCGTTCGAGGGCACGCTCCAGCAGGGCACGATGTTCCTGGGCTCGCAGGGCGGCGTCATGGGCATGGTCCGCGGCCAGGTCTCGGGGCAGGGGCTGTTCACGACCACCCTGAAGGGGCACGGGGCCGTCGCGGTGATGGCCCACGGCGGCGTCTTCGAGCTGCCGATCACCCCGCAGCGCCCGGTGCACGTCGACCCGCAGGCCTACGTCGCCCACCACGGCGACGTGCGCAACAAGCTGTCCACCGCGCTGGGCTGGCGCGACATGGTGGGCCGCGGCTCCGGCGAGGCGTTCCAGCTGGAGCTGAGCGGCAACGGTGCGGTGTACGTCCAGGCGTCGGAGGAGAAGCTGTGAGCATGCACGGGGTGGCAGGCGGCCCGACGGTGTACGACCCGCTGACGCTGCCGTCCGACGACAACGTCGACGCGTACACCTTCTGCGTGGAGCTCAAGGGGAGCCAGTGGTTCCTGCAGAAGGGGAAGATGATCGCCTACTACGGCTCGATGGAGTTCAACGGCGTCGGGCACGGCCGACTGGACCAGCTTGTCCGGACGTCCTTTCATTCGCCTCTGCACGCCAGCGACTGGGTGGTGGCGCAGGGCTCGGGCAAGATGCTCCTCGCCGACCGGGCCTTCGATGTGAATTCCTTCGACCTGGAGGACGGCAACCTGACCATTCGCTCGGGCAACCTGCTCGCATTTCAGCCAAGTCTCGCCCTCAAGCAGTCGATCGTGCCGGGCTTTCTGACGCTCATCGGAACCGGAAAGTTCGTGGCCGCCTCCAACGGCCCGGTGGTGTTCATGGAGCCCCCGATCCGGGTGGACCCGCAGGCCCTCGTCGGCTGGGCCGACTGCCCCTCCCCGTGCCACCACTACGACCACGGTTACATGAAGGGCTTGCTGGGCGGCCTACGTGCGATGACGGGACTGGGCGGAGCCTCCGGGGAGGAGCACCAGTTCGAGTTCGCGGGAGTCGGCACAGTGCTGCTCCAGTCGACCGAGACCCTGATGGCCGAGCAGGCCACGGGAGCGGTGCCGCAGCAGGCGGGTGTGCCCGGTGGCGGCGGGGCGTCCGGTCCCCAGGGACAGCAGGCCGGGATACCGCGTCTTCCCGGACAGCTCGGCGGCCTCCAGCGTCGCTTCGGGCTGTGAGCGGTAATCTGCGGAGTGTGACGTCGAACGCGCGCACGCCGGCACGAAGAAAAAACGCTCACTAGTTCGCCTTTCAACTTCTTAGGTAGACTTCATTCATGGAGACCGAGACGGCCACGCCCTGGCTGACCGATGCGGAGCAGTGCGCCTGGCGCACCCACCTGGAGGTCAACAGACTGTTGACATACCAGCTGGAGAAGGACCTGCAGCCGTTCGGCCTGACAATGAACGACTACGAGATCCTGGTGAATCTCTCCGAGTCGGAGGGCGTACGGATGCGGATGAGCGACCTCGCGTCCGCCACCCTCCAGTCCAAGAGCCGCCTCTCGCACCAGATCACCCGCATGGAGAACACAGATCTGGTCCGGCGCGAGAACTGCGAGTCCGACCGCCGCGGGCTCTACGCGGTGCTCACCGAGCACGGCATGGAGACGATGAAGAAGGTCGCGCCGCACCATGTGGCGTCTGTGCGGAGGCACTTCATCGATCTGCTGCCCCCCGATGCCCTGGCGGAGCTCGACAGGGCGCTCAAGCCCATCGCGGATCACCTGCGGGGCCAGCGCGGCCGCCCCTGACCCGGACCAGGCCTTACGCAAGCGGCAGGCGGAGTACGAACAGGGCTCCGCCTGCCGGGCCCTCATGGACGGTGAGTGTGCCGCCGTGGCGTACGGCGACGTCGCGGGCGATGGCGAGGCCCAGGCCGGCGCCGCCGTCGTCCCGGCTTCGAGCGGCGTCCAGCCGTACGAACCGCTCGAACATCCGCTCCCGGTCCGCCTCGGGCACCCCGTCCCCGTCGTCGGCGACCCCGACCACGGCACGGTCGCCCTCCCGTCGCACGGTCACCTCGACCACCGACCGGGTATGCCGCTGCGCGTTGTCGAGCAGATTGGCGAGCACTCGCCCCAACTGCCCCTTCGATCCGGCCACTTCCACGGCCTCCCCGGACACGCTGACCCCGTCCGCCCGGCGGCCTCCTCCCGCGCCAGGGCGGCGAGGTCCACGCGCGCGTCGGCGGGCCGCTCCCCCGCGTCGAGACGGGCGAGCAGCAGCAGGTCGGCGGCGAGGTCCTGAAGCCGCACGGCGTCCTCGACGGCGCCCGGCACGTCCAGCAGTTCGGGGTGGGCGGCGGCCACTTCGAGCTGGGTGCGCAGGGACGCGATCGGGCTGCGCAGTTCGTGCGAGGCGTCGGCGACGAACCGCCGCTGACGCTCCACGGAGGTCTCGAGGGCGGCGAGCGTCTCGTTCGTGGTGCGGGCGAGCCGGGCCACCTCGTCGTGCGTGTCGGGCTGCGGGACGCGGCGCGCGAGGTCCTCGGAGGCGGTGATCGCGGCCATCTCGCGCCGGATCGACCACCGGGCGCAGGGCACGCCGGGTGATCAGCCAGGTCACCGCCGCGACCACGCCCAGCAGCAGCGGGAACCCGATCAGCATGACGCTCAGCGCGGTGTTCACGGCGCTGTGCTCGGCGGACAGCGGAGCGCCCGCGTACACGGTCAGGCGGCCCTTGTCCGGGGCCTCCACGTCGACGGCGGCGAACCGGTAGTCCTCCGTGTCCCGTCGAGCGTCGCGGAACCGGTGGACAGGACGGCCCGCTCGGCGATCTGACCGGGATGGAGGGACTGATCCGAGTCGTCCCCGTCCCCGGAGTGCGAGTCGTCGCGGTCGTCATCGTCGCCGTCGGTCTCCCGGGGGGTGGGTTGCGCCGACGCCTCCGGCCGGACCTCGGTGGTGTGCGTGCCGCTGATCCGCTCCAGGTTCTCGCTGACCGCGAGCAGCCGCCCGTCCTCGGTGACGACCTGGACCGGCCGGTCCTCGACGTCCAGCGTGAGCTTGCCGTACGCCGTCCCGGCGGACAGCTCGGAGGCGACGGCCCGCGCGGAGCGTTCCGCCTGCGTGCCGGCCTCCCCGATCAGGTTGGAGCGCAGGGACAACAGCACGGCCGTCCCGGCCGCGACGAGGGCCACGGCGACCACGAGGGTGGCGGCGAGCGTCGCGCGGGCCCGGACGGAGCCGAACAGGCGCCTCATCTCCCCGTCTCCAGCCGGTAGCCGGCGCCGCGCACGGTCCGGATGAGCTCGGCGCGCAACTTGCGCCGCAGGGTACTGACGTACACCTCGACGATGTTCGGATCGCCTTCATAGGCGAAGTCCCAGACATGCTCCAGGATGTCGGACTTGGACACCACCTCACCGGCCCGCAGCACCAGGTGCGCCAGAACGGCGAACTCCTTGGCGGTGAGGGTCACTTCCTCCTCACCGAGAAAAACCCGCCGAGCAGCGGTGTCGACCTTCAGTTCCCCATTCCGCTCAGCGTCGGTCGGCCAGATTGAAGGCGCCGAAAACGAAGCGACTCGGGAGGAACCCGCATGAAGCGCAACATCGTGATCGCCGCCGTCACGGCGTCCGCCCTCATCGGAGGCGGTACGGCCACGGCCCTCGCGGTCACGGGCGACGACGGTGGCAGTCCGGCGCATCAGACGGACGTGCGGCTGTCGGACGGCGTACGGGACGACGACGGGGCGCGGGACGACGCGGATGACCGGCACGACCGGCACGGCCAGGACGACCGGGACGACCGGGACGACGACGGCATACGGGGCGACGATGCCGAGGCCGCGCGTGCGGGCTCCGTGGACGTGACCGCGCCGGAGGCCATCGCCGCCGCGCTGAAGCACACCGCGGGGACCGCCGTCTCCGCAGACCTGGACGACGAGGACGACGGTCCGGTCATGTGGAACGTCGACGTCCTCGGCGGTGACGACACCTGGCACAGCGTTCGTGTCGACCCCGCCGGCGGGAAGGTCCTCGGCTCCCACAGCGAGCGCGAGGACGACACCGCCGAGGTGCGGGCCGCGCTGAAGGGTACGTCGGTGACGGCCGAGGAGGCCGCGCGGGCGGCGGTCGGCAAGGGCACGGTGACGTCGGTGGACCTCGACGAGGACGGCGGCGCGATGGCGTGGGACGTGGAGACGCACACGCCCGGCAAGGCCGGCCAGGACCGGAACGTCGACCTGGACTCCGGCAAGGTCACGGCGGACCGCCCGGACGACGACGACTGACGAAACGGCGGATCGCCAGGCGCCGGGCGACGTTGTCGGGCGCGGCTCGGTGGGGGCGGGCGTGGTGCTGGGGGCTGCACCCCCAAGACCCCGCTTCGGCCTGAACGGCCTCGTCCTCGAACGCCGGACGGGCTGAGAGATGCCGACCGGCGCCGAGAAGCGCCTGCCACGCGCACCCCCACCGGAGCCGGCGCAGGCCGCCGCAGGCGTACCCCACAACCCGCACCCGGCGACCCCCGAGCAGCTCAGCCGCGCGTCAACCCGGTAACCAGTTCGTCCGCCGCACGGTACGGGTCCAGGTCACCGGTGACGATGCGTTCCGCGAGGGCGCTGAGGCGGCGGTCGCCGTGGAGGTCGCCGATGCGTTCGCGAAGGGCGGTGACCGCGATGGTTTCGACCTCGTGGGCGGCCCGGGTCAGGCGGCGTTCCGTGAGGACGCCCCGCTCCTCCATCCAGGCCCGGTGCTTCTCCAGGGCCTCCACCACCTCGTCGACACCCTCACCCCGGGAAGCGACCGTCTTCACGATCGGCGGACGCCAGTCACCCGGCGCCCGGGACTCGCCCAGGCCCAGCATGTGGTTCAGCTCGCGGGCCGTCGCGTCGGCGCCGTCCCGGTCGGCCTTGTTGACGACGTAGACGTCCCCGATCTCCAGGATCCCGGCCTTCGCCGCCTGGATCCCGTCACCCATCCCCGGCGCCAGCAGCACCACCGACGTGTCCGCCTGCGACGCGATCTCCACCTCCGACTGGCCCACGCCCACCGTCTCGACCAGGATCACGTCACAGCCCGCCGCGTCCAGCACGCGGATGGCCTGCGGGGCGGCCCAGGCCAGACCCCCGAGGTGGCCTCGCGTCGCCATGGAGCGGATGTAGACACCGGGATCCGACGCGTGCTCCGACATCCGGACCCGGTCACCGAGCAGCGCGCCCCCGGAGAACGGCGACGACGGATCCACCGCCAGCACCCCGACCCGCCTGCCCTGCTTGCGGTACGCCGTCACCAGCGCCGAGGTCGACGTCGACTTGCCGACCCCGGGCGACCCGGTCAGCCCCACCACGTACGCCCCGCCGGTCAGCGGCGCCAGCGCCGCCATGACCTCCCTCAGCTGCGGGGACGCCCCCTCCACCAGCGAGATCAGCCGGGCCACGGCCCGCGGCCGCCCCTTCCTGGCCTGGGCCACCAGCGTGGAGACGTCCTGCATCACAGCTCCGTTCACGAGAAGAGACCAGCGCGGACAGGCGAACCGCTACGCCTTGGGTACCCGCACGACCAGCGCGTCACCCTGGCCACCGCCACCGCACAGCGCCGCCGCCCCGACACCGCCACCGCGCCGCTTCAGCTCCAGCGCGAGATGCAGTACGAGCCGCGCCCCGGACATCCCGATCGGGTGACCGAGAGCAATGGCACCGCCGTTGACGTTCACCTTTTCTGTGGACACGCCGAGGTCCTTCATTGACTGCACGGCCACCGCGGCGAACGCCTCGTTGATCTCGACGAGGTCGAGGTCGGAGACGTCGAGCCCCTCCTTCTTCAGCGCGTGCAGGATCGCGTTCGAGGGCTGGGAGTGCAGCGAGTTGTCCGGCCCCGCAACGTTCCCGTGCGCGCCGATCTCCGCGATCCACTCCAGGCCCAGCTCCTGCGCCTTGGCCTTGCTCATCACGACCACGGCCGCCGCACCGTCCGAGATCTGCGAGGAGGACCCGGCCGTGATCGTGCCGTCCTCGGCGAACGCCGGCCGCAGCCTGCCCAGGGACTCCGCGGTCGTGTCGCCGCGGATCCCCTCGTCCTGGCTCACCAGTACCGGGTCACCCTTTCGCTGCGGAATCTCCACCGGCGTGATCTCGGCCTCGAAGATCCCGTTCTTCTGGGCCGCCGCCGCCCGCTGGTGCGACAGCGCGGCCACGGCATCCTGCTCCTCGCGCCGGATCCCCAGCCGCGTGTTGTGCTTCTCCGTGGACGCGCCCATGGCGATGTTCTCGAAGGGGTCGGTCAGCCCGTCGTACGCCATGGCGTCGAGCATCTCGACCGCGCCGTACTTGAATCCCGAGCGGGACTTCGGAAGCAGATGCGGGGCGTTCGTCATCGACTCCTGCCCACCGGCGACGATCACGTCGAACTCGCCGGCCCGGATCAGCTGGTCCGCCAGCGCGATCGCGTCCAGACCGGACAGGCACACCTTGTTGACGGTGAGCGCCGGGATGCTCATCGGGATCCCGGCCTTGACCGCGGCCTGCCGCGCCGGGATCTGCCCTGCCCCGGCCTGCAGCACCTGACCCATGATCACGTACTGCACCTGGTCGCCACCGACCCCCGCACGGTCGAGGGCGGCCTTGATCGCGAAGCCGCCGAGGTCGGCTCCGGAGAAGGACTTCAGCGAGCCGAGCAACCGCCCCATCGGGGTACGGGCACCCGCGACGATCACGGACGTCGTGCCGTTCGTCCCGGAAGTTCCAGAGGTTCCTGAAGACATGAGCTGCAATCCCCTTACCGGCCTGCACAGCCGAGGAGTGAACGAGGGTTTACTTCGAATGTACTGAGTGGCACTCCGTGCCGTCACCGGGCTGTCGGTGTGATCGCGCGCACGTTGCGTAACCACCTCATCAGCGCTGCACTGATTCCATGCTGACGCGAATCGACCACATCGGAATCGCCTGTCATGACCTCGACGCGACCGTCGAGTTCTACCGGGCCACCTACGGCTTCGAGGTGTTCCACACCGAGGTCAACGAGGAGCAGGGCGTGCGCGAGGCCATGCTCAAGATCAACGATACGTCGGACGGCGGCTCGTCGTACCTCCAGCTGCTGGAACCGGTCCGCGAGGACTCCACGGTCGCCAAGTGGCTCGCGAAGAACGGCGAGGGCGTGCACCACATCGCGTTCGGTACGGCGGACGTCGACGCCGAATCGGCCGGCATCAGGGACAAGGGCGTACGCGTGCTGTACGAGGAGCCGCGACGCGGTTCCATGGGGTCACGGATCACATTCCTGCATCCGAAGGACTGCCATGGCGTACTGACAGAACTGGTCACTTCTGCGCCTGTTGAGTCACCTGAGCACTGACCGCCGTACATAAGGGCCGGTAGGGTTGGGTTCGGTCGCCGCTCAGCCAGGGTGACCGAGGTCCTGCCCGGATAAGGCGGGACCTGTCCGGGGTCCGGTTTAGGGGGACGTGCGCCGGGGCAGCAGCCCATGCTCCGCCGTTGATCTGACACCATTCCCCGGGGGCCCCGTTCGGCGGATGGACGGAGCTCGTGTGGAGAGACTTGCGACCAGGGGACGGATGGGACCGCGCAGTGCGGGGCTACGAGAGCCAGGAGCGAGAGCCGGCGGCTGACGTCGACCACCTCTCTCGGTTCGAGGCCGAGATGAAGCGGCTGAAGACCGAGCGGGAAAAGGCGATCCAGCATGCCGAGGACCTCGGCTACCAGGTCGAGGTGCTGCGCGCCAAGCTGCACGAGGCGCGCCGCACCATCATGTCCCGGCCCGCCTTCGACGGCGGCGACCTCGGCTACCAGACCGAGCAGTTGCTGCGCAACGCGCAGATGCAGGCGGACCAGATCCGCGCCGACGCCGAGCGCGAACTGAGCAACGCCCGCGCCCAGACCCAGCGCATCCTCCAGGAGCACGCAGAGCAGGCGGCCCGGCTCCAGTCGGAACTGCACCAGGAGGCGGTGACGCGCCGCCAGCAGCTCGACCAGGAGCTGGCCGAGCGCCGGCAGACCGTCGAGTCGCACGTCAACGAGAACGTGGCCTGGGCGGAGCAGCTGCGCTCCCGCTCCGAGCAGCAGGCCCGCCGCCTGCTGGAGGAGTCCCGCGCCGAGGCCGAGCAGGCGATGGCCACCGCCCGCGCCGAGGCGGAGCGGCTGACCGCGGAGGCCCGGCAGCGGCTGCAGAGCGAGGCCGAGTCGGCACGTACGGAGGCCGAGCAGATCCTGCGCCGGGCCCGCACGGACGCCGAGCGGCTGCTGAACGCCGCCTCCACGCAGGCGCAGGAGGCCACCGACCACGCCGAGCAGCTGCGCACCTCCACGGCCACCGAGTCGGAGTCCGCGCGCCGCGAGGCTCAGGAGCTGAGCAAGGCCGCCGAGCGGCGCATGACGGAGGCCGAGGAGGCGCTGCGCAAGGCGCAGTCGGAGGCCGAGAAGCTGGTCGCCGAGGCCAAGGAGTCCGCCGCCAAGGCCCTGTCGAGCGCCGAGTCGGCCAACGAACAGCGCACGCGTACGGCGAAGGAGCAGGTCGCCCGGCTGGTCGAGGAGGCCACCAAGGACGCCGAGTCCACCAAGTCCGAGGCCGAGCAGCTGGTCGCGGACGCCCGCGCCGAGGCCGAGAAGATCGTCGCGGAGGCCGAGGAGAAGGCCCGTACGATCACCGCCGAGGAGAGCGCGACCGCCCTGTCCAAGGCGGCCAAGACCGCCGAGGACGTCCTCAACAAGGCGCAGGAGAAAGCCAAGCAGACCACCAAGGCCGCGGCCGAGGAGGCGGAGCGGATCCGCACGGAGGCCGAGGCCGAGGCGGACCGGCTGCGCGCCGAGGCGCACGACATCGCCGAGCAGCTCAAGGGCGCGGCGAAGGATGACACCAAGGAGTACCGCGCCAAGACGGTCGAGCTGCAGGAGGAGGCCCGCCGGCTGCGCGGCGAGGCCGAGCAGCTGCGCGCCGACGCGGTCGCCGAGGGCGAGAAGATCCGCGCCGAGGCCCGCAAGGAGGCCGTGGCGCAGATCGAGGAGGCGGCCGGGTCCGCCGAGGAGCTGCTCGCCAAGGCGAAGGCGGACGCGGACGAGCTGCGCACGACCGCCCAGACGGACAGCGAGAAGGTCCGTACCGAGGCCATCGAGCGCGCGACGACGCTGCGCCGGCAGGCCGAGGAGACCCTCCAGCGCACCCGCGCGGAGGCCGAGCGGCACCGCGAGGAGGCCGCCGAGGAGGCCGAGGCCCTCGTGGCCGACGCCGAGCGGGCCGCGCGCGAGCTGCGCGAGGAGACCGAGCGCGCGGTCGAGGCCAGGCAGGCGAAGGCCGCCGAGGAGCTGACCCGGCTGCACACGGAGGCCGAGGAGCGGCTCGCGTCCGCCGAGCAGGCGCTCGCCGACGCCCGTGAGGAGGCCTCGCGGATCCGCCGCGAGGCCGCCGAGGAGGCCGAGCGGCTGCGCAACGAGGCGGCCGAGCGGATCCGTACGCTCCAGCAGCAGGCCGAGGAGGAGGCCGAGCGGCTGCGCAACGAGGCGGCGTCGGACGCGTCCGCCTCCCGCGCGGAGGGCGAGGCCTACGCCGTACGGCTGCGCTCGGAGGCCGCGTCCGAGGCGGAGCGGCTGAAGGCGGAGGCGCAGGACAGCGCGGACCGGGTGCGCGCGGAGGCGCAGGCTGCCGCCGAGCGGCTCGGCACGGAGGCCTCGGAGACGCTGGCCGCCGCCCAGGAGGAGGCCGCCCGGCGCCGCCGCGAGGCCGAGGAAGTCCTCGGCGCCGCCCGGCAGGAGGCCGACCAGGAGCGCGACCGGGCCCGCGAGCAGAGCGAGGAGCTGCTGGCCGCCGCACGCACGCGCGTGGAGGAGGCGCAGGCCGAGGCGGTGCGGCTGGTCGAGGAGGCCGACCGGCGCGCCACGGAGATGGTGTCCGCCGCCGAGCAGCACGCCCAGCAGGTGCGGGACTCGGTGGCCGGGCTGCACGAGCAGGCCCAGGAGGAGATCACCGGGCTGCGCTCGGCCGCCGAGCACGCGGCGGAGCGTATGCGGCAGGAGGCCCAGGAGGAGGCGGACCGGGTCCGCGCCGACGCCTACGCCGAGCGGGAGCGGGCCGGCGAGGACGCGGGCCGCCTGCGGCGTGAGGCGCGGGAGGAGGCCGAGGCCGCCGAGGTGCTCGCGGAGCGCACGGTGTCCGAGGCGGTCGCGGAGGCCGAGCGGATCCGGGCGGACGTCTCCGAGCACGCCCAGCGGGTGCGTACGGAGGCCTCGGACAAGCTCGCCGAGGCCGACCAGGCCGCCTCACGCACCCGGGCGGACGCTCGCGAGGACGCCAACCGCATCCGGTCGGACGCGGCGACGCAGGCGGACACCCTCATCACCGAGGTGACCGCCGAGGCGGAGCGGCTCACGTCGGAGACGGCCGCGGAGGCCGAACGGGTCCGTACGGAGGCGCTCACCGAGGCCGAGCGGGTCAGGACCGAGGCCGCCGACGAGGCGGAGCGGGTGCGGGCCGATTCGGTCGCCCGGGCCGAGCAGCTCGTCGGGGACGCCACCAGCGACGCGGAGCGGATGCGGACCGAGGCCGCCGAGACGGTCGGCTCCGCGCAGCAGCACGCCGAGCGGCTGCGCTCCGATGCGGAGCGGGTCAAGGCGGAGGCGGACGAGGAGGCCGAGCGGCTGGTGACCTCCGCGCGCGAGGAGGCCGACCGGACGCTGGACGAGGCCCGCAAGGACGCCAACAAGCGGCGTTCGGAGGCGGCCGAGCAGGTCGACAAGCTCATCTCGGAGACCACGGCCGAGGCCGACAAGCTGCTCACCGAGGCGCAGCAGCAGGCGCACAAGACCACCGCGGAGGCCGAGTCGCAGGCCGACACGATGGTGGGCGCGGCCCGTAAGGAGGCCGACCGGCTGGTTTCCGAGGCGACGGTCGAGGGCAACGCTCTGGTGGAGAAGGCCCGTACGGACGCGGACGAGCTGCTGGTCGGGGCCCGCCGGGACGCCACGCAGATCAGGGAGCGCGCCGAGGAGCTGCGCGACCGCATCACCACCGAGATCGAGGACCTGCACGAGCGGGCCCGCCGCGAGGCCGCCGAGACGATGAAGTCGGCGGGCGACCGCTGCGACTCGCTCGTCAAGGCCGCCGAGGAGCAGCTCGCCAAGGCCCAGGCGAAGGCCAAGGAGATCGTCTCGGAGGCCAATTCCGAGGCCGGCAAGGTGCGCATCGCCGCCGTCAAGAAGGCGGAGGGCCTGCTGAAGGAGGCCGAGCAGAAGAAGTCGGCGCTCGTCAAGGAGGCCGAGGAGCTCAAGGCCGAGGCGGTCCGCGAGGCCAAGCGCACGGTCGAGGAGGGCCGGCGCGAGCTGGAGGTCCTGGTCCGCCGCCGCGAGGACATCAACGCCGAGATCTCCCGTGTCCAGGACGTCCTGGAGGCGTTGGAGTCCTTTGAGGCCCCGTCGCCGAACAAGGACGGCGGAGTCAAGGCGGGCGCCACGGTCGGCGCCCCACGTTCGGGTGGCAAGTCGTCAGAGAGCTAGCGGGGAGGACCGGTTCCGGTGTTTTCTGGGGCCTTTGACCAAATCTTTGGCAAGCCGTCCGGCGGTCAGCCACCCAAAAGGGGTGTCATTCTCCAGATCAAACACGCATCCGCTCGATGACACACCGCTTCGGCCCCTAGGATTCCACCTATCACCTCACCGGTCTCATTCGACAGGAACCCCATGAGCGACACTTCCCCCTACGGCTTCGAGCTTGTGCGGCGTGGGTACGACCGCGCTCAGGTGGACGAACGTATCTCCAAGCTCGTCTCCGACCGTGACAGCGCTCTCGCCCGCATCACCGCTCTGGAAAAGCGCATCGAGGAGCTCCACCTCGAAACGCAGAACGCCCAGGCCCAGATCAACGACGCCGAGCCGTCGTACGCGGGCCTCGGCGCGCGCGTGGAGAAGATCCTCCGTCTCGCCGAGGAAGAGGCGAAGGATCTGCGCGAGGAGGCGCGGCGCGCGGCCGAGCAGCACCGCGAACTCGCCGAGTCGGCCGCCCAGCAGGTGCGCAACGACGCCGAGGCCTACTCCACGGAACGCAAGGCCAAGGCGGAGGACGAGGGCGTCCGGATCGTCGAGAAGGCCAAGAGCGACGCCTCGCAGCTGCGGGCCGAGGCGCAGAAGGACGCGCAGTCCAAGCGCGAGGAGGCCGACGCCCTCTTCGAGGAGACGCGTGCCAAGGCCGCCCAGGCCGCGGCGGACTTCGAGACGAACCTCGCCAAGCGCCGCGAGCAGTCCGAGCGCGATCTGGCCTCCCGTCAGGCCAAGGCCGAGAAGCGGCTCGCCGAGATCGAGCACCGGGCGGAGCAGCTGCGCCTGGAGGCGGAGAAGCTGCGTACGGATGCCGAGCGCCGTGCCCGCCAGACGGTGGAGACGGCTCAGCGTCAGGCCGAGGACATCGTGGCCGATGCCAACGCCAAGGCCGACCGGATCCGTTCGGAATCCGAGCGCGAGCTCGCTGCGCTGACCAACCGCCGCGACTCGATCAACGCCCAGCTGACCAACGTGCGCGAGATGCTTGCCACGCTCACCGGTGCCGCGGTCGCTGCCGCGGGTACGCCGGCCGAGGAGGAGCCGATCTCCCGGGGGGTTCCGGCTCAGCAGTCCCGGTAAGGGTTTGGGTTAGTACGGCTGAGGCCCGCACTTCCTTTGGGGGTGCGGGCCTTTGTCGTTGTCTGCGGCTTCGTTGCGGCCGGGCGCGCCCACGCGGCGGAGCCGCACAATGTCACAGCCCCGCCGCCCCTTAGGGGTCCAGCGCCGCCCGTCTGCGCGGCGCACGAGCGGCAGGAAGATCTCGTCCAGCTCCTTCGCACCGCCGTCCTCGCCGTGATCGTGCAGCCGGGCCTGGCCGAGGTGCCGAACCGGCCCACGCCTTCCTGTGGACCACGGTCTGCACCGTCGTCGCCGCGGGCGTCGGACTTTGTCTGCCAGCCGGGGTGGCAACGGCCCAACGCACGGCATAGCGTGGCCGCATGATTGAGCTGGAGGGACTGACGAAGCGGTACGGCGAGAAAACAGCGGTCAACAACCTGTCCTTCGCCGTCAGGCCGGGCATCGTCACGGGCTTCCTCGGGCCCAACGGCGCGGGCAAGTCGACCACCATGCGGATGATCCTCGGGCTCGACCACCCCACCTCCGGCGACGTCCGGATCGACGGCAGGCACTACGACGAGCTCAAGGACCCGCTGACGTACATCGGCGCCCTGCTGGAGGCCAAGGGCGTGCACGGCGGCCGCAGCGCCTACAACCACCTGCTGTGCCTCGCGCAGAGCAACGGCATCCCGAAGAAGCGGGTGGCCGAGGTGCTCGACACCGTCGGCCTCACGGCGGTCGCCCGCAAGAAGGCCAAGGGGTTCTCGCTCGGCATGGGCCAGCGGCTCGGCATCGCCGCCGCGCTGCTCGGCGACCCGCGGATCCTGATGTTCGACGAACCGGTCAACGGCCTCGACCCCGAGGGCATCCACTGGATCCGCAACCTCATGAAGTCCCTGGCCGCGCAGGGGCGCACGGTGTTCGTCTCCAGCCACCTGATGAGCGAGATGGCGCTGACCGCCGACCACCTCGTCGTCATCGGGCAGGGCCGGCTGCTCGCCGACACGTCCATGGCCGACTTCATCGCCCGCAACTCCCGCTCGTACGTCCGGATCCGCACCCCGCAGCGCGAGCAGCTGCTCGACGCGCTGAACCAGGCCGGGCTCACGGTCGTCGAGGCTGGCGGCGGCGTGCTGGAGGTCGACGGCGGCAAGCCGGAGCAGGTCGGCGAGCTGGCGGCGCGGCACCAGATCGTGCTGCACGAGCTGAGTCCGCAACAGGCCTCCCTGGAGGAGGCGTTCATGCAGCTGACCGCCGAGTCGGTGGAGTACCACGCGCACGCCGACCCGGTGAGCGAGGCACCGCCCCCGCAGCAGTGGGGCAACGGCTGGAACACCCCGAACAAGGGAGCCTGAGCATGGCGGCGACCCAGGTCATCCGCTCCGAATGGACCAAGATCCGGTCGGTGGCGTCCACGGTGTGGACGCTCTCCCTGGCCGTGGTGGTCACCATCGCCCTCGGCATGCTGATCTCGGCGCTGTCGAAGAACGAGTTCGACACCATGAACGCGCGCCAGCGGGCCGACTTCGATCCGACGTTCATCAGCTTCGCCGGCACGAGCCTCGGACAGCTCGCGATGATCGTGTTCGGGGTGCTCGTCGTGTCGAACGAGTACAGCACCGGCATGATCCGCACCTCGCTGGCCGCCGTACCGCAGCGCGGCACCTTCCTGCTCAGCAAGATCGCGGTCGCCTCCGGGCTCGCCCTGGCCGTAGGCCTCGTCACCAGCTTCGCCTCCTTCTTCCTGGGGCAGGCGATGCTCGGCGAGCACCGGGCGTCCCTCGGCGACACCGGCGTGCTGCGCGCGGTCGTCGGCGGCGGGCTCTACATGGCGCTCATCGCGATGTTCTCGATGGGCGTCGCCGCGATGCTGCGCTCCCCGATGCTCTCGCTCGGCATCCTGATGCCGTTCTTCTTCCTGATCTCCAGCATCCTCGGCAACGTCGGCGCGACGGAGAAGATCGGCCGGTTCCTGCCCGACCAGGCCGGCAGCAAGATCATGCAGGTGGTCACCCCGGTCGGCGACGACACGCCGTACGGTCCCTGGGGCGGACTCGGGATCATGGCGCTGTGGGTGCTCGCGGCGCTGGTGGGCGGCTTCGTCCTGCTGGAGAAACGGGACGCGTAGCCCGGCCGCGGGACGAAAGTCCCGCCCCGCCCTTGGGCGGAACCGTCAGCGCCTGGATATCCTCCTAACTCTTACGGGGGGCGTGCGCCCTGCTGTCCAGAAACCTTCGATGGGTGCGGAGCATGATCGAGGCTGTTGGCCTGACCAAGCACTACGGCGACAAGACCGCTGTGCACAACCTGTCCTTCCAGGTGCGGCCCGGCGCCGTCACCGGCTTCCTCGGGCCCAACGGCTCGGGCAAGTCGACGACGATGCGGATGATCCTCGGCCTGGACAACCCGACCGCCGGGCACGTCACGATCGGCGGCTATCCCTACCGCAAGCTGCCCAACGCGCCCCGCCAGGTCGGCGCGCTGCTCGACGCCAAGGCCGTGCACGGCGGCCGCAGCGCGCGCAACCACCTGCTGAGCCTGGCCCAGTTGTCCGGCATCCCGGCCCGGCGCGTCGACGAGGTGCTCGGCGTGGTCGGCCTCCAGGACGTGGCCAGGCGGCGCTCCAAGGGCTTCTCGCTCGGCATGGGACAGCGGCTCGGCATCGCCGCCGCGCTGCTCGGCGACCCGCAGGTGCTGCTGTTCGACGAGCCGGTCAACGGCCTCGACCCCGAGGGCATCCACTGGGTGCGCAACTTCATGAAATCCCTCGCGGCCGAGGGACGGACCGTGTTCGTGTCGAGCCACCTCATGAGCGAGATGGCCCTGACCGCCGACCACCTGATCGTCATCGGGCGCGGGCAGTTGCTCGCCGACATGAGCATCAAGGACTTCATCTCCGCGAACTCCGCCGACTTCGCGCGCGTCCGTACGCCGGACACCGAGCCGCAGCTGCGCGAGAAGCTGACCGTCTCGCTCACCGAGGCGGGCGGGCACGTGCTGCCCGAGCAGGACGGCGCGCTGCGGGTGACGGGGCTGCCGCTGCCCCGCATCAGCGACATCGCGCACGACACCGGCGTACGGCTGTGGGAGCTGTCGCCGCATCAGGCCTCGCTGGAGGAGGCGTACATGCGGATGACACAGGGCGTCGTCGACTACCGCTCGACCGACGACCAGAAGTCCGGCCTCCAGCAGCCGCTGCCGCCGGGCGCCCAGCCGCCGATGCCGGTCCCCGGCCAGGGCCAGCCCGACTGGTACGCCCCGCCGCCGCCCCAGCAGGGTGACGCGCCCCTCGCCCCGCACCAGGGCCTGCCGGGCGCTCAGCCGGCCGCAGGGCCGTACGGGGCTCCGGGCGCGCAGGGGGTGCCGGGTGCGGGCGCGCCTGGCATGCCGGGTGCGGGTACGCAGGGTGCGCCGGGCGCCGGTGTGCCGGGGATGCCGGGCGCCGGTGCGCCCAACCCGTACGCGCAGCCCGCGCCGCGGGCGCATCCGGCACCGCAGAGCGGGCCCCCGGCCCAGCCGTCCGCGCCGCCGCAGCCCCCGCAGGCTGCTCCCGCGCAGCCCGCCGCCCCGGCCCCGACCGCCTCCGCCGCCCCGACCAAGCCCGAGGACGCCCGATGAGCACGCCCCAGCCCCCGATGCCGCAGGCCGCGCCCGACCGGCAGCAGGCGGCCACAGCTGCGTATCCCGCCTCCGGCTCGCCGCACCCCGCCTCCGGATCGCCGTATCCCACCTACACCTCGCCGATCCCGGTGGTGCGCACGCACCTCGGGCACGCCCTGGCCTCCGAGTGGACGAAGATCAAGTCGGTGCGCTCGACGATATGGACGCTGGGCGTGTTCCTCCTGCTGGTCATCGGCGTCGGCCTGCTCACCGGCGCGGTGGTGGCAGCCTCCGACGCGGACCTGTCCGGCGAGAACGCGCTGTCGATGGGCTTCTTCGGGCTGCTGCTGGGCAGCATGTGCATCATCACGCTGGGCGTGCTGACCACGGCCTCGGAGTACGGCACCGGCATGATCCGCACCACGATGGTCGCGTGCCCCTCCCGCGCTCGGGTCCTCGCGGCGAAGGCCGTGGTGTTCTTCCTGGTGGCGTTCGTGGTGACGCTGGTCTCCGCGTCCGTCGTCGGCATCCTGCACGTGGTCATGCTGGAGGGCAACGGCGTCGCGCAGCCCAGCGGCGGCGAATGGCTGAAGGGCACCGTCGGCATCGCCCTCTACGTCGCGCTGCTCGGCCTGCTCTCGCTCGCCGTCGGCTCGATGATCCGGCACTCGGCGGGCGCCATCACCATCATGATCGGCGCCCTGCTCGCCCCGCTGGTGTTGGCGCTGTTCATGTTCTCGGCGTCGCTGGAGGACGTGCGCCAGGCCCTGTTCGAGTACTCCATCCCGAACCAGCTCAGCGTCTTCTACGCCAACTCCCTCACCCGGTCCGGCCCGTCCGGCTGGGACCCGCTGTGGATCATCCTCGGCGTGACGGCCGTTGCCTTCGCCGGCGCCTTCGCGCTGCTGGAGAAGCGGGACGTGTAGGGGGCCGTCAGAACCTCGGGGCGTTACGGGACCGCTGCACCGGCGTGGTGCGGCGGTCCCGCGCGTTCCAGCATGCCTTGTGCCAGTGGCGCCGGTCGTCGACGCCCGCGTACTCGGGCCAGGCCACCACGTGCGGGACCCCGTCCGGGATCAGCTGCTCGCAGCCGGGGCAGCGGTACGACTTGCCCTGCGCGCTCGCGCCCGCCACGTGCCGCACGCTCCACTCCTCGCCCTGCCAGCTCTCCGTGGACTGCCAGCCGCCGTAACGGCCGGGACGGTCGTCCTCGGCGCTCCGGCCGGACGAGAGGGCTCCTTTGAGGCCCTTGGGTCGATTGCGACGCGGGGACACAGGACACCTCACAGGGGTATACAGGAAGCACAGGCCACGTCCAGCGTACGCGGCGCGGACAGGGGTATGCGTACGGCACCAATCACCGCAAGTCCCTCTCCAGGGCAGCACGGATCTCTCTCCGGAGACCCGCATTCTGCAGACAATCGGCAAATCTCCCCGCCGACCGTGTCCTCGGCACGTGTCAGGCGGTTATGCCCTGTGGGGGAGCTCCGTGTCGGGGCCAAGGAAGCAGGAAAGCAATGCGCGTTGGAAGTTTCGTGTTGGGGGCCCAGTTCCCCGGGCAGGGCGAGGGGGAGGCGCTGCACCGCGCGGTCCGCTCCGCCGAGGTCGCGGAGGAGGCGGGGCTCGACACGGTCTGGCTGGCCGAGCACCATTTCGTGCCGTACGGCACCTGCCCGTCCGCGGTCACCCTGGCCGCCTTACTGCTCGGCCGCACCCGCCGGATCCGCGTCGGCACGGCGGTCAGCGTGCTGCCCACCACCCACCCCGTGACGCTCGGCGAGCAGGCCGCGCTGCTGCATCTGACGAGTGGCGGGCGCCTCACGCTGGGCGTGGGCCGCGGCGGCCCGTGGGTCGACCTCGAGGTGTTCGGCACGGGCCTCGACGCCTACGAGAAACACTTCCCGGAATCACTCGATCTGCTGGTGCGCTGGCTGCGCGAACCGGCCGTCGCCGCCTCCGGCGACCGCTTCCGGTTCCGCGAAGTCCCCGTCGTACCCCGGCCGTCGGAGTCCCTCACGGACACCGCGGGGCCCGAGGTCGTCCTCGCGTGCACCTCCCCGGCGAGCGTGCGGCTGGCCGCCGAGCGCGGGCTGCCGATGCTGCTCGGGATGCACGTCGGGGACGAGGAGAAGGCCGAGATGGTCGCCCTGTGGGGGCAGTACGCGCGCGCGGCGGGGCGGCCGGCGGACGAGATCCGTGCCGCGTCCCATGTCTCGGCGGGCGTCTGCCAGATCGCCGACCGGCGCACGGACGCGGTGGAGACGGTGCTGAAGGCGATGCCGGGCTGGCTGAAGCAAGGCCTGGAGGCGCATGTCACGGTGGACGGCCGGACGCGTCAGATGCGCGACCCGCTGGCCTACACCGAACTGCTCTGCGGGCTGCACCCGGTGGGCACGCCCCGGCTGTGCGCCGACCGGCTCGCGGCGACCAGCGAGCGGACCGGCATCTCCCGCTTCGCCCTGCTGGTCGAGGGATCCGGCGACCTGGCGGCCACCGAGGAGAACGTACGGCGGCTCGGGGCCGAGGTGCTGTCCCAACTGCGGTGAAGCCAGATCCGTCAGAAGGGCCCTAGGGGCGATGACGGCGGTGGCCGCCGGGATTGCGCAGGGAGCTTGCCGCCCCGGTACGTGACGCACCTCCCGCGTACGGGACGGCAAGCAAACGGCGCTGTGCGTCAGCAGTCCCGAAACTCCGGCGACTGGTTCAGCAACTGGCTGCGGACCGAGGTGAAACGGGTCAGCGTCTCGTCGACCGAGGAGTCCAACGGGAACACCGCCACCCGGTGGCAGTTCTGGAAGGCCAGCCGCACACCGAAGTGCCGTTGCAGCGCGCCGCGTATCGCGTCACTCGCGAGCGCACGCAGCAGCTGACCGCGCGCCTGCTCGTCCGGCGGGGGCGTCTGGTTGTCGGCGAACTGGCCGCCGTCCACCTTCAGCTGGGCCACCAGGGAGCTGATCATCTCCCACGCATAGGGCAGGGAGGTCCGGACGCAGTCGACGAATTCAGCTTCGTCGACCTCGCCTCGCTCGGCCTGTTCGAGTAGGGCCGGTGAGACGTCGAGCGACATGGGTTCTCCTCTCGCACCCCCGAAGAGCAGGGGTTGCCGGACAGGTAAGGGAGTTCGCGATACAGAACACGCTGCGTACACAACTCGCGACCTCCCGTTCCATACCGTAGGCAACGGACGGTGACCGCACCAGGAAATTGCCGGTTTAGGGCGCTCCCCTTGGGAACACAATCGGCCAATACCGAACAGGTGAGTACTGGGAGAAAAGGGCGGTCCACAGTCGAAGGGGCGGACCGCAGGTTGTGCGTTGAGGGCGGTGGTGGGAGACGGGAGGGCGAATCGCGAGAAGCGGCGGGCGTCGAGTAGCGTTGCCGACCATGCGTCTCGTCATTGCCCGCTGCTCCGTCGACTACGCCGGGCGGCTCACCGCCCATCTCCCCTCGGCCCCGCGCCTGATCCTGGTGAAGGCGGACGGCAGCGTCTCGATACACGCCGACGACCGGGCCTACAAGCCCCTGAACTGGATGTCGCCGCCCTGCACGCTGAAGGAGGGCACCGGTGCGGAAGACGGCGTCTGGACCGTCGTCAACAAGGCGGGCGAGAAGCTCATCATCACGATGGAGGAGGTGCTGCACGACTCCTCGCACGAACTGGGCGTGGATCCCGGCCTGATCAAGGACGGCGTGGAAGCACACCTGCAGGAACTGCTCGCCGACCGCATCGACACGCTCGGCGAGGGCTACACGCTCATCCGCCGCGAGTACATGACGGCCATCGGCCCGGTCGACATCCTGTGCCGGGACGCCGAGGGGCAGACGGTCGCGGTCGAGATCAAGCGGCGCGGCGAGATCGACGGCGTGGAGCAGCTCACCCGCTACCTGGAGCTGCTGAACCGCGACCCCCATCTCGCCCCGGTCCGCGGCATCTTCGCCGCCCAGGAGATCAAGCCCCAGGCCCGGGTCCTCGCCACCGACCGCGGCATCGGCTGCCACGTCCTGGACTACGACGCCCTGCGCGGCATCGAGGACGACATGCTGCGGCTGTTCTGAACGCCAAGGCCATCCATACGACCGTCGAGAGGGCCGGGTCCGCACGGGAGATCCGGCCCTCCGTCATGGACGCACCCTCAGATGACCTGCTCCCCCGAACTGCTCGTCTGCGCCGGGGTGCTGGGCGCCGGGCCGCTCGCCGTGTTGGACTCGGGCGGCGAGGGCGGCGGGTCGGACGTCGGCGGCTCCGAGGTCGGCGGCTGTGACGTGGGCGGCTCGGACGTCGGAGGATTCGCCGTCGGCGGCTTCGACGTGGTGGGCGGCTTCGACGTCGTCGGCGGCCTGGAGGTCGTCGGCGGCTTCGGCGGCGACGTGGGGTCGTCGCCGGGGTCCCGGGTTCCGCTCGGGTCGTCCGACGGGGTCGGCGATTTGCTGGCGGGCGGTGTCGGGTCGTCGGACGTGCCGAACGTGCCGTCCGGGCCGGGGTCGGTCGGCTCGCTGGTCGCCGCGCCGACGTTCCCGCCGCCGTCCTGGGGCGGCTGGTCCGCGCCGAGCCTGCCGTCGTCCACGCCCTGGCTCGCCGAGGGGTTGACGTCGACCTGGCCGGACGGCGGCCCGGGGTCCTTGTCCGACGTGGCGCCCAGCGTCACCACCGTGCCGAGCACGGCGACGAGCAGCGCGCCCGCCCCGACCGCCACGAGGTTGCGCCGGGCCAGGCCCGTGAGGCCGCCCCCGGCCTTGCGCGAGGACGCGGGCGGGGTGCGGTGGGCGACGACGGTCGCGGAGGTCACGGGGGACGGCTGGTGCGGCGGGAAGGGCGCCGGGACGCCACCGGGCGGCGAGGCGGACTCGTCGTACCGCGCGTCGGGCACCTCCTCCCCCGCCGTCGGCCCGAGCGCCGCCACTCCGGTGCCCGGCGTGGTGCCGTCACGGTCGGCCACGAGGGCCAGGGCACGGCGCCCCGCGACGGTGCCGCGCTTGTCGGCGAGGGAGCCGCGCAGGCCGATGGAGGCCTCCAGTTCGGCGCGGGCCTGGTCGAGCCGGCCGCGGCACAGCGCGAGGATGCCGAGCTCGTGGTGGAAGTAGGCCTGTTCGGCGATGTCCCCGGCGAGCCGGGCGGCCTCGGCGCCGGAGCGCAGCGTCCGCTCCCAGGCGCTCCAGTGCAGTCCGGCGGCGAACGCGGGCGCCGCCGTGCGCGCCAGCTGCACGGCGGTGGCCGACTCTCCCTCGGCGGGCGGGGTGGTGTCCGGCACGAGCACGGCGAGGGCGGCCAGTACGGCGTCCGCCTCGGCGCACACACGTTCCGGAGTGACCGAGGGGTGCCCGGCCCACCAGGCGTAGTGCTGGGCGGCGGTCAGGGCCCGCTCCGTGCGGTCGTCGGCGTATCCGGCGGCCTCCAGCTGGGTCAGCACCCCGGCGGTGAGCCGGTAGCGGGAGCCGACCGGGGAGACCAGGCCGCACGCGGCCAGCTCGCCGAGCGCGGCGTCGGCGTGGGTGTCGCCGACCAGGGCGGGCAGGTGTGCCTGGTGCGGCACCTCGCCGCCGAGGGCGACGGCGAAGCTCAGCGTGGCGCGCGCGGAGGCGCTCAGCCGGGCGGCGAGCAGCGCGGCGGGCGCGGCGGCCTCGCCGAGCGAGGGCAGAGGTACCTCTTCACCGTCGGCGTCGGCCGGGGACGGGGCGGTGGGCGGGTCGTCCGGGCGGGCGTCCTCGAAGACGCCGAACTCGTCGACGGCGTCCGCGCCGGCCCGCAGCCGGTCGCGCTGCCGCAGCAGGGCGCCGGCCTGCACGAACCTGAGCGGCAGGCCCTCGGACTCGAACCACAGGTCACCGGCCCAGTTGGCCTCGTCCTCGGTGAGGACCCGGCCGACGGCCTGCTCCAGCAGTTCACGGCCGGCCGCCTGGTCGATGCCGCCGAGGAAGACCTCCTCCACGGCCGCGTCCGCGGACGGGGCGGGGGTCTCTGGGCTCGCGCCGATCAGGAAGGCGCACTCGGGGGTGGCCGCCAGCAACTCGTCGAGGCCGGCGCCGCCGAACTCGACGTCGTCGAGGACGACGACCGCGCCGATCTCCCGCAGGCTGCCGAGCAGTTCGTCCCGTGCGGGCCGGTGCAGGGGCGCGTTGTGGACGGCGTAGAAGAGGTCGTACAGCGCGTCGTCGGCGGTGCCGTGGAAGCCGCTGAGGCGGACCACGCCGTCGGGGGCGAGGTCCACGCAGTCCTCGGCGACGATGTCGAGCAGGCGCGTGCGGCCCGCGCCGGCGGGGCCGGTCAGGCGCACGGAGCGGCCCCGGGCGAGCAGCCGCACCAGCCGCTCCCGCTCGTCCTGGCGGGCCAGCAGCGGCAGCGTGGGCTGCGCCGGTCCCGGCGGGACGGGCGGGCGGGCCGCGCGGTCGGTCCCGGCGCGTTCGGCCGTGGTGAGCTTCGCGGGGCGGCCGGGCCGCTCGGCCGGTGGGCAGGCCTCGATCTCGCTGCCGTCGACCGGGTTGACGGTCAGCAGGAAGTCGCCGGCGACGAGCTGCACCGTGCGGGCGAGTGCGGGCGCGTGCTGCGCGAAGTCGGGTGTGAGGGAGTCCCTTGGCGGGCGCTGGCGCGGCGTCTGGCCGCCGCCGTCCTGGCCGTGCTCCTCGGGTCCCCGGTGGTTCGGGTCCATAGGTTCAAGCCCCCAAAAGCGTCGTGTGCCACGTCCCGGCCCTCCCGGCCTTGCCGCACATCGCGCTGTCGCTTCTGGTCCGGGCCCGCATGAGGGTTGCTGGGCAGCGGGCAGCCGAACCTTAAACCTTCGCTCAGTATGTCCGACCGTCCGGGGTACCGCGCCGCCCGAGACGTCACAGTCTCGTGAGGATTGTTCGTGTCGCGCGTTTCGCCCGCCCGTCTCCCACCACCCTCAACGGAGAACCTACGGCTTCCACTTGACTGCGGTCCGCTGTCCCGGGTCGCCGGGGTTCGCACCCGTTGGGGGGCGTCACACGCGAGGCAGGCTCTCCACCCCGATGCCGCCCTCGATCGCGAGGATCCGGTGGAGCCGGGTGGCCACCAGCAGGCGCTGCATCTGCGGCGGTACAGCGCGCAGCACCAGGCGCCGGCCGCAGCGGCCGGCCCGCCGGTGGGCTCCCATGATCACCCCCAGACCGGTGGCGTCCCAGGAGTCCAGCTCGGACAGGTCGAGCACCAGGTCACCGACTCCGTCGTCGACGGCCGAGTGCAGGACCGTACGGGCGTCCGCCGCGCTGCGGACGTCGAGGCGGCCCCCGACGACCAGCTCGACGTGGTCGCCCCTGATGTGCATATGCGCTCCCCTGTGCGTGCGTCTCGTGCTCCGCGGTGTGATGCCCGGTGTTGCAACCTCTGACTGCCCGACACGGTCGGAGGTTGCCGTCTGTAAGCGAACCGATACCGAATTCACCCCGAGGTGTGATGCCTTCGGGGTGCGCGCGGTTGCTGGGCCCCGGGCGTCAGTGCTTGTAGAAGCCCTGCCCGCTCTTACGGCCGGTGTCACCGGCATCAACCATCCGGCGCATCAGCTCGGGAGCGGCGAACTTCTCGTCCTGGGACTCGGTGTAGATGTTGCTGGTGGCGTGCAGCAGGATGTCGACGCCGGTGAGGTCGGCCGTGGCGAGCGGGCCCATGGCGTGGCCGAAGCCCAGCTTGCAGGCCAGGTCGATGTCCTCGGCGGTGGCGACGCCCGACTCGTACAGCTTGGCGGCCTCGACGACGAGGGCGCAGATGAGACGGGTGGTCACGAAACCGGCGACGTCCCGGTTGACGACGATGCAGGTCTTGCCGACCGACTCCGCGAACTCCCGGGCCCTGGCGAGCGTCTGATCGCTCGTCTTGTAACCCCGGACGAGCTCGCACAGCTGCATCATCGGCACCGGCGAGAAGAAGTGCGTACCCACGACCCGCTCCGGGCGCTCCGTCACGGCCGCGATCTTGGTGATCGGGATGGCGGAGGTGTTGGAGGCGAGGATCGCGTCGTCCTTGACGAGCTTGTCGAGCGTCCGGAAGATCTCGTGCTTGATGTCGAGCTTCTCGAAGACGGCCTCGACGACGACGTCGGCGTCCGCGGCGGCGTCCAGGTCGGTGGTCGCCGTGATGCGGGCGAGGGCGGCGTCGGCGTCGTGCGCCTCCAGCCTGCCCTTGCTCACGAACTTGTCGTACGAGGCCTTGATGCCGTCCGTGCCGCGCCTGAGCGCCTCGCCGGTGACGTCGCGCAGGACGACGTCCCAGCCCGCCTGGGCGGAGACCTGGGCGATGCCGGAACCCATGAGGCCGGCCCCGATGACGGCGAGCTTGCGTGCCACTGTGCGACTCCCCTTTGAAACAGCACGAGCGCTTACACGCTGTTGACGTTTGCCTCTTCGGCGGACCTTAGCGCTCGTGAGGGGCTGTGTGGCCGCTAAGTAATGCGCGTCACGTCTCACATGACGGACATCACACCGGCACGGCTCACTCCGCGCCCCGGACGGCGTAGTTGAGCACCTTCTCGCCCAACAGGCCCTCATCTCATCCAGGAGCACCAGCGTCTCGCGCGACACCTCGTTGCGGTCACGGCCGGCGACCATCGCGCGCCCGATGGTGCCCATGACGGTCTGGTGGATCCAGTTGATCTGACCGGCGATCAGCGTGGGCAGCGGGTCGTCGGCGGCGGCGCCGGTCTCCTCGCGCAGGGTCGCCTCCAGGTTCTCCTGGACCTCCTGCTGGATGCTCCACAGGCGGGAGCGCAGGGGCGGCGCGCCGTCATCGACCTGACCGTCCGCGAGGGGGAGATCCTCGGCTTCCTGGGCCCCAACGGCGCCGGCAAGACGACCACGCTGCGCATGCTGACCACGCTCCTCGCGCCCACCGGCGGCGCGGCCACCGTCGCCGGGTGCGACCTGGCCACCGATCCGGCCGCGCGCGATTCACGATCACCATGGAGAAGAGTCAGGGGGTGGTCGAGCGGATGCGGGTCACCCCCGTGAGCCGGCTGGCCCTGCTGCTGGGCCGGGTCCTGCGGGACGCCACGGTCCTCCTGTTCCAGGCGGTGCTGCTGGTGCTGGCGGCCCTGGTCATGGGCCTGAGGGCACCCCTGCCCGGCGTCCTGATCGGCTTCGCGTTCGTCGCCCTGCTGACCCTCTCGCTGGCCTCGCTGTCGTACGCGCTGGGCATGCGGCTGAGCACCCCGCAGGCTTTCGGCCCGGCGGTCAACGCGCTGACCATGCCGTCCATGCTGCTGTCCGGCCTGATGAACCCGATGACCCTGGGGCCGCAGTGGCTGGACGTGCTGTCCCACCTCATGCCGTTCCGCTATCTGGTGGACGCGGTGCGCGACGCGTACGTCGGCTCCTACGCCACCGCGCACATGCTGTACGGCGTGCTGGTCGCCGCCGGCTTCGCGGTGCTGGCCGTGACGGTGGGCACACGCGTGTTCCGTACCGCCGGGGCGTGACTGCGCTGGGTGCATGGTCAACCTGACGCGCATCTGCACCAGGACCGGCGACCGGGGCACCACCGCCCTCGGCGACATGAGCCGGGTCGCCAAGACCGACCTGCGGATCGCCGCCTACGCCGACGCCAACGAGGCCAACGCGGCCAACGCGGCGATCGGCACGGCGATCGCACTCGGCGGCCTGGGCGGCCTGGACGAGGAGATCGTCAAGGTCCTCACCCGCGTCCAGAACGACCTGTTCGACGTGGGTGCGGACCTGTCGACGCCGGTGATGGAGCCCTCGTCCTGACGACGCAGCAAGGGCCGCCTTTGTCTCACTTGTCCGCACGTTGGCGTCGAAGGTCCCGCCTCCGGTACAACCGGGCTCCCGATCTTGAAGGAGTACGCGCGTGAGACCTCGTTCCAGCGTTCCCGCCGCACTGGCGGTCCTCTCCCTCTCCCTGGCCGGATGCGCCGAGGGCAACGGCGCCGGAAGCGGGCCGACGGCTTCCGGAAAGCCGGTGGCATCGCCCTCCAAGGCCGCCGACGAGCCACAGACACCCGAGGAGTTCCTGACCCGGGCGAGGGAGGCGATGTCCGGACAGAAGGGCTGGACGTTCACCGTGAAGGGCAGCGAGGGGCTGACGTCGCAGGGCCAGGAGAGCACCGCCACGTACACGGCCACGGTGAACCGAACGCAGGATCCCATGGCCCTCCACTCCACCGGGACCACCCACGCCAAGGGCGTCGCCAAGCCGGAAGAGGTATACGTCGTCGACGCGACGGGATACGTCAGGAAGGGCGGACCGGGGGCGCAGTGGAAGAGCGGCTCTCTGACGGACCCGGACATCGCAACCGTGGTGGAGGACCCGCTCGCCGCACTCGACGCGTTCCGGAGCTACGGCCAAGAGGAGCCGGCCGACGGGATCTCGGTACGGAAGTCGACCGGCCAGGTCGCCCTGGAGGTGACCGTCTCCTCGGCGAAACTCCCCGCGGTGCGGAGCCGGGGCGTCGTCGAGAAGGCCCTGCGCGAACTGACCCCGACCCTTGAGCAGTTGCACACAGCGGGAGTCGCCGCTCCGGAGAACGGGCTCACCGTGGAGCGGGCCGAGGAGGAACTGGTCCTCGACCCCACCACGTACCGCATCAAGTCCCACCGCTTCCGGTGCACCTTCCTCATCCCGTACGGCGGCGGGAGCATGCGCTACAGCCAGGAGGTGACGGAGCAGACTCAAGGAGCGTTCACGGGAGTCATCGCACTTCCTTCAGGCGTCGGCTGAGCCGCCCGGAACGGCTCAGCCGCTCGACTCCTTGTTACTTGTCCAGCCAGTCGGTGAGGCGCACGGACCGGTCCGCGAGGTCGTCGCAGATCTCAGTCCTCACAGACCTCACAGATAGAGCTGTCGCTTGCAGTCCCGGCAGTGGGTCTTGCCGTTGCACTTCTCAGTCTGCCGGTGCTCGCACGCCTCGGTCCCGGCCGTCACGTCGTCCCGATCTTCCCGGTCGGCAGGGCTGTGGTGGACGACGGTCACGCCGTGCCCCTGTGCCCCCGCAGCAGCTCGGCCAGTTCCTCCGGGGGCCGCATCACCGCGTAATCGCCGAAGTTCCGCCGGTAGCACAGGTGCCACGTCTCCTGTGTGTGCCTGCGCTGCCACTCCTCGACCGGCCCGGGATGACCGCACGTGCCGGACTTCGCACCGCACTCGGTCTCGTCGCCGGACACGCAACGGGCCTCGTACTCGGGCTCCGCGGTCCGGTCCTGCTCGATGGTGAACGGAACGTAGCGGAACACGCGCCGCGTCACCGCGCCGCTCCCCTGTCGATGAGGGCCGCCAACTCCCGTGCGAGGGGCGGAGAGCAGCGTCCCAGCTCGATGAGGGGGCGGGGATTCGCGTCCGCGTAGGTGCTCGGGTCCAGCCGCAGCGACGGGAGTCTGAGCCCGGCACGTTCGAGGGCGGTCGCGAGGGCGTCCCTGACCTCTTCGGCGCCTCTGATCGTCTCGGCCCTGGTCTGGCGTTCCGTCGTCATGGGTTCCGTTCCTTTCGCCGCTTCCTTGTTTCCCTGTGCCGGGTGAACTGCCTGGATTACTCTGCGTGTTCCGGGCACTACAAGCATGGCCCGGGAGCAGGGCCGGAACGCCGTGGCCGAGCTGTCCTTCGCCGCGCCACGGCGTACTTCCGCACCTGCCACGGCCGTCTTCCACGGACCACGGAGGAGCGCGATGCCGCCGAGAAGGGTGATCACAGGACGGAGCCAGGAGCCCCGGCGACGGTACGCGGAGGAGCTTCGCCTCCTGCGGGTGTCCAGGGGCGAGAGTCTGCGGGACCTGGCCAAGGTGGTGGGCTGGGACGCGTCGCTGTTCGGCAAGCTGGAGAGCGGGGCGACGCTGGGCAGCCCCGAGGTCGCCGAGGCGCTGGACCAGCATTACGGGACGCCGGGGTTGTTGCTGGCGTTGTGGGAGCTGGCGGTCGCGGATCCGACGCAGTTCAAGGAGCGGTATCGGCGGTACATGGTGTTGGAGAGCGAGGCGGTGAGTCTGTGGCACTTCGGGGTGAGCATCCTGCCCGGTGTGCTCCAGACAGATGCGTACGCGTACGAAGTGCTCGCGCTGGGCGGTTACAAGGGCAAGAAGCTGGACCAGCAGGTCGAAGCACGTACAGGACGGCGGAAGCTGCTGGACGGGGAGGACGCGCCACCGTTCCGCGCCCTTCTCGCCGAGGTGGTGCTGCGCACTCCACTGCGCGACGCGGAGGCGTGGCGGGAACAGCTGGAGTACCTGCTGGATGCGTCGGAGCGCTCGAACATCACGCTTCAAGTACTCCCGCCGAACTCTGGCCTGCATGGGCTGGTGAGCACCGACGTGATGTTCCTGCGGCTGCTTGACGGCGGTACGGTGGCGTACATGGAGAACGCTCACCGCGGCGAACTGATTGAAGAAAACGCCTCGGTTGAGCAGTTGCAACGTGCGTACGATGCGATGCGCGACCAGGCTCTGAACCCGGCCGAGTCGCGGAAGTTCATCCTGCGGATGTTGGAGGAAGTACCGTGCGAGCCATCGACCTGACCGACGTGACGTGGCGCAAGAGCAGCTACAGCAACCCGGACGGCGGCCAGTGCGTCGAGGTCGCCGACAACCTCCCCACCGTCGTCCCCGTCCGTGACAGCAAGGCCCCCGACGGCCCCGCACTCGTCTTCGAGGCCGGAGCGTGGTCGTCGTTCGTCTCGGCCGTCGAGGGCGGCGGGTTCCCCGCCTGAAGCCCCGGCAGCACACGTATCCGACGGACGTACTCGTCCCCGTTGTGCTGGTCCACGGAGCGCAGATACCTGAGGAAGGTGTCTGCGTCGGATACCTCGGCCGCCTGCCCGCCAGAACGGCAGTCCCGCTTCGAGCTCCGTCACAAGCTGCCGCCCGAAGGTCGCCGGCGGCCGGGTCATGTCCCGCCCGTGATGGCGCAGGCCCTCGGCGATGTTGTTCTGCCCTGCCACGCGGAGCGCGCCGATGGCGCCGGCCCCTCAGGCGACGCGGGTCGGGCAGGCGGCCAGCCGGTTCAGCAAGTCGGGTGTGCCTGCCGTTCCATCGCGAAGCACCATCACGGCCTAGTCGGGGCTGCTGCAGCTGCGGTTCCGTGAGGTAATGGAAGCCAAATGGATCTATCGCATCCTTGAACATCTCCCAAGCGCCGCCACCCCAGCCGTACTGAACCGCCCCGGTTCGAATGGAGACTCGATTTCATGAAAGGATCGAGTCATGGCACGACCTTCCCGTTACCCGCTTGAGCTCCGCCGTCGTGCGGTGCGCATGGTCGCCGAAGTGCGCGACGACTACCCGAACGAGACGGCCGCTTTGCAGGCGGTGTCAGAGAAGCTCGACATCGGCTCCCGCGAGACGCTGCGGAACTGGGTCAAGCAGTACGAGATCGACGCGGGGACGAGTCCGGGGACGACGACGGAGGAGTCCGCCCAGCTCAAGGCGTTGAAGAAGGAGAACGCCGAACTCAGGCGGGCCAACGAGATCCTGAAGGCCGCGGCAAGTTTCTTCGCGGCCGAGCTCGACCGGCCACACACACGCTCGTAGCGTTCATCGACGAGCACCGGGACCGCTTCGGCGGCGTCGAGCCGATCTGCAGAACCCTCACCGAGCACGACTGCAAGATCACCCCTTCCACGTACTACGCCCACAAGAAACGCCTCGAAACGCCCTCCGCCCGTTCCATGCGCGATGAGGAACTCAAAGAGCGCATCCAGGAGGTCTACACGTCCAACTACCGTGTCTACGGGGCGAGGAAGATCTGGCGCGAGCTGAACCGGCAGGGACATACGGTAGCCCGCTGCACCGTCGAGCGCCTCATGCGCGAACTCGGCATCACCGGCGCCGTCCGCGGCAAGAAGGTGATCACGACGTAGCTGTTCAGCAGGGCTGACAGCCCGTTCGACCAGAGCATCCCAAGATCGATAAGCTGTGGCCGTGGAGCCTGGTAGTGAGCCGTCGAACGAGGAGTTGAAGCTCCTGCTCGCGGCGAAGGACGCCAC
>NZ_JACTVI010000032.1 GCF_014495685.1 Streptomyces sp. TRM68367 | reverse complement strand
TGCCCCTGGTACGGGTCAGAGCAGTCTTGAGATGCGCTTCACCACCGCCCTGAAGGGCGGCGCACTGCGCAAGATCAGAGGTAGACCGCGTATCCGCGCTGCGGTTCGCACCGGCACCAGCGCCTGCGACACCTCGATCTCGTCCTCGGTGTCGAAGGGCAGTCCGGTCCAGCGGCGCCACTCCTCCAGGGAGGCGGCGACGGTCATGGAGGCGGGTGCGATGGCGTCGATGACGGCGCCGTCCCGGGCGTGGACCCGCAGCCACGGGTCGTGCGGCAGGCCGTCGGGCGCATGCGGTGGGCGTACTCCTCGATGGGGGTGCGCGGTTCGAGGTGCTCGGCGCTGGGGCGGACGGGGGCGACGACCTCGCGGAAGCCGTGCGCGCGGGCGTTGTCACGCATCGCGGAGAGCATCAGGGCGGACAGGCCGCGGCCCTGGGCGCGTGGGGCGACGGACACCGAGATGGCGCTGACGGTGTCGGGGCTCACGCCGCGGCGCAGGTCGGCGAAGGCCCACACGAGTACCTCGTCCCAGCCGCGGGCGGGTAGTTCACCACGGCCCTCGGATCCGAGAGCGAACGGCACGCTGTGGGCGCTCGCGACGATCTCGCCCCGCTCGTCCTGCGCGAACAGCACGTACTGGGCGAACTCGACGGCGATCCGGGGGAAGTGGCCGGCGCCCACGAGATCTTCCAGCACGAACCCCGGCCAGGTGTCGGCCATTTCACGAACCTGCTCCGCCATTGCGGGCTGCTCGGCGAGGCTCGCTACCTTCAACTCCATGCGGTCACCGTGGGCGTTGGCAGCAGAACCCGGTACCGGATTACGCACGGGCTCGACCGGTGGCGCCGACACCGGTCATGAGGTGGTCGCCGAGGGAGCTGCGGCGGTACAGGACCTGTCGTCCGTGGCGTGCCCGGGCGACCAGGCCGGTGGCGCAGTGCGCGCAGGTGCCGGGAGACGGCGCGGGGGTGCCCCTGAGGCGGCGGGCGAGCTCCACCGGGGGCAGCGGCTCGTCGAGTACAGCCGATCCGCCCTCGCTGAGACTGGCCTGACTGCTCGTCAACCGGCGCACTGGCGCAGCATCATCTGCTTGTCCGGTGCCGTCACCGGCATCTCGTACTTGATGGCGACCTGGGCGAACCGGACCGCGTAGGCGCACCTGATCCGTTTGTTGGGCGGCAGCCAGGACGCAGGTCCCGAATCGCCCTTGGCCGAGTTGGCCCGTCCCTCGACCGGGACCAGATTGAGCACGTCGTTGGCGAGTTGCTCGCGTTTGCTCTCCGGCCAGCGCGACGAACCCATCTGCCAGCTGTAGGACAACGGCACCATGTGATCTATCTGCACTTCGGTGGCTTTCTGCTTGCGCCAGTCGATGGTCGTGCCGGTGTACGGGTCGTGCAGTGTCATGGCGACAACCACGCAGTCGGAGCCGGCTCGGTAACGGAGGTTCCGGCCATCACGGCGCAGGAGATCATTTCGGGTGTCGCATCCGTTCCTCGCGAGCGGCACACCGTCCGCCGTGTCCATCCACGCGTAGCCGAACTCGTCCCGGCCGTAGCCCGTCTTGGGCCCTCGCCCCTTCGTGGCCAACTCCTCGATGAGCTTGCGGGCCGCTGCCTTGTCCGCGTCCGTCGTCACGGGCGCGAGCCCCGGCTTCGTACCGTCCGGATTCTTCAGCGGGCTGACTGCCCGTCCGTCCGGCGCGGCCGGCCCGGAGCCCGCGGAGGAGTCGGGCGCCGCCGGCCCTGATCCCGCGGAGGAGTCGCCTTCGTCGAGCCCCTTGCATCCCGAGACGAGAAGCACGGCGGCTGCCAACGCCGTCGCCGTGCGGAAGACACGCGTGTTCCCTGCTCCGTTGTGCCTCATGCCCTTCTCTCCCCGCCCCTCAGACGCATCACGGTGCGCCTCTCCCTTTACTCCGGATCCGCCTCCGCACGGGCGGGTTGTGCCTGGTCCACCGTAGCGAGCGAGAGGTCCAGACCACAGCGGACCTCAAGGGGCATCGGGAATAAGTCGGGCGTATCGTCGGTTCTGAGTCACCTCCGGAAGGAGTTCTGGATGGGCATCTTCGACAAGTTCAAGAACCGGGGTCAGAACAAGGCCAAGGAGGCGTCCGGCACCACGGAGAAGACGATCAACGAGAAGACGGGCGGCAAGTACGAGGACCAGGTCGACACCGGACAGCAGAAGGCTGAGGGCGCGTTCGGCGTGGACCGCGACAGGCCCGAACAGCCGTAAGGCCGGAGACTCACGGAGGACATGGAACCCGACGACGGGCACGGCACAGGCGCGGCATCGACAGGGAGCCGACATCGGGCGGGCAGCCCGCCTCACCGGCTCACCGCCGAGATGCCGTCGCCGCCCGGCTCGGGTGCGCACTGAACCACCCTGAAATGAGAGGCCGTCCGCGGTGAGCCGCATCCCGCGGGCGGCTTCGCGCGCCACAGGGGTCGTACGACTTGCTTGCGAGGCGGGGCTCGCGGGACGGGAGCCGGGCCGTGCCGGTCTCAGACCCGGGCCGTGCTGGTCTGAGATCCGCGCCGCGCTCGTCTCAGACTTTGCCTATCCCCAGCGTCGTCTCCGAGGGCAGCAGGCCCGAGCCGAGCACCGCGACCCAGAACTCGCCGAGCAGGTCGGCGAGGTGGCCGACGGCCTGCGGGCCCAGCGACTGCCAGGGGCCGGCGGCAAGACGGTCGGTGTCCTGCTCGACGCGGTGGCGCAGGTCGCGGCCCGCCTCCGTGACCGTACCGCCCTCGTCGAGCAGGCCGCGGGCGCCCAGGCGGTCGCGGGCGTCGGCCCATTCACGCGGGCTCCAGCCACGGCTCTCGAAGCGCTCGACGGACGCGGCGCCTATCGCGGCGAAGGAGACGAGCGCCTCCGCCGGGTCGAGGCCCGCCACAAGGAGGGCGGCGAGGTGGCCGTCGCCGCGGTGCTCGCGGAGGATCGTCGCCGCATGCCACAACTGCAGGTGCGGGGCCTGCGGCCAGTCCAGCGCGGCGTTGGCGGCGGCGAGCGGGCGCCCTGCCGTGTGCGCCGCCTCGGCGGCGCGCCGGGTGAGTGCGGCCGCTTCGGCGAACTCGGGACTGTCCACACGGTCGCCGAATATCGCGCGGTACGCCCGGTCGATCGCCCGCGTCCGCGCCGCCAGCACCGCTTCCGGGCTCGCGACCCTCCATGCCGGACCGATGTGCTCGGCGACCATGCGCGGGCTGAAGCTGTAGAAGGCCGAGGTCACCTGCTCCGCGCCGACCGCGCCCAGCGGGGCGGCGCGGTACGGGAAGTAGCTGGGCCAGCGAGCCTGCGTCCCGTATCCGAGCGCGGCGGCCTCCTCGAACGCCTCCGGCGCGTAGTACAGCACCGCGTGCAGCGGCTCCAGCAGGTGCCACATCTGCCGCACGCGACTCAGCTCCACGCCACCGTCCTGCCGGGCGACCGCCCCACTGGTCCCGCCGATGCACTCCGCCATGACCGACCCCCTTGTCGCCTTCGACCGCTGCCATAACTTGACACTGACTAGATTGCCTGAGCCACCTTGAACTTGTCAATGCCTAGATTCGGCGTACTCTGCGAGCATGAGCTCCGCCAGGACGACCGAGAACGGGACGATCGAGAACGCGTCGGCCAGGAACGCGCAGGCCGAATCGGCGATGGCCGCGAACGCCGAGCCCGGGAACGCGACGACCGATGACGCCAAGCCCGGAAGCGCGCCGACCGATGACGCCAAGCCCGGAAGCGCGCCGACCGATGACGCGACGCCCCGTAAGACGAAGGCCGGACCGGCGACGGGCGAGGGCGCGAGGACCGAGGGCGCGAGGACCGGGGGCGCCGGCGCGGGGAGCGCTGCGGCCACGTCGGCCGAGAACGCCGAAGTCAGGGAAGCCGACAGCACGGGGACCAAGGGAGCCGCGAGAGCCGGCAGCTCGGCCGCGCACCCGCGGCGCCGCCCGTATCACCACGGCGACCTGCGCCGCGCGATCCTCGCCGCCGCCCTCGACGTCATCGCCGCCGACGGGCCCTCCGCGCTGAGCCTGCGGGACCTCGCCCGCCGCGCCGGTGTCTCGCACGCTGCGCCGGCCCACCACTTCAAGGACCGGACCGGGCTGCTCACGGCGATCGCGGCCGAGGGGTTCGGGCTGCTCGCCGAGGCGATCGGGCAGGCGGCGGACCTGAAGGACGCGGGAGTCCGCTACGTCCGTTTCGCACGCGAACACCCGGCGCACTTCCAGGTCATGTTCGCGCCCGGCCTGCTGCGCGCCGGCGACCTCGAACTGACCACGGCCCGCGCCCTGGCGGGGAGCGCCCTGCGCGAGGCCGTCACCGCCGTACCGCCCGAGAACCGCGGCGCCGACGCCCGCCTCGCCGGCGTCGCCGCCTGGTCCCTGGCCCACGGCTTCGCCACGCTGCTCCTCGGCCACAACCTGGACGGCCCGGTCGGCGACCAGGACCCAGAGGAGGTGTTCCGCACCCTGGCGTCCATGCTGTTCCGCTCCGCCGAGTAGCCGCCTGCGCTCAGGGTGGCCGCCGAACGCCTGGCCGTGCTGGACGCACGGATCGCCGCACAGGTCGCGGTCCGCGACCGGCTGGCGGCGACACTGCGCGAGGCCACCGCGCGCGCAGAAGCCCCCCGCTCCGTGGCCTGACGCACGTCTCCCTCCCTCGCACGGGGGTTCACACACGGAGGTTTACGCACGGTGGTTTAGGCACCGGGGTTACGCCCCTCACGACCCCAGGATCGACGTCAGGAACTCCCCGACCCACGCGAGCAGTTCCCGCCCGACCAGCGGCTTGCCGCCGATCTTCGCGGTCTTCGGGCGGGGCACGAGGACCTGGTGGACGGCCGGCTTGATGACCGCGCCCGGGTACAGCCGCTTGAGCCGCAGCTCCTGCGACTCGCGCAACTCCACCGGAGCGAACCGGATGTTGTTGCCCTGCAGCACGATCTCACCGACGCCACACGCGCGCGCGAGCATCCGCAGACCGGCCACCAGCAGCAGGTTCTCCACCGGCTCCGGCAACTTGCCGTACCGGTCGACGAGTTCCTCGCGTACGGCCCTGATGTCGTCCTCCGTGTTGGCGGAGGCGATGGACCGGTAGGCCTGGAGGCGGAGCCGCTCGCCCGGCGCGTAGTCGTGCGGGACATGCGCGTCGACGGGCAGTTCGATCTTGACCTCGAGCGGCGGCTCCTCCTCGATCTCGCCGGTCTCCAGCTGACGCCGGTAGTCCGCGACAGCCTCGCCCACCATCCGCACGTACAGGTCGAAGCCGACGCCCGCGATGTGCCCGGACTGCTCGCCGCCGAGCAGGTTGCCCGCGCCGCGGATCTCCAGGTCCTTCATCGCCACGTACATGCCCGCGCCCATCTCGGTGTGCTGGGCGATGGTGGCGAGCCGTTCGTGGGCGGTCTCGGTGAGCGGCTTCTCCGGCGGGTACAGGAAGTACGCGTAGCCGCGCTCGCGCCCGCGCCCGACCCGGCCGCGCAGCTGGTGGAGCTGGCTGAGCCCGAAGGTGTCGCCGCGCTCCACGATCAGGGTGTTGGCGTTGGAGATGTCGATGCCGGACTCGACGATCGTCGTCGAGACGAGCACGTCGAACTTCTTCTCCCAGAAGTCGACGACGACCTGCTCCAGCGCCGACTCCGACATCTGCCCGTGGGCGGTGGCGATCCGCGCCTCGGGGACGACCTCCCTGAGCCGGGCGGCGGCACGGTCGATGGACTCGACCCGGTTGTGGATGTAGAAGACCTGGCCCTCGCGCAGCAGCTCACGGCGGATCGCTGCGCCGATCTGCTTCTCCTCGTAGGGGCCGACGAAGGTCAGCACCGGGTGGCGCTCCTCCGGCGGAGTGGTGATCGTCGACATCTCGCGGATGCCGGTCACCGCCATCTCCAGGGTGCGCGGGATCGGGGTCGCCGACATGGTCAGCACGTCGACGTTGGCGCGCAGCTTCTTCAGCTGCTCCTTGTGCTCGACGCCGAAGCGCTGCTCCTCGTCGACGATGACCAGGCCGAGGTCCTTGAACCGGGTCTCGGAGGAGAACAGCCGGTGCGTGCCGATGACGACGTCCACCGAGCCTTCCCTGAGGCCCTCCAGGACCGCCTTGGCCTCCGTGTCGGTCTGGAACCGGGACAGCGCCTTCACGCTCACCGGGAACTGCGCGTACCGCTCCCCGAACGTCCCGAAGTGCTGCTGCACCAGCAGTGTCGTGGGCACCAGGACGGCCACCTGTTTGCCGTCCTGTACGGCCTTGAAGGCGGCCCGGACCGCGATCTCGGTCTTGCCGTAGCCGACGTCGCCGCAGATCAGGCGGTCCATCGGGACCGACTTCTCCATGTCCTCCTTGACCTCGGCGATCGTGGTCAGCTGGTCGGGCGTCTCCGCGTACGGGAAGGCGTCCTCCAGCTCGCGCTGCCAAGGCGTGTCGGGCGCGAAGATGTGGCCCGGCGCGGCCATGCGCGCGCTGTACAGCTTGATCAGATCGGCGGCGATCTCCTTGACGGCCTTCTTCGCGCGCGCCTTGGTCTTCGTCCAGTCGGCGCCGCCCAGGCGGTGCAGGGTGGGGGCCTCGCCGCCGACGTACTTGGTGATCTGCTCCAGCTGGTCCGTCGGGATGTACAGCCGGTCGCCGGGCTGGCCGCGCTTGGCGGGGGCGTACTCGACGACCAGGTACTCGCGGGTGGCGCCCTGCACCGTGCGCTGCACCATCTCGATGTAGCGGCCGACGCCGTGCTGTTCGTGGACGATGTAGTCGCCCGCCTCCAGGGTGAGCGGGTCGATGGTCTTGCGGCGCCGGGCGGGCATGCGGGCGCCGTCGCGGCCGGCGGCCTTCTGGCCGGACAGGTCGGTCTCCGTCAGGACGGCGAGCTTGAGCGCCGGGTCGACGAAGCCGTATTCGATCGAACCGCACGCCACGTGCACGACCGACGGGGAGATGTGCCCGAGGTCCGCCTCCAGGCGGGCCGCTACGCCCTCGCCGCCCAGCACCTCGACCGTGCGGGCGGCCGGGCCGTGGGCCTCGGTCACGAACACCGTGCGCCAGCCGTCGGCGAGCCAGCCCTTGGTGTCGGCGAGCGCCTTCGCGGTGTCGCCGCGGTAGGTCTCCGGGGCGTGCATGCCGAGCTTGAGCGTGTCGGCGTCGAGGTCCTCGTCGGCGGCGAACGGCGACACCGACCACCACATCATGTCCAGCTCGCGCGCGCGTTCCCGGACGTCCGCGATGGACCACAGGGAGGCCGCGCCGACGTCGATGGGCGCCTCGCCGCCGCCGGCGGTGGCCGCCCAGGAGGCCTGCAGGAACTCCTGGCTGGTGGCCACGAGATCGGCGGCACGCGTACGTACCCGCTCCGGATCGCATACGACGGCCATGGCGCCCTTGGGCAGCACGTCGAGCAGCAGCTCCATGTCGTCGACAAGCACCGGCGCCAGGGACTCCATGCCCTCCACGGCGATGCCCTCGGCGATCCTGCCGAGCAGCTCGCCCAGCTCCGGGTGCTGTTCGGCGAGGGCACGCGCGCGCGTGCGTACGTCTTGCGTCAACAGAAGTTCACGGCAGGGCGGGGCCCACAGGCCGTGCTCGGCGACTTCGAGGGACCTCTGGTCGGCGACCTTGAAGTACCGGATCTCCTCGACGTCGTCGCCCCAGAACTCGATGCGCAGGGGGTGCTCCTCGGTGGGCGGGAACACGTCGAGGATGCCGCCGCGTACGGCGAACTCGCCGCGCTTCTCGACGAGCTCCACGCGCGCGTAGGCGGCCGCCGCGAGGGCCTCGACGACCTCGTTCAGGTCTGCGCTCTCGCCCGTCCTCAGGGACACCGGCTCAAGGTCGCCGAGGCCCTTGACCTGTGGCTGGAGCACGGAGCGTACGGGCGCGACGACGACGGAGACCGGGCCGGTCTCGGGGTCGTCGGGGCGGGGGTGAGCGAGGCGGCGCAGCACGGCGAGCCGCCGCCCGACGGTGTCGCTGCGGGGGCTGAGCCGCTCGTGCGGAAGCGTCTCCCAGGACGGGTACTCCACGACCCCCTCCGACGGGACCAGGGAGCGCAGGGCCGCGGCCAGGTCCTCCGCCTCGCGTCCCGTCGCCGTCACGGCCAGCACGGGGCGGGCCGTCTCGCGGGCCAGGGCGGCCACCGCGAAGGGGCGGGCCGCAGGGGGGCCGACCAGGTCGACGTACATGCGGTTGCCGTCTGCGGCCGCGTTGACCGCTTCCGCGAGGGCGGTGTCCTTGACGACGGCGTCGAGCAGACCGTGCAGGCTCATGGAGGGGGCGTTCCGTCCGGCTAGACAACACGAAGAGCCCGACGCGCGCTGCGGGCCGGGGGTCTCCAGCGTACGACGCCCTCCGGGGGAGCGGCCGACGGCCGGTATGGTCCGGCGTTCACGGGGCGCGGGTTTGCCTTCCAGGCACCCGGCGCTGGTGCGGGCCGGGGGTGGGTGCGCTCACCGCGCTGCCGGGGTGCCGCTTGCGCCCACCCGTGCCGCCCTGGGGGTACCTCCCAGGCTCTCAAGGGGTCCTTGCACTGGCAGAGGCACGCATGCCCGCAGCTACGACGACTGCGCGTGCCCGCAGCTACTTCGGCCTGAACGGCCTCGTCCTCAAACGCCGGACGGGCTGAGAGATGCCGACCGGCGCCGAGAAGCGCCTGCCACGCGTACGCCCACGCGCCCGCAGTCGCCGACGGCGGGCAGGGGACGTGTCGGGGGGCCGCCCGCAGCGGCCGGCGTCAACGGACGGCAGCTCCCGTAGCCGACCACATCGCCGGACCGAGGACGGACACCCCCGGCGCGGCCCCGACCCACAACACCACCGCAGGCGCTACGCGCACCCCCACCCCATCCGCGCAGGCCGCCGCAGGCATACAACACAACCGCACCCACCCACCGGCGCACACGCCCCGCAGGCGTACATCACATCCCCCACCCACCTACACCCGCCGCCCCGCACCCCCACGTAAGGTCCTCCCATGCCCACTTCCGCCCCGTCGGCGACGCACCCGAGCCCGCACATACCGGCGCCGGTCACCGAATCCTCCGGTGACCGGCGTCGGCCCGCCGCGCGTCGGGATCCGTGGCTACTCGCGGTCGTTCTGTTCGTGGCGTACGCGATCGTCTCCGTCGGCCGCTACCGGCACATGGCCAGCCGCTCCTGGGACCTCGGCATCTTCGAGCAGGTCATCCGAGCCTATGCCCACTTCCAGACCCCGGTGGCCGACCTGAAGGGCCCCGGCTTCAACATCCTCGGCGACCACTTCAGCCCGGTCACCGCCCTGCTGGCCCCGCTGTACCGCGTCTTCCCCTCACCGGTCACCCTCCTGCTGGCCCAGGCCGCCCTGTTCGCCCTGTCCGCCGTACCGGTCACCCGCGCCGCCGCCCGGCTGCTCGGGCGCCACCGCGGCCTCGCGCTCGGCATCGCCTACGGACTGTCCTGGGGCCTCCAACGCGCCGTCGACTTCGACTTCCACGAGATCTGCTTCGCGCTCCCGCTGATCGCCTTCGCCCTGGAAGCGATCCTCGCGGAGCGCTGGCGCGCCGCCCTGCTGTGGGCCCTGCCGCTGGTGCTGGTGAAGGAGGACCTGGGCGCGACGGCCGCCGCGATCGCCGCGGTCGTCGCATGGCGCACCCGGCACACCCGGCGCTCCTCGCAGCGGACGTTCTGGTACGCGCTCGGCGTCGCCGTCTTCGGCGTCCTGGCCACGGCGATCACCCTCACCGTCGTCATACCGGCCTTCAACAGCACCGGCGCCTACGACTACTGGAACAAGGTGAGCGGTACGGGCGGCGGCCCCTTCGACGGCATCGACACCAAGCTCCGCACCCTCGCCTGGCTGCTGATCCCCACCACCGGCCTGCTCGCCCTGCGCTCCCCGCTGCTCCTGGTCGCCGTGCCGACCCTCGGCTGGCGCTTCGTGTCCTCCGACCCGCACTACTGGGGCACCGACTGGCACTACAGCGCGGTCCTCATGCCGGTCGTCATGCTGGCCCTCGCCGACGCGCTCGCCCGCACCAGCAACAGTCAACGGCCCTGGCTGCGTTCGTACACCGTCCACCTGCCCGCCGCCGTGCTCGCGGCCGCGCTCGCCCTGACGACCTCGCTGCCGCTCGCCCAGCTGGCCGAGTCATCCGACATCTACCGCAAACCGGCCCCGGTGAAGGCCGTGGAAGGGCTGCTCGCGCGGATTCCGGACGGGGCGACCGTGGAGTCCGACATCGGCGCGATCAACCGCCTCACCTCGCGCTGCCGGGTCTTCTGGATCACCAACACGCAAGGGATCAACCCACAGTTCATCGCCCTGAACAACGTCGGCGGAAACTACGGAGACCCGGTCGGCTACGCCCACCAGCTCCACCCGAACGCCAAGTACACGATCATGGGCGAAACCAACGGCTACGTCGTACTGCAGCGGCAGAACTGACCGCCCGCCCGAGCCCCGGCACAGCCGCCGCAGCCGGCGCGGTTGCCGTGGCGGCCGTGGCCGACACGGCGCGCCGGGCCCGGTCCCGAAGGCCTCCGCCTCCGGAACCGGGCCCGTCCCCCGCGCTCGCCCGCCACCCCCGCTCCCCCGTTGCCCCGTGTCCCCCGTGGCCTGTGGTTTCAGGACGTCGACTTCGTCGGCTACTCCGTGGCGATCGCGTTCAGGACGTTCATCCGCCCCGCCCGGAACGCCGGGACGAGTGCCGCGAACAGTCCCACGAACGCCGACCCGGCGAAGACCGCGACGATCGTCGGCCAGGGGATCTCGAGAACCATCAGGCCCTCCAGGGCGAGCAGCTTCTGGGCCGTCGCGCCCCAGCCCATGCCCAGACCCAGGCCCAGCAGGGCACCGAAGAGGGCGATGACCACGGACTCCAAGCGGATCATGCGGCGCAGCTGGCGGCGCGAGAGGCCGATCGCCCGCATCAGGCCGATCTCCCTGGTGCGCTCCACCACCGACAGGGCCAGCGTGTTCACCACACCCAGGATCGCGACGATGATCGCCAGGGCCAGCAGGCCGTAGATCATGTTCAGCAACTGGCCTATCTGGTCCTTCAGGGCCTCCTTGTAGTCGGTCTGGTCGCGCACGGTGTACTGCGGATAGTCGTGCAGCGACGACTTCAGCGCCTTGTACGCGGCGTCCTGCTGCCCGTCCTTGGCCGCCGCGAAGACAATGGAGTCCAGCGGCATCTTGTCGGCCGGGACGTACTTGGCGAGCGTGTCGATGGCGGTGTACATCGCGCCCGCGTCGATCACGACGTCGCTGCTGGTGATCGCCCGGACCGTCAGACGGGCCGTGGAGCCGTCCTTGAACGCCACCTCGATCCGGGAGCCGAGGCTGATGCCGTGGTCCTTGGCGAACTTCTCGTGCACGGACATCGAGTCGGGCCGGTAGGCGTCCTTGAGGTTCCCGGCGACGGTCTCGGTGCTCAGGTCGGTCGCGTACGACGGGTCGGCCGCGGTGATCGCCGTGTCCTTGAGGGTCTTGCCGTCGGGCGTGGTGAAGTCGGCCTCGGTCCACTTGTACTCGGTGACCCGTTCAAGACCCGGCGTCGACTTCACCGCCTGCACGGCCTGCGGGGTGAGCAGTTGGCCGTTGTCGGACTGGACGATGAAGTCGGTGCCGACGGTCTTGTCGAGCTGGTCGGTGGCGGAGGCCACCATCGAGGAGCCGACCACCGACAGGCAGGCGACCAGCGCCAGGCCGATCATCAGCGCGGCGCCCGTCGCGCCGGTGCGGCGCGGGTTGCGCAGGGCGTTGCGCTCGGCCATCCGGCCCACGGGGCCGAAGACCCGTAGCAGGACCGCGCCGAGGACCCGGACCACGCCGCCCGCGAGCAGCGGGCCGATGACGACGAAGCCGATCAGGCTCAGCACCACGCCCAGGCCCAGCCACAGCGAGCCGTCCTTGGCCTTGTCGGCCTCGGCCGTCAGGTACAGGGCGTAGCCGCCGGCGCCGGTGAGGACGGTGCCGATGAGGGCCCGTATCCAGCCCGCCTTGGCGTCCGCGGGAGCGCCGGCGTCGCGCAGTGCCGCCATCGGGGAGATCTTGCCGGCGCGCCGGGCGGGCAGGTAGGCAGCCAGGACGGTGACGACCACGCCGAGGAGCAGTCCGGTCGCCGGGGTCGTCCAGGCCACCGTCAGGTCGTCCGTGGACAGCTCCATGCCCATGGAGCCCATGAGTTTCATCAGGCCGACCGCGAGGCCGACGCCCGCGCCGACGCCGAGGACGGAGCCGAAGACGCCGAGCAGCAGTGCCTCGGCCAGCACGGAGCGGTTGACCTGCTTACGGGACGAGCCGATGGCCCGCATCAGGCCGATCTCCCTGGTGCGCTGGGCGACCAGCATGGAGAAGGTGTTGATGATCAGGAAGACGCCGACGAGGAAGGCGATCCCGGCGAAGCCGAGCATCGCGTACTTCATGACGTTCATGAAGCCCTCGACGTCCTTCTGGTTGGCGTCGGCGGTCTCCTGGGCGGTCTTCACCTGGTAGTCGCCGCCGAGTCCGGCCGCGACGTTCTTCTTCAGCTGCGCGTCGGTCACTCCGGGCGCGGCCGTGACGTTGACGTTGGTGTAGACGCCGCTCTGTCCGACGAGCGCCTGCTGGGCCGTCTTCGTATCCAGGTAGAAGATCGCGGCGCCGGGGTTGGTGACGGTGAAGTCGGCGATGCCGGAGATCTTCGCCTGGTGGGTGCCGACCGCGCTGATCACGCCGATCTCGTCGCCGAGCTTCAGGTGGTGCTTGTCGGCGGTGTCGGCGTCGACCATCACCTGGCCGGGACCCTTGGGCGCCGCACCGGAGGTGATCTTCATGGTGCGGGCGTCGTTGCCGTTCCAGCTGCCGACGATGGTCGGGGCGCCGCTGGAGGGCGACAGGTTGTCCTTGTCGGCGTCGACGACGGTCACGGAGGTGGAGAAGACGGTCCCCTCCGCCGACTTCACGCCCTGGGACTTCCGGACCTCGCCGACCACGGAGGCCGGCATGACCGGTGGCTTGCCGTTGTCGGCGGAGGTCTCGCCGCTGTCGGAGGCGCCCTTCGCGCTCACCGTGACATCGGAGGAGGTCGCGGCGAAGAGCTTGTCGAACGTCGTGCTCATGGTGTCGGTGAACACGAGCGTGCCGCACACGAACGCCACCGACAGCAGGACCGCCACCGCCGACAGGGCCATGCGCCCCTTGTGCGCGAAGAAGTTGCGCATCGAGGTCTTCATGACGGTCATGACGTGCGTCCCCGGGCGTCGAAGTCCTTCATACGGTCCAGGACCTGCTCGGCGGTGGGCTGGTACATCTCGTCGACGATGCGGCCGTCGGCGAGGTACAGCACCCGGTCCGCGTAGCTGGCGGCCACCGGGTCGTGCGTGACCATCACGATGGTCTGGCCCAGTTCGTCGACCGAGCGGCGCAGGAAGCCGAGCACTTCGGCGCCCGCGCGCGAGTCGAGGTTTCCGGTCGGCTCGTCACCGAAGATGATCTCCGGGCGGGCGGCGAGGGCCCGGGCCACGGCGACGCGCTGCTGCTGGCCGCCGGACAGCTGGGTGGGCCGGTGCCTGAGCCGGTCGGCGAGGCCGACGGTCTCCACGACCCGCGTCAGCCACTGCTTGTCGGGCTTGCGGCCGGCGATGTCCGTGGGCAGCGTGATGTTCTCGATCGCGTTCAGCGTCGGCAGCAGGTTGAACGCCTGGAAGATGAACCCGATCCGGTCCCGGCGCAGCTGGGTGAGCTTCTTGTCCTTCAGGCCGGTGATCTCGGTCTCGTCGAGGTAGATCTGCCCGGACGTGACCGTGTCGAGCCCGGCCAGGCAGTGCATCAGCGTCGACTTGCCGGACCCCGAAGGGCCCATGATCGCGGTGAACTGGCCGCGGGCGATGTCCACGTCGACGTGGTCGAGGGCGACGACGCGCGTCTCCCCGGATCCGTAGGCCTTCACGACCTGCCGCGCCCGCGCGGCAACGGCCGTACGCCCTCCAGTACCCCCGTGCCTGGGAATGGTCACAGCCGATGTCACGGTATATCTCCTATATCGGTCAGCAGGTGAGAGGAGGCCGCCCAGGATCGACAGCCGGTTGGTGCGAGTTCGTTCGACGCGATTGAGTGTGGCGGTGAATTGGGGTCGTGCGCGCTGGTGTTCAGCGCACACTTTTCCTGCGGAAAACCCCACCCCCGCCCCTGCGGTTCACCGCCCCCGAGCGGCGTAAAGCCAGGTTAAGGACGACCCGCTGTCCATCTCGTCCTCCGGCGGTACGAACCCTCCCCGACCCGTAGTACGGAGGTACCCCTAGGGGCAGTCCACCGCCGGGTGGAGACCTTCTCGGGGTCGGCTCCACCCGGCGGCCCACTCAGGCTCCACCCTCCCGCAACGTCAGGGTCAAGTGGGAAGCTGTCGGACGGCAGGTACATGCAAGGGACAGCAACCAGTCCGGCGCCAGGGCCGGGGCAAGGGGGGCTCCGGGGTGGGCAGCGCCAGACCCGCGGCGCGCGACGCCGCAGGACCCGCCGCGACCGGCCGGCGCGGTGCCGTCGTCGCCGCGCTGATGCTGGCGATGGCGCTGGCGGCACTCGACTCCACCATCGTCTCGACGGCCGTCCCGCAGATTGTCGGCGATCTCGGCGGCTTCTCCGTCTTCTCCTGGCTCTTCTCCGGCTATCTGCTGGCCGTGACGGTCACGCTGCCCGTCTACGGCAAGCTCTCCGACGCCTTCGGCCGCAAACCGGTCCTCGTCGCCGGCGCGGCCGTCTTCCTGCTGGGCTCGCTGCTGTGCGCGCTGGCGTGGAACATGGGGGCGCTCATCGCCTTCCGCGTCGTACAGGGCCTGGGCGGCGGGGCCCTGCAGGGCACGGTGCAGACCCTCGCCGCCGACCTGTACCCGCTCAAGGAGCGCCCCAGGATCCAGGCCAGGCTGTCCACGGTGTGGGCGCCAACGGGGTGCTGGCCGCGCGGCTCGGCGGCGCGAGCGACCTCGACTCGGTGACGCGCGCGCTGGACGCGGGCACCGTGCCGGAGGGAACGCGGCGGGCGGTCGCCGACGCCGTGCACGCGGTCTATCTGGGGGCGGCGGGCGCGGCGGCGCTGGCGTTCCTGGTGCTGCTGGTGCTGGCGCCGCGGACATTCCCGGTGCTCAAGGACTGAGCGTTCCGTATCCTCCCGCCCATGGTGAACCTGGAGCGGCTGCGCGCCGATCACGCGGAGGCGCTGCTGGCTTTCGAGCGGGAGAACCGCGCGTACTTCGCCCGCTCCGTGCCGGACCGTGGGGACGCCTACTTCACGCGGTCCGGTTTCGCCGCCCGCCACCGGGCCTTGCTCGACGAGCAGCACGCGCGCGTGTGCCACTTCCACGTCGTCGTGGACGATGACGGCCGCATCGTCGGCCGCGTCAACCTGGTCGACGTCGAGGCCGGCTCCGCCGAACTCGGCTACCGGGTGGGCGAGAGCGCGGCGGGCCGGGGCGTGGCGACGGCGGCGGTAGCGCAGGTGTGCCGGACGGCTGCCGTGGAGTACGGGCTGGCCTCGCTCACCGCCGTCACCACCCACGACAACCCGGCATCCCAGGCCGTGCTCGCCCGCAACGGCTTCACCCGAGTCGAGGACACCGTCGTGGGCGGCCGCCCGGGAGCCCGCTACGTACTCCGGCTGAACACATGAACCGACTGCCGCTCGGGACCGGGTCCGCGCACCTGAGCGAGGCCGCGCGGCGCGGTGACGGGCCTGCACGCGTCCCCTAGGGTCCGACCCCCATGCGTTTCGGGGGCGTGCCACTCTTGCGGGTGACGCGCTGCGGCGGTCGGTCCGTGTGTGCTTGAGGCATGGCATTCAGCAGGCGCACGGCGCCGGCGGCGGGCCTCGACGCGGTGGTGGCCGCAGGGCGGCTCGGCTCGGGCGGCGGCGCCGACGGAGGTGGAGGTCACGGTGCAGGGGGAAGCTGCGGTGCGGACGAACATGCGGGTGGTGCGGGACCGAAGGGCAGGCGGGGGACGGTATCTGCGGCTGGTGCCGAACGAGCCGCCCCCGGACGGAGGTTGGTTCGCCACCTACGCCGTGCGCGCGCCGGGAGATGTCGCCGCGCCGCGAGATGACCCTCGCGCGCGTGTCCGCGCTGACGGTGGGCGCCCCCGCGACTCTCCCGTTCACCACGACCGGCCCGGTCACCATCCCGCTCGGCTTCGCCTTCGGCCGGCTCGGCACGGTGGCCTCCGGCCGCAGGAAGGCCAAGGAGCAGCGGCGGCAGTACGGGGCGGTGGAGGGCCGGATCCGGGCGGGCGCCGTACGGAGGGGGAGGTACCCATATGGAGGGGGAGGTGACCCATATGACGGAGGCGGCGACACGCGCGGATGCGGAGGTGCGCCGGGCGGAGGCGTCCAAGGCGGTGTCACTCCAGCGCCGCGTTGCCCGTCAGCGCGATCAGGCTGGCGCGTACGTGGTCCATCTGCGCCTGCATGTCGTCCCACACCTCCCCGTGCTCGCGCAGCACCCGCTCGGTCTCCCGCGCGATGTGCTCCTCCCGCACACGCGCCTCGGCGATCACCTCCGCCGCCCGGGCCTGCGCCTCCTCCTCGGCGCGCCGCGCCGCCTCCTCGGCGTCGGCGAAGGCCTGGTTCGCCTCCGACAGCGCGCCCTCGGCCTGCGCCCCCAGCTCCGCCTCCCGCGCCTGAAGGGCCGCCGCCCGCTCGGCGTCCGCCCGCTCGGCCTCGGCCCACCGCTCGGCGTGCTCCTTGGCCTGCTCGGCCAGCATCCCGGAGGTGCGCTGCCGCATCTCGCGCAGTGCGGCCAGCGCCTCGCCCCGGCCCGCCTTCACCTCATGCCGGGCGCTGATCCGCATCTCGTCGGCCTCGGCGCGCGCCGCGAGAAGGCGCTGCCGGGCGCGCTCGTCGGCATCGGCGCGTACGGCCTCGGCGTCGGCCTGAGCCGCCTCACGCACACCGGTCGCGTGCGCCTGCGCCTCCTCCACCAGCTGCCGCGCCTCCTGCCGTGCCCCTTCCTGCATGGCCGTGGCCTCCTCCTGCCCCAGCTGGAACAGGCGCTGGGCACACTCCCCGAGCGCCTCGTAGGTCTGCGGCGCGAGCTGCGCCACGGTCTCCCGCAGCCGCACCAACTCCTCCTCCATCTCCCGGGCGAGGACGGTGAGACGGGCGGCCCGCTCCCAGGCCGCGTCACGATCCCGGGAGAGGCCGGTGGCGTACGCGTCGGCCTGTGCGGGACGGTAGCCGCGCCCGCGTACCGCGACGAAACCGTGGGGCGACACCGATGTGCTGCTCATCCTGGAACCCTCTCCACCAGACGCACACGAAATCGAACAAGAATGAGGGGACGATTTCGGGCACATCTTGATGGATCTGGTGGAAAGGTTCATAATGCGACACTCCGCACAGAGGTCACAGCGGAGGTCACGGTGTGCCCGGGGCGGCCCCCTTCGGGTCAGCCCCAGGAGGTGCCCGAGTGCTCCCGGATCGTCGTGTTGATGCGGTTGAAGAAGTCCGTGAGCGCGACGGTGAGGATCAGCGCGGGCAGTTCCTTCTCGCCGAAGTGTTCGGCCACCTCACCCCACAGCGCGTCCGGCACCGACTCCTGCGAGCGGTCCGCGAGCCGCGTCACCGACTCCGCCAGCTGGAGCACGGCCCGCTCGGCGTCGCTGAAGGACGGCGCCTCGCGCCAGGCGGCGACCGACGCGATGCGCTCCTCGCTCGTCCGAGCTACCGATGCCGTCGCGCCCGGGAGGACGTACGCCGGGTTCTGCATCCGTGTGACAGCCCGGCCGGAGACCATCCCGGCCGCGGACACGAAAGAGCCGGGCCCGGTCGCCTCTCGGGTCGGCCGGGCCCGGCTCGTCGGGTCGCGTCAGCGGCGGTACATCACAGCAGCCCGTCCCACATCTGCTCCAGCAGCACCGACCACCAGCTCTCCGGGGAACCGAGCGCCGCCGGGTCCAGGGAGGCCAGCTGGGCCTGGAAGTCGACGGTCCAGCGGCCCGCCTGCTCCTGGTTCAGCCCGAACCGCAGCCGCCACATCCGGCCGAGCAGCCCGAGGCAGCGCTGGAACTCCGGCAGGCCCGTGTTCACGAACTGCGGCGGTACGGGCGCACCGCCCGGCCCCGCCTCCACGGGCACGGCGACGATGTTCGCCGTCCCGTACTGCACGCACAGCGCCTTGCCGAAGTCGCTGCCCAGCACCAGGTACGAGCCCGCGTCCGAGGCCGGCTGCACCCCGCGCTCGGCCGCCAGCTCCGCCAGCGTCGGCACCGGCCGCCCCGGCCGGGCCTGTGCCCAGAAGAACGGCCCCATGTCCATCGGCAGACCCGCCGCGACCAGCGAGTGCGCCACGACCGGCGGCACGCCCTGCCGGGACACCGCGGCCTGCTCGAACCGGAAGATCCCCGGACCGAAGGCCGCCGCCAGCTCCTGCCCGACGGCCTCCGGCGCGAGCGGCGGCACCGGCTGCACCGGCGGCAGCGGCGCACGCACCGGCGCCGGGCGGGCCGGGCCATCGGCGACCTGGTGCAACTCACCCTGATGCGCGAGTAGTTGCTGCATGCCCTGCTGCCGGCTCGCATGATCCGTGCCGTACGGGGCGATGGAGGTGATGCGCGCCTGCGGCCACTGCTCGCGGATCATCCGCGCGCAGTACGCGCCCGGCAGCTCGCACGACTCCAGCTCCGTGTGCAGCTCCAGGACCCGGTCCGGGGGCACGTTCATGGCCCGCAGCTCGTGGAAGATCTGCCACTCCGGGTGCGGCGTGCCCGGCGCCGAACGCCGGATCAGCTGCTGCTCGGAACCGTCCTGCGCGCGGTAGCGCAGCACGGCCTGGTAGCCGGGGCCGACGGTCGGCGGTCCGGGGGGCTGCTGCGGGTAGCCGTACGCCGGTGGCTGCTGGCCGGGCATGGGCGGCTGACCCGGGGCGTGCGGCCCGGGGGGCGGCATGGGCGGGGGTGCGGCCGGAGCACCAGGGGTGCCGGGAGCCGCTGGGGCGCCGTGGGGTCCGGGTACGGCGGGCGCGCCGGGAGCCGCCGGGCCTCCGTGGGCTCCGGATGCGGCGGGCGCGCCAGGGGCGCCGGGTGCGCCGGGCATGCCGGGGGGACTCGGGGGCGGCGGCGTTCCGGGGCCGCCCGGCCCGGCGGGGGCGCCGGGGGCCTGCGGCGGCGGAGGGGTGCCGGGGCCGCCCGACGGGGGCGCGGCCAGTACCGTCTCCGCGTGGTGCACGGGACCGGAGCCGCCCCCCGAAGTGCCGTGCGCGCCAGGCGGCTTGGGTGCACCGGGGGCGCCCGGGACGCCAGGCGCGCCGGGCGGAGGCGGCGGTGTCGAGCCGCCACCCGACCGACCGGGGTCGGCGAGCATCGTGGCGGCGTGGTGCACCCCGCCCGGCGGCGTACCACCAGGCGCGTTCGGTGCACCGGGTGCGCCGGGCGGGTTCGGGGCGCCCGGAGGCTGCGGAGCACCCGGCGGGGTCGGCGCACCAGGTGCGGCCGGAGTACCGGGCGGCGTCGGCGTACCAGGCGGAGGAGCGGTACCGGGCGGAGTCGAGGCACCCGGCGGCACAGGCGTACCGGAGGGCGTCGGCGTACCCGGGGCCTGCGGCGCGCCGGGGCTCTCGGAGCCACCGAGCGACGACACGAGCTGCGTCGGCACGTAACCGCCCGCGGGGGTGCCCGGCGCACCGGGACCGGACTGCGGCGGCGTGCTCCCCGGCTGCGCACCCGGCGCCCCCGGAGCTCCCGGCGGAGGCGGCGTGGTCGAAACCCCGCCACGCCCACGGCGCGAGGACGGCGCCGCCTTGCTCGTCGCGGCGTCGGCGATGTCCCCGGCGTTCGGCGCCAGCGGCCGCCCCGGCGCACCCGGCCCGGTCGGCGGCTGCGAGCCCTGCGGATAGCCGTACGACGACCCACCCGGCGCAGGCGGAGGCGTACTGCCCTGCGGCCCACCCGAAGACGACCCGCCAGGCCCACCGGGCGCACCCTGCGGGAACCCGTACCCGACCCCGCCCGGCGGAGGCGCACCCGACCCCTGCGGATAGCCGTACGACGACCCACCCGGCGCAGGCGGAGGCGTACTGCCCTGCGGCCCACCCGGAGGCGGCGGACCAGGTGTGCCCTGCGGATAGCCGTACGACGACCGACCCGGCGCAGGCGGCGGCGTGCTCCCCTGCGGCGCACCCGGGGGCGGCGCGCCGGGACCGCCCGCAGACGGCGCACCCGGCGTCGGACCCGGGGCACCCGGCACCGGCGCCCCCTGCGAACCCCCCGGCGCAGCCGAGGCGTTCGGGTCGTCGATCGCCGGGGCCACGGCCGTCGGCGGGAGCTGACTGCCGCCCGACATCAGCGCCGTCTTGACATCCGGCGTCGCGGACGGCGGCGGCGTGCCGTCGTCGGCACCGCTCAACGGCGGCGCGAACACGGTCTCGGGCAGCGATACGGAACGGTCCTCACCGGCATCCGCGTTCGTGTCCGTACCGGCCCACGGCGTCGCCCCGGCGGGCACACCCGGCGCACCGGGCACCCCACCCGCAGGCATCGACGCCGACGAACCGGACGGCGCATCACCACCACCGGCACCAGACCCGGCAGCGGCAGCCGCAGCCACCCCCGCACCCGAACCAGAAGTAGAACCAGACCCGGATCCGGCCCCCGCGGGGACACCCGACGGCGCACCCCCGGGCGCCCCAGCCTGCGTCCCCGGAAGCGACCCGCCCCCGGAATCCCCGCCGGCACACGGACCGGCCCCAGAACCGGCACCCGGCCCGGAACCAACACCGGCACCCCGGCCCCCGCTACCCTCGTCGTCCCTCTCCCCACCCCGCCGATCCGGAATCCCCAGCTTGTCCGCCGCCTCCTGCAACCACTCCGGCGGAGTCAGCAGGAACGACGTCTGGTTCAGATCCACCCGCACCGGAGCGGCCGGCGCCGGCGTGGCGGACGAGTCAGGGCGGCCGTACTCCTCCTCGTACCGGCGGATCACCTCGCCCACCGGCAGCGCGGGCCACAGCGTGGCCTCGCCGCTGTCCCGGGCGATCACCAGCCGATGCGCACCGCCGTCCGACCGCGGCCCGTCCGACCGGTCCTCGCCCCACACCACGAACCCGAGCTCGAACTCCCGCACCCGCACCTCACGATGCTGGTACGACGGCACATCCCCGTTGATCCACTCTTCGGCGCGCTCCTGCGCCTGTGCGAACGTCACCATCGTCGACCTCACTCCCCCACCGAAGACGCAGAAGACACCGGCACGGACCGCGCGAAACCGCCGTCCACCATCAGGTTCGCCACCGTCTCCAGCTCCGGCGGCGACCCCGCCAGCCGCGACAGAAACGCGTCGAAATCCTCACCGCACGGCAGCAGCAGCCGCTCCACCCGCTCCGGAGCCGTCCACGAGGGATCCACGTCCCGCGCATCGTCGTACGCGCAGAACCACACCGAACCGATCCGCTCGCCCTTCACCTTCACGGCCAGCAGACCGCCCTGCACGAACCCCACACCCAGATAGTCCTTGGTCAGATGGTCCCGCAGGCACTTGTTGACGTACACGAGGTCGTTGACCGCCGCCTCGTCCCGCACCGTGAACAACGGCTGGTCCACCAGCAGACCCAGCTCCGCGTCCAGCGCCGTCCCGGCCGGCGCACAACCGCCCGCCGCCTTCAGAAAGGAGCGGTACGCACCCGGCAGCCGGTACCCGAGATCCTCCTCGACCCCCTGCACCTGCTGCTCCGTCACCGCCACACCCGACTTCGGCAGCCCGAAATGCACGGGACGGGTCTCCTGCAGGGGCCGCGTGCCGCGCTTGGCCTGGTCCACCGCGGCCGTCGCGATCCCGCCGTGATGCCGCAGCAGCGCCTTCACCTCGACCGGCACCAGCTCCAGCCGCCGCATCCCTGCCACGTGATGCCACGTCCAGCCGTGCGGCGTCGCCACCGCGGGCACCGTGTCCCACAGCTCGTGCCCCGACGCCGCCAGCGCCGCGTTCGCCGACACATAGTCCGTCAGCCGCAACTCGTCGACCCCGAAACCCTCCGGCGGGTCCGCGATCTCCGCGGCCGCCCGCGCATAGGGCGAGAAGTCGGGGTAACCACGCTCGTCCACCCGCACCCCTCTCGGGTGACGGGCAGCCCGGACCGGATCCGGGAAGTGCACGACCTGCCCGGCGTAGGCCGCGTTCGGCGGCGCGGCTTGTTGCCCGAGCCGACCTGTCGTCATGGCGGTTGCCCCCTGCGGCACTCTGTACGACCCGTACCCACCCCCACGGGTGCACTACGGCCCGTATCGACTGTCACGTCTGCCTTTCGGCTTCTCGTCCACACGTGCTGTCCACACGTGCTGTCCACACGTGCTGTCCACACATGGTTACCGCACGCGCTTTCCCACGCTCCGCCCATACGACGACACGCGTCGACCGCATGGATCGCGGTGCCGACAGCCTATGCGGTACGCCGACGCCGGTCACCGGCACCAGTCACCGCCCCCTCCGCTTCCGTGACCAGCCGTCACCCTCCCGTGACAGCCTGCCCAAACCCGGGCGTGTCGCCCGCCCCAGCTTCCGCACCAGCCACGCCATTTGGCAGTCTGTGACCCCCGGGGGGATGCTCAGGAGGGGATGATGATCATGAGCGCGACGCAGACGGGCCCACACACGGGCCGCTCCGGCGACCCCCGCACCGACGGCCCCGCAGGCGACCCCCGCATCGGCTGGAGCGCCACCGACACCCCCCACACCCCCGTCCTCCACCACCGCCGCGACGGCATCCTGCCCACCGTCGCCGCCGCCCTCTCCGTCCGCGGCGCCACCCTCACCGGCACCGCCGCACGCGGCGACACACCCCCCGCCCTGCACCCCCTCGTCCAGGACTTCCTCGACACCCTCACCAGCGGCCAGCGCGACCGCTTCACCGGCAGATGCGCCGAAACCATCCTCATCTCCCGGCACATCGCCGCCGCCGACGCCGCCCGCAGCAAACGCGCCGCCCGCAAACCCATGACCAACGGCGAAGCCCGCAAAGCCCTCAAACAGGCCAAACTCACCGCCCGCCGCATCCGCGAGGACGGCGACCCCCTGCACGGCAGCTTCGCCACCCCCTGCCGCGCCTGCACCGCCCTCAGCGCCCACTTCGGCGTCCGCATCGTCGACCCCACCGCAACCGGCTGACACCCGCGACCAGCGCGTCAGCACCGCACGACGATCGAAGGGCCGATGCACACCGACCGCACCTCCACCACCCGCTTCCCCGTCCCCGTCGACGCCGCCCTGCGCGCCGCCGGCTGGCAGCCCGGACGCTGGGACATCAAGCAGGCCGAGATCTGGGCCGACACCCTGCGCGAACACACCTCACCCGCCGGACACCGCCACACCGTCTTCCCCGCCTCCGTGGAAGCCTGGGCCGAATTCGGCGGCCTGCACATCACCCCCACCGGCCCCGGCCGCCAGGTCGCCCCCGCAGCCCTCCACCTCGACCCCCTGCACGGCCTCCACATGGCCCGCACCCTCGGCGACCTCGGCCGCGCCCTCGACACCGAGGTCTGCCCCCTCGGCGCCGAAACCGACACCCAGGCCCTCCTCGCCATCGACACCGAAGGCCGCGTCTACACCCTCGACCACACCGGCGACTGGTACCTCGGCCCCGACATCGACCACGCCCTGGCCACCCTCGTCGCCGGCATCGAACCCGTACGACTCACCGCAGGCTGACACCACCGGTGGCCACGGCACCCCGCCACGGCACCCCGCCACGACGCCCGCCCCACGACGGCACCCTCCACTGCGAGGCCCGTTCTACGACAGCGCCCACCACGCCGGCACCGCCTACGCCGCCGGAATCACCGCCGACACCCGAAATCCCCCCGCATCCGTCGGCCCCGACACGAACACACCACCCAGCGCCGAAACCCGCTCCTTCATCCCCACCAGACCATTCCCCCCGGACGGCAACCCCACCGACCCCGCCGACGCCACTTCCGGCGGCGGCTCGTTCTCCACCTGCATCGCGATCTCCGACGACCGATGCGCCAACCGCACATGCGTCTTCGCCCCCGCCGCATGCTTGTGCACGTTCGTCAACGCCTCCTGCACCACCCGATACGCCGTCTGCTCGACCTCCGGCGCATACGACCGCACCTCACCCTCCACCGACAGATCCACCACCATCCCCGCCGCCGCCGACTGCCCCACCAACTCGTCCAACTCCGACAGACACGGCCCCTCCACCCCGGCGCCCTCATCATCCACCGCACGCGACGCCGCCGCGGCCGCCGCCGCACCCACCGCCGCCAACGGCACCGACGCCGCACGCTCACGACGCCGCCCCGACTCCTCACCACTGCGCAGCACCCCGAGCATCTCCCGCAACTCGGTCAGCGCCTGCCGCCCCATGTCCCCCACCAGCGCCGCGTTCTTCACGGCCTTCTCCGGATCCTTCCGGGCAACGGCCTGCAACGCCGCGGCATGCACCACCATCAGACTCACCCGATGCGCCACCACGTCATGCATCTCACGCGCGATCCGCGTCCGCTCCTCGTTCCGCGCCCACTCGGCCCGCTCCTCCGCACGCTCCGCCAACAACTGAAGCTCACGCTCCAGGCTGTCCGCACGCTCCCGCAGACTCTCCATCAGCCGCCGCCGCGCCCCCACATACAGACCCAGCAGCAACGGCGGAGCCGTCAGCCCCAGCGAAATCGTGATCGCCGCGAACGGCACGAACCACTCACCGAGATTCTGATCCCCCCGCGCCCCGCTCTGCTGCACCCGCACGAACGTCACGACGAGCATCCCCACCAGGGACATCCCCGCCAGCGACGCGATGATCCGCCGCGGCAGCTCCGACGCGGCCAGCGTGTACAGACCGACCACGCCCATCAGAAAACCCATCCACGCCGGCGCGACGGCGATCGACACCAGCACCACCGCGATCGGCCACTTCCGCCGCACCACCAGTACGGAACCGGCCAGCAGACCGAACAACACCCCCGCGCCCGCCGGAATCCCCGCCTCCTTGGCGAACGGATACCCCTCGATGCCCGCCTCCAGCGCGGACACCACAGCCAGGCTCACATCCAGCAGCGCACTGCGGCGCCGATCCCACCACAACGGCCCTCCCCGGGCCGTCGCGGGCTCTTCCCCCGTCGTGGTCATGCCTCCAGCCTACGGGCGCCGCGCCCCGCTTTTCCGGCGAGTTCGCCGACAGGCCTACACCACACTCCGTGACCGACCGGCTGCGAAACGACCCGAAAATCCCTCGAACTGCTGAATCGCTCACCGCGTTCGACCCCGGAACCCATCATTCCGCCCGGACGGTATGCCTATGGCACATACCAGCGACAAATACGCCGACTTCGAAGGCCTGCGGGAACGGGCGGTTTCGCTGCGGCGCGCAGGACTCAGCCGACGCCAGATCCGCGACCGGCTGCACGTCGACAACAACGACATCCTCAGCCGCCTCCTGGAGGGCGAACCGCCCCCGGAGTGGACCAGGCGCCCGAACGCCAAGGACGACCTGAGGCAGAAGGCGAGGGAACTCCGGCTCCAGGGCTGGACCTACGACCAGATCCAGGTGGAGCTGGGGTGCTCGAAGAGTTCGATCTCGTTGTGGGTACGGGATCTGCCGAAACCGGAACGCAAGCGCAGCCCCGAGGAGGCGGCAGCGATCGCCCGGCGCGGCTGGGAGGCGAAGCTGCATCTGAGGGACGAGGAGCGACAGCGCGCCAAGGAGGCCGCCAAGCAGGCGGTCGGAGACCTCTCGGCGCGGGAGCTGTTCCTGGTGGGCGTGGGCCTCTATTGGGCCGAGGGCGGCAAAGACAAGCCGTACGACCGCCGCGAGAACGTCGCCTTCGTCAACAGCGACCCCGGCATGATCAAGGTCTTTCTCGCCTGGCTCGACCTCCTCGGCGTCGAACGCGAGCGCCTGCGGTTCAACGTCATGATCCACGAGACCGCAGACGTGGCGGGCGCCGAGCAGTACTGGGCCGACCTCGTGGGCGCCGACCGCTGCACGTTCAACAAGACAACCCTCAAGAAGTACAACCCCAAGACGTTCCGCAAGAACGTCGGCGACACCTACCGAGGCTGCCTGGTGATCAAAGTCCTGAAGGGAGCGGACTTGTACCGTCGCATCGAAGGCTCTTGGTACGGCATAGTGTTGGGAGCCGCCCAGCCGGTTGGCGAGATGTCCGATTAGCCGGGTTTATGGTCCCCTGTGGTGTAATAGGCAACACTGTCCACTTTGGATGGATCGTTCCAGGTTCGAGTCCTGGCAGGGGAGCAACTGCACAGTTCGGGTCCTGACCGGTGATCCTTCGGCCAGGACCCGCACCCATATCCTCCCCGAATCCCCCCGGTATCCTGCGGATGTCCACCCCCACCCCTCCATAGCCGAAGGGCATCCCGTGAGCGCCAACCGCCCGGCAGCCGTCGTCGTTCTTGCAGCGGGTGAGGGCACCCGTATGAAGTCGGCCACACCGAAGGTTCTGCACGAGATCTGTGGCCGTTCGCTGGTGGGCCATGTGCTGGCCGCCGCGCGTGAGTTGCAGCCCGAGCATCTGGTCGTCGTGGTCGGTCACGCGCGGGAGAAGGTGACCGCACATCTGGCCGAGGTGGACGCCGAGGTGCGGACCGCCGTCCAGGCCGAGCAGAACGGCACGGGGCATGCCGTGCGGATGGGCCTGGACGAGCTCGGCGGTTCGGCGGACGGCACTGTGGTCGTCGTATGCGGGGACACTCCGCTGCTCACCGGCGAGACGCTGCGCCGGCTCGCGCAGACGCACCGTGCGGACGGCAACGCCGTCACCGTACTGACCGCCGAGGTCCCGGACGCGACCGGTTACGGCCGTATCGTGCGGGACGACGCCTCGGGCGCCGTGACGGCGATCGTGGAGCACAAGGACGCGACCGAGGTGCAGCGGGTGATCCGGGAGATCAACTCGGGGGTGTTCGCGTTCGACGGGGAACTGCTCGCCGATGCGCTGAAGAAGGTGCGTACGGACAACAGTCAGGGTGAGGAGTACCTGACGGATGTGCTCGGGATTCTGCGCGAGGCGGGGCACCGTGTGGGGGCCTGTGTGGCCGCGGATCATCGGGAGATCGCCGGGATCAACAACCGGGTGCAGTTGGCGCAGGCGCGGCGGATTCTCAATGACCGCCTGCTGACGCGGGCGATGCTCGGTGGGGTCACGGTCGTCGATCCGGCGACGACGTGGGTGGACGTGACCGTCTCGTTCGAGCAGGACGTGGTGGTGCATCCGGGCACGCAGCTGCATGGGTCGACTCACCTCGGCGAGGGCTCGGAGGTCGGGCCCGATTCGCGGCTGACGGACACGCGGGTGGGTGCGGGTGCGCGGGTGGACAACACAGTCGCCCTGGGCGCGGAGATCGGGCCGGAGGCGTCTGTGGGGCCGTATGCGTATCTGCGGCCGGGGACGCGGCTGGGGCTCAGGGGCAAGATCGGTACGTACGTCGAGACGAAGAACGCGTCCATCGGGGAGAGCACCAAGGTGCCGCATCTGTCCTATGTCGGTGATGCGACGATCGGTGAGCACACGAACATCGGTGCCGCGAGTGTGTTTGTGAACTACGACGGGCAGGAAAAGCACCACACGACGGTGGGCTCTCATTGCCGTACCGGTTCGGACAACATGTTTGTGGCGCCTGTCACGGTTGGGGACGGTGCTTACACGGCTGCCGGCTCTGTGATCACGAAGGATGTGCCGCCCGGTTCGCTGGCTGTGGCCCGTGGTCAGCAGCGGAATATCGAGGGTTGGGTGGCTCGTAAGCGTCCGGGGAGTGCGGCTGCGAAGGCGGCTGAGGCGGCTTCCCGGGCGGCGGCCGAGGAGGGCTGACCGGAGACCGGTGCGGCAAAGTCGGCGTACCGTGATAAGTGCACATCCCCACCCCACCAGCTGAGACGGCCGTTGACTACCCAGCTGTGACGGTCTGTCCGCATCCAGCTGCAACCTCTGAGGAGAAAGTGCTGTGACCGGGATCAAGACGACCGGCGAGAAGAAGTTGATGTTCTTCTCCGGCCGCGCCCACCCCGAGCTTGCCGAGGAGGTCGCCCACGAGCTGGGTGTCGGGGTTGTCCCGACGAAGGCCTTCGACTTCGCGAACGGCGAGATCTATGTGCGGTATCAGGAGTCGGCGCGTGGTGCGGACTGTTTCCTGATCCAGAGCCACACGGCTCCGATCAACAAGTGGATCATGGAGCAGTTGATCATGATCGACGCGTTGAAGCGTGCGTCGGCTCGCTCCATCACGGTCATCGTGCCGTTCTACGGTTACGCGCGGCAGGACAAGAAGCACCGGGGGCGTGAACCTATTTCGGCGCGTCTGATCGCGGACATGATGAAGTCGGCGGGTGCGGACCGGATCCTCACGGTGGATCTGCACACGGACCAGATTCAGGGCTTCTTCGACGGCCCGGTGGATCATCTGTTCGCGTTGCCGCTGTTGGCGGACTATGTCGGTACGAAGGTCGACAAGGAGAAGCTTACGGTGGTCTCGCCGGACGCCGGCCGGGTCCGGGTGGCGGACCGCTGGTGTGACCGGCTTGGTGCGCCGCTGGCGATCGTGCACAAGCGGCGGGACAAGGACGTGGCGAACCAGGTGACCGTCCACGAGGTGGTGGGTGAGGTCAAGGGCCGCGTGTGTGTGCTGGTGGACGACATGATCGACACGGGTGGGACGATCTGTGCGGCGGCGGACGCGTTGTTCGCGCACGGGGCCGAGGATGTCATCGTCACCGCGACGCACGGTGTGCTGTCGGGGCCGGCGGCGGACCGGTTGAAGAACTCTCGGGTGAGTGAGTTCGTGTTCACGAACACGTTGCCGACGCCGGGTGAGCTGAGCCGGGATCTGGACAAGATCTCGGTGCTGTCGATCGCGCCGACGATCGCGAGCGCGGTGCGTGAGGTGTTCGAGGACGGTTCGGTGACGAGTCTGTTCGACGAGCAGTAGGCGTCACGAGAGATCGTTTTGGGTGCGGCCTCCCGCTCCGAGTAGACTGTTGCAGTTGCTCGGCGAGGGAGGCCGTACCGCTTCTTCAGGAGGCTCGTACGGCGGTCCGTAATCGACGCGCTCTTCGTAGCAGGCCGTTCGTGGCCGGGTGACCACGTCCGTTTCTGACTTCGAGGAGTGATCATGTCCGAGGTGAAGATTTCCGCCGAGCCGCGCAGCGAGTTCGGCAAGGGTGCGGCGCGTCGTATCCGTCGTGACAGCAAGGTTCCGGGTGTGCTGTACGGGCATGGTGGGGACCCGCTGCACCTGACGCTGCCGGGTCACGACCTGCTGATGGCGCTGCGTACGCCGAACGTGCTGATCTCGCTGGACATCGAGGGCAAGACCGAGCTCTGCATCCCGAAGGCCGTGCAGCGCGACGTCCTGCGCCAGGGCGTCCTCACCCACGTCGACCTGCTGATCGTGAAGAGCGGCGAGAAGGTCAACGTCGAGATTCCGGTGCACACCGAGGGTGAGCTGGCGCCGGGTGGCAACCTGCTGGAGCACGTGCTGGACGCGCTTCCGGTGCTGGCCGAGGCGACGCACATCCCCGAGTCCGTGACGGTCTCGATCGATGGCCTGACGTCCGGTGACTCCGTGCAGGCCAAGGACATCACCCTGCCGTCCGGTGTGACGCTGGACGTGGACGAGGACGCGGTGGTGCTGCAGGTCCTGTCCGCGCAGGCGGAGGAGGCGCCGGAGGGCGCCGAGGGCGAGGCCGAAGAGGTCGCCGAGGCCTGATCCTCGCCGGCCGTTCTCGACGGTCGTCGGCCGCTGTTCCCGTGCGGGGCAGCGGCCGACGCGTATGAAGGAGACATGGACGTGACGACCGACGCCAATGCCCCGTGGCTGATCGTGGGCCTCGGCAATCCGGGGGCGGAGTACGCCATGAACCGGCACAACGTCGGGTTCATGGTGGCCGATCTGCTGGCCGAGCGGATCGGGGGGAGGTTCAAGCGGGCGAGCAGGGCGCAGGCGCAGGTGGTTGAGGGGCGGATCGGGCCGCCGGGGCCGGCCAACCGGCGGTTGGTGCTGGCGAAGCCGATGTCGTTCATGAATCTGTCGGGCGGTCCGGTGAACGCGCTGCGGGACTTCTACAAGGTGCCGGTGGCGAACGTCGTCGCGATTCACGACGAGTTGGACATCGACTACGGGGCGCTGCGGTTGAAGCTGGGCGGCGGGGACAACGGGCACAACGGGCTGAAGTCGGTCACGAAGGCGATGGGTTCGGAGTATCACCGGGTGCGGTTCGGGATCGGGCGGCCTCCGGGCCGGATGCAGGTGGCCGACTACGTGCTGAAGGATTTCTCGTCCGCGGAGCGCAAGGAGCTGGACTACTTCGTGGACCGGGCGGCGGACGCGGTGGAGTGTCTGGTGATCGAGGGGTTGGAGCGGGCGCAAAGCACGTACAACTCCTGACTTGTCCCCCGCTGGAGTTGACCGACCGCGGGAGCATGGCCAAGTATCGCCGCCATGCCTTCTGCGGTCTCCTCCTCTCAGGGCGCATTCGCCGCGCTGCGGTTCGGGCGGTTCGCGGTGATGGGTGTGGTCGCGGCGCTGATTCTCGTCGCGGGTGTGTGGGCGTCGTGGGGGACGGCGCAGTACGTGATGCTGACCAAGGGGCGTGAGCGCGGCACGATCGAGGTGACGCGGTGTGGTGCGGAGACCTGTACGGGGCCGTACACGCCGTTGTCCGAGGGGTCGCGGGCGCGGGCGCGGGTGGTCATCGAGCGGTCGGCTGCCGTGGAGAAGGGTCAGACGTACACGGTGGTGGTGAAGCCGGGCAGTGCGGAGGTGGTCCGTTCCGGTCCGGCCGGGATCCTGTACGCGTGGGTGCCGATGGGTGGTGCGCTGCTGCTGGCGTCGGTGGTGGTGGCGGGGGGTCTGCTGCGGACGCGGCTGGCGTGGGTGATGGGCGGCATGGGGTTTGCTGTGGTCACGGCGGCGTGGGCCGTGCTGTGACCGGCCCTGGCATCGACGGTGTGTTCGGTCGGTCTCCTGTGCGTTCCCTGATCGTTACAAGGGATCATTGAGACCTTCTGGGGCACATGGGGCAGATGCGATGCGCCGTGGCTTGACGGGATCTCGCCGGTGTCAGGATGCTGAGCCGCCACCCTCCACGGCCAGCCTTTTTCCTGTGCCAGAGGTGTCTTCATGCGCGTTCCCCCCGTCCGCCGTCCTGCCCGTGCCGTGCTGCCGGCAGCTTGTTCTCTCGCCTCGGTGCTGCTTGTCGTGGGTGCCGCGACGCCGGCCTTCGCCACCGGTGACGACCCGTACACCGTGCAGTTGCGGCAGCAGCTGCCGCGTACCGCGACCTCTGCCGAGGGAGGTGTCCCGCAGGAGCCGCGCAAGGGATGCCCCGGCATCCCGGACGGGCAGGACGGCTGGCACTTCGTACTGCCGGGCCGCGCCTCGCACTTCGTGAAGCTGACTGTGACGTTCGAGCCGGGCGGGCAGCAGCTGGTGACGGACTTCGGTCCGCCGTCGGACAAGCACGCGTACGTGGCGTCACTGCCGGGTGCGGAGCTGACGTCGGCGGTGGCCGAGGTGCGCGGGGGTGAGCTGGAGCTGTTCAACCTGTCGCACACGTGCCCGGCGGTCGGCGGTACGACGCCGAGCGCCCCGGGGGCGGCCACGCCGGCCTCCCCGGAGTCCTCCGGGTCCTCGATCCCCTCCCACGCTCCGGAGGCGGCCGCCTCCGGCACCCCCGGCTCCGCGGAGGAGATCTCCACGCCGTCCGACTCGGCTCCGGCCGCCCCTGCCGGGGGCGCTGCGGTCGCGTCCGCGCCGGCCGGCGGCGGCGCGGGCGAGGGCGACCTGGCCGAGACCGGCAACGGCGCGCCGGTGGGCCTGCTGTTGGGCATCGCGGCCACCCTGCTCGCGGCGGGCGGTCATCTGGTGGTGCGGCGCCGGAGAGCCACCCGCGGCTGACGTACGGCACATGACGGTGCCCCCGTGCTCGCGATGCCGGAGCACGGGGGCACTGTCGTACGACAGCGGAGATGTCAGCCGGTGTTGCGCAGCCCGGCCGCGACGCCGTTGACGGTGAGCAGCAGCGCCCGCGAGAGGAGCGGGTCGGTTTCCGCGCCCTGGGCCGCGGCGTCGCGCTGGCGCTTGAGGAGGGTGACCTGGAGGTAGGAGATGGGGTCGAGGTAGGCGTCGCGGATGGTGAAGGTCTGCTTGAGGACCGGCTCGGCGTCGAGGAGTTCCTTCTCGCCGGTGACGCGCAGTACCTCGCGCACGGTGAGTTCGTGCTCGGCCTTGATGGTGTCGAAGACGTGCTTGAGGTCGTCGGGGACGAGGGTGTCGACGTAGTGCTGGGCGATCCGCAGGTCGGTCTTGGCGAGGGTCATCTCGACGTTGGAGATGAAGTTGCGGAAGAAGTGCCACTGTTCGTGCATCTCGTCGAGGACGGTGTCGAGGCCGGCCTGGCGCAGGGCCTTGAGGCCGGAGCCGACGCCGAACCAGCCGGGCACGATCTGCCGGGACTGGGTCCAGCCGAACACCCACGGGATGGCGCGCAGGCCGTCCAGTCCGGCGCCGCTGTCGGGCCTGCGCGAAGGCCGGGAGCCCAGGTGCAGGTCGGCGAGCTGGTCGACGGGCGTGGATGCGAAGAAGTACGCCGGAAGGTCCGGGTCCTCGACGAGCCTGCGGTAGGCGGAGTGGGCGGCGTCGCTGACGACGTCCATGGCGGCGTCCCAGCGGGCCAGGGCCTCGACCGACTGGCGGGGGGCGGTGTGCAGGGCGGAGGCCTGGAGGGTGGCGGCGATGGTGAGTTCCAGGTTCTCCCTGGCCAGGGACGGGATGAGGTACTTGTCGGAGATGACCTCGCCCTGCTCGGTGACCTTGATCTCGCCCTCGAGGGTGCCCCAGGGCTGGGCGAGGATGGCGTCGTGGGTGGGGCCGCCGCCGCGGCCGACGGTGCCGCCGCGGCCGTGGAAGAGGCGCAGTCGTACGCCGTAGCGGTGGGCGACGTCACGCAGCCGCCGCTGCGCCCGGTGGATCTCCCACTGGCTGGTGGTGATGCCGCCGAACTTGGAGGAGTCGGAGTAGCCGAGCATGACCTCCTGGACGTCGCCGCGGAGTGAGACGAGGCGCCGGTAGGAGGGGTCGGCGAGCATGTCCTCCAGAATCGTGTCGGCGGCCTTGAGCTCGTCGGTGGTCTCCAGCAGCGGCACGATGCCGATCTTGGCCCAGCCGGCGTGCAGGTCGATCAGGCCGGCCTCGCGGGCGAGGACGGCAGCGGCGAAGACGTCGTCGGCGCCCTGGCACATGGAGATGATGTACGACTCGATGACCTCGGGTCCGAAGACCTCCAGGGCCCGCTTGACGGTCTGGAAGACGCCGAGGGTCTTCTCGCCGGCCGCGTCCACGGGCGCCGGGGTCGGGGCGAGGGGACGGCGGGATCGCAGTTCCTTGGCGAGCAGCTTGGAGCGGTAGTCGCGGGGCATGTCGGCGTAGCGCCAGGACTCCTCGCCGAGCCGGTCGAACAGCTGGCCGAGGGCGTGGTGGTGGGCGTCCGCGTGTTCGCGTACGTCCATGGTGGCGAGCTGGAGGCCGAAGGCGGCGAGGGTGCGGATCGTACGGGCGAGGCGGCCGTCGGCGAACAGGCCGCCGCGGTGTGCGCGCAGGGAGTCCTGGATGATGCGCAGGTCGTGCAGGAGCTCGTTGGTGCCAAGGTAGTCGCGGCCCACCTCGTGGGGGATGCCCTTGGCGAGGCGCTGCTTGGTGTTCTCCAGCTTCTGCCGGATGCAGGTGGCCTTGAGGCGGTAGGGCTCCTCGGCGTTGAGGCGCTTGTAGCGGGGGCTGATCTCAGGCAGCCGTTCGAGGTCGGCCTGGAGGGACTCCAGCAGTTCCTCGGTGGCGCCGGCGTAGCGGATGGAGTTCGACAGGAAGCCGCGCAGTTCGTCGATCATCTCCAGGGCGTCGTTGATGCCGTGTTCGTGCTGGAGGATGAGGACGTCCCAGGTGACCTGGGGGGTCACGTTGGGGTTGCCGTCGCGGTCGCCGCCGATCCAGGTGCCGAAGGTGACGGGGCGGGTGCCGTCGGGCAGCTTGACGCCCACCCGCTCCAGCTCGGCGGTGAGGTCCTCCAGGACGTCGCCGACGGCGCCCGCGTGCAGTTCGTCGAGGTAGTAGATGGCGTTGCGGGCCTCGTCGGCGGGCTCGGGGCGCACGACACGCAGCTCGTCGGTCTGCCAGACGAGGTCGATGTTCTCGGCCAGCCGGGTGTCGTGGCGGCGGCGGTCGGAGTCGATGACGGGGGTGTCGAGGAGGGCGGCGATGCGCCGGAGCTTGTTGAGGACCGACCGGCGTGCGGCCTCGGTCGGGTGTGCCGTGAACACCGGGCGGACGTTCAGGTGCTCGACCGTCTGGCGGAGGTGCTCGGGGTCGGCGTCCTTGAGCCGGTCGGCCGTACGGGAGAGCAGGCCGCCCTCGGCGGAGCGCTTGGCGCGCAGTTCACGGCCGCGGTGGACCTGCTCCGTGACGTTGGCCAGGTGGAAGTAGGTGGAGAAGGCGCGGACCAGCTTGGCCGCGGTCTCCAGTTCGGTGCCGCGCAGCAGCTCGGCGGCGGCCTCGCCGTCCTCACGGGTGAGGCGGCGCACCTTCTCGACGAGTTCCAGCAGCTCGGGGCCCTCCTGCCGGACGAGGGTCTCCCCCAGGAGGTCACCCAGCCGGCGGATGTCGGCGCGCAGCTCGGGACTGGTCGTCGTGGTGGTGGTCTGGTCGTCGGCACTGCTCACAGGTGCGGCTCCTTGCAGTGTTGAAGCTCGTCTGGGAGGGGCACCCGGATGGCGGCCTGCGGCGGTGGGAACCGCATACGAGCCGGACATCCGGGAATAAATCTGAGCGGACCGCGCTGTCCGACCGACTCCCAGAATAGGCGTCGGGCGGAACGCGCAGGCTCTCGGGCTCTTGCCGCCGGCCGCCGCGCTGCCATACTTACGAAGCCGTAGGTTACGGAACCGTAGGAAGTTGGGCACGGTTCCGACGACCCGGCACCGCCCTCAACCCACGAACCCCACAGGGGACGCCCATGACCACGAGCTCCGATGTGATCGACGACGCCCCGCAGGCGACCGGCCCTCCGCCGTCCGCCACGCTGGGCGGGGAGCACAAGCGCTCGATCGAGCAGATCACGCTGCTGCTCTTCATCATCGTGCCGTTCCTCGCGCTGCTGGCGGCGGTGCCGCTGGCGTGGGGCTGGGGAGTGAGCTGGCTCGACCTCGGTCTGCTGGTCTTCTTCTACTTCCTGGGCTGTCACGGCATCACGATCGGTTTCCACCGCCACTTCACCCACGGGTCGTTCAAGGCCAAGCGTCCGCTGAAGATCGCGCTGGCGATCGCGGGGTCGCTGGCGGTCGAGGGCCCGCTGGTGCGCTGGGTCGCGGACCATCGCAAGCACCACAAGTTCTCCGACGCCGAGGGCGACCCGCACTCGCCATGGCGTTTCGGGGAGACGGTTCCGGCCCTTCTCAAGGGCCTGTGGTGGGCCCATGTCGGCTGGATGTTCGACGAGGAGCAGACGCCGCAGGACAAGTACGCGCCGGATCTGATCAAGGACAGGACGATCCGGACGATCTCCCGCCAGTTCGTGCTGTGGACCGTGGTGTCGCTGGCGCTGCCCGCGCTGATCGGCGGCCTGGTCACCATGTCGTGGTGGGGTGCGTTCACCGCGTTCTTCTGGGGCTCACTCGTTCGAGTGGCGCTGCTGCACCATGTGACCTGGTCGATCAACTCGATCTGCCACGCGGTCGGCAAGCGCCCGTTCAAGTCGCGGGACCGCTCGGGCAACGTGTGGTGGCTGGCGATCCTGTCCTGCGGCGAGTCGTGGCACAACCTGCATCACGCCGACCCGACCTCCGCGCGGCACGGTGTGGAGCGCGGGCAGCTCGATTCGAGCGCCCGGCTGATCCGCTGGTTCGAGCAGCTCGGCTGGGCGTACGACGTGCGCTGGCCGTCACGCTCACGTATCGATTCACGCCGTAACACCGGCGAAGACAGCTCTCGGCGCCGGGAGGAGCCCGCGAAGGCGGCATGATTGACGCTGTGGCGACCGACTCCAGCAGCACCCCGAGCAATGAGAAGCCGCGGCGCGCACGTCGCACCCGGATGACCGGTGCCGAGCGCCGCCAGCAGCTGCTGGAGATCGGTCGCACCCTGTTCGCGGCAAAGGGTTTCGAGGGCACGTCGGTGGAGGAGATCGCGGCCAAGGCCGGGGTGTCCAAGCCGGTGGTGTACGAGCACTTCGGCGGCAAGGAGGGGCTGTACGCGGTGGTGGTGGACCGGGAGATGCGGCGGCTGCTGGACATGGTGACGAGCTCACTGACCGCCGGCCACCCGCGTGAGCTGTGCGAACAGGCGGCGTTCGCGCTGCTGGACTACATCGAGGAGTACACGGACGGCTTCCGCATCCTCGTCCGGGACTCCCCCATCCCGCAGTCGACCGGCTCCTTCGCCTCGCTCATCTCGGACATCGCCACCCAGGTGGAGGACATCCTGGGCCGCGAGTTCAAGTCCCGCGGCTTCGACCCCAAGCTGGCTCCGCTGTACGCGCAGGCGCTGGTCGGGATGGTCGCGCTGACCGGCCAGTGGTGGCTGGACGTGCGCAAGCCGAAGAAGGCGGAGGTGGCCGCGCATCTGGTGAATCTGGCGTGGCACGGGCTGGACGGGCTGGAGCCGAAGCCGCGGTTGATTGGGCACCGCAAGAGCTGACGCGTCCCTGCGCGCCGGCCCGCTCGATGCTCGGCACAGTGCTTGCAGGCGCTCGGCTCAGTGCTTGAAGGTGTCCTTCATCTTCTCCTTCGCCTGACGCGCGGCACCCTTCATGCGCTCGGCCTTGCCCCCGGCCGTCGTCCTCCTGTCGCCGGCCGTGCGGCCCATGGCCTCCCTGGCCTTGCCCTTGATCTGTTCCTTCTTCCCCCTGGCCTTCTGTTCCTTGGCCACGTCACTCACTCCCGGCATGGTCGGCCCCCGCTGTCACCCCAGCGGGTGACCTCTGCCACGGACGCTCAAACTGTTGATCACGGCTCACGCCTCCTTGTAGGCGACGGCGAAGACGCGGCGGAACGGGAAGGGGGTGCCGTGGGCGGTGGCCGGATAGGCCTCGCGCAGGGCGGCCCGGTACTCGGTGAGGAACGCCTCCCTCGCCTCCGGGTCGTCGGCGAGGGCGGTGAGGACGGGGCGCAGTCCGGTTCCCTTCACCCAGTCCAGGACCGGGTCCTCGCCGGTGAGGAGATGGATGTACGTCGTCTCCCACACGTCTGCCGTACAGCCCAGGCCGGTCAGACGAGCCAGGTAGGCCTGCGGGGTGAGCACGGCGTCGTCGTGGCGCAGGGCGCCGGCGAGGCCGTACCGGCGTGCGAGGGCGCGCATCAGGCGGTGGCTCGGGGCGTCGAAGTTGCCGGGGACCTGGAAGGCGAGGACACCGCCGGGTTTCAGGCCCGCGATCCAGTCGGTGAACCGCTCCGTGTGCCCCGGCACCCACTGGAGGGTGGCGTTGCTGACGATCAGGTCGTACGGCTCCGCGGGCGCCCAGGTGCGGGCGTCCGCGTGGGCGAAGTCGAGGCGGCCGCCGCCGGGGGTGGGGCCCTCGTGGTCGACGTGGGCCTTGTCGAGCATCTCGGGCGAGTTGTCGTAGCCGGTGATGCGGGCGGTGGGCCAGCGGGCGGCGAGCAGGGTGGTGACGTTGCCGGGGCCGCAGCCCAGGTCGGCGATGCGGGGTGGCCCTGCGGGCGGTTCCGTGGGGAGCTCGGGGATGCGGGCGAGGAGGTCGGTGAAGGGGCGGGCGCGGTGGCCGGCGTGCCGCAGGTACTGGGCGGGGTCCCAGGTGGGGGCGGACATGGCGTCTCCTGTGGGGTGACCGTGTTCGTCAGGTACCCAGCGTCACGGCGAGCTTTTCTTGATGTCAAGAGAGTGAATGTCAAGAGACTTCACATCGACACAACCACTACACTGATCGCCATGGAGGACGAGGTCGATCGGCTGGTCGCAGCGTGGCGCCGGGAGCGCCCGGACCTCGACGTGGAACCGCTCGAAGTGCTCAGCCGGGTCAGCAGGCTGGCCCGCCATCTGGACCGCGCTCGTCGGCTGGCCTTCTCCGAGCACGGCCTGGAGCCCTGGGAGTTCGACGTCCTGACGGCGCTGCGGCGCGCGGGCACGCCTTACCAGCTCTCCCCCGGCCAGCTGCTGACGCAGACGCTGGTCACCTCGGGCACGATGACGAACCGCATCGACCGCCTGGCGAAGAAGGGCCTGGTGGAGCGCCTGCCCGACCCCAGCGACCGCCGCGGCGTCCTCGTCCGGCTGACGGACGAGGGCCGCGACCGCGCGGACCAGGCCCTCGCCGGCCTGCTGGACCAGGAGCGCGCGATCCTCGCGGAGCTGTCCCGCGCCCAGCGCAGCGAACTGGCTGGCCTGCTACGCCAGCTGACCGCCCCGTTCGACAACATCCCCGGTTGAGGGCCTGCCGGGCGGCTCGGGGCGAAGACGCGGGCTCTGATCAGGCACTGCTGCTTTCCTCCACCCCGAGCCGCCCGGCAGGCCCCAGGTCCACGGGCCCCACTCCGGCACGCCGGGCGAGCGCGACGGCGGCGAGGGTGGAGTGCACGCCCAGCTTGCCCAGCACGTTCTGCATGTGGGTGCGCACGGTGTGCGGCGAGAGATACAGCCGCTCGGCGACGGCCTTCCGCCCCAGCCCCGCGACCATGCAGCGCAGCACCTCCCGCTCCCGCGGCGTCAGCGACTCGACGAGCCGCTCGCCCTCGGTGCGGTGCTTGCGCGCGGCGGTCAGCTCCCGCAGGACGCCCGTCAGCAGGGCGGGCGGCAGATGCGTCTCGTCGCGCAGCACGCCTCGTACGACGGTGAGCAGCCGCGACAGCGAACAGTCCTTGGCCACCCACCCGGAGGCACCGGCCTGCAGGGCGAGCGCGGCCCTGCGCGGATCGTCCTTCTCGGCGAGGACGACGATCCGCACGCCGGGCTGCGCGGACCGCACCCCGGCGACGAGCGAGATCCCGTCCACGACCCCGTCCTCACTGCCCTCGTACATGGGCACCGCGGGCCTGATGCCCGCCACGTTGCCACCCAGATCGGCGTCGACGAGCAGCACGTCGTAGCGCCGCCCCTCGGCGGCCGCCCGCTCCAGACTGCGCAGCGCGGCCGGACCGCTGCCGGCCGCGGAGACGTCGACGTCGGGCTCGGCGGCCAGGGCCGCTGCGAGCGACTCGGCGAAGATGCGATGGTCGTCGACGACCAGGACTCGGATGCGAACCACGAAACCCCCTTCCCCAAGCTCCAGAAGAGCAGGGGATACCCATCGTCGGAAGACGACACCGGCGCGGGTACGACGCCTGAAGCACCCAGGTTCTGTGGTGCCCGTCGTTCCTTCTCCCACCTGGGACGAGGCCGTCGCAGCCGCACAGCCGCCGCCGTGCCGGAACTGCTACCCCCACCCCGGGCGCCGTACCCGACTTGTCTCGCCCCCTGAACGGCACCGGCCCCCACCGGTGCTGTTCATCAGAGTACGGCCGGGGGCCAGGAGCGGAAGGTTGTTTGCAGAACTGGCAGTCCAGCGCGTTTATGGTGAGCCGCATGTTTCGTTTTGAGACAGCAGTCGACAAAGCCCGGCGCGATCTGCTCCGCACCCGTCTACGCGAAACGAACACGAAGGCGTCACCGCTGCTGCGCGCCCTGCGCGGCACCGGTGACGAACGCGAAGCTCCCCTGCACGTCTGGGCCCTCGACGGGGCCGGCGACCTGGCCGGCGGCCTGGTCGGCCACACCTGGGCGACCTGGCTGCACGTGACATACCTGTGGGTGGCCGAACACCACCGGGGAGCCGGCCTCGGCTCCCGCCTCCTGGCGAAGGCGGAACACCTGGCCCGCGAGGAACGCTCCTGCCGCACGGCCCGCCTGGAGACCTGGGACTTCCAGGCCCCGGACTTCTACACGAAGCAGGGCTACGAGGTGGTGTGCGTGATCCCGGACTATCCGCCGGGGATCACGGAGTACACGCTGACGAAACGGCTGCTGCGCTGAGCAGAGCCGATCGAGCCGGGCTCGGCGGTCCGGGCAACATGTGTCAGTCGTCCCCGCTGCCTTCGATAGCGGCTGTGAGTGCCTGCTCGTGGCGTTCCATCTCGCCGAGCCGATGGGAGCGATGCGGGCAAGGGCGACGCGACCGCGTCGGGGGTTCGTTCCGGCCGTGGGATCAGCTCGTGCCCGTGATCAGGCTGAGTGGTACGGGAGCCTCCTTCGACGACCGCGGCAGTGAACCTGCTCAGTATTCGTCTGGAGTCAGCGGGAGCAGCCGCACCGGACAGCCCTTCCATTCCTCGGGGGTGACGGTTGCCACCACCGCACCCCGAGGACGTTCCGCCGACGGTTGGGCCACGTGCTGTGTGTGCGGCTGCCCCCACCCGTCAGTACCGGTCAGGGACAGGGCTGCGGACAGGTCCAGGGGGACGATGTCCACTGCCGGGAGCTGGGCGACGTGTTCAGCAACTCCCGGATACCGCCGGTCTGCCTCCACCAGTGCGCAGGCTGCCGCATGGAGGCGCATTCCCGTGCCGCTGGTGGCCTGGTAGACCAGCCGGGACACCAGCGGATTACCGCTCAGGGCGACCAGCGCACCGGTGTCCATCACGATGTGCAGGTCGTTCAGATCGTTCACGCTGACGTAGCCTCCGCGATACGGCGGGCGATGAGCGCATCGGCCTGCGGGTCGGACACGGCAGGGTCATAGCCGGTCCATCCCATGAGAATCTGCCGCGTGCGCTCCGCCTCCTCGGCACGCTCGGCAGGAGTCCTGACCCTCTCGGCGAGCCGGTCGAGCCAGGCGCGCAGGCTCATCCCCTCGGCTTCGGCGACGGCGGCAAGCCTGTCCCGCGTATCGGCCTGGGCCCGGATGGTGACATCTGCCATGATCGGCTGCTTTCTGCTCGCTGATGTGCTGTCCCGGCGGCACAGCTTACTCCTGGCGTACACGCATACGTATACGTCCACGCATCCGGAGGTGAGGTCGCGGCCGGGGAGAGTGAGCAGGGCCAGGCTCAGGGGCTCGGCCGGGCTGCGCACCAGGGCGTCGCGGACGACGGCCAGGAGCGACGGCACCGACTGGCCTCCGTCCGCCCCGCCGACGCACTCCCCTCGGGTCCTGGCGATACACAGCGCGTCTCCGAGCGCATCGGCCAACAGCACCGCCAGCACGGCGAATTCACCGCCGTCCGCCTCACACCCCGCAAGGGCGTCCCGCGCCCGGCCGAGCAGTCGGTCCGCGAACCCGAGCCGCGCGTCCTCGATCCGGCCGGCCAGCCGGGAGACGGGGCCGCCGTCTGCGCCCGTGAGGAGGAGGGAGGGCTGGCATTGAGCACCGGTCCACGGCAGGAGCCGTACGTGGGTCTCGTCACCGCTCATGACGCCGCCCCCAGGAAGGCGTGGATGTCCCGGGTGTCCAGGTCTACGCGGTACGTCGCACACCAGAGGATGTCGCGGCGCAGGCGCTGGATGCGGGCCTTCTCCTCGCGCTCGTGAGCGGTGAGGTAGGGGCGGACGAGGGGGGTGGAGGCGCCGTCGATGGGGTCGTACCAGGGGCGGACGGTCGGGGCGAGCGCGGTACGAGGCACACCGGATGGGAGCACCACCTGAATAACGGGCGCCCCCAAGGGTCGCCTCGGCGGCACGAAGGGAAGCGAGGGTGCCACCGCGCGATGCCTTCCGCGCGGAACGAGGAGGCCTCGGATGCGGTCCAGTACACGGACGATCACGCGGGCCATCTGATCAACTCCCATCAAGCGAGCCGTCATTGAGTTTCTCCGCCGCATCTGTGTCGATCTCGCCCCAGACGACCGCACCGTCCGCCGTCAGGTCGCGGCCGTAACGATCTGCATCGGCCAAGGCCATGAGCAGTTTGACGGGGCAGGTGGCGCAGACGGCTTCGGAGTCGCGTGACGCCGATTCCTTAGCTGGCCAACCGGGACGTCAGGCGGCGTGTCCGGGACTCGCAGCCGCGTCGTCATCGCCTTCGGCGTGCCTGTCTCCTGAGGGCTTCGGGAACACCGGTGGCCGACGCCGGGCCGGTGTGGCGGTCAGGACTGTGACGGTGCCTGTCGCGAAGGCCCCTATCGGGACACGCCCACCGTTCCGGCGGCAGCACGCGCCGCCTCGAACGGCGGTCGGCAGATCAAAACCAAGGCACCGAGGCCAGTCGTACCGCGGGCCAGACCCGCCGCCCGGGGCGGCACCCGCTCATCCTCACAGTCGTAGCGGGTGGCCGGTCCCCGCCGCTCCTTGATCTTGTTGATGCAGCGTTCGACCGTGTGGCGGTCCTTTAGCGGTCCCTGTAAAGCGTGCCGTCGTGGCCCACCGGGCGGCCGGGCCAGGGACCCCGGGACGGCCCAGGGACGGCCCAGGAATCAGCCGCCTCGCGTTCGATGCTGGCAGACAGCGACGCCCCCGTCAGTTACTCCAGCGGCTGGGGATCGACCGGCAGCTGCTCATGGTCGTCTCGCCCATCGACTTCACGGACCTCAGTGAGGTCCGGAATTCGGTTCCGAGCCGAGCACCGAAGACCGTTGCAATGCCACGGCACAGCCGTTCCAGCGGAGATTCACCAAAGCGCCGACCACTCAAGCGGCACGTTCCGGGTGCGTAAGGTTCGCCCCGGTACCCGGGTCGAACACGTGCGCCTTGCCCATGTCGACCCGCAGCTCCACGGGTTCCCCTTCGTGGGCGCGGGTGGCGGCGTCCAGGCGGGCCACGACTTGTGGGGCGGCCTCGAAGCCGGTGTCACGCACGCCGGCGTCCGCGGCCAGTTCCTCGAGTTCGGACGACTTCGCGGCCGCGCCCTCCGCCGTGAAGTAGACGAACACGTCGGAGCCCAGCGACTCGAGGACGTCCACGGTGGCGGTGAAGCGGGGGCGGCCTCGTTCGTGTGCCAGGGCCGCGTCCTCGAAGGCCTCCGGCCGGAGGCCGACGATGACGTCGCGGGGTGCGTTCTGCCGTTCCAGTGCCTGGCGCGTACGGTCGTCCAGCGGCAGCTCGCCCAAGGGTGAGCGGAGAGTGTTGTCCTCCAGGGTCGCCGTCAGGAAGTTCATCGCGGGGGAGCCGATGAAGCCCGCGACGAAGAGGTTGCGCGGGTGGTCGTAGAGCTGTGCGGGTGTGCCGATCTGTTGGACGAGGCCCTGTCGCATGACCACGACCCGGTCGCCGAGCGTCATGGCCTCGGTCTGGTCGTGCGTGACGTACACGGTCGTCGTGCCCAGGCGCCGTTGCAGCCGGGAGATCTGGGTGCGCATCTGCACCCGGAGCTTGGCGTCCAGGTTGGACAGCGGTTCATCCATCAGGAAGGCCTTGGGATCGCGGACGATCGCCCGTCCCATGGCCACCCGCTGGCGCTGGCCGCCCGAGAGGTTGGCGGGCTTTCTGTCCAGGTGTTCGGTCAGGCCGAGTACGCGGGCGGCCTCCTCGACCTTCCTGTTGACGGTGGCCTTGTCGACCTTGGCCAGGCGCAGGGGGAAGCCCACGTTCTCCCGGACGCTCATATGCGGGTACAGGGCGTAGCTCTGGAACACCATCGCGATGTCGCGGTCCTTGGGAGTGAGGTCGTTGACGACCTTGTCACCGATGCGCAACGTGCCCTCGGTGATGTCCTCAAGGCCGGCGATCATGTTCAGGGTGGTGGATTTGCCGCAGCCGGACGGCCCGACAAGGATCACGAACTCGCCGTCGGCGATGTCGAGGTCCACGTCCTTCACGGCGAGGGCTCCGTCGGGGAAACGCTTGGTGACTCCCTCAAGGGTGATCTCGGCCATGGGTGGTGCCTCCTTGCCTTCTTGCCTTCTTGCCTTCCGGCTCCGGGGTGTCGCGGATCGGGTGGCTGCGGACCGGCGACCGGCCGGCAACGGTGGCCCCGGTCAGCCCTTGACCGCTCCGGATGTGAGTCCGGCGACGATGCGCCGCTGGAAGAGCAGGACGAAAATGATGATCGGGATGGTGATCACCACGGCCGCCGCGGCGATCGACCCGGTGGGCTGCTGGAACTGCGAGCTACCGGTGAAGAACGCGATCGCGGCCGGCACGGTACGTGCGTTCTCCGTGGAGGTCAGCGAGATCGCGAACAGGAAGTCGTTCCAGCAGAAGATGAAGACCAGGATAGCCGTGGTGAACACGCCCGGCGCCGCCAGTGGCACGATGACCAGCCGGAATGCCTGCGCCGGCGAGGCGCCGTCCACCTTGGCGGCCTTCTCCAGATCCCAGGGGATCTCCCGGAAGAACGCGGACAGCGTGTAGATCGCCAGCGGCAGGGAGAACGTCATGTACGGGATGATGAGCCCGGGCCAGGTGTCGAAGAGGCCGAGGATCCGCTCGATGTTGAACAGAGGTGACACCAGCGAGATCGGGGGAAACATGGCGATCAGCAGCGACATGCCGATGAGCACCCGCTTGCCGGGGAACCGCAGCCTGGCCACCGCGTAGGCGGCCATGGTGCCCAGTACCACCGCGATCGCCGTCGCGATCAGCGCGATACCGATGGAGTTGATGAGGGCGCGGGTGAACTCGGAGGTGTCGAAGATGCCCCGGTAGTTCTCCCAGGTCCACTTCGTGGGGATGTAGTTGCCGTCCGTGAGCGTGCTCGGATCCTTGAACGACAACGCGGCGATCCACCACACCGGGAACAGCGCGTACAGCACCACGACCACGTTCACGACTGCCCAACGGGTGGCGTGTGCCTTTCCCACAGCGGCCATCAGCGCTTCACCTCCGCGCCGGGTGCGGCCGCACCGAACAGCTTGATGAAGGCGAAGGCGATGATCCCGACGCAGATGAAGATCAGCACGGAGATCGCCGACCCGATGCCCAGGTTCAGCGCGGTGAACAGGTTGTGGTAGCCGAGGATCGACAGGGAGCCGGTCCCCTGGGCTCCCGAGGTCAGGATGAAGATGTTGTCGAAGATCCGGAACGCGTCGAGGGTGCGGAACAGCAGCGCCACCAGGATCGCCGGCTTCATCAGCGGCACTACGACCTTGGTGAAGCGCTGCCAGGCATTGGCCCCGTCGACCATGGCAGCCTTCAGGGTCTCCTCGGGGACCAGCGCGAGGCCCGCGAGGAGCAGCAGGGCCATGAACGGGGTGGTCTTCCACACCTCTGCGAGGATGATCAGCCACAGGGCCGGCCACTGTTCGGTCAGCGGGGCCTCACCGCTCGGCAGCAGCTCGGCGAGGTATCCGAGCTCCGGTGTCCAGGCGTACTGCCAGGAGAACGCGGCGACGACCGTGACGATCCCGTAGGGGACGAGGACCGACGTGCGCACGGTGCCGCGGCCGAAGATCGTACGGTGCATCACCAGCGCGAGCCCCATGCCGAGGACCAGCTCGATGGCCACGGACACCGCGGTGATGAACAGCGTCACCCAGAAGGCGTCCCACCAGAACGGGGAGGACAGCACCGCCCCGTAGTTGCTGAGACCCACGAACTCCGCCTGGGCGGGGAAGCGCAGGTCGTATCGCTGGAGCGACAGGTAGATGGCGTATCCGATGGGATACGCGGTCACGGCCACCATGACGATGACGGCCGGCGCGCACAGCAGCCAGCCGAGCCGCCGCTCCTGCCGGGCACCCGCGGACAGTGCCGCCTGGTCCTTCCGCAGTTGCTCGGCCTCGGGGGGCGGCGGTGCCCCGGCCGGTTCCGCCTGCATACTCATCTCAGGCGGCAGGGGGAGGAGGCCCACGCACTGAGGCGCGGGCGGGCGGGACAGTGCGGGAGGTGGTGGGTCACGGGATCACACCCTCGGACTCAAGAGCCTGGTCGATCTGTTCTCTGATGGTGTCGACCGAGCTCTCCGGACTGATCGCGGCCGGGGGAGACAGCGTGTGGGAAACCGCGATCGACACGTTCTGATAAGCCGGAGTGATCGGGCGCACGCTCGCCGACTCCAGAGCCGCCAGCACCGTCTTGGCGAACGGGTAGTCCCTGATGAACGACGGCTCGTCGTACAGACCGCGCATCGTGGGCGGCAGGCCCCCCGTGAGCGCGGCCCTGAGCTGGTTCTCCCGGTTGCGCAGACACAGGGCCGCCTCGAAGGCCGGCCCGGGGTTGCGCGAGTACGCGCTCACGGCCAGGTCGATGCCGCCGATGGTGGGGCGCGACGGGCGGTCGGCGTCGACTCTCGGGTAGGGCGCCCAGCGGAAGTTCTTGAACAACTCCGGGTTGTTCGCCCTCATCGACGGATAGACGAACGGGTAGTTGATCTCGAACGCCGCCACCCCGGACTCCATGGCGAGGCGGTTCTGGTCCTCCATCTGGTTGGGCAGGGAGGGGTCCGCGGCCGGGGAGTTCGCGAGGTCGCGCATGATCTGGGCGGCCCGCACGGCGGGCGGGCCGAGAGAGGGCTCGGTGGCGTCCTCGTTGAGGATGGAGCCGCCCGCACTGTTGATCAGGCTGTTGAACCAGACGGTCAGGCCCTCGTACTGGGCGCCCTGGATCTCCACGTAGTGCGGTTTGCCCTGCTGGGCGAGGTCGCGGGCCATGTCCAGCATCTCGGCCCAGGTTCTGGGCGGGTTGGGCACCAGGTCGTTGCGGTACCAGAGGAGCTGTGTGTTGGTGTTGTACGGGACGGCGTACAACTTGTCCTTCCAGGTGGCGGTCTGCAGCGGTACGCGCAGGGTGCCCTCGGTCGCCTGCTGCTTCGCTCGCCCGGTCCACTCGCGGATCCAGCGGGCCTCCGCGAACTCCGCGGCCCACGTGACGTCCAGGCCCATGATGTCGACCGAGGTGTCCTCGGCCGCCAGCCTGCGCACCAGTTGCTCTCGCTGCCCGTCGGCGGCGCGTGGAAGCCTGTTGTAGATGATCCGGTAGCGGCCGCCGGACGCCTGGCTGCATTTGTCGGCGGCCTGCTGAAGCGCGCCGGAGTCGTCGGGAAAGTTGTACCAGTTCAGGGTGATCCGACCGTCCCCCGCGTCGTCACCGCCGCAGCCGGCGAGCACCGACGCGAGCAGCGGCAGTACGGCGAACGTCCGCAACCGTCGCGACCTCCTGAGCCGCGCTCTTCCCACTGCCGACCGGGAACTGGGAACCAGCCGGAAGCCGGACCTCGCGTGCACTCGCTCCACACCTCGCTTCAGGAGCCGACGGTCACGGGACTCGCACCCCGCGGCGGTTCTTTTCCCCGGGGACGCTAAACGGTATGGAGAGCATCATCAAGTACATACATCTCTAAATGCCCATAATGGTGTAACTATCTGCTTGGGGAACGAACCGTTGGTGGACCCGGGCGGGACAGATCGTGCTGGCGTACGCACCGAGGTCCTGCACAACACATGGGTGCATGTACGCCATCTCGCCGAGCAGTCTTCCGGGGTCCACTGCCAGTCGGCCGTGTTGTGTGCGTGGAGTAGATCGCGCAGCTCGCTCCCTCCTCCGGGTCCCAGGCGCTGGCGAGGACCGCGCCGGTGCTGTCGGGGAAGGCGGCGTACTGGGCGCACTCCCAGCCTTCCTCGGTGTTGCGGCCACCGGAAGGGGGGTGGGGCGGGCGGGCCAGGAAGACGCCCTCGCCCGGAACCGCTCCCGCCACTTGATCACCGTCGGCCGCGTCGAGCCCACCGCGGCCGCCACCGAGCTCGTTCCCGCGCCTGGTTGCGCACACGCCAGCACGATCCGCGCCCGCTCGACATACCCCGCCCGAATCGACCTCGAGCGGGACCACGACCTCAACGTCAAGCGGTCCTGCTCCGAGAGCACCAGCGGGGCAGGCTGCAACGGAGCCATGCACCGCACCCATCATCCCGACCACCAGACTGTGAAGCAACTAACGACGCACAACCATTAGAAGCGATCCGGGCGGCAACCTGACAGAGCCGACTCAACGGTTCCGTCGACCAACTCCCGCGCGACCAGGCGGCCCACGGCCGCGGCGAGCGTGACCGCCGAGTGCATCACCGCCAAGTAGAGGCCGGGGACCTCGGCGACTGGGCCGACGATCGGCTCACCGTCGGCCGGCATTGGGCGCACTCCGAGTCGGGTGCTGAGCAGCTCGACGATCCCGGCGCCATGGAAAGTGGACCGGACGGCGGCAAGGGTCCGTTCGGGCGAGTCCGCGGCGGCAATCAGCCGGTCCGCGGCGACCTGCCGAAGATCGAAGTCCTCAGTGTTGACCACGGTGCGGACCAGACCGGCCGGGGCGCGGAGCCGGAACAGCGGCGACGGCGACGGTTCGACCGGGACGCGCACGCCGAGCGGCGCGCCCAGCGCGGCCGTGGCAACTCCGGCCGCCAGCACCACCGTCGCACCGGAGAGGGATCCTGCTGCCGTCTCAACCCCGGCAATCTGGCCCGCTGTATCCCGGCGGACCGCGGTAACCGGCGTGTCTAGATGTACCCGAGCTCCATGGGTGCGAGCGCCCGCGACCAGCCGCTCGGTCACGCCCACCGAGTCAACAGCGCCGTCATCCGGCGCCCAGACAGCCCACTCTGGAGGCTGCCGAAGGGTGGGCTCGAGCGTCGCCACGGTGGCCGCGTCCACGATCGTCTGCCCGGGCCCGGCGTCCGGCGCACTGTCCTCCCTGGTCCAGCTCAGCGAGCCGGACCAGGTCACCGGGAGTCCCGGCAACTCGGCCCCGAGTCGGTGGTACTCCGCCGTTGCGGTGGCCCGCAGCCCGGCGGCCGGACCTTTACGCACGCCAGACGCTCCGACCCAGGCGAACGAGTCCGCCGTCACGCCGGCGCCTGGCCGCCCGGCGTCGACCAACGTCACGGTGGCGCCCGCCCGGGCGGCGTGATAGGCCACCGATGCGCCGACAATGCCGGCGCCGACGACGACCAAGTCCCTACTCACCGGTGGGCTCAACACGTTCACGACCTTAGCGTCCGCAGCGTCCGCCCGCGCGGCCTGGTGGGTCGACGCCCGCTGACCGACGACTGCCCGTAAACGAGATTTCGCGGGACACTAGCAGCTGCCCCCAGAGCACCCCATAACCGCCTGGATTACCCCCGCATGGCAGGACGCCCGCACCACCCGCCGGTGAGCGCCGGGGGCCTACTGCGTGAGGGGCACCGTCCTCCATCTGACCGGCAAGGAGCACCAGGCTGTGAAGGTCGAAATCCAGCCGGACGTACGTGACATCGCCGCCCAACTCGGGGCAGGCGTTCCCTACGCGTTGAAGGCCCTGGCCGGCCAGCTGGCGGACGACCCTGGTATGGGCTGGCCCTCAGGGCTGCCCGGCATCCTGACCGTGACGGTTCACGGCGACATGTTCGAGGACTGCCCAGACCTGTCGGTCGGCTACATACGCGAGCCGGACCGGATCGAGATCCGGTTTCTGAGGGCGACCCCCTCCACCGAGCCCTCCACGGACGCCCAGGACCAGGAGCAGGAGCAGGACCGAGACCAGCCTGCCGACCCTGTTGCCGCCGCGGTCACCGTACGGGAAGTCGCCGATGCGTGGCGGCGCATCACCGGCTGGCTCAAGCACAATGCCCCCGACTCCTACGCTGCGCTCCGCACGGGCGCCGGCCCCGCCGCCATCGCCGCCCTGGAAGAGGACCTCGGCATTCAGATACCTGTTGAACTGCAGGCCCTTTGGCTGCTGACGGCGGGCGACGACGGGGGTGATGGCTGGGGATGTCTCCCGGGCAATCGGGCGCTGATGCCCCTGGATGCCGTGGCAGCCTTCTACCGGCTGATGATGGACGCCCAGGCCCGCGAGGACGCCCTCAACACCGACCGCTTCGAAGACGACCGGATGACCGTGTGGAAGGCAACTTGGATTCCGGTTGTCGCCTTGGGCCCGGCTGACAGCACCTCGGGCCTGTACCTGGACGCTGCGAGCGGCTACCTGGGCCGCTGGTCGCGCTACAACGAAGGCCCTGGCGAAGTGCTGGATACGTTGGTCACCTACCTGGAAGAGGCTGCAGACATGCTCGAAGCGCCCGCCCTGGCCACCCGGGACAAGCCCGGTCTGATCGGTGGGGCGCTGGTGTGGCTCAGCAGTATCGACCCGGCACAGGAAGACCGGTGGCAGCCCCTGACCGGCTGACCACGGAAGAGCAGGGGGGGGCAGCCCTGCGGGCTGGCCCCCCTGCTTCGCCTGCTGGCACGTCAGCCGATCTTGCGCCACGTGCAGGTAGTCGCGGTTGACGTGCAGTGCTCGAATCCGGGAAGAGTCACGAAGAAGCCGTCACCGTCCAGCATCCGCCACGCCGGGGCCGGGAACCCGTTGAACGCCATCTGGTTCTGCACGCGCGGGATTGCTGCACGCCCGCAACGCTCCGTACCAGTCGGCCCTTTCGTCGCCGTGCGGGTGTCTGCAAGGATGCCGAAGTTCGCCGAACCGTCACCCATCTTGTCGGTGAACAACTGGGCGCACTCGGTGCCCTTCTTCACCAGGTTCGGGTTCGGCTTCGCCGTGGTCCCCGGGTAGCCGCCGGACTCGTGCGTCGAGGCCGTCGCGAACTCGTCACAATCGACCGTCCCCACCGAAGCATCGGGCGGGTGCACGCTCCAGGAGGAGCTGGTACCACACACGACGCTGTTGTCTGACGTCCACGTACTGCCGGCGCTGTTCTTCACCGGGGTGTCCGGGCCCAGGTAGTGCGTCAGCGAGTCCCACCGCTTTGAGCCGGCGTGATCGGGCAGCACCTGCTGCATGTACCAGTAGTACGCAGCACACAGCCCGGCGCCGAACCCCGACGATGTCGTCGCAGCGCGGCGCAAGCTCCCGCATGTTTGGAATCTTCGAGGTCCCGAAGTCCGCCGTCGCGGTCGCGGTGCTACTGGCGTCCACGCTCGCGGTCACCGACCAGCCAAGGTCGATTCTCTCCTTGCCCGTTCCAAGTTGTCGCGCGAGTGCCCCACCTGCCGTCGGTGCAGGCATTGCAGTCGCTTGCGTCCCAGTAGGCGTTGTCGCCTGCCGCGTTGTCGAAGTCGTCGGCCCACCAGCGCCCTTGTTCGGGTACGTCTTGATGCGCTGTTCGAAATCAAAGGTGGCGGAGCCGATCGTCGCATCCTCCGTGTCGACGAACGCCAGGGTCCCCGACCCGATGCTCTTCACGCACGCATCGGTGCGGTTCATGTAGTCCGTGCCGACCGGCTCGTCCGAGCGCCAGGGAACCAGGTCCGCCACCGGCGCGTCAGCCGCCACCGTAGCTGCCTCAGCGGAAGACTTACCGGCCTTGCGGGCTTAGAGGGCTTCTCGAAACCGAGTGTGATGACTGAGTTTGTACTGCTCAGGCATGATGCCGAGGTGGGGGAGGTAGGTCCGGTGCGTCCGTTGAGGTGGCGTGCTGGAGGTGCGTGATGGCGTCGGTGCTGGGGCGGCTGGAGGAGCGGGAACGTGCGGCCCGGAAGCGGGTGGAGGAGTTGCAGGCCGAGCTGGAGGCGGCGCAGTCGGAGTGGGACGTTTGGCTGATCGCCCGCAGGCGGGTCGGCGAGGTGTGGGACGACCGGGGTGAAACCGCAGGCTGAGATCAAGCTTCCTGGCGACATGGAGATGGTCTTCGAGGACCGCGAGACCGGCGACGCCGAGAAGGACGCGATCCTGGCGGACAAGGAACGGGCCGTCAGCACGGTGTGGCAGGCCATGCCTACGGCGACATGAAGAAGTCCGGCATGGCCTTCTACTACACAGACACCGCGCTGACCGGTGTCTACGACTACGCCAAGAACAACATCGCCAAGAACGTCAGCTGGGCTGGAACCCTGCGCTACTACGACCGCCAGGTGACGGTGTTCGACAAGACGTCGGCCGCCGTGCAGGGGACCAAGACTTCGTCCGACAGTTACGTCTTTCTTGGCCGCAGGGTCATCCTCCATCTCAGGGTTCTTGACGGCCACCCACCACATGCCCTTGTCGTTCTTGTCGACGTTGAAGTCCTTGTAGGGATGGCCTTCCTTGTACCGGGCCGCAAGCTCACCGGTGTCGCGGTTGTGGTCGCCCACAGGCCGGTACCGGGCAGGCTGGCCGTGACCGGAACGGGCTTCCATCGATCCAGGCACGGACGACGCGGAGACATTCCCGGCGTCGGGCGAGTGCGCGATCAACGAGGACCCCCAGTCCACGGAGGCGGAGGTGATTGGACCGCCTTCTTTGGGCTTGGAGCTGCCCTCGACCTTGAACGGTTCGATTGGAGAGCCGTACGCGCGAGGCAAGGCCGAGGAAGCGCCGCCGTGCGGTGTGACGTATCTGAAGGCGTCGGGCAATGGGTCCTACCCGCTCAAGGCGACTCTGACCTGGGCGATCACCTGGGAAGGCGCAGGCGGCACGGGCGGCGAACTGCCGAACGGCACCTTCGCCACCACCACCGAGGTGCCGGTTCAGGAGATCCAGGCGGTCAATGGGTGAGTCAACCGTATGCGCGCTGAGCGCCGTCATCGGAACGGCGAGGGCGCTCAGCCGCGCGGTTACGTCACCGCACCCGCCGCGCCCCCGCCGAAGGCACCGCCTCGAACACCCGAGGTGCCGTGAAGTCCGCTGCCGCGAACGCCTCTTCCATGGCCTTCGTGATGGTGTCCACGTCGGCGGTCTCCGCCAGGACGATCGCTGAGCCGCCGAAGCCGCCGCCCGTCATGCGGGCGCCCAGGGCGCCGGCGGCGAGAGCCGTGTCGACGACCAGGTCCAGTTCCGGGCAGGAGATGCGGAAGTCGTCGCGCAGCGAGGCGTGGCCCTTGACCAGGACCGGGCCGATCGCGCGGGTGTCGCCCGACTCCAGGAGGGAGACGACCTTCTCCACCCGGTGGTTCTCCGTGACGATGTGGCGGACCAGGCGGCGGACTTCCTCCTCGTCGCCCAGGCGCTCCAGTGCCGCGTCCAGGTCGGCGTACGGCACGTCCCGCAGGGCGTCCACGCCCAGCAGCGCCGCGCCCCTCTCGCAGCCGGTGCGGCGCTTGCCGTACTCGCCGTCGCTGTGGGCGTGCTTGACCTGCGTGTCGACGACCAGCAGGCGCATGCCCTCGGCCGCGAGGTCGAAGGGGATCTGCTGCTGGGAGAGGTCCCGGGTGTCGAGGAACAGGGCGTGGCCCGCCTCGCAGCACGCCGATGCCGTCTGGTCCATGATGCCGGTGGGGGCGCCGACGTAGACGTTCTCGGCGCGCTGGCACAGGCGGGCCAGCTGCCAGCCCTTCAGGCCGAGGGAGAAGAGGTCGTTCAACGCCAGTGCCACGACGACCTCCAGGGCCGCCGAGGACGACAGGCCCGCGCCCGTCGGCACCGTCGAGGTGAGGTGGACGTCCGCGCCGGTGACCTGGTGGCCCGCCTCGCGAAGGGCCCAGACCACGCCCGCCGGATACGCCGTCCAGTCGCTGTCCGACTGCGGGGCCAGGGCGTCGAGGCGCAACTCGGCGACACCGGCCTCGATGTCCGCGGAGTGCAGGCGCAGTACGCCGTCCTCGCGCCGCGACACCGCCGCGACCGTGATGTGCGGCAGCGCGAACGGCATGACGAAGCCGTCGTTGTAGTCGGTGTGTTCGCCGATCAGGTTGACCCGGCCCGGCGCCACCCACACCCCTTCCGGACCGTCCCCGTACAGCTCCTTGAACCGCTCGGCGACCGCCCCTGACACAGCCTCGCTCATGCCCTGACCCCTGACCTTTCCGTACGTCCTAGTTGCCGCGCCGCTGCGCGAACTCCCACGCGTCCGCGACGATCCCCGCGAGGTCCGCGCGGGACGGGTTCCAGCCCAGCTTCTCGCGGGCCGTGGCGGCCGACGCCACCAGGACCGCAGGATCGCCGCACCGGCGGGGGGCCACGACCTCCGGGATCGGGTGCCCGGTGACCCGGCGCACCGTCTCGATGACCTCGCGGACCGAGAAGCCGTTGCCGTTGCCGAGGTTGCAGATCAGGTGCTCGCCCGCGGTGGCGGCCGTCAGGGCCAGCAGGTGGGACTCGGCCAGGTCCGCCACGTGGATGTAGTCGCGGACGCAGGTACCGTCCGGCGTCGGGTAGTCGTCGCCGAAGACGGAGATCGCCTCCCGCCGGCCCTGGGCGACCTGGAGCACCAGCGGGATGAGGTGCGACTCGGGGTCGTGGCGCTCGCCGTACTCGCCGTACGCGCCCGCGACGTTGAAGTAGCGCAGCGACACGGCACCGAGTCCGTGGGCGGCCGCCTCGCCGGTGATCATGTGGTCGACGGCGAGCTTCGAGGCGCCGTAGGGGTTGGTCGGCGAGGTCGGTGCCGACTCGACGATGGGGACCTCCTCCGGCTCGCCGTACGTCGCCGCCGTGGAGGAGAACACCAGCTTGCGGACGCCCGCGTCGCGCATCGCCGCCAGCAGGGCCATGGTGCCGCCGACGTTGTTGTCCCAGTACTTCTCGGGCTTCACGACCGACTCGCCGACCTGGGAGAAGGCAGCGAAGTGGAGCACACCGTCGTACGACGGGTCCAGCCACTTGGCGGCGTCACGGATGTCGCCCTCCACGAACGTCGCGCCGGCCGGCACGCCCTCGCGGAAGCCCGTGGAGAGGTTGTCGAGGACGACGACCTCGTGACCGGCCTCCAGCAGGTGCTGGGCGACGACGCTGCCGACGTACCCCGCGCCGCCGGTGACCAGGTACTTCCCACTCATGAACTCGCTACCTCTCGCAGTCGCTCGGCCGCGCGCTCCGGCGGCACGTCATTGATGAACACGTTCATGCCGGACTCGGAACCCGCGAGGAACTTCAGCTTGCCGGAAGTGCGGCGGATGGTGAAAAGCTCGAGGTGAAGCGCGAAGTCCTCGCGTACGACACCGTCGAACTCCTCCAGCGCGCCGAACGGTGCCTGGTGCCAGGCCGCGATGTACGGCGTCGGAGGCTCGTCCTCCCCGAATATCCGGTCGAAGCGCTTCAAGAGTTCCAGATACATCTTGGGGAACTCCGTGCGCGCCGCCTCGTCGAGCGCGAGCAGGTCGGGGACGCGGCGCTTGGGGTACAGGTGCACCTCGTACGGCCAGTGCGCGGCGTACGGCACGAAGGCGACCCAGTGTTCGCCCTCCAGGACGACCCGCTCGCCGGCGAGTTCGCGCTCCAGGACGGCGTCGAAGAGGTTCTCTCCGCCGGTCATCTCCTTGTGAGTTGCCAGTGAACGCAGCATCAGCGCGGTGCGCGGGGTGGTGAAGGGGTAGGCGTAGATCTGCCCGTGCGGGTGCTGGAGGGTCACGCCGATCTCGGCGCCCCGGTTCTCGAAGCAGAACACCTGGTCGACGGAGGGCAGGTGGGACAGCTCCGAGGTGCGGTCCGTCCAGGCCTCCAGCACCAGGCGGGCCTGCTCCTCGGTGAGGTCGGCGAAGGCCGCGCCGTGGTCGGAGGTGAAGCAGACGACCTCGCAGCGGCCGGAGTCGCCGGCCAGCGAGGGGAAACGGTTCTCGAAGACGACCACGTCGTACGACGAGTCCGGGATCTCGCTCAGCCGGTCACCCTCGGAGGGGCACAGGGGGCACTCGTTCGCCGGCGGGTGGTAGGTGCGGCCCTGGCGGTGCGAGGCGATGGCGACCGAGTCGCCGAGCAGCACGTCGTGCCGGACCTCGGACGTCGTGACGGTCCGCTCCAGCGGGCGCCGGTCGGCGGCGTCGCGCACGGTGTCGTCCCGCAGGTCGTAGTAGATGAGCTCACGACCGTCGGCCAGCCGGGTCGAGGTCTTCTTCACGTCGGACTCCTCATTCGCCCGCCACCCAATCACTCAACACAATCAAACATAACACACCACAACTCGACAAGCCCTCGACAGCCTCCGGCTGATCACAATCGAACAAAGAACACCATATGACGTGTTCAGTTTCTGAACACGGAGGCGTAGGTTCCGCCACGGATCAGTTCGTGCAACGAAGCGAGTTCATATGCAGACCCCCACAGATCCACTTGCAGCTGAGCTGCGGCTCCCGACCAACTGGCTCGACTACACGATCCTCGGCATCTACTTCGTCGTCGTCCTCGGCATCGGCTTCGCCGCCCGCCGCTCGGTGAAGACCAGTCTCGACTTCTTCCTCTCCGGCCGCTCCCTGCCCGCCTGGGTCACCGGTCTGGCGTTCATCGCGGCCAACCTGGGCGCCACCGAGATCCTCGGCATGGCGGCCAACAGCGCACAGTACGGCGTCTACACCACGCACTGGTACTGGATCGGCGCCATCCCCGCCATGGTCTTCCTCGGCCTGGTCATGATGCCGTTCTACTACGGCTCCAAGGTCCGCTCGGTGCCGGAGTTCCTGCTGCTGCGCTTCGACAAGGCGGCGCACCTGCTGAGTTCGATCTTGTTCGCCTTCGCGGCCATCCTCATCGCCGGCGTGAACCTGTGTTCGTCGTGTACGGCGTCATCGTCACGATCGCCGGGTTCACGACGTCCGACGCCGACATCGACAAGGCCGAGGGCGTCAACATCAACCTCTGGACCGGCCTGGGGATGCTTCTCCTCGGCCTGTTCTTCCTGGCCTGGCTGAAGCTCAGGCCCACAGCACCGCCGCCGCCGGATGTCCTGCCGGACGAGAAGCCGGCGGACTGAACCGGCCGACGTTCACTTTGAGGACGCCGGGCGGGGGGGCTGGCCGGAGTGGTGCGCGGCCCGGCGCCACGAGGTGCCGCTGCGCCCACCCGACCCGCGGTCGCCGACGGCAGGAAGGGGACGTGTCGGGGGGTGTCCGCCCGCAGCGGCCGGCGTCAACAAACGGCAGCTCCCGTAGCCGACCACATCGCCGGACCGAGGAAGGCCCACCCCCGGCGCGGCCCCGACCCACAACCCCACCGCAGGCGCTACGCGCACCCCCACCGAAGCCGCACAGGCCGCCGCAGGCGTACGACACAACCCGCAGACGAAAACCCACCGCACCCGGCTACCGCTCCGGCTCCGGTGCCGTCCGTGGGATGGGACCCGCTCGGTCCAGGAGGCCCGTCCGGGCTGCCAGGGCCGCCGCCTCCAGCCGGGAGCCCACACCCAGTTTCATCAGGACCCGTTGGACGTGGGTGCGCGCCGTGGAGGGTGCGATGCCCATGCCGGCGGCGATGAGGCGCGTGTCCTCGCCGTCCGCGACGCGGACCAGGACCTCGACCTCCCTCGGCGTCAGCATCTGCAGCAGGCGTTGGCCTTCGTCGTCCGGTTGGGCCGCCGGATTCAGCAACTCGCTGAACGCGCCCTGCAGAAGAGCCGGCGCGACCGCCGCCTCGCCCGCCCTCGCCTTCATGATCGCCCGCTCGACACCCTCTATACGTTCGTCATGGCGGACATACCCCGACGCCCCGGCCGCGAACGCCGCCGCGATCCCCCGCTGACTCGGCACCGGCCCCAGCACCAGCACCGCCACCTGCGGCCGCTCCCGCTTGATTCTCGCCACGGGATCAAAGGCCCCGGGCTCCGCCGGCGTCGCCGTCCCCAGCAGGCACACCTCCGGCGCCCGGCTGATCACCAGCTCCGCCGCCCCCGCGGCGGGCGCCGCCGCGGCGAGCACCCGGTGCCCCCGCAGCTTCAACGCCGAGGCCAGCGCCTCGGCGAGCAGACGGTGGTCGTCGACCACCATGAGCCGCACTCCCATCGAGCAACCCCCCAGTCCCCCCAATGGATCTCCGATCCCCTATGGATGCCCACTGGTCCGCACGGACGAAAGCCCCCTCCCGGCTCCCCCGCTCTTCATGCCCCCGGAAGCTACACGCTTGTTCGACGTCGCGCTTCCCCTACCGGCGAGAAGTGCCACGGATCGCCGAAATTCCTCGCATTCAGCAGTGATGGACACCAGTCAAGCGGTAGATGAGCAACACGCGAACGGCCCCGCCCCCTGAACAGGGACGGGGCCGTACCAGAACCGAACAGGTCAGCTCGTGCCGAACGCGACTGCCAAGTACTCCTTCTCCCGCGTACTCGACGGCTTGCTCGCGAACACGTCGGCCATGTACAGCCGGCCCTGCGAGTAGAGGATCTCGTTGTCCTTGCCGTCGTCGCCGCTGCTGACGGCGAACACCGTGCCGCCGATGACCAGCAGCGCGGCCACGGCGGCGGCGATGACGAGGGCGGGCTGGCCCTTGAAGGGGTTGCGGGAGCCGCCGGGCGGCGGGGTGCCGGGCGCGCCCGGGTACTGCGGCTGGGGCGGGTAGCCGGGCTGGCCATACGGACCCGGCTGCTGCGGCTGGCCGTACGGGCCGGAGGCGTACGGCCCCGGCGTGTACGGCCCCGGTTGCCCGTAGGGGCCGGGCTGCCGCGGAGGCTGCTGCGGGTAGCCGTAACCGGGCTGCGGCGGCTGCTGCGGATAGCCGTAACCCGGCTGCGGCGGGCCCTGTTGAGGCGGCGGTGCCTGGGGCGGGCCCTGCGGAGGCGGTGGGGACTGCGGGGCACCGAAACCGCCACCGCAGCCACCCTGCGGTGGCTGACTGGGCGGCTGAGTCATCAGCGGCTCCCCCGTTCGATCACTGATTTTTAGCCACGCCCTGAGGGGCGTTGGGCCCCAGAGTCGTTCTCAGAAAGTTCTCAGTCGCCCTTTCTATCACCAGCCGCGGACACGGCACGGGCCCGTCTCAGCCCCTGTTCCCAAGGGCGGACGGGCCTGTGATGCCCCCGTTACGCGTGGCGGGTCCGGGGGGTGTCCCCCCAGAAAACACAGCACGCACCTTTCACGCGTCCTCCGCAAGTTCCAGCCAGCGAAGCTCCAGTTCCTCGCGCTGCCCGGTCAACTCGCGCAGCTCGGTGTCCAGTTCCGCCACCTTCGCGAAGTCGGTCGCGTTCTCGGCGATGTGGGCGTGCAGCCTGCTCTCCTTCTCGGAGATCCGGTCGAGCTGCCGTTCGATCTTCTGGAGTTCCTTCTTGGCGGCGCGCTGGTCGGCGGCGCTCTTCTCGGTCTTCTCGGCCGCGGGCGCCACGGGTGTCGCGGTCGCCGCCGCGGCCTCCTCCATCCGCCTGCGCCGCTCCAGGTACTCGTCGATACCGCGCGGCAGCATCCGCAGCGTGCCGTCGCCGAGCAGGGCGAAGACCCGGTCGGTGGTGCGCTCCACGAAGAACCGGTCGTGGGAGATGACGATCATCGAGCCCGGCCAGCCGTCGAGGACGTCCTCCAGCTGCGTGAGCGTTTCGATGTCGAGGTCGTTGGTGGGCTCGTCGAGGAAGAGGACGTTGGGCTCGTCCATCAGCAGCCGCAGCAGCTGGAGCCGCCGCCGCTCACCGCCGGACAGGTCGCCGACCGGCGTCCACTGCTTCTCCTTGGTGAAGCCGAACGTCTCGCACAGCTGCCCGGCGGTCATCTCGCGCCCCTTGCCGAGGTCGACGCGCTCGCGCACCTGCTGGACGGCCTCCAGCACCCGCAGGGCGGGGGCGAGTTCGGTGACCTCCTGCGACAGGTAGGCGAGCTTCACGGTCCTGCCGACGCGGATCCGCCCGCTCGCGGGCTGCCGCTCGCCCTCGCTGAACGCGGCGTCCGCGAGCGCCCGCAACAGGGACGTCTTTCCCGCCCCGTTGACCCCGACGAGGCCGATCCGGTCGCCCGGCCCGAGCTGCCAGGTCACGTGCTTGAGCAGCACCTTGGGCCCGGCCTGGACGGTGATGTCCTCCAGGTCGAACACGGTCTTGCCGAGCCGCGAGGAGGCGAACCTCATCAGCTCGCTGGTGTCCCGGGGCGGCGGTACGTCCTTGATGAGCTCGTTGGCGGCCTCGACGCGGAAGCGCGGCTTGGACGTCCGGGCGGGGGCGCCGCGGCGCAGCCAGGCCAGCTCCTTGCGGACGAGGTTCTGCCGCTTGGCCTCCTCGGAGGCGGCGATCCGCTCCCGCTCCGCCCGGGCGAAGACGTAGTCGGAGTAGCCGCCCTCGTACTCGTGGACGGTGCCGCGCTGGACGTCCCACATGCGGGTGCAGACCTGGTCGAGGAACCAGCGGTCGTGCGTGACGCACACCAGCGCGGAGCGCCGGCTGCGCAGATGCCGGGCGAGCCAGGCGATGCCCTCGACGTCGAGGTGGTTGGTGGGCTCGTCCAGGACGATCAGGTCCTGCTCGTCGATGAGCAGCTTGGCGAGCGCGATACGGCGCCGCTCACCACCGGACAGCGGCCCGATGACGGTGTCCAGCCCTTTCGGGAAGCTGGGCAGGTCGAGCCCGCCGAACAGACCCGTCAGTACGTCCCTGACCTTGGCGTTGCCCGCCCACTCGTGGTCGGCCATGTCGCCGATGACCTCGTGCCGGACGGTGGCCTCGGGGTCGAGGGAGTCGTGCTGGGTGAGCACGCCGAGGCGCAGCCCGCCGGAGTGCGTGACGCGTCCGGTGTCGGCCTCCTCCAGCCTGGCCAGCATCCGGATCAGCGTGGTCTTGCCGTCGCCGTTGCGGCCGACCACACCGATGCGGTCCCCCTCGGAGACGCCGAGGGACACGCCGTCGAGGAGGGCACGGGTGCCGTACACCTTGCTGACGTTCTCGACATTGACCAGGTTGACGGCCATTTTTCTCCTGCTCGCGGGGATCGATCAGCCTCCCAGCGTAGTGTGCGCCGATGGGTGACCGATCCCCCGCAGGTCACGGGGCCGCCGCGCAGGTCAGCGGGGCAGCCCCGTATGTCGTCCGGGTCAGCGGGCGACGGCGGTGCGGACCTCGCCGAGCAGGTCGTACATCGTCTGGCCCGGGCAGTCGGTCGCCATCCAGTCACGGTGACCGCTGATCGCGTTCATGCCGTCCTTCTTCGTACCGTTGACCGGGTTGGTGTAGGTCATCTGCGCCAGCGGGTCCAGGCCCTTCAGGCGGGATATCACCCTGATCAGCCGGGTCAGGGACGCCTTGGCCGCGTCCGTGGGGCCCTGTTCGGCCAGGTTGCCGAGGAGGGCGATGCCCAGATTGCCGGAGTTGAAGCCAGCGGTGTGGAAGCCGGTGACTACGTTGCCCTCCGGGTCGAAGGCGGGCAGGCCGTCGTCGCCGGAGTAGCGGCCCTCGTAGATGTTGCCGGCCTCGTCGATGAGGAAGTGGTAGCCGATGTCGCCCCAGTCGAGGGTGACCGCGTGGTACTCGTAGATCGCGCGGACAGTGGCCGCCGGGTCGGGGTCGTTGTTCGGGGTGTCCGTGTGGTGGACGGTGATCAACTGGAACGGGTAGTACTTCTCGGGCGAGTTGACCTTCCCGTCCTTGAACCGCTTCGACTCGTCGGCGCCCCAGGCCGGGCGGGACAGGTACTGGACGCCCCGCACGCGCGTGGGATCCGACGGCACCTTGACCGTGCGCTTCGGGCCGTCGGTGGTGTCGATCGCCAGGGACACCACGCCGGACGCGCCGTCCGGAGCCTTCAGTTCGTACGCCGTGGCGTTCCCGGCCGCGACCAGGGCCGTACCGCCGCCGTCGACGGTGGCGCAGCCCCTGCTCAGCGTCTGCCAGTCGCCGGACGCCTTGCCGTCCGTGAAGCGGATGCCGGCGGCGTCCTGGGTGCCGTCCCAGCGGACGCCGACGAAGGAGGCGGCGAAGGCGGTGGCGGCCGGGGCGGTGCCCTTGGCGGTCTCGGCGCGGGTGGCCGGGAACTTCTCGGGCTTGGTGCCGGAGTCCTTGTCGGCGGCCGGTGCGTTGTCTGAGCCGTCGGTCGCGGCGAAGACGACCGGGGTGAGTGCGGCACCGGCGGCCACGGCTCCGGCGGCTCCGATCATGCCGCGCCGGGTCAGGCGCGGCTGCCTGCGGTGGGAGGGAATGGGGGGCTGGGACACGGGAGTTGACCTTCCGGCCGTTCACTGACGGGCATCACACCGCACCGGGGCGGCGGACGACTGCTTGAATGGTCAAGAAGGCTAGCTGTCACACGCGTCGCAGCAGTACTGCGTTCGCAGTAGTTCGTGTGGAGATAAGGCGAAGGATGTTTAACGCCGTATCTCCACCACCGTGGCGCCCGGCGCCGGCGACACTGCCGTACGCACCGTCCGGCACGTGCCCGACGCCCGCAGCACCTCGGCCACTTGGACCGCCGACTCGGCGTCCCGCGCGAGGAACGCCGTGGTCGGGCCGGAGCCGGACACCAGCGCGGCGAGGGCGCCGGCCGCGCGGCCCGCCGCGAGCGTGCCGGCGAGTTCCGGGAAGAGGCAGAGGGCAGCGGGCTGGAGGTCGTTGGAGACAGCGGCGGCGAGCGCGTCCGGATCGCCCTTGGCGAGGGCGCCGAGCAGCGGCTGGGAGGCGACGGGCTCGGGGATTTCCATGCCTTCCCCAAGGCGGTCGAACTCCCGGAAGACGGCCGGCGTCGACAGACCGCGGCCGGCCATCGCGAAGACCCAGTGGAAGGTGCCGCCGACGTCCAGGACGGTCAGCTTCTCGCCCCGCCCGATGCCCAGCGCGGCCCCGCCGACCAGGCTGAACGGTACGTCGCTGCCCAACTCGGCGCAGATGTCGAGCAGTTCGTCGCGGGAGGCGTGGGTGCCCCACAGGGTGTCGCAGGCGAGGAGGGCCGCCGCGCCGTCCGCGCTGCCGCCCGCCATGCCGCCGGCCACGGGGATGTCCTTGGCGATGTGAATGTGGACGTCAGGGTCCCGTCCGTACCGCGCGGCGAGCGCTTCGGCCGCGCGGGCCGCGAGATTCGTACGGTCCAGGGGAACCTGATCGGAGTCCGGCCCGGCGCAGGTGACGCGGAGGGCGTCGGCCGGGGTCACGGTGACCTCGTCGTACAGGCCGACCGCCAGGAAGACGTTGGCCAGGTCGTGGAAGCCGTCGGGGCGGGCGCGGCCCACCGCGAGCTGGACGTTGACCTTGGCGGGGACGCGGACGGTGACGCTCACTGGGGACCGGGCTCCTTGTGCTCGGCGATGCGCGCGAACTGGTCGATGGTCAGGGACTCGCCGCGCGCCTGCGGGGAGACGCCGGCGGCGACGAGGGCGGTCTCGGCGGCGGCAGCCGACCCGGCCCACCCCGCGAGAGCGGCCCGCAGCGTCTTGCGCCGCTGGGCGAACGCCGCATCGATGACGGCGAACACCTCCCCCTTGGTGGCCGTGGTCTTGACCGGCTCGCCGCGGCGGGTCAGGGAGACGAGCCCGCTGTCGACGTTCGGCGCGGGCCAGAAGACGTTGCGGCCGATGGATCCGGCCCGCCTGACCTCGGCGTACCAGTTGGCCTTGACGGACGGGACGCCGTACACCTTGGAGCCGGGCGCCGCGGCGAGCCGGTCGGCGACTTCGGCCTGGACCATCACGAGGGTGCGGTCGATGGTCGGGAAGGTATCGAGCATGTGCAGCAGGACGGGGACGGCGACGTTGTAGGGCAGGTTCGCGACCAGCGCGGTCGGGGGCGGGCCGGGCAGGTCGGTGACGTGCATCGCGTCGGAGTGCACCAGGGCGAAGCGATCGGCGCGCTCCGGCATACGCGCCGCGATGGTGGCGGGCAGAGCCGCGGCGAGTACGTCGTCGATCTCGACGGCGGTGACGCGGTCGGCGGCCTCCAGCAGGGCGAGGGTGAGGGAGCCGAGCCCCGGGCCCACCTCGACGACGGTGTCGTCGGGGCGGACGCCTGCGGTGCGGACGATACGGCGGACCGTGTTCGCGTCGATCACGAAGTTCTGGCCGCGCTGTTTGGTGGGGCGGACGCCGAGGGCTGCCGCCAGTTCGCGGATGTCGGCGGGGCCCAGGAGGGCGTCGGGGATGGGGCTGGTCACGGCGACAAGGGTACGGGGGTTGGGTGGCGGTGGGGTGACTGCGTCGGCTGGGCTGTGTCTGTTGCCTGCCCGGCGTTGGTGCTGGCCGAGGGAGGGTGCGCTCGCCCGCGCCGGCGGGGTGCCGCCGCGCCCACCCGCGCAGGCCGCCGCGAGCACAACCCGCACACGCGCCGCGCCGGGCCAGGCGACGGCTGTCAGCTGTGGAGGCGTGCGCCGCAGTGGGGCCAGGGGCTGGTGCCTTGGCGGGTGTAGAGCTTCTTGGCTCGGTAGGTCTGTTCGGCGGCGGAGGCGTCCTGGGGGCGGCCTCGGCCGCCGAGGCTGTGCCAGGTCTGGGTGTCGAACTGGTACAGGCCGCCGTAGGTCCCGGAGGAGTCCACCGCATCGGGGCGGCCGCCTGATTCGCAGGCCGCAAGGCCCTGCCAGTTCAGGTGGTCGGCTCCCTCGACCGAGGTCGGCTGGGGCTTGGTGCCGACTCGGATCAGGCGGTGGCGAGGGGTGCGGATCACCTCGGACTCGATGCGGCGGGGTTTTTGTTCGACGCCGTTGATGGTGCGGAGGAAGTACGTGGTGCGGCGCAGACCCGGCTGGCCCGGGCGTTCGATGACCTGCGTGCCCTGGAAGAGGGCGGGGTCCGAAATCCGCCGAACGCCAAAGGGGATCGGCTCCTCGCGGATCTCCTTGCCGCCGGTGATGCGCAGGACCGTGATCGTCTGGCCGTCGCGCGGGAAGCTCCCCGGCGGGACGGAGGTCGTGTCCTCGCCTCGCAGGGCGATACCGGCCTGCTCCACGGCCTCCCGCACCGTCGCCGCGTTCGTACGGATCCTGCGCGCCCGCCCGTCGGCCATGATCGTCACGGCACGTTCCGTACGGACGTCCAGCGCGAGCCCCGCACGCCCGATCCGCCGGGAGCGCGCCGCCGACAGATGGGCGCCCTCCGCGCGCACCCCCAACTGCCTGAGCGCCCCGTCCACCGTGCGCGCCGTCGTCCACACCTCACGCCGGTGCCCGTCCAGCGTCAGCCGCACGGGGCGCCCGTAGCGCACCGCGACCTCGTCACCGTCGGTCAGCGCCGTACCGGGCGCGGGCGCCACCGCGTCGCGCGCCCCCACCTCGACGCCCTCGTCCGCGAGCAGCTCGGTCACGTCGTCGGCGAACGTGTGCAGCGTGCGCGGCCTGCCGTCGACGCTCAGCTCGATCGCCTTGTCCTTGGCGACGAACGCGGTGGTGCCGCCCGCGAGGAACGCCACCACCAGCGCCTGCGGCAACAGGCGGCGCATCGAGCCGTCCGTCGGCGCGGGGTACCGGGGCTTGCGCCGGCGCGCGTACCGACGGTTCCCCCCGGCGCGCGCAACGGGCGCCGGAGGCTCCCCGGCTCCCGCCACCTCGTAGGCGGGCACGTACGTGTCGTCGGACGCCTCCGCCACACCGGCCCCGACCGTTTCCGCCCAGTGCAACTCCTCCGGCGGCGCGTACCCCGGACTCGGACGGTAGGCCTCATATGCGCCGTACGCCTCATACGTCTCGTACTGCGAACTGCTCACGCCGACACGCTCCAGAGGGCCAGACGGTCCGGATGGGCCACCAGAACCTAGCGGAGCGTTGCTCACTCTCCAAAGCGACGCGACTACGCACAGTCGCTCGAACGGGGCGTCGGTCAGGTCAGTAGCCGAACGCGCGTGCCGTGTTCGCCGCGAGCGCCGCCGCCAGCGTGTCCTCGTCGACGCCCCGCACGGCGGCCATCGCCCGCACGGTGACCGGCACGAGATACGGGGCGTTGGGCCGCCCCCGGTACGGCACCGGCGTCAGGAAGGGCGCGTCCGTCTCCACCAGGACCAGCTCCAGCGGGGCCACGGCCAGCGCGTCCCGCAGGCTCTGCGCGTTCTTGAAGGTGACGTTGCCGGCGAAGGACATGAAGTACCCGGCGCGGGCGCAGATCTCCGCCATCTCGGCGTCGCCGGAGTAGCAGTGGAACACCGTCCGCTCGGGCGCGCCCTCCTCCTTCAGGACGCGCAGCACGTCCGCGTGGGCGTCGCGGTCGTGGATGACCAGGGCCTTGCCGTGCCGCTTGGCGATCTCGATGTGGGCGCGGAAGGACCGCTCCTGCGCCTCCTTGCCCTCCGGCCCGGTGCGGAAGTAGTCGAGTCCCGTCTCGCCGACGCCCCTGACCTGCGGCAACGCGGCCAGCCGGTCGATCTCGGCGAGCGCCTCGTCGAGCCCCGCGTCCCCGCCCGGCTCGCGCGCCCCCTGCCGCGACCAGCCGTCGGGGTCACCGTGCACGATGCGCGGCGCCTCGTTCGGGTGCAGGGCGACCGTCGCGTGGACGGCGTCGTACGCCGCCGCCGTCTCGGCCGCCCACCGCGAGCCACGGACGTCGCACCCCACCTGCACGACCGTCGTGACCCCCACGGACGCGGCCTTCGCGAGCCCTTCCTCGACCGTGCCGGACTGCATGTCGAGGTGGGTGTGGGAGTCGGCGACCGGTACCCGGAGAGGTTCCGGGAGAGGCGGGGCTGCTGTGTTCGAAGGCATGCCCCGATCTTACGAAAGGGGCATGCCCGCACCCGGCGCAGGCGGTGTCAGCTCGCCTTGCGCTGGAACGCGTGCAGCAGGTCGGACAGGTGCCAGTGCCGTTCCCGCGGTTCCTTCGGCTCCGCCGACTCCTCGGGGGGCCCGGCGTGCGGAGCCCGGTGCGGGCGGTCCGCCGCCTCACGCACCGACGCGACCCGCCCCGGCCGCATGATGCGCACCAGGTGGTTGTCGCAGTTCGGGCACGTGGGCCTGCTCAGCGGGGACGGCACTATGCGGCCGTCCGCGACGTACAGCACGAACTCGCGGCCTCCGGCGTCCGTGTGATGCTCGATCTCGTACGACTGTTCCCAGCCGTGCCCGCAACGCATGCAGGCGAAGGAATACGACTCGTTTACGACGGCGGTCGCCCCGTTGCGAAGGCCGGACTGCGCTGCGCTCTCACTCATGCCAGCTCCCGTTAGTCCGCTGGACCAGGGACCGGTACGTCCCTGCCACCCAGTGGACTGCCGCCCTGCCATGAACGCAGCAGACCCTGCCCACTATTGGCGTCGATTTGAGCGTCCCTTTTCGCAACCCCCCGGCGCCTTTGCCAACCCATGGGGCGCCCGCTCAAACGAAATGCGCCCTGCTCAGAACACCTTTACAACCCGCGCACACCCAAGCGCCCCGCAACGGCCTCCAAGCCCCTACGGCGAACCCGCCTTCTTCGCAGCGACCACGGCATCAAAAACCACCCTCTTGGGCACCCCGGCCTCCACCGCCACCGCCGCGATCGCCTCCTTCCGCCGCTCCCCGGCCTCCTCCCGCACCCGCACCCGCCGCACCAGTTCCTCCCCACTGGCCTCTTCCGCCCCCCGCTCCGGCGCCCCCTGCACCACCACGGTGATCTCCCCGCGCACGCCCTCGGCCGCCCACGCCGCCAACTCGCCCAGCGGCCCCCGCCGGACCTCCTCGTACGTCTTGGTCAGCTCCCGGCACACGGCCGCGGGCCGCTCCGCCCCGAACGCCTCGGCCATCGCGGCGAGCGTGGCGTCCAGGCGGTGCGGTGCCTCGAAGTACACCAGCGTGCGCCGCTCCTCGGCGGCCTCCCGCAGCCGCGCCACCCGCTCCCCCGCCTTGCGCGGCAGAAAGCCCTCGAAGCAGAACCGGTCGACGGGCAGCCCGGACAGGGCTAGCGCGGTCAGCACGGCCGACGGCCCCGGCACGGCCGTAACCCGCACCCCCCGCTCTACCGCCGCGGCGACCAGCCGGTACCCGGGGTCCGACACCGACGGCATCCCGGCATCCGTGACCAGCAGCAACCGCGCCCCGCCGACCAGTTCCTCCACCAGCTCCGGCGTACGAGCGGCCTCGTTCCCCTCGAAGTACGACACGACCCGCCCCTTGGGCGTCACCCCGAGCGCCTGTGTCAGCCGCCGCAGCCGCCGCGTGTCCTCGGCGGCGACGACATCGGCGCCGGCCAGTTCCTGAGCGAGCCGGGGCGGCGCGTCCGAGATATCGCCGATGGGAGTGCCTGCCAGTACGAGGGTTCCAGTCACGCCCCCATCCTCGCAGGGCGAACCGGAGCCGATGCGTCCGCGCCCAGAAAGGCGCCGGGCGGAACAAACTCGTCCCGCCCTTACCCCCCATGCACGGGACTCGCACAGATCGGTTCCCTACGATGGCGCGGTGACCAGTACCGCGTCCTCCATGGACACCCGGCAGGACCAGGCCCCGCATGACCAGCGGCCGTCCTGGCAGCAGCGGCTGCGCCGCTTCGGCTATGCGGCGGGTCCCACCAGCGATGTCAGGGACCGGCTGGTGCCGCCGTACACGGAGCCGAGCCCGCGGCTGTGGGCGTCCCTCGGCCTGCCGGGGACGCTCGTGGACCGGATCCTGCGCTGGTCGGGCTGGGGCGGCCCGCTGCTCGTCACCCTCCTCGCCGGCGTGCTGCGGTTCTGGAACCTGGGCAGCCCGAAGGCGGTGATATTCGACGAGACGTACTACGCCAAGGACGCCTGGGCGCTGGTCCACCGCGGCTTCGAACTCAGCTGGGGGAAGAACGCCAACGACCTCATCCTGTCTTCGGGCGGGAACGTCTCGCTGCCGACGGACGCGGCGTACGTGGTGCATCCGCCGGTCGGCAAGTACGTCATCGGGCTCGGCGAGCTGATGTTCGGGTTCAACCCGTTCGGCTGGCGGTTCATGACGGCGCTGCTGGGCACGCTGAGCGTCCTGATGCTGTGCCGCATCGGGCGCCGGCTCTTCCGCTCAACCTTCCTGGGCTGCCTGGCGGGTGCGCTGATGGCGGTGGAGGGACTGCACTTCGTGATGAGCCGCACCTCGCTGCTCGACGGCGTGCTGATGTTCTTCGTGCTCGCGGCCTTCGGCTGTCTGCTGATCGACCGGGACAGGACGCGCGCGAGACTCGCGGCCGCGCTCACGGCGTCCGCCGGGGCGGAGGGGGCCGGCCGCGTCCGTCCCGACGCGCACACCGCGGAGACGACGCGCCTGGGATGGCGCCCGTGGCGCTGGGCGGCGGGCCTGATGCTGGGCCTGGCCATCGGCACGAAGTGGAACGGCCTCTACATCCTGGCCGCCTTCTGCGTGATGGCCGTCCTGTGGGATGTCGGCTCCCGCAAGGTCGCCGGCGCCCGCCACCCGTACACGGCGGTGCTCAGGCGCGACACGGGCCTGGCGTTCCTGGCCACGGTCCCGGTGGCGATCGTGACGTACCTCGTCTCCTGGACCGGCTGGATCCTCTCCCCCACCGACGGCAGCGGCGGCTACTTCCGCAACTGGGCCGCGACCGATGGCAAGGGCGGCAACTGGACCTTTCTGCCCGACTGGCTGCGCAGCCTGTGGCACTACGAGCACCAGGTGTACGAGTTCAACATCCACCTCTCCTCGCCGCACACCTACCAGTCCAACCCGTGGAGCTGGATCATCGTCGGCCGCCCGGTGTCGTACTTCTACGAGTCGCCCCTGCCCGGCAAGGACGGCTGCCCCGCCGACGCGGGCGAGAAGTGCGCCCGCGAGGTGCTGGCGATCGGCACGCCGCTGCTGTGGTGGGTCGCCTGCTTCGCGATCCTGTACGTCCTGTGGCGCTGGCTCTTCCGCCGCGACTGGCGCGCCGGCGCGATCGCCTGCGGTATCGCGGCCGGGTACCTGCCCTGGTTCCTGTACCAGGAGCGCACGATCTTCTACTTCTACGTCGTCGTCTTCGTCCCGTTCCTGTGCCTGGCGGTCGCGATGCTGCTGGGCGCGATCATCGGCCCGTCCGGCTCCAGCGACGCCCGCCGCGTCGCGGGCGCCACGGGTGCGGGTGTTCTGGTCCTGCTGATCGCCTGGAACTTTGTTTATTTCTGGCCCCTGTACACCGGCACCGCGATCCCCATTGACAGCTGGCGCTCGCGGATGTGGCTGGATACCTGGGTTTAGGGGTCCTCGGCGATCTCCGTTCGGCCACCAAACGGAAAACTTCCGTCCCGATTGTCACTTCCACCGCATAGAGTGCAGCGGCAACTTGGGGGATCCGGGGAGGGGGCCGCTTTCATGGACAAGGGTGTGAAGGCCGCCGTCATCGGCGGCGTGTTCGCCGTGATGGTGGGCGGGGCCGGGTACGGCACGTACAACATCGTGTCGGCGCTGAGCGGCGGCGGAGGGGGCGCGAGCGGGCCGCTGGCGTCGAAGTCGGGGCCGCCGAGCTCTGACGAGGTCGAGGAGACGACCCGGAAGTTCTTCGCGGCCTGGGAGAAGGGCGACGCGGCGACGGCGGCGTCGTACACGAACAACAGCGCGGAGGCCACGCCGCTGCTGACCGCCTACGGCGGGGAGGCGCACATCAGCGATGTGCGGATCACGCCGGGCGGGGCCGGCGGGACGACCGCGCCGTTCACCGTGAAGGCGACGGTGACGTACGACGGGAAGTCCAGACCGCTGACGTACAAGAGCGAGCTGACCGTGGTGCGCGGCAAGACCTCCGGGCGGGCGCTGGTCGACTGGCGGCCGTCGGTGGTCCATCCCGGGCTGAGGCAGGGCGACACCCTGGTCACCGGCGAGTCGGCGAGCCCGCAGATCGAGGCCGTGGACCGTGACGGCACGGTGCTGACGAAGGAGAAGTACCCCTCCCTCGGGCCGATCCTGGACGCGCTGCGCGACAAGTACGGCGACAAGGCGGGCGGCACCCCCGGCGTCGAACTGGTGATCCGGCACGCCGACGAGGCCGCCGCCGACACCCCGCTGCTGACCCTCGCCGAGGGCAAGGCGGGCAAGCTGGAGACGACGTTCAGCGCGGACGTGCAGGCGGCGGCCGAGAAGGCGGTGCAGCAGTACGCCGAGTCGTCCGTCGTGGCCGTCAAGCCGAGCACCGGCGAGGTGCTGGCGGTGGCCAACCACCGCGAGGACGGCTTCAACGCGGCCTTCGAGGGCCGGGTCGCGCCCGGCTCCACGATGAAGATCATCACCGCGGCGATGCTCATCGACAACGGCGTGACCTCGATGAACGACCCGGCGCCCTGCCCGCCGACCGCCGTGTGGCAGGGGCAGACCTTCAAGAATCTCACCGGCATGGAGCCCAACGAGAACGCCACCCTGGCCAACAGCTTCCTGCGCTCCTGCAACACCGCCTTCATCAAGCTCATCGACGAGAAGCCGCTCACCGACGCCTCGCTGACGCAGGAGGCCGAACAGCGGTTCGGGCTCGGCCGGGACAACTGGAAGACCGGCATCACCTCCGTCGACGGCAGCGTGCCGACCGTCACCGGACCGGACCGGGCGGCGGGCGCCATAGGCCAGGGACAGGTCCAGATGAACCCGCTGAACATGGCGTCGGTCACCGCGACCGCCATCACGGGCACCTTCCGCCAGCCGTACCTCGTCTCGCCCGACCTCGACGGCCGCGAGCTCGCGCAGGCCAAGGGACTGTCGGCGAGCACCGCCGCGCAGCTGAAGCAGATGATGCGGCTCACCGCCACCCAGGGCACCGCGGCAGGCGTCATGGCGGGGCTCGGCGGGGACATCGGCGCGAAGACCGGATCCGCCGAGGTCGACGGCGTCGCGAAGTCCAACAGCTGGTTCACCGGCTTCCGGGGCGACACAGCTGCGGCGGCGATGACCGAGCAGGGCGGCCGGGGCGGCGAGGCGGCCGGCCCGATTGTCGCAGCTGTGCTACGAGCGGGCGGCTGAAGTCATCCACTCAGGACGGGACTCTAGGGTGGAGCCGTCGTTGGGACACGTGGGGCAACGGGGACCCTGGGGATTCGCGAAGGAACGGAAGAGCAGTGGGCAACAGAAGGCTCGTCGCCGAGCGACGGAAGACCAACCCCGTCGTGATCGGCGGGATGATCGCCGTGGTGGTCGCCGGCGCCGGCTTCGGCGTCTACGCGCTGTACGGCGGCGGAGCGGCCGCCGACAGCAGCGCGCGGACGACCTCCTCCGACGGGAAGCCGAAGGTCAAGACCGGCCCGCTGTCGGCGACCGAGGTCACCACCACGGCCCACACCTTCCTCACTGCGTGGCAGTCGGGCCAGGTCCCGCAGGCCGCCGCAGCCACCGACGACTCCGCCGCGGCGACGGCCCTGCTCACCGGCTACACCAAGGACGCCCACCTCAAGGACGTCACGCTCACCCCGGGCACCCGCACCGGCGACAAGGTCCCGTTCTCCGTCAAGGCCACGGTGTCCTACGAGGGCATCAGCAAGCCGCTGACGTACGACAGCGCGCTGACCGTCGTCCGGCGCACCAGCGACGGCAAGCCGCTGGTCGACTGGCACGCCTCGGTCGTGCACCCCGATCTGCAGGACGGCGACAAGCTGGTCACCGGCGAGTCGGGCACGCCGCCGGTCAAGGCGCTGGACCGGGACGGCGGCGAGCTGACCACCGCCAAGTACGCCTCGATCGGCCCGCTGCTGGACGGACTGCGTGAGAAGTACGGCAAGGAGTCGGGCGGCAAGGCCGGGATCGAGCTGCGCGTGGTGCGGGCCAAGGGCACCCGGTCTTCCCAGTCCTCCGACAAGACCCTGCTGGAGCTGCGCAAGGGCACTCCGGGCACGGTGAAGACGACGCTCGACCCGAACCTGCAGAAGGCCGCCGAGGAGCGGGTCGCCAAGAAGGCGCAGGCCTCCGTCGTGCTGCTGCGGCCCTCGACCGGCGAGATCCTCGCGGCGGCCAACGCCTCGAAGAACTTCAACACCGCGTTCCTCGGCTCCCTCGCGCCCGGCTCCACGATGAAGGTCATCACCTCGTCGCTGCTCATCGACAAGGGCCTGGCGTCGGCGGACAAGCCGCACCCGTGCCCGAAGTACTTCACGTACGGCGGCTGGAAGTTCCACAACGACGACAAGTTCGAGATCAAGGACGGCACGTTCAAGGCGAGCTTCGCGCGCTCCTGCAACACGGCGTTCATCAGCCAGGCGCCGAAGTTGAAGAACGACGACCTGACCAAGCAGGCGCAGCAGGTCTTCGGCCTGGGCCTGAACAACTGGTCGATCGGGGTCCCGTCCTTCGACGGCGCGGTGCCGGTGATGTCGCAGGCCCAGATGGCGGCCTCGCTGATCGGCCAGGGCGGGGTCCGCATGAACCCGCTGAACATGGCGTCGGTGTCGGCGACGGTCGAGGCCGGCGAGTTCCACCAGCCGTACCTGGTCTCCCCGAGGGTGGACGGGCGCAAGCTGGCGACGGCCTCCCGCACGATGTCCGCGGACACGCTGTCCCAGCTGCGGGAGCTGATGAAGTACACGGCGGCCTACGGCACGGCGGCCGAGGCGATGGCCGGGGTGACCGGTGACGTCGGCGCGAAGACCGGCTCGGCGGAGGTCGACGGCCAGAAGAAGCCGAACGGCTGGTTCACGGCGTACCGCGGGGACCTCGCTGCGGCGGGCGTCGTCCAGCAGGGCGGCCACGGCGGCGACACGGCGGGCCCGATCGTGGCGGCGCTTCTCAAGATGGGCGGCTGACTCGGCCTACCGGGTCACGGGCTCGGCTGTCATATAGGTCCGCCGGAGGAACCGCAGCAACGCCTTCGTCTCGAACTGGACCACCGAGACACCCTGCGCGGAGTGGAACTCGACCACGGCCTGCACCCGCCCGCAGGGCCACACCCGGACCTCACCGCTCCCGGCCGGCGCGCGCAGCCCCTGCTCCAGCAGGGAGCGGGAGAAGGTCCACTCGTGTGCCAGGGGACCGGGCAGCCCCACCCGCACCGAACGGGGATCCGCCTCGGGGTCGTACCGCAGCCGCACCGGTACGGCCTCGCTGTCCTCCTGCACCCGGACGTCGTCCGCGTCCGTGAGGATATGGGCTCGTGCATACTGCTCGACTACGGACATCGGATGGCCCCTTACGCTGCGCCACCTGTGTGGAAGCTGTGCATCCACCCCCACTCCAATGTCGCATATTTTCCGGAACATGCCCGTTCGCGTAGGACATCCCACATGCACGACGAACGAGGCTCTGGCTCTTGCAAGTAGTTCGCAACAAGCCACTATCATCGAACGGTGCATGTGCCCGACGGATTCATAGACGCCCCTACCTCCGCCGCGACCGGCCTCGCCGCCGCCGGCGCGCTCGCCGTGAGCCTGCGCGGCGCGCGCCGTGAGCAGGGGGGCACCTCCCGCTCGAGCGAATTCGAGAGTGGGGGAGAGCGGACGGCGCCGCTGGCCGGCCTGGTCGCGGCGTTCATCTTCGCCGTGCAGATGCTGAACTTCCCCGTCGCAGCCGGGACCAGCGGCCATCTGCTCGGCGGCGCACTGGCCGCGATACTCGTCGGCCCCTACACAGGGGTCCTGTGCGTCTCGGTCGTCCTGCTCATGCAGGGCGTCCTGTTCGCGGACGGCGGCCTGACCGCGCTCGGCGTGAACATCACGGACATGGCGATCGTCGGGACCGCCGCCGCCTACCCGGTCTTCCGGGGCCTGGTGAAGGTGCTGCCGCGCACCCGCCGCTCCGTCACCGCCGCCTCCTTCGTCGCCGCCCTGATCTCCGTGCCGGCCGCCGCCGTGGCTTTCACGCTGCTGTACTGGATCGGCGGCACCACCGACGTCTCCATCGGCAAGGTCGCCACCGCCATGGTCGGCGTGCACATCCTGATCGGCATCGGCGAGGCCGCGATCACCGCGCTGACCGTCGGCGCCGTGATCGCCGTACGCCCGGACCTCGTGTACGGCGCCCGCGGCCTGCGCCAGAAGCTGAAGCTGCGGGTGAACGGCGAGCTGGTCGACGCGCCGGACGCGGAGCCCGTCCCCGTGGCCGCCCGTACCTCCCGCCGCACGCTGTGGATCACGGGCCTGGCGACCTCCCTGGTCCTCGCCGGGGTCGTCAGCTTCTACGCCTCCGCCAACCCCGACGGCCTGGAGAAGGTCGCCGCCGACCAGGGCATCGACAAGAAGGCCGAGGAGCACGCGGCCGCCGACTCCCCGCTGGCCGACTACGGCGTCAAGGACATCACCGACGCCCGCCTATCCGGCGGCCTCGCGGGCACCATCGGCGTCGGCGCCACCGTTCTCGTGGGCAGCGGCGTCTTCTGGGCCGTACGCAGGCGTCGTACAAGCGAAAGCTCGAGCGAAACCACGAGCGAGTCCACGACCGGCAGCACGGCCGAGACCACGGCCGAGACCCCGCAGGCCGGCTGAGATGGGGGCCGGGCACGCGCACAGGCTCTACCGGCACGGGCACTCGCCCGTGCACGCCCTGCCGCCGCACACCAAGCTCGCGGCGGCCTTCGCCTTCGTGCTGGTCGTGGTGTCCACGCCGCGGGAGGCGATGTGGGCGTTCGGCCTGTACGCCGTACTGCTCGGCGCCGTCGCGTACGCGGCCCGGGTGCCGGCCGGCTTCCTGCTCAAGCGGATGCTGATCGAGGTGCCGTTCGTCGCGTTCGCGGTGCTCCTGCCGTTCGTGGCGGAGGGCGAGCGGGTCGACGTGCTCGGTCTGTCGCTGAGCTCCGACGGCCTGTGGGGCGCGTGGAACGTGCTCGCCAAGGGCACGCTCGGCGTGGCCACCGCGGTGCTGCTGGCCGCCACCACCGAGCTGCGCGAACTGCTGCTGGGCCTCCAGCGCCTCAGGCTCCCGCCGCTGCTGGTGCAGATCGCGTCCTTCATGATCCGCTACGGCGATGTCATCACCGACGAGATGCGGCGGATGCGGATCGCGCGGGAGTCGCGCGGCTTCGAGGCGCGCGGCGTACGGCACTGGGGCGTGCTCGCGAAGTCGGCCGGCGCGCTGTTCATCCGCTCCTACGAGCGCGGTGAGCGTGTGCACCTGGCCATGGTCAGCCGCGGGTACGCCGGTTCGATGCCGGTGATCGACGAGGTGACCGCGTCCCGGGCGCAGTGGTCCTACGCCCTGACGCTCCCGTTCACGGCCCTGGCCGTCTGTCTGCTGGGATGGATGCTGTGATGGACGCTTCGCTGGAGGTCTCGGGCCTCGCCTTCGCCTACCCCGACGGGCACCAGGCCCTGTTCGGCGTGGACTTCTCGATCGCGCGCGGCGAGCGGGTGGCGCTGCTCGGCCCGAACGGCGCCGGCAAGACCACCCTCGTGCTGCACCTCAACGGCATCCTGACCGGCGGCACGGGCACGGTGCGGGTGGCCGGGCTGCCCGTCGGCCGGCAGCACATGGCGGAGATCCGGCGCCGGGTCGGCATCGTCTTCCAGGATCCGGACGACCAGCTGTTCATGCCGACGGTCCGGGAGGACGTGGCGTTCGGGCCCGCGGCGGCCGGGGTGAAAGGGCCGGAGCTGGAGGAGCGGGTCGACCGGGCGCTGGCGCAGGTCGGCATGGCGGAGTTCAAGGAGCGGCCCCCGCACCATCTCTCCTTCGGGCAGCGCCGCCGGGTGGCCGTGGCGACCGTGCTCGCGATGGAGCCGGAGATCCTCGTCCTGGACGAGCCGTCCTCCAACCTCGACCCGGCCTCGCGCCGCGAACTGGCCGGCATCCTGCGCTCGCTGGACGTGACGGTCCTGATGGTCACGCACGACCTGCCGTACGCCCTGGAGCTGTGCCCGCGCTCGCTGATCCTGAGCGAGGGCGTGATCGCGGCCGACGGCAGGACGGCGGAGCTGCTCGCCGACGACGCGCTGATGCGGGCCCACCGTCTGGAGCTGCCCTTCGGCTTCGATCCGCGCTGCGTGACAACGGGCGCGTGAACTCCGTGACAATGGACGCGTGAACGAGGAGACGCGCAGCGAGGGTCCACCGCTGCTGGACGAGCAGCTGTGTTTCGCGCTGTACGCCGCCCAGCGCGCGGTGACGGCCGCATACCGGCCGCTTGGCGCGCGGGACGGGTCGGCCGGATCGAGACGTCCGAGCCCTCCGGGGCCCTGCGCACCCGCCCCAAGCGCTCGGTCCGCGCGGCCTACGACGACCCCGGCTCCCTCACCCGCCGCGCCTTCGCCGCGATCACGCCCTTCCCCGACCAGAACGACCCCGCATACCGCGCGGCGGCCCTGCCCGCCACGAACGGCATCGCGACGGCGGAAGGACTGGCCCGCTTCTACGCGGCGTTGATCGGCGCGGCCGACGGCGCTTCGGCGCTGTTCGCGCCGGGGACGGTCGAGCTGGCCCGCGCCGAGGAGTCCGCGGGTGCCGACCGTGTCCTGGTCGTGCACACCCGGTTCGGCCTCGGCTACATGCTGCACGGCAGCGCGTCCCCGTTCCTCGCCCCGGGTTCCTTCGGCCACCCGGGCCGCGGGGGCCCCCTCGGGTTCGCCGACCCGGGGTCCGGCGTCGCCTTCGGCTATGTGACCAACGGCTTCCGCAAGACGGTGACGGCGGACCCGAGGGCGCAGGCGCTGGTGCGCGCGGTACGCGGCTGCCTGTGACTCACACGTGGATCGGGTGCGAGGTCCGCCCCGACGCCGAGTCGATCTCCGCGTGCGCCTTGGCCAGCAGCTGCATGGCGAGTTCGTTGAGCGCCCGGGCGCCGGCGATCTCCTCCCCGACCCTGGGCTGATTGGAGTCGGTGTGGTGCCGCTTCGCGTGCCCCCGTGCCCGTACTTCACTGCCGTCGGGCAACCGGACCAGGGCCGCCGCGCGCGTGTGCTCGTCGTCCTCCTGGAACTCCAGCTCCACGTGCCATCCCACTGCGGTGTGCATCATGACGATCACCTCCGGAAGAACTAATTCCAGAGTGCTCCCGCTGTCCGCCGGATGCACGCGCCGACCGGGGATCGGGCCTCGTCACCGCTGTCCGCGCAGCCTGCGCAGCCCCAGTGCGCATGCGCCGCACACGGCGCCCCACGCGGCGTTGACGAGGAGGACCGGGATGATGGCCTGCGGATGGGCGAGGGGGCCGTCCGGTTCTCCGTCGAGGAGGGGCGAGAGGATCCCGCTGAGCACGATGCCGGCCAGCCCGTAGGCGAGACCCGCGGCGACGAGGGTGGGCAGGGGTTCACGTACCCGGCGCAGGGTGCCGGCCGCGATCCACACCAGGGAGATGACCGCCGTGAGGATCAGCGGGGTGGCCGGTTTGCCCAGGCTGTCGCTGAGGCCGGTGATCGAGAACAGCGGCCGGACCAGCGCCACGCCCGCCAGCCCGAGCGCCAGGAGCCAGCTCGGGCGCCGCAGCAGCGTCGTGGCCGCGGCCTTCCGCTCGTACGTGTTCATGCCGACGAGCATGAGGGCCGGACCGGGAGCCGGGCGTCGGCCCCGGGTGGACACCTGCCCTACATCCGGGGTTGCGGCCGGAGCCGGAGTCGTACATCCGTGGTTGCGGTGCGGTCCCGCAAGGTGTCACCGTGCGGGCGACGGCGCAGGTCATCGCGGGTTCCTAGGCTGGGCGCATGGCGAGTGACACCACCCATCGGCCCCGGCTCCCGCGCGGCCGCGCCGCCGACCTGGCGCTGGCCTGCGGGGTCTTCCTGCCGGTGGCCGTCTGGAGTGCGGCGTCGCTGATCCGCGAACCGTCGGAGCCCTGGCCCCTGACCGCCCTGGGCTGGCTGCTGATCGTGACCGCGTGCGGGGCGCTGTACCTGCGGCGCCGGTATCCGGTGGCCGTCGCGGTGTGCACCCTGGCCGCCACCGCCGCGTACTACCTCACCAGCGCGTACGACGGCCCGCTCATGGTCGTCGTGATCGTCGCCCTGTACTCCGTGGCCGCCGAGGGCCTGCTGCGGGCGGCCGTCGCGCTCGCCGCCGTCACCGAAGCCGGGGTGATGCTCGGAACGCTGGCCGGCAACGAGGACATCAACAGCATCGCCCTGTTCATGCTGGCCGGCTGGCTGGTGGCGGTGGTGGCGCTCGGCGCGGCGCGGCACGGCCGGTTCGCCTTCGCGGAGGAGGAGGCGCGGCGGCGGGCGACCGAGGAGCGGCTGCGGATCGCCCGGGAGCTGCACGACGTCATCGGGCACAACGTCTCGCTGATCAATGTGCAGGCGGGCGCCGCCCTGCACCGGCTGAAGAAGCACCCGGAGCAGGCCGAGGAAGCCCTCGCCGCGATCAAGGAGAGCAGCAGGGAGGCGCTGCGGGAGCTGCGCACCACGCTCGGCGTGCTGCGCCAGGTCGACGAGCGGGCGCCGACCCAGCCCGCGCCGGGACTGGACCGCCTCGACGAGCTGGTGGCGGCGGCGAAGCCGGCCGGGCTCGACATACGGGTGCACAGCCGGGGGCGGGCACGTGAGCTGCCCGCCGCGGTGGATCTGGCGGCGTTCCGGATCGTGCAGGAGTCGCTGACCAACGTGACCCGGCACGCCCGCGGCGCCACGGCGGTGGAGGTGCGGCTCGGATTCGGGGAGCGGGAGCTGTCGCTGGCGGTCGAGGACGACGGGGACGCGACGGGCCCGGTGGACCGCCGGAGCGCGGGCCACGGCATCAAGGGGATGCGGGAACGGGCGGCCACGCTCGGCGGCGAGCTGTCCGCGGGTCCCGGCCCGAACGGCGGATTCGCCGTCACCGCGCGCATCCCGTACGAGAATTGACAGCCGAGGACCAGAATGGGCGTCCCGTACGACACGTGATCGGAGCCGGCCCTGTCATGATCAAGGTTCTGCTGGCCGACGACCAGCGCCTGGTACGCGCCGGATTCCGCTCGATCCTGGAGGACGAGGACGACATCACCGTCGTCGGCGAGGCGGGCGACGGGGAGGAGGCCGTGGCCGCCTGCCGGGACCTGCGGCCCGACGTCGTCCTGATGGATGTACGGATGCCGGGCGTGGACGGCCTCGAGGCGTCCCGCAGGATCGCCGGCGACCCGCGTCTCGCCGAGGTGCGCGTGGTCGTGCTGACCACCTTCGACCTGGACGACTACATCTACGGCGCGCTGCGCGCGGGCGCCACCGGCTTTCTGGTTAAGGACACGGAACCGGAGGAACTGCTGCGGGCGGTGCGGGTGGCGGCCCGCGGCGACGCCCTGATCAGCCCCTCCGTCACCCGGCGCCTGATCGCGGAGTTCGCCCGCCGGGTCAGGGCGCCCGAGCCGAGCCCTCGCCTGAAGGCGCTGACCGAGCGGGAGCGCGAGGTGATGGAGCTGGTCGCGGCCGGACTGACCAACGACGAGATCGCCGAGCGGCTGGTGCTGAGCCCGGCCACCGCCAAGACCCATGTCAGCCGCATCATGTCGAAGCTGGCGGTGCGCGACCGCTCCCAGCTGGTGGTGATGGCGTACGAGTCGGGGATGGTCAGCCCGGGCTGGCTGACGGAGTGACGCAACTGCCGGTGTACGTGGGGCGGCCGGGCCGCAACCGCTGGGGTAGCCCAGGTGTCCACGACGGGCTGACGCCCTCGCACTGACCCGCCGCGCACGCTGCGCTCATGACCAAGTCCGCGACCCACACCTCCGTACCGTCGTCCGCCGCCGCCCCGCCCTCCGGCGTCTTCGGGCGGCTCGCCGCCTGGTCCCAGCGCCACCGCTGGACCGCCGTACTGCTGTGGCTGCTCCTGCTGGCCGTGATCACGGCGGGCTCGCAGGCGGCCGGCAGCGCCTACCGCAACGACTTCTCGCTGCCCGGCACCGACTCCCAGGCCGCGACCGACCTGCTGAAGGAGCACGGTTCGCGCCAGGCCGGGGACAGCGTCCAGATCGTGCTCCAGGACCCGCGGGGCATCACGCAGCGCGAGCCCGCCGTGCAGCGGATGCTCGACCGGGTCCGCGATCTGCCCGCCGTCGCCGAGGTGCGCAGCCCCTACGCCGACGCCTCGGCCGTGTCCGAGGACGGCACGATCGGCTACGCCACGGTGACGCTGGACGACAAGGCCGAGAACGTGCCCAAGGCCGACGTCACCCGGATCATCGATACCGCGCAGGCCGCCGCAGGGGACGGACTGCGGGTGGAGCTGGGCGGCGATGCGGTGCGCGGCGCCGAGGAGGAAGAGGTCGGCTCCGCCGAGGGAGCGGGCATGCTGGCGGCGCTCGTCATACTCGTGCTGCTCTTCGGCTCCCTGGTGGCGGCGGCGCTCCCCCTCCTCACGGCGCTGTTCGCGGTGGGCGCCGCGATCGGTCTGATCGCCCTGGCCTCCCACGTCTTCACGGTCGCCGACTTCACCCCGCCGATCATGATGCTGGTCGGGCTGGGCGTCGGCGTCGACTACGCCCTGCTGATCTTCTACCGCTACCGGCACGAGCTCTCCCGCGGCGCGGACCCCGCGAGCGCGGCCCGGCTCGCGCTGGACGCGGCGGGCCGTACGGTCTTCTTCGCCGGCTGCACCGTGATCATCGCGCTGCTCGGCCTGGTGGCGCTCGGCCTCGGCTCGCTCCAGGGCGTGGCCCTGGCCGTGGCGCTGACGGTCCTGGTCACCATGGCGGCGTCGCTGATCCTCCTGCCCGCCCTGCTGGCACTGCTCGGCGAACGGATCCGGCGCCACGTCCTGCAGCGCGCCGAGAGGGCTGCGGCCAAGGGCAAGGAGGAGGGCGCCCGCTGGCGTCGACTGGCGGCGGCCGTACAGCGCCGCCCGCTGCCCGCGCTCCTCGCCGCCGTCATGGTGCTCCTCGCCCTCTCCGCCCCGGCACTCGGCCTGCGCCTCGGCTTCGCGGACGCGGGCAACGACGCCCCGGCCTCCACCAGCCGCCAGGCCTACGACCTGCTCGCGGAGGGCTTCGGCCCCGGATTCAACGGCCCGCTGATCGTCGTGTCCGAGGGCGCCGCGTCGGCAGGCGAGACGGCGCGGTCCGCCCTGGCCGGGACCGACGGCGTAGCCGCGACAACTCCCGCGCTGCCCTCGCAGGACGGCAAACTCGCCACGGTCATCGTCTTTCCGGGGACCGCACCGCAGGACGAGGGCACCACCGACCTCGTGCACCGCCTCCGGGACGACGTCCTGCCGCCGTTGGAGCGGGACACCGGTGCGCGGTTCCTGGTCGGCGGCTCGACCGCGGCCACGCAGGACTTCGCGGACAGCGTGGCCGAGCGGATGCCGCTGTTCGTGGCGACCGTCGTCGGCCTGTCGTCGCTGCTGCTGATGCTGGTCTTCCGCTCGGTCCTGATCCCGCTCAAGGCGGCACTGCTGAACCTGCTGAGCATCTCCGCGGCACTCGGCGTGATCACGCTGGTCTTCCAGGAAGGCTGGTTCGGGGTGCAGCCGGGTCCCGTCGAGGCCTTCATCCCCGTGATGATCTTCGCGATCGTCTTCGGCCTCTCCATGGACTACGAGGTCTTCCTCGTCTCCCGCATCCACGAGGAGTGGGAGCACACCAGGGACCACGGACACGCGGTCCGCGCGGGCCTGGCCGCCACCGGCAAGGTGATCACCGCGGCGGCGGCCATCATGATCGTCGTCTTCGCCGCGTTCATCCTCAGCCCCGGCCGCATGCTCCAGCAGTTCGGCCTGGGCCTGGCGGTCGCGATCCTGTTGGACGCCCTGCTCATCCGCTGCCTGATCGTCCCGGCCGCGATGCAGTTGCTGGGCCACCGCGCCTGGTGGCTCCCGGCACAGCTCGCCAGGCGACTGCCGAAGGTGGCCCTGGAGCGCCCCGAATCCACCTGACGGGGGGGTGCCCGTCGCGCCCGGGGGTGTCTGTCCTGTGAACCCGACCAGCTTGTCCGTGATCGTGTGGGCGATGGCGTTCCAGTCGGCGTGCGTGACGGCGGCGAGCAGTACGGCACCGGCGACCAGCGGCGTCACGCGGTGCGCTCGCGCACGTCCACGACAGTGGCGCCGGCGTGGGCGACGAGATCCTTGGGCTCCGTGGGGAAGACGGCGTACGGAGTCCCGGCCGCCGCCCACACCACGTCATGCGCGAGCAGCGCACGATCCGCGAGAACGCGGGTCTTCGTCCGGTGCCCGAACGGCGGCACGCCCCCGATGGAGTACCCGGTCGCCTCCCGCACGACATCGGCCTTGGCCCGCGTCACGGCCCCGGCCCCGAGTTCTTCCCTCACCCGCTCCACATCCACACGCGAGGCCCCGTCCATGAGCACGAGCACGGGCACCCCGTCGGCCGCGAAGATGAGCGACTTGCAGATCTGACTGAGCTCACACCCGACGGCAGCGGCGGCCTCGGCCGCGGTCCGGGTGGCCTCGGGAAACCGGCGAACCTCCCCGAGCACACCCTCAAGTCCGAGCTCCTTCAGTGCCTCGGCGAATCGCGGATGCGCTCCGGATCCCGAGCCCTCGTCATCCTTGGCGTAAGTGGCGGCTGTCGTCATGCACGGCACGCTAGCGGTCGGTGTACGAGGCATGCGACCGACTTACGGGGCGACCGCACCGGGCAGCGGCCGAACGCGCGACCGCTGCCCGGCGTGGATCCCGGTGCCGACGGCCAGGGCCCTAGTCCCAATGCCGTGTAGTTAGGGCTTGCCGGGAAACAAGCCGTGGCTTCGGGCCTTGGTCCTCGTTGTTGTGGTATGGGGAGAC
>NZ_JACTVI010000031.1 GCF_014495685.1 Streptomyces sp. TRM68367 | reverse complement strand
GGAGGATTCGTGTGCAGGGACGTCGTCATATGGCTTCTCCGGCAGGTGGGGAACGTAGTCGCTTCTGGGGATGCCTCGTGTCGAGGTGTTGGGTCGGGTGGGGGCTGCCGATCTGCACCGACGCTGATCGGGCCGGGATGACCCATGAGGTGGACTCTGCGCGGGGCCACCTCGGGGGCTGGCTGGCCAACATTGGATCGGCCCTGTTCACCGTCGTGTTTCTCATCGGCTGTGTGGTCGCCCTGCTCGGCGTGAACCGCAGGGACCGGCAGCGTGGCCGCCGGATGGCTTCGAAGTATGTGAAGGCCGGGGGCGGCCAACAATGCCCGCTCTGTCTCACCGGGCACCGGGGTACATCTGAATCAGAAATTCGGCTACGGTTGCCGCCATGGTCGGCCGTCCCCGCAACACCGTGATCCTCACCGAGGACGAGCGGGCCGCACTGCTGATGTGGACCCGCAGCCGCACCTGTTCACAGGCGCGGGCCCTGCGTGCGCAGATCGTGCTGGCGTGCGAGGACGAGCCCACCAATACCGCCGTCGCCCGGCGCCTCGGTATCTCCCGTGACATGGTCGGCAAGTGGCGCTCCCGCTTCCTCGCCGAACGGCTGGACGGCCTGGAGGAACAACCCCGTCCCGGGCGGCCTCCGACGGCCGACGACGACACCGTGGCGCACGTCCTCGTCCGCACGCTCACCCCGCCACCGCCTGGTGCCAGGCAGGTCTGGTCGACCCGTTCCATGGCGGCCGAGACCGGCCTGAGCCAGAGCACGGTGAGCCGGATCTGGCGGACCTATCGCGTCCAGCCGGGGGCGCGCGCCACGGTCGGGCCGCGCCGGGCGTGGTCCCTGCCGGGCCACACCGAGGAGGTGGTCGGCCTGTTCATGGCCCCACCGGTGTGCGTGCTCGCCGTGACGGCCCGGGCGGGACGGGGCGAGGCCGTACGCACCCCCGCGGGCCGACTGTTCGGCCACGACCGGGAGCTGCCCCAGGTACTGGCTGTGGCCTGCGCCTTCGCGGCGCTGCGGGGCCGGCAGCACAGGGCGGACGCAGCCTGGACGGACCACCCCGCCCTGGGCGCGTTCCTGGAGCAGGTGAGGTCGGCAGCGGGGGCGGGGGCAACCACCGTGCACTTGCTGGCGCACGGCGTACCGGCAAAGGCGTGCAGCGCACTCGGGCGGCCGGAGGCGGCCGTGCCCCCGCGCCTGCGCTGGCACCGCGCACCCGGCCCAGCGGCGTGGACCGACGAGGCCCAGCGCCTTCTTGCCGCCGACGCCCAGCTCCCGCACGAGGCCGCGCACGACCTGCCCCGCCTCCGCGACGCGCTGCTGACCTGGTCCACCACATGGACCCCCTCCGCAGCCCCCTTCACCCGGGTAGCCGCTCCGCGTCCGACGTACGACATCCCGGCCATCTGCGGCCCTGACAACGACTCGAACGCCCACGGCGCACGCACACTCGGCGACCTGGCCAAAGTCACGGCGACTCAGATCACATCCCCCGATGCCCCGCCCGGCGCCCCCATCACCACCGACCCCGTCGTAGGTCTGCTGCGTGACGCTGTCCTCGCCGGTCCCTGCCGGCCCGGCGACCGTGTCCGGGAGGCGCCGCTCGCGGCCCGCCTCGGCCTCTCACGCCGGGTCGTCCGCGCGGGACTGCGATCGCTGGCCGAGGAGGGCATGCTCGACCTGCTCCCGGGCGGCGCGACGGCCGTCCCCGCCGTCACGGTGAAGGACGTCCTCGATCTCTACGCCCTGCGTGCCAGCCTCGGCGCGCTGCTCATCCGGCGCGTCGCCATGCTCGGCCGCGAGCACCTCGCCCCGGCCTCAGCGGCCCTGGCGGAGGTTCTTCACGCCGCCCGGGACAATGATCACGTCCGTATGCGTGAAGTCGACCTGCGGTACCAGGACGCCCTCGCCCGTACCGCGGACCTGCCGCAGGCCGCCCTCACCTTCGAACGCCTCACGGCCCGCCTGCGTATGTTCGTCACGGTTCTGGACATGGACTACGGCCCGGCCTGCGACACCATCGCCGACGAGGACACCGCCGTTCACGACGCGTTGCGCGACGCCGACGGAAACGAGGCGGCCCGCCTGTGGCGGGTCAAGATCGAACGCTGCGTCCGTTACATGATCGCCCGACTCCCCGAGGACGACGTCGCCCCGCACCTGTGGACCACCCTGGCGGGCAGGCCCCGCCTGCGCCCGGAGGACGCGCGAAGCACCGTGCACTGACGCGATGAACCTTCGGCCCCGTCGGGCACATCTCCAACTCGCTGGTGCGGCAGCGAGTTGTCGGCCTCACAGCCGCACAGCGCCGTCTCAGATGGCTCCGCGGATGGCCCGTTCGAAGCTCTCGACGTGACTGCGGGCGAGCTGTGCCGCTTTGCCGGGGTCCCCGGCGACGATCGCCTCGATCAACGGTCCGTGCTCCCCGACGTGGCCGGCCATGTCGGACAGGCGGTCGACGAACAGGCACCAGATGCGGGTGGCCAGGTTGTCGTGGCGGACGAGGGTGTCCTCCAGGTACGGGTTCTGCGTGGCGGCATAGATGGCGCGGTGGACCTGGAGGTCCAGGTGCATGAGCTCGGCGGCGTGGCGCCGAGAGGGCTCCGCGCTATCCAGTTCCCGCCGTAGGGCCGTCAGGGTCGCACGGTCCGTGGCCGTGGCGCGCCGCGCGGCCTGGGCGGCGGCGAGGGGCTCCAGTTCCTGGCGCACCTCGGAGATGTGGACCAGGTCGGTGATGTTGACCTCGGTGGCGAAGGTGCCGCGTCGGGGGTAGGTCGTGATGAGGCGCTCGTACTGGAGCCGCTTGAGCGCCTCGCGCACCGGCGTCCGTCCGACACCGAGGGACTGCGCCAGCTGTTCCTCGTTGATCGGCGTGCCCGGGTGGATCTCGAGCATGACGAGCCGGTCGCGGATGACGCGGTACGCGCGCTCGGCGAGGGACAGCTCGTCGCCCCCGGGCTTCCCGTCCTTGGACTCGGTCGCCACCTGCTGCTGCATGAAGCCCCCCTTGACCTCTCCGGCAAGCTCCCATACCTTACCGCAGAGTCTGATATATCAGTTGCTCATCAGTTGACTCTCAGGATGTGCGCAGATGGCAATGAACCCGTCGATCACCACGGACACCTCCCCGCTCCTCCTCCCGCTCAGCCGACTCGACCCCGAGGTGCCACCGCGGTCGACGACGAGCTGCACCGTCAGCAGTCCACCCTCGAGATGATCGCGTCGGAGAACTTCGCCCCGCCGCCGTCATGGAGGCCCAGGGCTCGGTACTGACCAACAAGTACGCCGAGGGCTACCCGGGCCGCCGCTACTACGGCGGCTGCGAACACGTCGACGTCATCGAGCAGTTGGCCATCTCCCGGGTGATGGAACTGTTCGGCGCCGAGGCCGCGAACGTGCAGCCCCACTCGAGCGCCCAGGCCAACGCGGCCGCGATGTTCGCGCTGCTCAAGCCCGGCGACCCGGCCCCCGACCCCACCGTCTACGACAAGGAGTACGTCCACACCGACGTCCTCGTCGTCGGCGCCGGACCGGCCGGACTCGCGGCCGCCGCCACCGCCGCCGGCTCCGGTGCCCGCGTGATCCTCGTCGACGACAAGCCCGAGCCCGGCGGCTCGCTGCTCTCCGGCGCGGAGACCGACCTCAAGCGGGTCACCGACGCCCGCGCCGCACTCGACGCCACCCCGAGGCAGTGGTGCTCCAGCGGACCACGGCCTTCGGCGGTTACGACGACAACTACGTGATGGCCCTGCAGCGGTGCACCGACCACCTCGGAACCGACGCCCCCGAAGGCATCTCGCGCCAGCGGCTGTGGCACATACGGGCCCGCCACGTGGTCCTGGCAACCGGCGCTCCACTGAGGCGGCGTCAGACCGCCGACCAGCCGTCGTCGACGGGCAGCACCACGCCGTTGATGTTGCTCGCCGCGTCGGAGGCGAGGAACACGATGGCGGCGGCCTGCTCCTCGGGCTCGGCCGCACGGCCGAGGTTGACGAAGTGCGGACCGAGCGCCGTCGGCCCGTGCGCGCCCTGCTCGACGTCCACGACGATGGGGGTCACCGTGGCGCCCGGGGCGATGGCGTTCGCCCGGATGCCCTGCTTGCGGTACATCACCGCGAGGTTCTTCGTCAGCCCCACCACCCCGTGCTTCGAGGCCGTGTACGCGGCCCCCGCCGCGCTGCCACGCAGACCGGCCTCGGAGGCGGTGCTCACGATGGCCCCCTTGCCCGCCGCCAGCATGTGCGGCAGCACCGCCCGCGTGAGCAGGAAGGGCGCGGTGAGGTTGACCCGGATGACCCGCTCCCACTCCGCGTCGCTCACGTCCGCGAGCGCCGACATGCGGTCCATGATCCCGGCGTTGTTCACCAGGACGTCCACCCCGCCGAAACACTCCACGGCGGTCTCGGTCACCCGGTCAACGACGGCCTGCTCGCTGAGGTCGCCCGTTACGGCGACGGCGGTCCCGTCGGCCTGCTCGATCTCCTTGACGACCGCCTGAGCGCCCTCGGCGTTGAGGTCCGCCACGACCACGCGCGCGCCCTGCGCGGCGAAGGCCAGGGCGGTCGCGCGCCCGATGCCCGAGCCCGCTCCGGTGACGATGACGCTGCGTCCGTCGAGTCCGCCGGCCATGAGGTGCTCCTGTCCGTTCTTCGCAGGCGATGTGCCCGCTGCGCTCTCACCCTACGATTTAATGTCTGTGAGTGCCATAAACTCTTGGTGGAGAAATCCGGGAGACTGATCACCATCAGCCGGAGGAAGAGATGACCGCACCTCGCGGACGCACGGGACGGCCGCCCCTGACCGAGGAGCGCAAGGCCGAGATCCGGCTGGAGATCGCCCGGGCCGCGGTGGACCTGTTCGTCACCCAGGGCGTCACGGCGACCACCGGTGAGCAGATCGGGCAGGCGGTCGGCGTCTCCTCGCGGACGGTGTGGCGGTACTTCCCGAGCAAGGAGAGCTGCGTACGGCCGCTGTTCTCGGCGGGCATCGACCTGACCGTCGCCTGTCTGCGCGACTGGCTTCCCGGGCAGCCCCTGGAACAGCTCTTCGACCAGGAGCGCACGAGCGAGCACGGTCTCATCGGCGGCGGCGACCGCAACACCGTCGGCGCACTGGTCCGGCTGACCCGTACCGAGCCGGGCCTGCGCGCCGTCTGGCTCCAGACGCACGATGAGGCCGAGCCGGTGTTCGCCCGCGCCCTGGCCGAACGCGCCGGTCAGCCCGCCGACGCCCTGCGGCCCACGATCCGGGCGGCGATGTTCAACGCGACCCTGCGCGCGGCCGTCGAACACTATGCGTGGCGCACCGCCGACGCGTCGGCCGACCCCGCGACGGCGGAGGCCGAGCTGAGGGCGACCCTGCGCTGGGCGCTCGCCGTCGCGGCGGAAGGACTCAAGTGACGACGGCCGCCCGGAGGCGGCGTCGGACCTCGCGGCATCAGGCCTTTCGGTAGTCGTACGCCTCCGTGGCCGCCGCCTCCACCGCCGCGATGGCGCGTCCGCACACACTGACGTAGTGCCGCTGGGCTGCCCGGCCGAAGTACAGCTCCTCCGCGAACGCGACCGCGTACCGCGGTGATCGGATGTCCATCCCTGTCCTCCGCGAACCGAAGATCACAACCTGCTGCGCAGCGGCCGCGAGCGCGCCCAGGTGGAGGCCGCCTCGGGCCGACCGGGGTGCCACGCCGAGCTCAGGCGTCGTCGGCAACGCGAAAGCCCGTGTTGCCGCTGGTGCTGTCCGGGGTGTTACTGGTCCGTGCGGCCACCCGGTACCGGTTGCAGTAGCTGTGGTGGCACAGATAGGAGCCGCCGCGCACGACGCGGGAGCCGCCCCGTTCGGTGTCCCGCTCCGGGCCCCGCGGATTCACGGCGCATCCGGCGCCGGGGTGCTCGGTGCTCCACCAGTCGGCGCACCACTCCCAGACGTTTCCGGCCACGTTGTACAGGCCGAAGCCGTTGGGCGGGAAGGCATCCACCGGTGCCGTCCCGCGGTAGCCGTCCTCGGCGGTGTTCTTCACCGGGAACCGGCCCTGCCAGATGTTGCAGCGGTGCTCGCCGCCCGGGGTGAGCTCGTCACCCCACGGATAGACCCGTTGTTCCAGGCCGCCGCGCGCGGCGAACTCCCACTCGGCCTCCGTGGGGAGCCGCGTGCCCGCCCACTGGCAGTACGCGTGTGCGTCGTGCCAGGACACGTGGACCACCGGGTGGTTCTCGCGGCCTTCGACGGAACTGCCCGGCCCCTCCGGTGCCGCCCACAACGCGCCTTGGACGGCACACCACCAGGGCGTGATCTCCGGTCGCGGGGAAACGCGGCGCAGCTCGGCGGCCAGGAAGCCGGCGAACACGTACGACCACCCGAACCGCTCGGCGTCGGTGCGGTAGCCGGTCTCCGTGACGAAGGCGGCGAACTCGGCATTGGTGACGGCGTGGGCCGACAGCTGGAACGGCTCCACCCGCACCGGGCGGACGGGGCCCTCACCGTCGGTGGGAAACGCGTCGGGGTTGTCGGTGCCCATGAGGAACTCCCCGCCGGGAATCGCCACCAGCACCGAACGCGAGTGATCACGTGCGGCCGGAGCGGGTGCCGGGCGTGGCTGGTCCGTCGCGGCCTGGCCGCGGGGAGGGGCGCAGCATCGGGCTGCCTTCACTTCGCTCCTCCTGCCATCAGTGATCGCTTCCTTTCATCAGCCGACCCGATCGGACCGTACGGGCTCGCCCGGTGCGGGCAGGTCGACCCCCGGGATCCGCGGATCATCGCGTTCCGGCAGGGTATCCGCCGTTTCGACGAGCCACCGCAGCAGGACGTCCGACATCCTGGTCTCGACCTCGGCCAGCTCCGGACGGCCGGCGAGGTTGTGCGCCTCGTCCGGATCAGCCGCCCGGTCGTAGAGTTCCGCCGGCTCGTACAGCCGCCGGACGTAGGTCCAGCGCTGGTCCCGTACCGCGACGGCCTTGCCGACGGCGGCCGGCCGGTCGTGCTGCAGGGCGCACTTGCGGTCGTAGGGGAACGGCGAGCGCTCGAACTTCGGCTCCTCCTCCGCGAGGAAGCCACCCTCGGTGAACGCGTACTCGCGGTGGCCTGCGGCCGGGTCGTGCAGCACGGGCAGCAGGCTCCGGCCGAAGTGCTGGTAGCCGGGGTCGATCCCGGCGATGTCGAGCAGGGTGGGGAAGACGTCGATCAGCTCGGCCATCGCGTCGACCGTTCCGGCCGCGGGCAGGCCGCCGCCACTGAGGATCAACGGGTCGCGCGTGATGCAGCTGTCCAGCCCTGACGGCCACTTCTCGATCACGCCGAAGTCGCCGAGGTACTCACCGTGGTCGGAGAAGAACACCGTCACGGTGTCGTCGGCGGCACCGGCCTGGCGCACCGCGTCGAGCAGCCGCCCGACGTGGTCGTCCAGCCGCGAGACCATGCCGTGGTAGGTGGCGGCGACCTCGCGCCACATCTCCGGGGTCACGCGGTCGGTGCCGTAGTACTCGCGGATCCCCTGCAGAAAGGCGGGTTCGGGCCCGGTGCCGGACACCGGATCGGGCATCACGTCCCGGTCGTGCAGGGAGAACCACGGCTGGGGTGCCTGGAACGGACAGTGTGGAGCGACCAGCGGGGCGAACAGCACCCACGGCTGCCCGGGTGGCTCGGCGAGCCAGTGCTCGGCGGTGCGCACGGCCGCCTCGTCGAAGTCGATGTCGTCCGGGTCGAGGACCTCTCCCCGGTAGAACAGCCGCTTCCACACCTCGTCGTCGGCGCCGGGCAGCTCGGGCCGCCGTGCCGCCGGGGGGCCATCCGCCCAGCGCCCGCTGGTGGGCCTCGTCGTGAACCCGTGCTCGTGCACGGCCAGTTCCGTGGCACCGGGGCCGAACGTGTCCCCGCGGTCTCCCACCCACGTCACGTGGTAGCCGTTCGCGCGGAACGCACGCAGGAAGTTCGGCTCGTCGGCCCGCAGCGGGGTGCCGAACGAACGGTGGCCCGCCGTGTGCGGGTACCAGCCGGACAGGAACGACGCACGGCTGGGCGCGCACACCGGGTGCTGCGCGAACGCGTTGGTGAACGCCGTACCCTGCTCGGCGAGCCGGTCGAGGTGCGGCGTGCGGGCCAGGGTGTTGCCGAACGCGCCGAGCGCGTCGGCCCGGAGCTGGTCGGCCACGACAACCAGGAAGTTCGGCCGGTCCCTCATCGTTGTCTCCTCGTCTTTCCACTTGCCTGACCAGGTGATTCGCCACAGAGCCCGATCGATTGCGTCCAACCTCTTGCACCTTACCGAGCACTCGGTAAGGTAACCGCCATCACATGGAGTGGCAAGGAGGAGCTCGTGACAGAAGCGCCGTCGGTGCGTAACCGCCGACCCCCCGGAGTGCGGCGAGAGCAGATCCTCGCCGTCGCTACCGAGATGTTCGGCAACAGCGGCTTCCGGGGCGTGGCTCTCGCCGACATCGCGGCACGCGTGGGCATCTCACAGCCTGGCCTGCTCCACCACTTCAAGAGCAAGGAGGACCTGCTGATCGCCGCGTTGGAGCGGCGTGACGCCGACAGCAGCCAGTACGTCGCGGAGATGTTCCGCACTTCCTCGGTGGTGGACGCGTGGCTGTCGCTGTGCCGCCACAACATGGAGAACCCTCAGTCCATGCGGCTGTTCGCGGTGGAGTCCGCCGAGAGCATCGAGCCAGGCCACCCGGCCCACGAGTTCTTCCGGCGCCGGTACGACCGGCTCCGTGAGGCCACGGCCGGACGCGTCCGCCGCGACCAGGCTCTGGGCCGGCTGCCGGCGGAGCTCGATCCGATGGCGTTTGCGGCCGAGGTGCACGCGGTCATGGACGGGTTGCAGGTCCAGTGGCTGCTGGACCCTTCCTTCGACATGGCCGGGGTGCTGGCCGCCTACCTCGATCGGTTCCGGTGTCCGCAGGGGGAGTCGCGTTGAGCCGTCCTCTCGAAGAGCACCTCGACGCGCTGGTCGGCAAGCTCGACCTGTCGCGGAAGGTCCGGCTGCTGACCGGTGCCTCGCACGCGCACACCTACGCGGAGCCGGCGGTGGGACTGCGGGCAATGACGTTCTCGGACGGCCCGGCAGGAGTTCGCGGACCCTCGTGGGACGACGAGGAACCGTCGGCCTGCCTGCCCTGCCCGACCGCCGTCGCGGCGAGCTGGGACACCGGCCGTGCCGCGGACGCGGGCCGGCTGCTCGCGGCCGAGGCCCGCCGGAAGGAGGTCGACGTGGTCCTCGCGCCCACGATCAACCTGCACCGCAGCCCGGTAGGAGGCAGGCACTTCGAATGCCTTTCCGAGGATCCACTGCTGACCGGCCGGATCGGCGCCGCGCTCGTCGGCGCCCTGCAGGAGCACGGCGTGGCGGCGACGGTCAAGCACTACGTCGCCAACGACTCGGAGACCGACCGGTTCTCCGTCGACGTGCGGCTCGGCGAGCGTGCGCTGCGGGAGCTGTACCTCGCGCCGTTCGAGGACATCGTCCTGACCGCGCGGCCCTGGCTGCTCATGGCGGCGTACAACGGCGTCAACGGCACCACGATGACCGAGCACGAGCTGCTCGACGACCCGCTGCGCACCAGGTGGGGCTTCGACGGTGTGGTCGTCTCGGACTGGCGTGCCACGCGCTCGCTCGCCGCCGCCTCGGCGGGGCTCGACCTGGCCATGCCGGGGCCGGACGGACCGTGGGGCGAGGTGCTGCGCAAGGCCGTCGAGGACGGCGCGGTGCCCGAGTCCACACTCGACATCAAGGTCAAGAACCTGCTGCGGCTGGCGGCGCGTGTGGGTGCCCTGGAGTCGGTGCACGCCGGGCGCCCGGCAGCTGTGCGCGCAGGGCGCGACGTACGCGCACGGCTGCGCGCCGCCGCGGCCGACGGGACCGTACTGCTGCACAACGCGCGCGCCGCCCTGCCCCTGCCGCTGGACCGTGTCCGGCGCATCGCGGTGATCGGCGAGCTGGCCGAGCACCCCCGTATCCAGGGCGGCGGCAGCGCCGAGGTGTGCCCCGCCCAGGTGGTGTCCCCGCTCCAGGGGCTGAGGGCCGCACTGCCCCCGGGCGTCGAGGTCACCTACACCGCGGGCAGCTACCTCGACGGCGACCCCGGTCCGCTGCCCGCGGCATGCCTGCGTGGGGAGAACGGTGGCCGGGCCGTGCGGGTCCGGTGGCTCACCGACACCGGTGAGGAGGTGCGGACCGAGAGCCGGGACACCGGCGAGCTGGTCCGGTTCGGCAGCGACGTGCCGCAGGGCGCGGCCGCCGTCGAGCTGACCACCACGATGTGTCCGGACCTCACCGGCTCCTGGCAACTGGGCTTCCGCGGCGCGGGCAGGATCATGTTCGAGGCCGACGGGCGGACTCTCCACGACGAGGACGTCCCGTCCGCGCACGACGGGCCGGGCGCGGACATCCTCACCCCGCCCGTGCGGACGTTCGACGTCGAACTCACTGCGGGCCGTCCCGTGGAACTGCGCGTGCGGCAACGCATCCCGGCCGGCGGCTTCGCCCTGTCCTTCCGGGCCATGCGTCCCCGCCGGTCACCCGCCGACGAGCTCGCCCGCGCCCGGCAGGACGCCAGGGCCGCCGACGTCGCGATCGTGGTCGTGGGCACGAGCTCCCAGATCGAGAGCGAGGGCTTCGACCGCGCGCACCTCTGTCTGCCCGCGGGCCAGGACGACCTGGTGCGGGCCGTGGCCGAGGAGAACCCGAACACCGTGGCCGTGGTCAACGCCGGGGCACCCGTGCTGCTGCCGTGGCGCGGCGATGTCTCCGCGGTGCTCATCGCGTGGTTCGCCGGCCAGGAGGCCGGTGCCGCGCTCGCCGACATCCTCACCGGCACGGCCGAGCCGGGCGGACGGCTGCCGATGACGTGGCCCGCACACACCGAGGACGTGCCCGTGCTCGACACGCGGCCCGTCGACGGTCGCCTGCCGTACCGTGAGGGCATCCACGTCGGCTACCGCGCGTGGCTTCGCGAGGGCGTCGAGCCCGCGTACCCGTTCGGGCACGGCCTCGGCTACACGACCTGGGAGCTGGTGGACCTGCGCCAGCCCGCGGCCGTCCGACACGCGGACGCCCCGGACAGCCCCGCGACCGTCGTCACCGCCAGGGTGCGCAACACCGGCGGCCGACCCGGAAAGCAGGTCGTTCAGGTCTACCTGGCGCGCCCCGGATCGGGCATCGACCGGCCCGTCCGCTGGCTCGCCGGGTTCGCGACCGCCCACGCCGGTCCCGGCGAGACGGTCGAGCTGGACATTCCGGTGCCGTGGCGCGCGCTGTGGCACTGGGACTCGCAGGCGGACGAGTGGGCGGTCGAGCCGGGGACCTTCGACGCCCTCGTCGGCTTCTCCTCGGCCGACCTCCACAAGACGACCACGGTCGACGTGCCCGCCGGCACGCAGGCCACCCCTGGGGGAACACCGATATCCCAGCAAGCGGGGTCACCCCGCGAACGGTAAGCAATGAGGTGGTCCAACGATGTACCCCACAAGACGAACCTCCCTCGACTCGGCACTGTCGCGCCGGGCACTCCTCGGCGGGCTCTCGGCCCTCGGGCTGGCCACGGCGGTCGGCTGCCGCTCGGCGGCCGAGGAGGCCGATAAGGGTGGCGCGGGCGGCGAGACGGCGAAGCCGGTCCGCGGCGGCACTCTGGTGACGACGGTCAACGCGCCACCGGTGCCCGCGGCCTACTTCACCGGCCGGCCCGGCAACATCTTCTGGTGCCGCAACGTCCTCGAAACCCTTCTGCTGATCGACACCGACGGCAAGAGCCAGCCACTGCTGGCCACCTCCTGGTCACTGTCCAACGGCAACAAGACGTTCACCGCCAAGCTGCGTGAGGGCGTGACGTTCCACTCCGGACGGCCGTTCACGGCCGACGACGTCGTGTTCTCCCTCGAACGGAACATCGCGGGTGACGGCCTCGCCTCCCTGAACGGAGCAATGAAGGGCTGGCAGGTCAAGGCGACGGGCCGGCACGAGGTGACGATCACCTCGCCACGGCCCCTGCAGGAAACAGTGCACAGCATCCTCGATGCGACACCCATCATCGACCGGGAGAGCCAGAAGGGACTCGAGGACGGCTCGAAGGTCGTCGGCACGGGCCCGTTCGTGTGGTCCGGCTACCAGGCCGGCACCCAGATCACGATGAAGCGCAACGCCTCCTACTGGGCGGACGGCCTGCCCTACCTGGACAGCATCGAGATCACGGTGATCGCCGACTCGACCGCGCAGCTGGCGGCGCTGCGCTCGAACCGGGTCCAGATCGCGAACGGTCTCAGTGTCCAGGACGCGAAGACCATCGTCGACGACAAGACGTTCCACCTGGACCTCAACAAGGGGCTCGTCTACGGGATGGGACTCACCGTCGATCAGGCACCGTTCGACAACGTCGACGTGCGACGCGCGGTGGGCTACGCGATCAACCGCGAGCGGATCAACAAGCAGGTCATGGGTGGCCTGGCGACGACGGCCAGCCTGCCGTGGGGCAAGGACGCGACCGGCTATCCGGCGGACCTGGCGGGGACGTACACCTACGATCCCGACCGGGCCCGGCAGCTCATCAAGTCAGCCGGGGCCACGGGGGCGCGGTTCCGGATGGCGCTCCACAACCTGCCGATTCCGCGCCAGATCTACGAGATCATCGCGCGCGACCTGTCCGACGTGGGCCTGAAGCCGTCGCCACTGGAGCTGTCGATCGCGGACTTCGAGCCGCGCCGGGCCGCGGGCAAGCTCGGTCCCGCGTTCCTCACCTGGACCGCGGTGGGCGACATGCCTCCCGCGCTCATGCTCGACGCCCTCCCCGAACTGCGCCCGGCCAAGAACGCGGAGCACTACACGGACAAGGAGTACCAGCGCCTCGCGCAGGCGCTGATCGACAGCCCGGACGAGAACGCCACCAAGTCGCGGTTGCGTTCCCTGTCGCAGAAGCTGCTCGACGACGCGTTCTTCCTCCCCTACTCCGTCTCGCCCTCGACCTCGGTCAGCGTCGGCTCCCTGCGTGGCGTCGTCACCGGCCGCTACGGCCGCACCATGCGGGCCGCCTACCTCGCAAAGTGAGCCCGTGATGACCCGCTTCCTCCTGCGACGCCTGCCGTCCGTCACGCTCGTGCTGCTGGCGACCACGGTCATCGCGTTCCTGCTGCCGCGACTGGCGCCCGGCGATCCCGCCTCCGTCGTCGCGGGGCCCGGGGCCACGACCCAGCAGATCGACGCGATACGGGCCGTGATGGGGCTGAACCGGCCACTGGTCGAGCAGTACCTCCACTGGCTGGGCGGCCTCGTCACCGGCGATCTCGGCGAGTCGTACCAGTTCCACCGGCCGGTCTCCGAGCTGATCGGAGACCGGCTGGAGAGCACGGTCGAGCTGACGATCGCGGCCGCGCTCGTCATGATCGTCGTCGGGATCGGTCTCGGCGTCTTCGCCGGCTCGGCGCGCTCGCGGCTGTCGAGGTTCACCGCGGACGCGACGAACACGGTCCTGCTGGCGATGCCGCCGTTCCTGGCCGGGCTCCTGCTGGTGATCCTCCTGGGCGTCACCTTCCGGGTGCTGCCGATCAGCGGCGAGACGTCGGTCCTTGACGACCCCGTGATCGGGCTGCAGTACCTGATCCTGCCCGCTGTAGCCCTCGCGGTGCCGATGTCCGGCGGCATCGCCATGCTGGTGCAGTCCTCGATGGACAACGCGTGGCGACAGGACTACGTGGACCTCGCGGTCGCGAAGGGCGTGGGGAGACGGCGCATCACCCTGCGGCACGTGGTCCGCAACAGCCTCGGCCCCGCGATGGTGGCGATCGGCATCCGCTTCGGCGACATGCTGGCCGGCGCCGTCGTCATCGAGATGATCTTCGCGAGGAACGGGCTGGGACAGCTGGCCGTATCCGGCGTGCAGGGCTCCGACTACAACGTCGTGCAGGTGCTCATCGTCGGCGCGGTGGTGATCGCGGTGGTCGTGCAGCTGCTCACCGAGATCGCCATGGCAACCCTGGACCCGCGCGTCCGGTTGGGAGTGTGACGCTGTGACAACCGACATCGACACCGCGAGCGCCCCGGCTCCCGGTACTCCGGGTACGGCGCGCCGAGGCGGCGGGGGCGCGCTACGGCGCTACCTCACCGCGCTGCGCACGCCGCGGGGCGCGATCGGGGCCGTTCTGCTGGGTCTGCTGGTGCTGCTGTCCGTGCTGGCGCCGGTGCTGTTCCCCGGCGGGTACGACGCGCAGAGCGGCAACTCGCTGGCCGGCGCGTCGGCCCGGCACTGGATGGGCACCGACGAACTGGGCCGCGACGTTCTCGTCCGCACGGTCTACGGCCTGCGAACCGACCTCAGCCTGCTGCTGACCGCCGTCCCGGCGAGCGCGGTCATCGGGACCCTGATGGGGCTCGCCGGCGTGATCTCGCGGTGGCTGGGTTCCGGCGTGCAGCGGTTGCTCGACGTCATCCTCGGGTTTCCCGGGATGGTGCTCGGCATGTGCGTCGTGCTGGTCATCGGAACCGGCTGGCGGGCGCTGTTCACGGCCATCCTGATCATCGGGCTGCCCCTGTTCGGGCGGCAGGCCAGGGCGGGTCTGCAGGTCGAGCAGGAACGCGAGTACGTGCTGGCCGCCCGGGTGCTCGGGGTCCGGCGCCGGACCGTGCTGGTCCGGCACGTGCTGCCGAACATCGTCGACCCGATCATTGTCAACGCCGCCGTCTACATGGTGGTCGCGATCTTCATCGAGGCCGGCCTGAGCATCGTCGGGCTCGGCATCCAGCCACCGATTCCGTCGCTGGGCGCCATGCTCAACACCGGCGCCCGCTACATCGAGGTCCACCCGGCGTACGTCATGGGACCCGGCCTCGTACTACTGCTGCTCACGCTGTCCTTCACTCTCCTGTCCAACGCACTGAACAAGGCGGTGCTTCGCCGGTGAACACCGTTCCACAGCACATCACGACCGAGACGAAACAAGGCCGGACGGGCGCCCTGCTCGAAGTGCGCGGGCTGCGCACCGAGTTCGCCACCGGCGCCGGCACCGTGCGGGCCGTGAACGACGTCGGCCTGACCGTGCGGCGCGGCCAGGTCCTCGGCGTGGTCGGGGAGTCCGGCTCCGGCAAGTCCGTGACCGCCCGCTCGATCCTGCGGATGGTCCCCGAGCCGGGCCGCATCGTCGGCGGCGAGATCCTGTTCGCCGGGCGGGACCTGCTCGGGCTGCCCGAACCGGACATGCGCGCCGTGCGCGGCAGCGAGATCGCGATGGTCTTCCAGGACCCGCAGTCCGCGCTGAACCCGGTACTGACCGTCGGCTACCAGATCGCCGAGGCTCTCATCGTGCACGGCACGGACCGGCAAACGGCCCGGCGCCGGGCGGCGGAGCTGCTCGATCAGGTGGGTATCCCGGACGCCGAGCGGCGGCTCGACGACTACCCGCACCAGTTCTCCGGCGGCATGCGGCAGCGCGTGGTGATCGCCATCGCGCTCGCCGGCTCGCCGTCGCTGCTGATCGCCGACGAGCCGACCACCGCGCTCGACGTCACCATCCAGGCGCAGATCCTACGGCTGCTCGGCCGCCTGCGCGACGAGCTGGGCATCGCCGTGCTCATGATCACCCACGACATGGGGGTGGTCGCCGAGATGTGCGACGACGTGGTGGTGATGTACGGCGGCCGGGTCGTCGAGCAGGGCCCCGTCGAGGTGATCTTCGCCCGGCAGGAGCACCCCTACACGGCGGACCTGCTCCAGGCGATGCCGAGGATGGACGGGAACGGCAGGAACCGGCTGCCCGCCATCCCGGGAGCGCCACCCGACCCGGCGGCGCTGCCGTCCGGGTGCGCGTTCCATCCGCGCTGCCGCCTGGCCGAGGACGGGTGCCGCACCACCGTGCCCGAGCTGCTGCCCCGGGCCGCCGAGGGGCAGTCATCGGCATGCTGGGTCACCGGGCGCGGAGCGGCGATTCCGCCGCTGGACCGGGTGCCCGCCGACGTCCGCGACCAGCTGGATACCGGCGGCGCTCCGCCGCTGTCGGTGGAGAACCTGCGCGTGAACGTCGCCTCGGGCGGCAGGAGCCCGTTCGGCCGGCCCGACCCGGTGTACGCGGTGGACGGGGTGAGTCTGTCCGTCGCGGGTGGCGAGACGCTCGGCCTCGTCGGCGAGTCGGGCTGCGGCAAGTCGACGCTCGCGCGCACGATCGTGGGGATCAACCGGCCCACGGAGGGCCTCGTCCGGGTCGGCCCGGAGGGCGTGGACGCGTTCACCGGCGCGGGCGCCCGAGAACTCCGGTCGACCGTGCAGTACGTGTTCCAGGACCCGTACGCGTCGCTCAACCCGCGCCGCACCGTCCGCCAGTCGCTCGACGAGGCTCTGGAGATGCGCGGGATGCCGCGTGGCGAGCGGGCCACCGCGGCGAGCGAACTGATGCGCCGAGTCGGCCTGAACGAAGGGCACCTCGACCGGTACCCGCACGCGTTCTCGGGCGGCCAGCGGCAGCGCATCGGGATCGCCAGGGCGCTCGCCGTCGAGCCGAAGGTACTGATCTGCGACGAGCCGGTGTCCGCGCTCGACGTGTCCATCCAGGCGCAGATCATCAACCTGCTGGAGTCACTGCGTGACGACCTCGGCCTCGGCTACCTGTTCATCGCCCACGACCTTTCGGTGGTCCGGCACCTCTCCGACCGGGTCGCGGTGATGTACCTCGGCAGGATCGTGGAGACGGGACCGGTCGAGGCGGTGTACTCCTCGCCGCAGCACCCGTACACCGTGGCGTTGATGTCGTCCTCGCCCGTGCCCGAGACCGCGTCCCGCGACCGCGAGCGGATCGTGCTCACCGGAGACCTGCCCAGCCCGAAGAACCCGCCGTCGGGCTGCCGGTTCCGCACCCGGTGCCCCATCGGGCCGCTGGCCCACACCGCGCGGAGCGTCTGCGTGGAGGAGGAACCGGTGCTGGCCGAGACCCCGACCGGCCAGCTGGCGGCGTGCCACTTCGCCGGCGAGATGGCGACGCTGCCGCCGGCGGCGACCCACGAGCGGCGCGGACAGGGGGATGCGGATGCGACTGCATACCCGTACCTGGGGTGACGGCGAGCGGACCGCCGTCCTGATCCACGGGATGATGTCGGACTCGCGCACCTGGCACCGGGTGGCTCCGGCGATCGCCGAGCGCGGCCACCGGGTGATCGGCGTCGACCTGCCCGGGCACGGAGCGAGCGGCCGCGGCCACTACCGGCCTCAGGACTGGGCCGATGCCCTGGTGCAGACCCTGCCGTCCGAGGTCGATGTCGCGATCGGGCACTCGTTCGGCGCGGTGGCGCTCGCGCTGGCCGTCGACCGGCTGCGCCCCGGCCGTGCGGTCTATGCCGATCCCGCCTGGCTGCCCGACGGCCGCAGGGTCGGGATGGATCCCGTCCGGATCAAGCGTTTCAAGCAGGCGACGCGGGAGCAGATCGCCGAACTCAACCCCCGGTGGCGCCCGGAGGACGTCGACGTGGAGCTGGCGACGCTGCGCGACTGGGATCCGGACACGGTGGACGGCGCGGCACTCCTCGGCGGCGTCGAGATCGCGCCGCGCCGTCCGGGCGTGCCCTCGCTGGTGCTGTTCGCGGGCGAGGGCCCCTTCTGCTCCGAAGCGACCGTCATCGCGATGCGGGGACGCGGACTCGAGGTCCGGGTGGTACCCGGCGCCGGCCATACCATCCACCGCGACGACCTCGCCGCGTTCCTCGGTTCCCTGGAGGGCTGGATCTGATGCGGATCATCTACGTCGACGTCGACACGCTGCGTGCCGACCACACCGAGCCCTACGGCTACCAGCGGCCGACCACGCCGAACCTGCAAGCCCTGGCCGAGAAGTCCGTGGTCTTCGACCGCTACTACGCCTCCGACTCGCCGTGCCTGCCGTCGCGGACGGCACTGACGAGCGGGCAGTTCGGCATCACCAACGGCGTCATCGGGCACTTCGGCGAAGCCGCCCGGTTCCGGCTCGACGCCGGGCACGGGCCCGACCCGCACCGGCCGCTGCTCGGCCAGCAGCTCCAGGGCCACGGCTACTACACGGCGGCGGTGTCGATGTTCGCCGAGCGGCACCGTGCGTACCACTTCTGCGGCAACTTCCGCGAGATGATCCGCGCGACCGGCGAGACCAACGACGAGCAGGCCCACGACATCAACCGCGTGGCCATCGACTGGCTGCGCACCCACGCCGACGAGGACGACTGGTACCTGCACCTGACCTACTGGGAGCCTCACACCGACTACCTCACCGGTCCGCAGTGGACCCAGCGGGCCGCGGCATCCGGCCCCGCGCCCGCCTGGCCGGACCAGGACACCATCGACGCGCACGCGGAGATCTACGGGCCGCGCAGCGCGCTCGACCTGCACTACTTCGCGGGGCCGAGGAAGTCATCCGTGCCGGACACCATGCCCGACGCCATCCGGACCCGCGCGGACTTCAAGCACCTGATCAACGGGTTCGACGGCGCCATCATGTACTGGGACCACTACTTCGGGCAGCTGCTCGCGACGCTGGAGGAGCTGGGCATCGCCGACGAGACGGCGATCATCGTCAGCGCCGACCACGGCGAGTCGTTCGGGGAGAACGGCTCCTACGCCGAGCACGGGCTGGCCAACGAGCCCACGCACCGGCTGCCGCTCGTCGTCTACTGGCCGGGCGTCACCGACGCGCTGCCCGCAGACGCCCGCCGGTGCGACTCCCTGCTGTACAACATCGACCTGGCGCCGACCCTGTGCGAGCTGCTCGGGATGCCGGTGCCCGGCGGCTGGCAGGGTGAGTCGTTCGCCCCGGCGGTCCGCGGGGAGCGCATCGGCTCCCGCGAGTACCTGGTGTTCGGGCACGGCGCGCACACCTACCAGCGGGCCGTGCGGACCCGGGATCACCTCTACATCCGCACGTACCATCCCGGCGCGTTCCGGGCGGAGTGGGAGCAGCTCTTCGACGTCACGGCCGACCCGCACCTGACCCGCGACCTGCTGCCCGACGAGCCGGACCTGGCCGCGCGGATGCGCACCCACCTGGCCGAGTGGTGGGAGTACTACGCGGGACGGCCGGGCGCCCTGCCCGACCCGATGCTCACCACCCTGCAGACCGGACCGACGTACTACAACGACCCGGTGCGCTATGCGGGTCACCTGTGCGAGACCGGGCGCGGGCACCTGGCCGACGATCTCGAACAGCGGCTTGCCGCCACCACACCGGTCACCCCCGTGTCCTGGCACGCGCCCGACGTCGCGTGGCCACCGGGCCGTCACGAGCGTCTCGCCGCGAGGCTCGCTCCGAAGGAGAGTCGATGAAGGCCATCGTCGTCATGTTCGACAGCCTCAACAGGCGGCACCTGCCCCCCTACGGGGCAGAGTGGGTGGATGCCCCGAACTTCCGTCGGCTGGCCGACCGCACGGCGACGTTCGACACCTGCTACGCCGGCAGCATGCCCTGCATCCCGGCCCGGCGGGAGATGCACACCGGCCGGTACAACTTCCTGCACCGCGGCTGGGGACCGCTCGAGCCGTTCGACGACTCCGCCCCGGAGCTGCTGAAGGACCACGGCGTCTACACGCACCTCGCCACCGACCACCCGCACTACTGGGAGGACGGCGGAGCGACCTACCACGGCCGGTTCAACAGCTTCGAGTTCTTCCGCGGCCAGGAAGGCGACCCCTGGAAGGGGCAGGTGGCCGACCCCGACCTCCCCGACGCCATCGACGGACCGCGGGTCGCCCAGCGGCCCTCGTACCGGCAGGACCGGGTGAACCGGTCCTATATGCAGGACGAGCTCGACCACCCCCAGACGCTGACCTTCGACGCGGGCCTGGAGTTCCTGCACACCAACCACGCCGAGGACCGGTGGTTCCTGCAGGTCGAGACCTTCGATCCGCACGAGCCGTTCTTCACCTACGAGCGCTACCACAAGCTGTACCCCCACGACTACGACGGCCCGCACTTCGACTGGCCCGACTACCGGCAGGCCCTCGAAACCCCCGGGCAGGTGGAGCACCTCCGGCTGCAGTACACCGCGCTGCTGTCGATGTGCGACCGGTCGCTTGGCCGGGTGCTCGACGCGATGGACGAGCTGGAGCTGTGGGACGACACGCTGCTGATGGTCGTCACCGACCACGGCTACCTGCTCGGCGAGCACGGGTGGTGGGGCAAGGGGGTCCCGCCCTGGTACGACGAGACGATCCACACGCCGCTGTTCGTCTGGGACCCGCGCAGCGGTGTGCGGGGCGAGCGGCGAACCAGCCTGGTGCAGACCATCGACTTCGCCCCGACCCTGCTGGACTGGTTCGTGGTGGACATCCCGCCGGACATGCAGGGCGAGCCGCTGCGCGACGTCGTCGCCGACGACACCCCGGTGCGCGAGGCCGGGCTGTTCGGGGCGTTCGGCGGCCACGTCAGCGTGACCGACGGCCGCTACGTCTACATGCGCGCGCCCGCGACACCGGGGAACCGGCCCCTGCTCGAGCACACGCTGATGCCGACCCACATGCGTGGCCGGTTCGCCCCGGAGGAACTGCGCGGCGCCGAGCTTGCCGAACCGTTCTCGTTCACGAAAGGCGTCCCCACGCTCCGCGTCGACGGGTGGACCTTCATGGATCCCCACGCGTTCGGCACGCTGCTGTTCGACCTCGAGGCCGACCCGGACCAGCAGCGGCCGCTGGCCGACGACGACCTCGAACGGCGCATGGCCACGCTGCTCGTCCAGCTCATTCGGGCCAATGACGCCCCGCCCTCGCAGTACGAACGGCTCGGTCTGCCGGACACCGGCGATGTCGGCGACGAACACCTGGCGGTCCGGCGGCAGTGGGCCCAGGTGGAGGCGTCGCTCGACCTGGTGCACCCCGACGACTACCCGCGGGCCGAACCGAGCGTGCACGCCACGCTGCGGACCCTGGTCGACGATCCCGAGACCCGGGAGGTCCTGCGGCGCCACGCCCCCGCCGTTGTCGACGGGGGGATGCAGCGAACGGTGGGCGACCTCACCCTGACCGACATCGCCGCGTACGCCATCGGCAAGCTTCCGGTGCACGCCCTCAGGTCCATCTCGCGCGACCTCGCGGTGTTGGCGACCGAGCGGGGCGGCAAGGAGTAGTGGTGGCCGGCACGGAGACGCACTCCTGTGGCGGGCGTGTCGGTCTGGCGGCCGGCCCGTGCTCGCGGGCCGGCCGCCGGTCGTTGTGTACGCGTCAGCAACGGCGCCTGGCTCCCCATCGCCCTCGCCCACCCCGCTCTGGCGGCATGGTCCGGCCCCGCCGCGGAGGGGTTCCACCGCCGCAACGCCCTCCGCAACCCCGCAGCCATACCAGGAGCCGTATCGACCCCAGGCCGCATTGCCCTGCACGCCGAGGCCGCCACTTCTACCCACGCTCGGACGTCTGCTTCGTCCCGTTCGAAGGACCGCCCCTGGAGATCGCCATCGCCACGCGCGCCACGGACGACCGGCCCGCCATCGCAGCTGTCGGGGGACCTGGACCGTCACTGGCCCGTCGGCTCGAGTTGTGCTGCCGCTGACCGCGAAGGCCGGCGGCACCAGTGGGTGCCGCCGACAGGCCGCCGAACAGATCGGTCGATCGTCCGGGAGGTGATCCGGGTCAGGACAGGGGGAACAGTTCGAAGCGGTCGAACACCATCCAGTGGTTGCTGGACGAGGCGTTCTTCCCGACGACCTTGAACTGCAAGGTGTGCTCACCCGAGGTGAGCTGGAGGTGGCCGAAGGTGGTCCGGTAGTACTCCGCGGCGGTGCCGTACTCGTCCTGGGGCGGACCGAAGGCCTTGCCGTCGACGTAGAGCTGGAAGAAGCCCCGGTTCGCCAGCCTCTTGAGATAGGCGCTGAGCTCATAGCGCCCCGTGGCAGGCACATCGACCGTGTAGCTCACGGACTGACCCACGGCGGTGGCCTCCAGGACACTGGCCCGGCCCGCGCTGGCCCCCTCCTCGGCGAAGTTGCGGCGCACGACGCCCGAGGTCGAGGTGACGGGCAGCGACTCGGCCTCGTAGACCGTCTTGGGGCTGCCCGCGATGACCGGACTGACGTCGAAGCGCAGCGAGGCACTGGCCGGGAGCGCGGGCAGGGTCACCTTGGCCGTGTTGCCGTTGACCGTGTAGTCGCCCTCCAGGACCTTGACCGGGTTGGTCAGCTGCCCGACGTCGTCGAAGCGGGTGGCGCGAAACCGGATCTTGCCGTTGCGCTGCAGGGCGGCGGGGATGTTGCGCAGTTTGAGGTTGACCGTGTGCGCGGCGGTGGTCTGGTTGCCGATCAGGCCGGTGGAGCGACGCTGGGTGGTGTCGACCGCGGCGAAAGCGTCCACCGTGGTCGCAGCGGACGACGAGGTGCGTATGAGCCGTCCGGTCATGTCCTTGTAGGTGTTGTAGTTCCACCACACGCCCCGCGGCAGGGTCGTGCTCCGGGTTGTGGCGTTGCCCAGGGTCGGCACGAAGTCCGGGTTGTCCCCGACCCACTCCCAGGCGGAGTAGAGCCCGTCGGTCAGGCCGTTGGGCACGCTGCGTTCGAACTGGGCGAGGAAGCGGACGTTGACGCCCGCGTCCCACGCGTCCGCCTTGCCGTACCCGGTGCCCTGGTACTCGGTGATCGCGATGGGCATCGGGGTGATGCCGTTGTCGATCATCCACTGCTTGATCTGGGCGGTGTGCCCGGGGATGTCGGGTGCGCCCGCGGTGAGCTCGTGCCAGGAGAGCACCTGGGGCAGGCAGTCGTTCTGCTTGCAGTAGGTCAGGAACTGGGTGAGCTTCGCGAAGTTGTAGCCGGACAGTTCCGGGGCCTGCACCTTGAGCGCGGGGTCGCGGGCCTTGAGGGTGTCGTAGGCGACCTTGTGCGCGGTGAGGTAGCTGGTGAAGGGCCGCGCGGTGGTGTTCCACTGCAGGTCCGGTTCGTTCCAGGTGATCCAGGAATCCATCTGGTAGTCGCCCGCCTGGGCTTCGTCGTAGACGCTGTTGACGATGCGCTGCCAGCGGTCCTGGTCGCCGCCGTCCCCCGGCCGGTAGTTGTAGTCGGGGTTGTTGGGGTCGCCGGAGTAGTAGTAGACGCCGACCTGCATCCGCGCTCCAGTGGCCTTGACGCGGTCGTAGGTGGGGCGGTCGAACAGGCTGGGCAGGTTCCGGTGGTGGTCCGCACCGCGGATCGCCCGGACCTTGACGCCGTCGATGAGGTACTGGGCGGGCGAGTTGGCGTCGATCCCGTGCAGATACCCGCTGGCGACCTGGTTGGACGGCCCGACGTCGGCACCGTAGTCCACCGTCACCGTGAGCGAGTCCGCTTGCGCGGGCGACGCCCCCATCAGCGTGCTCAAGAGCGTCGCGGCCGCGGCCACGGTGAGCACCTTCAGGATTCTCATCGTCGAAAATCTCCCTTCAACTGTCGTGCAGAGGGTGTACGTGCCCGCCCTCCGTCACCGCGACGGAGATCCGGGGATTCGGGGTCAGGCCGTCCGGTAGGTGTCCAGGCGGCCGCACATGCCGAAGGCGCGATCGTCCGGTGCGGGTGCGTCCACGGCCATGACCTGCGCGTCCCGCAAATGCGCGCCGTCTGCTTCCAGCAGCGCGTCGATGTGCCGCGAACTGGCCGCGACCGACGCCGCGGGGCCGGCGGCGACGATGTCACGCCATGCGGCCGCCCGTGGCTGCACGAGCGCCGCGGCCTGCCGGCAGAGGGTGAGGAGTGGCTCGGGGGCGCCGTCGACCAGGTGGTCGCGCAGGGTCCGGAACCCGGCGACGGCCAGATCGCGCCGGCGCCGGGCGGAGACTTCCGGGTCGGCGGGGTCCAGGGTGGCGGCGGCGCGGTAGCGGTCGGCGTCGGCCAGCACGTCGGGCGGGAAGGTGAGGACGGCGTCGCCCGCCTCGGGCAGGCCGGCGTTCTGCATCACCACGACCACTCGCAGGCCGCCGTGGTTGACGGCGCGGTGCACCGTGCCCGGGCTGAACCAGGCGACGGTGCCCGCCCGCAGGGGGACGGAGGTGTACCCGGAGGGGGTGCGGGTCTGCAGCTCGCCGCCGCCCGCCACGACGACATAGCCCTCGGTGCAGGCGGTGTGCAGATGGGGTGACCCGCCGTGGCAGCCGTCGGCGGCTTCCCAGGGGTAGACCCCCAGCCCCGAGACCCCGGTGCCCGCCGGGGAAGGTCACCACGGGTGCTCCTTGAGGTATCCGGTGATGGCGGCGCGGTCCCACCGGCCGTCGGCGACGACGATCCGGCAGCGGCGTCGCAGGGTGTCCCCGTCGGGCAGGACGCGTTCTGCCGGGCCTGTTCGGTGTGCAGGCTCGGCGGCGTGCACAGGTGCACCAGGTCCGGCCGGGCGTGCTCGAGCATCTCCCCCAGGTCGGTGTAGGAGCCGGGGACGTCATGGGTGTCGCAGAACGACTTGACATGGTCGGGGTCGACGTCGCAGGCGGCGACGACCTGTACGCGGTCACCCTGGGCGGCCAGGGCGGGCAGGTGCGCGCCCCCCGCTATGCTGCCGGCGCCCACGAGGGCGACCCGCACGGGTTTGTTCGTCACGGAGCTCCTTCCTCAACGGCGGTTGCGTGCGGCGACGGACGTCGGGTCGACGAACCGCAGCGCGATCATGAGCAGGACGAGCGTGGTGAGCATGTACACGACGGCCATCGCGTCGATCTGCTGCGAGGGCAGCTGGCCTGCCTGCAGCGCCGCCCCGAACAGGGCCACGACGATGGTCTGGCTGTTGGGTCCGGCGACCAGGAACGTCAGCTCGAACTGGCCGACCACGCGGACCAGGACCAGCACACCGGCGGCCAGCAGGCCGGGAACCATCAGCGGGGCCAGCACACGCAGGAACACCTGGCGGAATCCCGCGCCGAACACACGGGCGGCGTCCTCGACGCGCGGGTCGATCTGATCCACGAACGGGATGAGGACCAGGACGGCGAAGGGAAGCGCCGGCACCAGGTTCACCAGCACGAGCCCGGCGATGGTGTCGTTGAGCCGCAACTGGTACACCAAGGTGGCCAGCGGCACCGCGTAGCTCATGGTCGGGATGACCTGCGGCACCAGGAACAGCATCAGCACCAGGCGCTTGCCCGGGAAGTCCAGCCGGGACAGGGCGAATGCCGTCGGGATCGCCACCAGGAGCGACAACGCCACCACCGCGGCCGCGACGACCAGCGTCGTGGTCAGCAGACTCGGGAGGTCGAAGTAGGACCAGGCGCCGGAGTACCACTTGGTGGTGACGTCTCCCGGCAGCCACCCACCGCTGAGTTGCTGGGTGAACGACGCCAGGACGACCACCAGCACGGCGACCAGCAGACCGCCGATGAACGTCCACAGACCTGTCCAGGTGGCCGCGCCGGTGACGGTGTAACGGCGGCGTGCGGTGATCTCGGCGGTCATCCTTTACCCCCTGCGGTCGAGCCGCGGTAGAGCTTGCCGCGCAGCCCGAACACCAGGCCGATCACCACCAGTTGCATGACTGCCATGATCACCGCGGTGGCCGACGCGGTGGCGTACTGGGCGTTGGTGTACTCGGTGTAGGCGATCTTGGACAACACCCTGGTGGGACCTGCGTCGTTGCCGACCAGGGTCGCCGAGGGGAACACCCCGAACGCGAGCACGAACGACAGGCAGAACGTGATCGTCAGACCCGGTAGCAGGAGCGGTAGCGCGATCAGCCGGAACCTGGCCCGGGCGTCCGCGCCGAGCACGGCGGCGGCCTTCTCCAGGCTCGGGTCGATGCCCGAGGCGTACCCGAGCATCAGCAGGAACGCGAACGGGAAGCCGCTGATCACCAGCGACAGCAGGACGCCGAGGAAGTTGCCGGTCAGCGCGAGCGGCGCGTCGACCAGCCCGACGGTCAGCAAGGCCTTGTTGAACCAGCCCGCCGGGCCGAGGAAGTTGTTCATCGCCGAGGCGACGAACACCGTCCCCAGCGTCATCGGGATGAGCACCACGGCGGTGATGACCCGCTTGCCCCGCACCGGACCCCGCATCCGGTACGCGATGGGCAGCGCCGCCGCGACGTTGATCAGTGACGCCAGCAGCGCGAGTTGCAGCGTGATGAGCACCGACTCGCGGCTGCCCTGGTTGTCGACCAGCCGGTTGGTGAAGAACGCCTCGTAGGCCGACAGCGGACCGTCCTTGCCCTGGAACGACAGTCCTACCCCGTAGAACAGCGGGTAGACGAAGAACACCAGCATGAACAGCACACCGGGGACGACCAGCCACAGCACCGGGGTGATCCCCCGCGCACGGGCCCAGGCCCGCACACCGTCCCGGCCGCCGCCGCTGCGCGGGGTCGCGGCGACGGCGCTCACGACTGTTCCCCACTCGCGACCAGGGCCGGCTCCTGCGTGCCGGATCCGGCGTCGGAGGGGAAGACCTGGATCCGTTCCGGCTGCACGTTGGCGTCGACGGTCCTGCCCGGCGAGAGCGGCTCCAGCGAGTGCGCGTGCACCACCGTGCCGTCGGCGGTGCGTCCTTCGACCGCGAACGTCCGCCCCTGGTACTCGCACACCCGCACCGTGAGCGGGATCGGCCTGCTGGTTTCCGGACCGCCGATCAGCAGGTCGTCCGGGCGGATCATGGCGACCGCGTCGCCGTCGGCTCCCTGTGCGCGCTCGCTGGGGAACGCCCAGCCGAGGCCGGCGATCTCGACGGTTCCCCCGGCCATCCGGGCCGGCAGCGCGTTGCGGTAGCCGACGAACGCGGCGACGAACGCGTTGGCCGGCCTGTCGTACACCTCCGCCGGGGTGCCGATCTGCTGCACCACGCCACTGCACATGACCACCAGCCGGTCGGCCAGGGACAGCGCCTCGGCCTGGTCGTGGGTGACGTACACGGTGGTGAGGCCGAGTTCCTGGTGCAGCAGCCGGATCTCCGTGCGCATGTCCAGCCGCAACTTGGCGTCCAGGTTGGACAGCGGCTCGTCCATGAGCACGAGCCGGGGCTCGACCACGATCGCGCGGGCGATGGCGACCCGCTGCTGCTGACCACCGGAGAGCTGACCGGGAGGTTTGTCCGCCTGCTCACCCAGTTGCACGAGGTCGAGCGCCCTGCGGACCCGCGCGGTCCGCTCGGCCTTGCCCACCTTGCGCATCCGGAGTCCGAACGCGACGTTCTCGGCGACGGTCAGGTGCGGGAACAGCGCGTAGTTCTGGAAGACCATGCCGAAGTTCCGCTTCTCCGACGGCAGTGTGTCCACCCGTTGCTCGTCGATCCAGATCGACCCGCTGGTCGGTTCCAACAGCCCCGCCAGCAGGTTCAGCGCGGTGGACTTGCCGCAGCCCGACGGGCCGAGGAGGGCCATGAACTCGCCCCCCTGCACGGTGAGGTCGAGCCCGTCCAGAGCGGTGAACCCATTGGGGAACCGGCGGCCCAGCCCGTCGATCCGCAGCTCGCCGAAGGTCGCCGCGCGACTCACTTCTTCGATCCGATCTTCTCGTTCCACTCCGAGAACTTGGCCTGCACGTTCGCACCCGCCATCGGGGCGATGGGCGTTCCCTGCTGCAGCTTCTCGACCAGCTCGGGCCTGCCGTACTTCTTGAACACCGCCGCGATGTCCGGCGGCGCCAGGCTGGGCGTGACGCCCTTGACCGGGAAGCCGCTGCCGTGCAGGGCGTAGGTGAGTGCCTGCTGGTCCGCCTTGAGCATCCACTTGGCCAGGTCGAGGACCACGGCCAGCTTCTCCGGCTCGACCCCGCGCGGCACCGTGACGTACCGGCCCTCGATGACGAGCTGGGGATCGTCGAAGGCAGCGACCTGGATGTCCTTGCCCAAGCTGCCGTTGGCGTGCCGCTGCTGGTCCCAGCCGCCGGAGGTGACCGTCATGTCGATGGCGCCCTTGGTCACCGCGTCGAAGGACTCGGAGGTCTTGGCGTAGTAGGTCCCGGTGTACTTGTTGAGCTCGGCCAGGTACGCCCAGGTCTTGTCCCAGGTTTTGGGATCGTCCGGGTTGGTGTCGCCGAGCATGTGCGGCAGCGCGTCGATGAACTGGTTGGCCGGGCCGGAACCGCCGGTCGGGTTGGCGTAGCTGAACCGGCCGGGGTGCTTCTTGGCCCATGCCAGCAACGCTTCCGGCGTGGTGGGCGGGGTGCCGACGCGGGACTTGGAGTAGGTGAGCAGCGGGCCGTTGGGGTCGGCGGAGTCGGTGATGCCGAAGCCGTCACCTGCCTTCTGCATCACCGAACCCGCCTCGGTGAGCTGCGACGACAACTCGGGCAGGGCCGACTTGTAGGCCGGCATGAGTTGCAGCAGCGCCTTCTGCGCACGCATGTTGGACAAGCCCTCGATACCCGTCAGCACCACGTCGATCGAGACACGGCCGGCGGCCTGCTGGGCAGCGAGCTTGCCGGCCACGTCGGCGGGTGACCCCGTCTCGTAGGTGATGCCGGAGACGAGCTTGGGATGCGCCGCCTTGTAGTTCTCGATCACCTGCTTCATGTGGGCCAGGTCGCCCGACACATCCAGGATGTTCAGCTTGACCGGGGAATCGGGCAGTGCGGGAGCCTGAGCCGGCGCTTCGGGCAGAGACTGGGTGTCAGGGGCCGAACAGGCCGAAGCCACCAGTGCTGCGGCCAGCAAACCAGCGACACGCACGGCTGATCTGATCTTCATCGGAGAGGCCTTCCTCAATCACCGGGCATCGGTGCCCGGCGGCGGCGAAGGAAATCGCTTTCCGGACCGTAGGGCCGGCTCCGAATGTGTGTCAATGCACACGTCGATACTGTCCCGCCAGACGATCAGAACGCGCCCGTCCGGCCGGCCGCGAAACCACCGGAGCGGATCACCCAACGAGCTCTACCACCCGTGAGCTGGCAAAACGCCTTCACCGCCGCCTTGTCGCCACAGGAGGGAGGATCATCGGCGCGACGCCCACCGGCGTTCTCGATCACGTATCGTCCCGTTGCGTGCAGTTGCGCCTGTCGGTCGTCCGATACTGGAGGAGGCACCCGATGCCCGAAGTAGCCAGATCCCCTGTCACGTTGCGTGACGTCGCGGCTGCGGCAGGCGTCTCGATCACGACCGCATCCCGCGTCCTGGGAGGCAGTACCCACTCGGTCTCGCACGCGACCGCCGAGCGCGTGCGCACGGCCGCCGCAGACCTGCGCTACACGCTGAACGCGTCCGCACGGGCGATGCGACGGACCAGCGAGGCGGTCGCGCTCATCGCGGACGACCTGACCACACCTTCCATGGGCATGGTGGTCGCGGCGATGGAGAGGCAGGCCCGGAAGTCGGGCGCGTTCGTCACCGTGTCCTCGACCCGCGCGACCCCGGACAGGCAGTTGCAGACCGTCCGACTGCTGCGCGGCCTGCGTCCGAAGGCGCTGGTTCTCACTTCCGGACGACTGCAGGAAAACCGACTCGAAGAGCGACTGCTCAGGGAACTGCAGGCATACGAGCACGAGGGGGGCCGAGTCGTCATCGTCGGCGCCGCGGAGGAGGCGTTCGACTCGATCGACCTGGACAATCACGGCGCCGGGTACTGCGTCGGCAACTACCTCGCGCAGTCCGGTCACCGCAACGTGGTGATCCTCGGGTCCGAACAGGGCACGGCGAACCTCTCGGCGCGCGTCTGCGGCTTCATCGACGGGCTGACCAGCGCAGGGGTGCCCGCCGCGGCCATCCGCACGGTGAACTGCACGGGCGACCGCCAAGGCGGCTTCGAGACGGCCCGCGCACTGGCCGACCAGGGGATGGCGGCGACCGACGCCGTCCTCGCCGTGAACGACGCGGTCGCCATCGGCGCGATGTCGGCATTCCGCGCCGCCGGGGTCAGGGTGCCCCACGACGTGTCGGTGACGGGAATCGACGACATCCAGCTCGCGGTCGACGTGACGCCTCAGTTGACCACGGTCGCGCTGCCGCTGACCGACATGGGGGCGACCTCCATCCGGATGGCGTTGGCCGACCGCCACGAACCGACGACCCTGATGGTCCAGGGCCACCTGGTCGTCCGTGACAGCACCATGCCGAGGGGCCCGCGAGCGCCGCACCCTTGACCGCGCGGCACCCTGCGGCCACATTGGAAAGCGATTGCCACCCTTGAGTCGAGAGTTACTGGCGGTGAAACGCGCACGATGCCCGCGCTGAACAGCAGGTCCGAGTCCGGCACAACGCCACGCCGCCACTATGCCGCCGGCCCGGAAGCCGCCTCGGTGACCCTGCAGGACGTCGCCACGGAAGCGCGGGTCTCCCTCGCCACGGCGTCGCGAGCCCTCCACGGCGGCAGTCGCGGCGTCCGGTCGGAAAACCGCGAGCGCGTGCTCGCCGCCGCGGCCAGGCTCGGCTATGTACCCAACGCCTCGGCGCAGGCCACCGCCAAGGGATCGACCCGGACTGTGGCGCTGGTGGTCAGCGACGTGGCCGACCCCTACTATTCCGCCATCGCCGCCGGGGTCACCGACGCCGCGGAGGCGAACGGGCTCGTCGTCACCATGACCGTCGCCGACCGTTCCCCCCATCGCGAGTTGGAGCTCGTCAGAGGACTGCGGGGTCACCGCCCGCAGATCATCGTCGTCGCCGGCAGCCGGATCGACGACAGCGAGACCGAGCAGGAGCTCATCGACGAACTCGCGCAGTACCGGGCCACCGGCGGCCGCGTGGTGCTGATCAGCCAGCCAGGACTGCCGTTCCCCACCGTCACCATCGACAACGCGCACGGAGCCGAAACGCTGGCCCGGACCCTGGCGGAGGCCGGCTACCGGCGGTACTCGATCATCTGTGGCCCCGACCGCATCAAGACCTCGCTCGACCGGTGCAGGGGGTTCACCACCGGCCTGCGCGCATCCGGGATCGAGGCCGACGACCAAGTACTCATACGCACCCAGTTCACCCGCAGCGGAGGCTACGACGCGGCTCGCGAGCTGGTTGAACGCGGCTTGGGCGACATCGAGTTGGTCTTCGCGGTCAGCGACACGATGGCGATCGGCGTGATGACCGCGCTGCGCGACTCGGGCCTGGAGCCCGGCCGTGACGTCGCGGTGGCCGGTTTCGACGACATCAGCTCCGCGATCGACGTCGTACCCGCGCTGACCACCGTCGCAGTGCCACTCAGAGAAGCCGGGATCGAAGCGGTGCGGCTCGCGCTGTCCGACGACGAGGCCCGCCCGGTGCGCATCCCGACGACCGTGCACGTCCGGGAGAGCACGCCTCGCGCGCAGGCGGCCGGCCGTTCGGCGAACGGACCGGCCACGTAGGTACCCCCAAGGTGACGCGGCTGGTGTGATCACGGCGTCGGAGTCGTCCTGGATATTGCCGTTCACCGGGCTCGGCCCTGGCTGCTTGGCGTGGCCTACTGGCGCACGAACTTGACGATGCGCCAACTCGCCCCGCTCTTCGGTATCTCCAAGTCCGCAGCAGACCGCATCATCGACCACCTCGGGCCACGGCTTGCGCTCCAGCGGCACAGGATCAGGAAACTGCCCGGGACCTCGATATGGCCGTCGGCTTCACAGGGCACGAACGACGTGGCCGGCGACGGAGGCCCCGTTGAGGGCCACACAAAGATGGCTGAGCTCTTTCAGCCGCCAGGCCTTCCGGGAGCAATCTCGACCGCGTCCACGTCCTCGTGCCTCGCTCAGCGCCTCTGCTCCGCGGCCCGATCAGATCACGTATGTGGCATGCCATGTACGAGAGACCGCCATGAATCGTGCGCGCAGTGTTGACGGCTCCCCCGGACGGCTCTACGTTCCCACGCCATACGACGTACTTCATACGTCATATATGACATGCCGTTGAGCCATCCGACCCATCCGCGGGCAGCACTCCACGGCGGTCCGGGCGGGCCGTTCGCACGATGTCAGGAGGCTTTGCATGACCGGCACTCAGGTGCGTTCGCGCCCGGAGAGAGCACGGCCCGACAGCCGGCGCTCCGCGAGTGCGCGGGAGGCCGACCGGGCGCGCAAGCGGCGACGGCGCAAAGAGGCGCTCACCGCTTACCTGTTCCTGGCGCCGTGGTTCGGCGGACTGCTGTTCATCACCGCGGGGCCGCTGCTGGCCTCTCTGTATCTGTCGTTCACCGACTACAGCCTCATCGGGGGCTCGGACTGGGTCGGCCTGGACAACTACACCAGGATGTTCACGGACGATCCGCGGTTCCTGAAGGCGCTGCAGAACACCACGATCTACGTCTTTGTCTCGGTGCCCCTGCAACTGGCCTTCGCGCTGCTGCTGGCGCTGGTGCTGGACCGGGGCGTGCGGGGCCTCGCCATCTACCGCTCGGTGTACTACCTTCCCTCGCTGCTCGGCAGCAGCGTGGCCATCGCCATTCTGTGGCGGAAGGTCTTCGGGGACGACGGCCTCTTCAATCACTTCCTCGGCCTGTTCGGCGTCGACGGGCGCAGCTGGATCGGCGACCCGTCCACCGCGCTGGGGACGCTCATCGTCCTGAACGTCTGGACTTTCGGCTCGCCCATGGTGATCTTTCTGGCGGGCCTGCGGCAGATTCCAGTCAGCTACTACGAGGCGGCCGGCATCGACGGAGCGGGCAAGGTGCGGCAGTTCTTCCACATCACGGTGCCGCTGCTGACCCCCGTCATCTTCTTCAACCTGATTCTGCAACTGATCGGCGCCTTCCAGTCCTTCACCCAGGCGTTCGTGGTCAGCGGCGGAAACGGAAGCCCCTCGGACTCGACGCTCTTCTACACGATGTACGTGTACACCAAGGGCTTCAACTCGTTCGAGATGGGCTACGCCTCGGCGATGGCCTGGTTCCTGGTGATCATCATCGCGTGCCTGACGGCGCTGAACTTCCTGATGTCGAAGTATTGGGTGTTCTACGGTGACAACTGAGGCGAAAACCGATAACTCCGCTCAGGCCGGGCTGAACAACACGCTGCTGGCCAGGGCTCTGCTCGCGCTGCGGGGAAAGAAGCTCCTGATCCACCTCGGCCTGATCCTCTTCGGCCTGGTGACGCTCTACCCGTTGCTGTGGATGATCTCCAGCTCCCTCAAACCGGACGGCCTCATCTTCCGCGAGCAGGGGCTGATCCCCACGAGCATCACCGGGCAGAACTTCGTCGACGGCTGGAACGCGCTGAGCAGCCCCTTCAGCCACTACCTGGTCAACTCACTGATCATCACCGGCGGCGCGGTGCTGGGGAACCTGACCGCCTGCTCCCTGGCCGCGTACGCCTTCGCGCGTATGGAGTTCCCGCTGAAGCGCTTCTGGTTCGCGCTCATGCTGGGCTCCATCATGCTGCCCCTGCAGGTGGTGATCGTCCCGCAGTACATCCTCTTCAAGCAGCTGGACTGGATCAACACGTTCTACCCGCTGATCGTCCCGAAGTTCCTCGCCACCGACGCCTTCTTCGTCTTCCTGATGGTGCAGTTCATCCGGACGCTGCCGCGCGACCTGGACGAGGCGGCGCGGATCGACGGGGCCGGCCACTGGCGGATCTTCAGCCGCATCATCATTCCGCTGTCGCTGCCGGCGCTGGCCACCACCGCCATCTTCACCTTCATCTGGACCTGGAACGACTTCCTCAGCCAGCTGATCTTCCTGACCGAGCCGGACAAGCAGACCGTGCCGGTGGCCCTGCGCACCTTCCTCGACTCGACGGGTCAATCCGCCTGGGGGCCGATGTTCGCGATGTCGGTGCTCTCCCTCGGCCCCATCTTCGGCTTCTTCCTCGCGGGCCAGAAGTACCTGGTCCGCGGGGTCGCCGTCACCGGCCTGAAATAGCAACGTACCGAAGGAGAGATTTCCGTGCTTCACCGACAGAGAACGGCAAGGCTCTGCTTGGCACTCGCGGCCACAGGCGCCCTGGCCACCACCGCCGCCTGCGGAGGCGACTCGGGGTCAGGCGGCCACGGAAAGGTCACACTTCAGGTCAGCTGGTGGGGCGAGGCCAGCCGGCACAAGATCACTGAGCAGGCCATCGACCTCTTCGAGAAGCAGAATCCGGACGTCACGGTCAAGTCGTCGTACTCCAACTGGGACTCCTACTACGACCAGCTGACCACCAAGGTCGCCGCCGGGGACGCCCCGGACGTCTTCGCCATCGAGATCCGCAAGCTCGGCGAGTTCGCCCGCAAGAACACCCTCGCCGATCTGAAAGGGCTGGTGAACACCGGCGATCTCGATCCGAAGCTGCTCTCCAGCGGCACCGTGGACGACACCCAGTACGCCATCCCCACCGGCGCCAACGCCTGGGCCGTGATGGCCAACACCTCCGTCTTCAAGAAGGCCGGGGTCAGCCTCCCCGATGACTCGTCCTGGACCTGGAAGGACTACGAGGACGTCAGCACCCAGCTCACCAAGGCCGGCGGCAGCGGCCTCTACGGCACCCAGATCAACTTCAACGACGCCTTCCTGAACGTCTTCGCCGCACAGCGCGGTGAATCGCTCTACGACAACGGCAAGATAGGCGTCTCGGCCGGCACCCTCGCCGACTGGTACCAGCTCAGCGCGGGCATGATCAAGACCAAGGGCTCCCCCGACGCTGCCCTCAGCAACGAGCTGGACGCCAACAGCATCGAGCAGTCCCTCATCGGCACCAACAAGGGCGGCATGGGGATGTACTGGACCAACCAGCTCAGCGCCGCCAACACCGCCTCCGGCGAGAAGATCGACCTGCTACAGATGCCGCAGGCACCGGGGGCGACGAGCAGCGGCATGTTCCTTCAGCCGGCGATGTTCTGGACCGTCGGCGCACACAGCAAGCAGCAGAAGGCGGCCGGCAAGCTCATCGACTTCCTCGTCAACGACCCGCAGGCGGGCAAGATCCTGGGCAGCGACCGCGGCCTGCCGATGAACAGCAAGGTCCTCGAGGAGATCCGCAGCGACCTGCCCGCAGCCGACCAGGCGTCGCTCGACTTTGTCGACAAGGTCCGCGACAAGCTGGCCGATCCGCCCTCCGCCTATCCGGACGGCGCCGCAGACATCCCGGACATGCTGAAGCGCTACGGCCAGGACGTCATCTCCGGCAACAAGACCCCGAAGGACGCCGCCGAGGGGTTCCTGAAGGAGGCGAACGGCACGCTCGGCTGAGCCCCGCCCCGCTGACGCCCGGCGTGCCGTGCCCGGCCTGACCCGCCGGGCCGCTCGTCGCCCCGGCACGCCGTCGCGCGGCGTGAACCGTCTGCATCCGAAGACCCGCCTTCGAGGAGCCGCCTGTGGAATCGCCTGGGAAACGGCGCTACGCCGTCGTCGGGCTCGGCCACCGCGCGCAGATGTACGTCGACGCGCTGCTCGGTGACTGGAGCGACACCGGAGAGATCGTCGCGCTGTGCGACAGCAACCGGACCCGGATGGACTTCTACAACCGGCGCATCGCCGCGACAGGCCGGGGGCCCGTGCCGTGCTTCGGCCCGGACGGCTTCACCGCGATGCTGGAGGGCGCCGACGCGGTGGTGGTGACCTCGGTGGACGCCAGCCACGCCCCCTACGTGTGCGCCGCCCTGGACGCCGGGGTGGACGTCGTGGTGGAGAAGCCGCTCACCACCGACGCGGAGGGCTGCGCGGCGATCGCGGCCGCCGCCGAGCGCAGCACCGCCCGCATCATCGTCACCTTCAACTACCGCTACTCGCCCCGGAACACGGCGCTGCGGCGTCTCCTCGCGGACGGCGCCGTCGGCGAGGTGACCTCCGTGCACTTCGAGTGGGTGCTGGACACCATCCACGGCGCGGACTACTTCCGGCGCTGGCACCGGGACCGGACGCGCTCCGGCGGGCTGCTGGTGCACAAGTCCACCCACCATTTCGACCTGGTGAACTGGTGGCTGGACGCCAGCCCCGAGCTGGTCTTCGCCCAGGCGGACCTGCTCTTCTACGGCAGCGAGAACGCCCGCGGACGCGGCCTGGGCCCGCGGCCCGCGCGCGGCACCGGAGCGCCCTCGGCCGACACCGACCCCTTCCTGCTGGACATGTCCCGCGACGAACGGCTCGCGCGGCTCTATCTCGACGCCGAGCACGAGGACGGCTACCAGCGGGACCAGGACGTGTTCGGCGACGGAGTGACCATCGACGACACCATGGCGGTGCTGGTCCGCTACGACAACCGCGCGATGCTGACCTACTCGCTGCACGCCCACGCACCCTTCGAGGGGTACCGCGTGGCGGTGAACGGCACCGAGGGCCGGGCCGAGCTGGAGGTCTGCGAACGCGCCTGGACGCCGCCACGCGCCGCCGTCGACCCGTCGGCGCGCAGCAAGGAGCACGCCGACGGGGCATGGGAACGACTGACCCTGCAACCGCACTGGTCCCCGCGGGAGGAGATCGCCCTCCATGACGGGGGCGACCGCGGGCGGGCGGGCGGCGGGCACGGCGGCGGGGATCGGCTGCTGCTCGACGACGTCTTCCGCGGCCCCACCCGGGACCCGCTGAGTCGGCAGGCGGGGTACCGCGACGGCATCCGCAGCGTGCTCGTGGGCGTCGCGGCGAGCACCTCGGCCGGCACTCACCGACCAGTGAGGCTGGTGGACGACGGCACCCGTCTCGGATGACCACCCGATACCGCCCCGGCCGGCACCGCCCCGAGTACGTTACATATGACATACGGTAGACGAGACCTGAGAGCTGTTGCCGCATGAGTGCGCCCGTGCCTGGCACCACACCGGCCGTTCCCATCCCCTCCAGGACCCAATTCGTCCTCGAACACCTGACGCAGGCCATCCTCACCGGCCAACTGCCGCCGGGACAGCCGCTGGTCGAGATCGAGCTGGCCGGGCGGTTCGGGGTGTCCAAGACCCCCGTGCGCGAAGCGCTCAAGACGCTGGCCGGACGCGGACTGGTGGTGATGAGCGAGTTCAAGGGCGCGGCAGTACGGGCCGTGGACGCGACCATGGCCCGCTCCGTCTACGACGTGCGGCTGATGCTCGAACCGGAGGCGGTGCGCCGCAGTGTTCTCGCACACTCGGGCTTCCCCGGCGCCCAGGAGGCCCTGGACCGCGCCGACGCCGCCGAGGACCGAGCCGACCGCTCCCTGGCCAACCGGGATTTCCACCGCGCGCTCTACCGCCCCTGCGGCAACCCGCTCCTGGTGCAGATGCTCGACGACCTGCGCGACCAGGCGGCGCTGGTCTCGGCGGTGGCCTGGGAGTCCACCCCCAGCTGGGAGCGGGAGGCGCAGGAGCACCGGTGGATCCTCACCCGCGCGCTGGAGGGCGACGCGAGCGGCGCCGCACACCTGCTGTACGACCACATCGCGGGGTTCGTGCGCCGGGCCTTCCCGCAGTCCGCAACGGGCGAGGGGCGGGAACCGGACCCCGACATCGCAACCCGGGGCTGAGGCGGCCGACCGGTAGCGGGCTCGTTCGGAGGGGCCCGCACGGGCCGGCGGCCCGCTCGCCGTCTCGGCAGGCGCTGTCTGGGCTGGTCGACAACCTGCCAGGCGTGTACCACCAGCAGACCGAGAACCTGCTGGTGAGCTACTCGCCGCGGAAGCTGGGTATCTTCTGGACGCGGTGCGGGGCCGGTCGCCGCCCCGGCGCGCCCGGCAGCGGGTTCGGTGCCGGGCCGCCTTCGAGGACTGCCTCGATGTTGTGGGCGGCCAGGTCCACCATCGCGGCGCGGGTCGCCTCGGTGGCGGATCCCACGTGGGGTAGCACGACCAGGCGGGGTTCGGCGAACAGCGGATCCGCGGGGTCGGAGCGGGGTTCGTCGGCCATCACGTCGAGACCCGCCGAGTGCAGCCGCCCGCCGCGCAGTGCCGCGAGCAGCGCGTCCTCGTCGACGACGCCACCCCGTCCGGTGTTGACCAGGGTCGCGGTGGGTTTCATCCGGGCGAGTTCCGCTGCGCCGATGAGGCCGGCTGTCTCGTGGGTCAGCGGGGTGTGTACGGAGACGATGTCGCTGGTGGTCAGCAACTCGTCGAACGGCACCCAGCGGGACAGCTCGTCGTCATCCCTGCGCCGTGGGTGGTGGTGCTGTACCCGCATCCCGAACCCGGCGCCCCGGCGGGCCAGGGCGCGGGCGATCTGGCCGTAGCCGATGAGCCCGAGTGTCGCCCCCTGTACGTCGAGGCCGAGGAAGGCGTCCATGCGGAAGGCGCCCCACTCGCCGCGGCGCAGCGCGTCCACACTGGCTCCGAGGCGGCGCCGCGCCATGAGGATCAGCGCCATCGCGATGTCCGCGGTCGTCTCGGCCAGTACCCCGGGCGTGTGGGTCACGACGACACCGCGAGCGGCGGCCGCGTCCAGGTCGACGCCGTCGTAGCCCATCGACGCCAGGGCCACGACGCGCAGGTCCGGTCCGGCCGCGTCCAGCAGCGGGGCGTCGACGCGGTCGGTGCCGAGCACGAGAAGTGCCGAGCAGCCCTGGGCGAGTCGGGCCAGTTCGGCGGGGACGGGCGGTGCCGTTCCCTCCCAGGCCGTGACCTGGTAGCGGGTGGCGAGGCGCTCGACGCCCGCTCCCGGCAGTCCGGCGCGGCTGACCGCCACCCGAGGCCGGGGCAGCGATGTACCGCTGGTCATGGTGAACTCCGCTTCTCCACTGGTGATTTGCTGGATGTACGTCAGGCCCCGTCCGGGTCGCCGAAGTCGAGCAGCACCTTGCAGGAGCGGGCCGGGTCGGCCGCCAGTGGGAAGGCCTCGTCCGTGCGGGACACCGGCAGGACGGAGGTGACCACCGGGTCGACCGGCAGCCGGCCGTCGGACAAGGCCCGCAGTACCTCGCCGAGTTCGGTGTCGAAGCGGAAGGAGCCGACCAGCCGCAGCTCCCGGGTGATGACGGCGTTGGCGGCGACCGGCGTGTCACCGGGAGGGAGCAGCCCCAGGCCGACCACGAGGCCGCCCCTGTCCACGCCGTACACGCAGGTGCGCAGTCCGGCCGGGTTTCCCGAGGACTCGATGGCCAGGTCGGCGGCGAGACCGTCGAGGCCGTCCGGCTCCGAGCCGACGCGTACGACCGAGGTGGCGCCCACCGCCTGGGCGACGGCCAGGGGTTCCTCGTGGACGTCGGTCACGGTGATCTCACCGGCGCCCGCGGCACGTAGCGCAGCGACCACCAGGCAGCCGATCGGGCCGGCGCCCGTGACCAGAACGCTCTTCTCCCGTACGTCACCGGCCTGGCGTACGGCGTGCCAGGCGACGGAGGCCGGTTCGGCGAGCGCGGCCAGCCGCGGGGCCAGGCCCTCGGGCAGCGGCAGCACCCGCTCCGCGGGCACCACCAGTACGTGGGCGAAGCCGCCCTGTACGTGCGGATCGCGGGCCGCGCTGCCGAGGTAGCCGGCGTCCAGGCAGGTGTTGCGCCGTCCGGTACGGCACTGCCGGCAGGTTCCGCACGACGCCAGCGGGTGCACGGCCACCGGTGTTCCCGGAGGCGGGGCCTGCGTGCCGGGGCCCAACTGGCGTACCTGGCCGACGACCTCGTGGCCCAGGACCAGCGGTTCGCGTATCCGGAACTCCCCGACCGCGCCGTGCCGCCAGTAGTGCAGGTCGGAGCCGCAGATGCCGCCGTAGCGGATGTCGAGGGCCACTTCACCGGGGCCGGGTTCCGGGATGTCGCGCTCCTCCACACGCAGGTCGCCCGCCCCGTGCGCCACCACCGCTCGCATGCTGTTCGTGTCCATGGTTCCCCTCTCGGATGACCTCAGATGACGGCGGTCAGGCCGCCGTCGACGGCGATCACCTGGCCGTTGACGAAGTCGGACGCCGGGGCCGCGAGCCAGACCAGCGTGCCGACGAGATCCTCGACCGATGCCCAGCGGCCGGCCGGGGTGCGTCCGCGGATCCAGGAGTCGAAGGCGGGGTCGTCCACGAGCGGTTGGGTCAGCTCCGTGACGACGTAGCCGGGGGCCAGGCCGTTGACGGTGACCCCTGAGCCGGCCCACTCGGCGCACATCCCGCGCGTGAGCATCGCCAGGCCGCCCTTCGAGGCCGCGTAGGCGGCGATGCCGGGGCGGGCCAGCCACGTCTGCACGGAGCAGATGTTGACGACCTTGCCGTGGCCCCGCCCGACCATGCCGGCGGCCACCGTGCGCCCGACGAGGAAGGCGCTGGTGAGGTTGGTGTGCAGCACGCGCTCGAAGGTGGCCGCGGACACTTCCAGCAGCGGCTCGCGGTGTTGCACGCCGGTGTTGTTGACGAGGATGTCCACGGGGCCGATCCGCTCCTCGATCCTCTGTACCGCCGTCTGTACGGCGGCCTCGTCGGTGACGTCGAACGGCGCGGCGTGCACGGTCCTGCCGGTGTGCCGGGCGAGTTCGGCGCGGGCGAGCTCCAGTGCCTCGGCGCCCCGTCCGTTGAGCACCACTTCGGCTCCTGCCTCGGCCAGTCCCGTGGCCAGGGCCAGGCCGATGCCCTTGCTGGAGCCGGTGACCAGGGCCCGGCGGCCGGACAGGTCGAACAACGCGCGCCCTCTCGGGGATACGGGGGGGGAAGGGAGCCGGCCGGCCCCGTCGGGATGCGTCACGGCCGCACCTCCGCAGTGCCGTAGTAGTGCATCAACGCCGCGTTGTCCGCGTCGCCGTGGCCGGCTGCGGCCAGCCAGCGGTGCAGTTCGGAGACGGTGGTGGTGACCGGCAGCGGTACGCCGACGGAGCAGGCGTACTCGCGGGCGGCCTCCAGGTCCTTGACCATGTTGCTGACCCGGCCGGTCGGCGTGAGATCGGCCTCGGCGAACTTCACGAAGAACTCCTGCAGCAGCGCGGAGTCGGCCCTGCCACCGGTCAGAGCGGTGAGCACCTGCCGCGGTGCGAGCCCCGCGGCGCGCACCACAGCGGCCGCCTCGGCGAGCGCGGCGAAACCGCAGCCGACCAGCACCTGGTTGACGGACTTCACCAACTGCCCGGATCCGGCGGGCCCGAGGTGGGTCAAGCGTGTCGCCAGCGCGCCCAGCACGGGCAGCGCCCGCTCCACATGTTCCTCGTCGCCTCCGAGCATCAGGGTCAGTTCGCCGCGCTCGGCGCCCGGAGCCCCGCCCGACAGCGGCGCGTCGACCCAGCCCGCGCCCAGCTTCGCGGCGCGCTCGGCGAAGTCGCGGGTGCGGCCGGGGTCGATGCTGGACATATCGATGACGAGCACGCCCTCCGTTGCGGCGCTGAGGATGCCGTCCGGGCCGAAGACGACGCGTTCGACGATCTCGGCGGTGTTGAGGGACAGGATCACCGTGGCGGTGGCGGACAGTTGAGCGGCGGAACCGGCGGTGGCCGCCCCTGCGCGGGCGAGAGGGGCCATCGCGTCCGGTCGGATGTCGTAGACCGTCACGGCGCGCTCGCGCCGCAAGAGCCGGCGGGCGATCGCCGAGCCCATGACTCCGAGCCCGGCGACCCCCACTTCGTTGTGTCCTGACACAAAGCCTCCTGAACCAAATGCTGTACGTAGAACAGAATACTGTCCTGCATTTCTTAGATTGACAAGTAATGCGTGATGCTGGAGTCGATACTGTTCAGTATATTGGATTATGCTCCACATGTTGTTACGGTCCGGGCAGGCGCCAGAACGGAGACAGACATGCAGCGCGCGGGCGAGGTGGTGCTCGGCATCGATCTGGGCACCACCGCGACGAAGGTGGTCGCGGTGGACGGCGCCCTCCGACCGGTGTCGACGGTCGAGCGGGCGACACCCCTGCGGAGCACGCCGGACGGCGCGGCTGTGCACAACCCCGAAGCCGTACTGGGCGCAGTGATCGAGGCGGTGCGCGAGAGCGCCGCGGCGTGCGCGCGCCACGGACACACGGTGAGCGGCCTGTCGTTCAGCGCCGCCCTGCACACACTGCTCGCGCTCGACGCCTCGGGCGCCCCGCTGACCCCGGCTCTGAGCTGGGCCGACACCCGCTCGGCCGACGTCGCGCGCCGCCTGCGCGCGGACGGCGCGGGCGGTGAGGAGCTGCACCGGGCGACCGGCACCCCCGTGCACCCGATGACTCCGTTGACCAAGCTCGCCTGGTTCGGCGCCCGTGAGCCGGGACTCGCCCGGCGCGCGGCCGTCTGGTGCGGTCTGAAGGACTACGTCCTGTCGATGCTGACCGGTCGCCTGGTGACGGACCTCTCCTGTGCCTCGGCCACCGGGCTGATGAACATGCACACCACGGACTGGCACCCGCCCGCACTGGAGGTCGCCGGAGTGTCCGCGGGGCGGCTGCCCGAACTCGTACCACCCACGGCTGTGTTCGCCCTGTGTTCCGAACCGGCCGCCGTGCTGGGGCTCCCCTCGGGCCTGCCCGTGGTCGCGGGCGCGGGGGACGGTCCGCTGGCGAATCTCGCCGTCGGCGCCACCGCCCCCGCGACCGCCGCGCTGTCCCTCGGCACCAGCGGCGCGCTCCGGGTCGTACGCGACCGGCCGGGCGTGGACGAGCAGTGCCGGGTGTTCTGTTACTACCTGGCCGACGGCCTGTGGGTGCTCGGCGGCGCGGTCAGCAACGCCGGGGTCGTCGCCCAGTGGGCCGCCGACTCCTTCGGCGGGGTCGACGTCGCCGACCTCCTCAACGAGGCGGCCGAGGTCGAGCCCGGCGCCGAGGGCCTGGTCGCACTCCCCCACCTGCTCGGCGAACGTGCGCCGTGGTGGGACCCGGACGCCCGCGGCGCCCTGATCGGCCTGCGCCGCGGGCACGGCCGGGCCCATATGACCAGGGCGTTGATCGAGGGGGTCGGGCAGCAACTGGCCCTGGTCCGCGACTCGATGCCGACCGCAGGCGCACCCGTCTCGACGGTACGGGCCACGGGCGGCGCCCTGCGCTCCCCGCTCTGGGCGGAGGTCATGGCCGCAGCCCTCGACATGCCGTTGGAGATCATCGACGATGCGGCGGGGTCCGGTCACGGAGCCGCGCTGCTCGGCCGGCGCGCGCTCGGCGGCCTGCCGACGCTCACGTCGGCTCCGGTTCAGGCGGAGGCACGCGCCCACCGGACTGTGTTCCCCGATCCGGTGGCGGCCCGCCAGATGGCCGCCGCCCGGCCGCTCACCGAGCAGTTGTACCGGCTCCTGCGCGCGGCGCACTGAGAGATCCCGGACGGAGTTCATTGGACAGGCCGCTCCACCGCAGGTTCGCCCCCTGGGGCCGGGCCACTTCCAGGTGACGCGGAGCCATTCACCGCGGCGGACCTCGATCGTGGGGCCCGGGAAGTGACCGTCGTAGGCCCAGAGGGGAGTGGGCGGAAGCTGTGAGTGGAGTCGTGCCCGTGTGGTGCGCATCCGGATGGTGGCGTACGAAACGCCGGCGGTGTCGCCGGAGCCGCCGCTGACGGCGACGCTTCACGGGCCTTTTCGACGGTCGGGGGGATGGGCAGCGGGTCCAGGTAAGAGGTGAGGGTCCGGTATCGGGGCTTCGACACGCCGGTCGTACCCCCTGCCGGCCGGCGTGTCGACGCAGCCGGGTTCTCCGTGTACTCAGTCGTGTCGGCGATCGGGGCAGCCGCGGCGGGTACGGCACGTGGCGCGACCGCGGCCACCGTGCCGACGGCTGCCGCCGAAGCCAGAAAGCCCCGGCGGCTCACGGATGGAGCGTCAGTCTGACTTCTTTCGTCTTCTTCCGTACGCATGTCGTCCTTCGCTCTCCAACGCGGCGCACGCGCCTGGGCGGTCCACCGCTACGGCTGGGACGCGTGGGCGGTGGGAAGCGTCCCCCGGTCCACGCGGTGCTCCGTCGTGGTTGGTCCGGCTGCGCGGAACGGGGTCCGGAATCGCCGGACCAGGTGGGCGACGGGACGTCAGCCCTGGCCGGCGGGCGCCGGCGCGGCATGCACAGCGTGGCCGCCGAACTGCTGCCGCATCGCCGCCAGCGCCTTCAACTGGGCGGCGTCCGGCTTGCGGGAGGCGAAGCGGGCGTAGAGCGCGGCGGTCATGGCCGGTGCGCAGACCGCGAGGCGTACGGCCTCCTCGACCGTCCAGCGGCCCTCCCCCGAGTCGTCCACCCGGCCGGACAGGGCGGCCAGTTCGGGATCCTCCTCCAGGGCCCGCACCTGTAGGTCGAGGAGCCAGGAGCGGACCACCGTGCCGTGCCGCCAGGAGGCGAGCACCTTGGGGACGTCGGGCACGTACTCGCAGGCCTCCAGCAGCTCGTAGCCCTCGGCGAGGGCCTGCATCATGCCGTACTCGATGCCGTTGTGGACCATCTTGGCGTAGTGACCGGCGCCCACCGGGCCCGCGTGGACCAGCCCATCCTCTTCCGGAGCGAGCGACTGCAGCAACGGCCACACCTTCCGCACGTGCTCGTCCTCGCCGCCGCACATCACCGCGTAGCCGTTCTCCCGGCCCCACACCCCGCCGCTGACGCCGCAGTCGACGTAGCCGATGCCGTGCTCGGCGAGCAGTCGGGCGTGCTGGGGGTCGTCGCTGAAACGTGAGTTGCCGCCTTCCACGACCACATCCCCGGGGGACAGCAGCCCGGCCAGGTCCCGCAGGGCCTGACGGGTCGGCTCGCCCGCGGGCAGCATGAGCCACACCACGCGCGGGGCGGCGAGCTTCTCCGCCATTTCCTCCAGGGACGTCACATCACGGTCCGGGGAGGTGCGGCTGTAGCCGAGCACTTCGTGTCCGGCGTCCCGCCAGCGGGCCGCCATGTTGCCGCCCATGCGTCCGAGTCCGACGATTCCTACCTGCATTGGTCAGTCCTTCGAGTGGTGCGGGTGGTGGGTGCCGGGGCCGCGCAGGAGTTCCAGGACGACGCTGTTGTCCAGGTCGCCGAGTCCCTGCGCCTCGACCTCCGCGTACAGGCGGGCGACCGTGCCGGACAGCGGCAGGGTCAGGTCCTTGGCGGCCGCGCTGTCCAGCACGAATCCGAGGTCCTTGTGGAGGTAACGGGCGGGACCCGAGGGAGTGAAGTCGCTTTCGGCGAGGTGGCGTTGCTTCTGTGCCAGTACTTCGGAGGAGGCGAGTCCGCCCCCCAGTACGTCGAGGAGTGCGGCCGGTTCGAGACCGCCGCGCTCGCCGAGGACCACGGCCTCGGCGAGGGCCACCAGGGTCCCCGCGACGACGAGTTGGTTGCAGGCCTTGGCGAGTGAGCCGGCGCCGACGTCTCCCATGTGCCGTACGGTCGAGCCCATCGCCGCCAGGTACGGGCGGACCCGCTCGACGGTGTCCAGGGCCCCGCCCGCCATGATCGACAGGGCGGCGTCGCGGGCACCGGTCACGCCGCCGCTGACGGGAGCGTCGACGACCGCGACGCGTCGGGCCCGCAGTTGCACGGCCAACTCCCGTACGCCGACCGGGGAGACGGTGCCCATCACGACGAGCGTGTCCGAGACCGGGTCCGCGCTGAGCAACGCGCCTACGACATCGGTGACTTGTGGCAGGTCGGGCAGCATGGTGAGCACGACCGGCGCCGCGGCGCCCACCTCGGCCGGGCTTTCGGCGATACGACAGCCTGCGGCTGCTGCGGCGTCCAGCGCGGGACGGCTGCGGTTCCAGGCCAGGACGTCGAACCCGGCCTTGGCGAGGTTCAGCGCCATCGGCAGCCCCATCGCGCCGAGCCCGACGAAGCCGACCGTCCGCGGCTGCCCGCTCATACCGGGGCCTCGGTCCGCGCAGCCGCCCGTGAGCCCAGGCGGTCCACGAGCCGTGGCTCGTCGAGCACCGCGCGGTTGACGACGAACCGCGGGACGCGGCCCGCCGCCACGTCCAGGACGGCCCGGACGGCGCTGCCGCCGTTCCCGGCGGACATCTCGTCGGTCCAGGCGAGGGCGTGCGGGCTGAGGGTGACGTTGTCCAGGGTGAGCAGCGGGTGTCCGGGGGCGGGCGGCTCGGTCTCGAACACGTCGAGGCCCGCCGCGCGAATGCGGCGCAGTCGCAGCGCCTCGACCAGTGCGGCTTCGTCGACGATCGGTCCGCGCGCCACGTTCAGCAGTACGGCCGTCCGCATCATCAGGGACAGCCGTCGCGCGTCGACGAGGTGGTGTGTCTCCTCGGTGAGCGCGCACATCACGATCACGGCGTCGGCCTCGGCCATCACCGTGTCGGCGTCCGCCAGCCGGACGCCCAGCTCCTCGGCCGTCTCCGGCGGGCAGTACGGGTCGTACGCCACGACGTCGACCTCGAACGGCCGCAGCAGACCGACCAGATCGCGAGCCGTGTTGCCGAGGCCGAGCAGACCGACGCGGCGGCCGGTGAGGCCGAGGCCCATCCACTGCTCCTTCTCGGCCCAGCGTGCCTCCCGCACCAGCCGGTCCTTGGCGGCGAGGTTGTGCAGGACGGCCAGCAGCAGGGTGAGCGCGGCGGTGGCGACCGGTCGGCGGGCACCGTCCGGTGTGATGGTGACCAGGGAGCCGTGGCGCGTGCACGCGTCGAGGTCGACGGTGTCGTAGCCGACGCCGAAGCGGGCGAACAGCGCCGGCGGGCGGGCGGCGCCCGCGAAGGTGCGCTCAGTGACGGCGGGCCCCGCGAACAGGACGGCGTCGAGTCCGTCGACGTCGGCCGCGAGCAGTTCGCCGGTGTCGCGCGGCAGGTAGTGCCAGTCGACACCCGCGGCGTCCAGCTCGCCGAGCCGGATGTCCCCCCATACGTTGCGGCCGTGGGCGTCCAGGAAGTCCCGGCTGACGCCGGCGGTGAAGCGTTCGCCCGTCATCACAGCACCGCGATCGGGTTGACGGGCGAGCCCGTGCCGCCGGGGATGTTCAGCGGCGCGACGACCATCAGGAACTCGTGCCTGGAGGCCTCGGCGCACGCCGTCGAGAGCGGTTCGAGGTCCAGGTTGTCCAGCAGGGGCACGCCCATCGCGGTGATGGCGAGCGCGTGCACGGGAGAGTGCAGGCCCTCGACCGGCGACGGCCGTACGTCGCTGTCGCCGTCGCCGCCGAGCAGGGCGATCCCGCGCTCGGCCAGCAGCGGCATCGCGTCCACGTGGAGACCGGCGCTGGCGTTGTCCGGGTTCCAGGCGCCGAGTTCGGCGCGGCGGCGGAAGTGCCCGGAGCGCAGCAGTACGGCGTCGCCCTCGGCGATGGTCACGCCGAGCGCCTTCTCGGCGGCCAGGACGTCCTCGGCGTGCACGGCCCGGCCCGGCTCCAGCCAGTCGGTGCCGAGAACGGCGGGCAGGTCGAGGAGAACACCCTTGGTGACCAGGGGGCCGAGGGAGGAGACGGCGCCGAAGTGGGCGCCGGCCGCGTCGACGGCCTCGCGTGCGGTGCGGCCGTCGTAGAGCTGCCCGCGGTAGGCGATGTGGGAGAGCGCGTCGAGGTGGCTGACTCCCTTGCCGTGGTAGTCGACGGCGATGAAGTCCTTGTGGCAGGAAGGCTCGGGGGCCTCGACGTCGCCGAGGTCGGACATGTAGTGCAGGGCGGGCTTGCCGTTGTCCGGGCCGGGCACGGTGTTCCAGGGCAGGGCCATGGGGACGGTGGTGCCGGTACGGACGAGAGCGGTGGCCCGCCGTACGTGCTCGGGGGTGACGCGGTTCCAGGCGCCGCGGTCCGCGGGGGTCCAGCGGCCCCAGGTGCCTACCGAGTCGAACAGGGCGTCGAACTCCTGGCGCGTCAGCGCGGGGCCGTTGTCGGGGAGGGCGGAGCAGTCCAGGTGCGGGGAACCGGGGTGGGGGGATTCGTGCGGGCTGCTGGTCATGGGATGTTCAGCGCTCCAAGGCTCGATGGATGTCGTCGGCCGGCCCCATGGGCGCGCTACGGTCGAGAGGTCCCGGCAGGATCGGGAGGTCTCGACGGCAAAGCATGCGCCGACGGCATTGTCGTTCGGGGTCGCACGAGGGACAATAACAACATGCTGAACGACGAACAGAATGATGGGTGGAGTTGCTGGTGAGCGCAAGCGATCCGGGAAGTCTTGTTCCCGCGGTGACGCGAGCCGTGGCGATCCTCGACACGCTCGGCGAGGCGGAGGGCCGCCCACTCTCGGTCAGCGAGATGGCGCGCGCCCTGGGACTGCCGAAGTCCTCGACGGGCAACCTGTGCGCCTCACTGGAGGCGGCAGGCATGATCACGCGCAACGGCACGGGCTTCACCCTCGGGCGCAAGCTGGTCGAACTGGGCGGGCGCTACCTGTCCACGGTGGACCAGCTGCGCGACTTCTACGACCTGTGCCGTCGCAGCACGTACATCTCCCGCGAGACCGCGAGGGTCGCCGTACTGGACGGCCTGGACGTGCTCTACCTGGGCCGGTACGACGGCACGCAGCCGCTGCGGCTGACCGCCAACATCGGCGACCGCTTCCCCGCGAACTGCACCGCGACCGGCAAGGCCATCCTCTCCGCGCTCGATCCGGCGGTGGCCGAGGACCGGCTCCGCAGCCGCCCCCTGCCGGCCCTCAGCGAGCGGTCGATCACGTCCGTACCCGCCCTGCTGGCCGACCTGAAGCTCACCCGCGAGCGCGGCTACGCGGTCGACGACGAGGAGACCACGGCCGGCATCCTCTGCCTGGCCGTGCCGGTCAGGGGCTTCCGCACCGACTCGGCACCGTTCGCGATCAGCGTCACCACACTCAAGGCGCGCCTGGACGACGAGTTCCGCGAGGCGCTGCTGAAGGACCTGCGCACGATCGCGGCGGGGCTGGAGAACCCGATGCTGCCGCAGGCACCCACCGGCACCAGGTAACACATCCACACACCGCACACACGGCGGCCGTACGGAGATCACCTCTCCGTACGGCCGCCGTAACTTTGGAGAAATCAATAAAGTCAGATCTATTGACCAGAATGCTGCTCGCTATACAGGATTCTGGGCGAGCCGATGGAGTGACCCTCGGCTGGCCGAACCCTCGGAGAAGTCCGTGTATGACGCTTCCGAAGACGACACCTCGCCTCTGGTGACCATCCGCGGACTGCGCAAGCGGTTCGGCGGCACCCTCGCCCTCGCCGATGTCGATCTCGACATCCACCCGGGCAGCGTCCTGGCCCTCCTGGGCCACAACGGCGCAGGCAAATCCACTCTCATCAAAATCCTCGCCGGTGTCCACCGCGCGGACGAAGGTCACATCACCGTGGCCGGCCATCCGCTCGGCGCCGACGCCGCCACGGACGAGATGTCCTTCATCCACCAGGACCTCGGACTGGTCGAGTGGATGACGGTCGCCGAGAACATCGCCCTCGGCACGGGCTACCCCCGCAGCGGCGGCCTCGTCTCCTGGCGGCAGGTCCGCAAGCGGGCCATCGAGGCCCTGGACATCGTCGCCGGTCACCTCGACCCGGACGCGCCGGTGGCCGACCTCACCCGGGCCGAACGCTCCCTCGTGGCCATCGCCCGCGCCCTGTCCACCCGGGCCCGGCTCATCGTGCTCGACGAACCCACGGCCAGCCTGCCCGCGGCGGACTGCGCCCGGCTCTTCGACGTGCTGCACACCCTGCGCGACCGCGGCCACGGCATCGTCTACGTCAGCCATCGCCTGGACGAGGTCTTCCAGGTCGCGGACGCCTTCGCCGTACTGCGGGACGGTCACCTGATCAGCCAGGGCCGGCTCGCCGACCACGGCCCCGACCGGATCGTCCACGACATCGTGGGGCACGAGCCCGAGAGTCACCGTCCGCAGCACGCCTCCGGAGGACCCGGTGGCGCCACGGTGCTGCGCCTCACCGGTGCCACGGCGGACAGTGCGGGCCCCGTCGACCTGGAGCTGCGCGCCGGGGAGGTGCTGGGCATGGTCGGCCTGACCGGCGCCGGTCACATGGACCTCGGCCGCGCACTCGCCGGGGCACGGCCCCTCACCGGCGGCGAGGCCTTCCTCGACGGCGAGCCGTACCGTCCCGCCTCGGTCACCGCCGCCGTGGACAAGGGAATCGGCTTCGTCACCAGCAACCGCCAGGAGGAGGGCTGCGCCCTCGAACTCACCGTCCGGGAGAACTTCCTGGCCAACCCGCGTGCCGACAACGGCTCCCCGTGGCGCTGGATCGGCCCGCGCCGCGAGCGGGCCGAGGCCGTCTCGCTCGTCGCGCGGTTCGGCGTCCTGCCCGCCAACCCGGAGGCACCGATCGCCACCCTCTCCGGCGGCAACCAGCAGAAGGTCATGATCGGCCGCTGGCTGCGTACCGACCGCCGAGTGGTGATCCTCGAAGAGCCCACCGCCGGTGTCGACGTCGGCGCCAAGGCCGAGATCTACCGGCTGCTGGACCAGGCCCTCGCCCAAGGGCTCGCCGTCCTCCTCATCTCCACCGACTTCGAGGAGGTCGCCGACGTGTGCCACCGCGCCCTGGTCTTCGCCCGCGGCACCGTGACCGCCGAACTCAGCGGCCCCTCCCTCACCGTCACCGAACTCACCCACGCCGCGTCGGCGATGCCGGCGCTGACCGGAACGGCAGACAACTGATGGCCATCGAGACCGAACCCTCTCCCGGCAGGACGCGTACCACTTCGGGTGACGGCAAACAGCGCGGCAGCAGCCGGTTGCGCGGCCACCTGATCGGCACCTACGGGCTCCTGGCGCTCACCGCCCTGCTCTTCCTGATCTTCACCGTGACGATGCCCGACTCCTTCCCCACGTCGGACAACCTCACCTCGCTGCTGTCCACCAACGCCATCCCCGCGATGCTCGCGCTCGGCGCGATGATCCCCATCGTCACCGGCAAGTTCGACCTGTCCATCGGCTACGGGCTCGGCCTCTGGCACGTGCTGACGATGCAGCTCATCGTGCACAGCGGCTGGCCCTGGCAGCTCGCCTGCCTGGTGACGATCGCCGGAGGCACCGTAGTCGGCGTCATGAACGGCCTGCTCGTCGAGCTGGCGAAGATCGACTCCTTCATCGCCACCCTCGGTACCGGCAGCGTGCTCTACGCCGTCACCCTCTGGATCACCAACGGCGCTCGCATCGTCCCCGGTCCCGAGGGCCTGCCGGCCTGGTTCACCGACCTGTACACCTCGACGTTCCTCGGCCTGCCGGTGCCCGCCTTCTACGTCCTGGTGCTCGCGTTCGTCCTGTGGCTGGTGCTCGAACGCCTGCCGCTGGGCCGCTACCTGTACGTCATCGGCTCGAACGCCCGGGCCGCCGACCTCGTCGGCATCCCGACACGCCGCTACAGCATCTACGCCTTCGCCGGCTCCGGCTTCGTCGTCGGCGTGTCCGGCGTGCTACTCGCCGCCCAGCAGCAGATCGGCAACCCGAGCGGCGGCCAGGACTATCTGCTGCCCGCCTTCGTGGGCGCGCTGCTCGGCTCGACCGCCATCAAACCCGGGCGGGCCAACGCCCTGGGCACCATCGTCGCCGTCACCGTCCTCGCTGTCGGCCTGTCCGGCATCACCCTGGCCGGGGCCGACTTCTGGGTCACTCCGCTGTTCAACGGCGGCACGCTGCTGATCGCCGTCGGCCTCGCGGGCCTGTCGGCGCGGCGCCGGCTGCGCGCCGGGGCCGTCGCGACCCGGCGGTCACTGTCCGGCGGCACGACTGGCGCACAGTCCGATGGCACACCGGGTGCGCTGTCCGACGGCACGTCAGGCTCGCAGTCCGGCGGCGCGATCACCGAACCGCCCTCCCAGGATTCCGGGCACCACCGGGTCCCGTAACTCGCCGCCCCACCGCATCCGGTCATTCCCGCTCGCCCGCCCCTCTGCCTTCCGCACGTCACCAAGGAGCCGCCCCATGCCGTACCACCCCAGCCGCAAGCAGTCAGTAAAAGCCGTGGCAGCCCTGGCCGTGCTCACCGCATCCCTCACCGGCTGCGTCCGCGGCTCGCAGATGGGCGGCTCCGCCACGGCCGGTTCATCGAAGGCGGGCTGTCCCTCCACTCTCGCCCGCGCGAAGCAGGCGGTCGCCGCCGCCGAGGCCACCGACACCCCCTGGCACGGGCCGACCAGCGGCCCTCGCGCGGTCTCCGGCCGGAAGACCATCGTCTACGTCGCCGACACCATGACCAACCCCGGAATCTCGGGTGCGGCCCAGGGAGTGCGAGAAGCCGCGAAGACCATCGGCTGGAAAATCAGGGTGATCGACGGCCAAGGCTCGCCCGCGGGCGTGCAGAAGGCGTTCAGCCAGGCCATCGCGCTCAACCCCGCCGGCATCGTGATCGGCGGCTTCGACCCGAAGACGACCTCGGAACAGGTACGCCAGGCGAACGCCAGGAACATCCCCCTCATCGGCTGGCACGCGGTCGACAACCCCGGCCCCAGCAAGAATCCGAAGCTGTTCACCAACGTCACCACCGACGTCAAGGAGGTCGCGAAGATCAGCGCGGACTGGGTCATCGCCCAGTCGAACGGCACCGCAGGCGTCGTCGTCTTCACCGACGCCTCGATCCCCTTCGCCGACATGAAGGCGAGCCTGATCAAGAAGGAACTCGGCACCTGCTCCGACGTGAATCTGCTGGCGACCGAGAACATCCCGATCCCGGACTCCAGCAGCCGCACCCCGACAGAAGTCAGCTCCCTCCTGGCCCGCTACCGCAACAAGTGGACGTACTCCGTCGCCATCAACGACCTGTACTTCGGCGACGCGGCGCCCGCCCTGCGCTCCGGCGGCAAGCAGGGCGGCGGAACCCCCTTCAACATCGGCGCGGGCGACGGCGACTCCTCCGCCTTCCAGCGCATCAACGACAAGCAGTTCCAGTCCGCGACCGTGCCCGAGCCGCTCAACGAGCAGGGCTGGCAGATCATCGACGAGTTCAACCGCGCCTTCTCCGGCAAACCGGCCAGCGGATACGTCGCGCCCGCACACATCGCCACGGCCAAGAACAGCGGCGGCGCCTCCACCTGGGACCCGAAGGGCTACCGCGAGGCCTACCGGAAGCTCTGGGGCAAGTAGCCCCCGCGCACGTCATCGACACCGTCTGGCCCGGCCTGCTCCCTGACCTGCAACCCGTGCACCGCTACCCGATCGCCCTGGCCGAACTGGCCGACGAGGCGGCCCGGTTGCGGCACGCCAGTGCCCGGCCGATCGAGGGCGGCCGGGCGGAGGCGCCGGTGGCGCGATCGACGCGCCCGATCAGCCCGACCGGGACCGGTGAGAAAGACCGGTGAGAAGGGACCGGCCCTTGGGCCGGTACGGCGGCGGCCGTGATCAACTGTGCCGGGCCGTTAGCCGCGACGGCCGCCCCCTTGATCGAGGCGGCCCTGCGCGCGGGGATCCCGTATGTGGACGTGGCGGCGGAGATGGAGGCCAACGTCGACACGTTCACGCGTTTCACGGGCCGCGCCCGCATCGCGGGAGCGGTGGTCCTCCCCGCGATGGCCACGCCTAACCGATGCTGCCGAAGTCGGGGAGGATGAGCGAGCCGTCCTCCGCGAGCGTGAATCCGGGGTTGTGCGCGATCTCCCAGGCGTGGCCGTCGGGGTCGACGAAGGCGCCGGCGTAGAAGCCGATGGGGTTGACGGCCGCGGGCTTGGTGATGGTCGCTCCGGCCTGCTCCGCTGCCGCCAGCAGCGCGTCCACCTCTGCGTCGGAGCGCACGTTGTGCGCCAGGACGATCCCGCCGAAGTCGGCCGTCCCGCTGTCCGTCAGCGCGCAGTCCCGGGCGAGCTTGGCGCGTCCCCACAGGACCAGGGCCAGACCGCCCGCCTGGAAGAACACGGTCTCCTCGACCTCCTGCCCCCGCCAGCCCAGGGCCTCGTAGAAGGCGCGAGCACGCGCCACATCGGAAACTCCCAGCGTGACCAGGCTGATGCGCTGTTCCATGGGGCGACACTAACGCAGCCCCGAAAGGCCCTGCCATGCTCGCCTTCCCTTCATACGGCGCATATGACTCATACGACTCATATGACGGAACCAAGCTCGCGTACCACGTCGTCGGCGACGGCCGTCCCGTGATCTGCCTGCCAGGAGGACCGACGGACTCCGCATACCTGGGAGACCTCGGTGGACTGTCCGGGCACCGCCAGGTGATCAGGCTCGATCTCCGCGGCACCGGCCGGTCGGCGATGCCGGACGACCTCTCCTCCTGCCGAAGCGACCGGCTCGTCGACGACGTGGAGGCCCTGCGCCGCCACCTCGGCCTGGAGCGGATGGACCTGCTCGCGCACAGCGCCGGAGCGAATCCGGCCGTCCAGTACGCGGCCCGGCATCCGGAACGCGTCAGCAGACTCGCGCTGGTCACGCCGAGTGTGCGGGCCGTGGGCATCACGATCACCGGAGATCTCCGGCTGCGGACCGCGCGGCTGCGTCGGCACGAACCGTGGTTCCCGGAGGCGATCGCCGCCCTTGCGGCGATCGCGGCGGGCCAGGCCACCGACGACAGGTGGAAGGCCATCGCACCGCTGAACTACGGCCGTTGGGACGAGGCGGCCCGGGCCCATCAGGCGGCCGGGAACGAGCGGATGGACACGGAGATCGTGGCCGCGTTCGGTGCCGAGGGCGCGTTCGGCCCGGACGCCACCCGCGCCGCCCTGGCCCGGTTCACCGCGCCGGTGCTGTTGCTGGCCGGGGAGGTCGATCCGGGTGCGCCTCCGGCCACGACAGCCGAATTCGCCCGGCTGTTCCCGAACGCCGGGCTCGTCGTCCAGCCCGGTGCCGGGCACTACCCGTGGCTCGACGATGCCGACCGGTTCGTGGCGAGCGTCGCGGAGTTCCTGGACCAGGACTGACGGTCAAGCAGGCGGTTTCGCGTGTTCCCTGTGCCGGAGACAGGAGGCGGCGACGACGAAGGGCCACAGGGACTGCATGGAGGTCACCACGCGTTCGGCGACTCCGGGGGCGCCGTGGTGGTGCATCTCGACGACGAACCACGCCGCGCCGACGGTCATCAGCGCGGTCGCCGCGAGAGCGGGCGTCGGCCGCAGTCCCCAGGGCGCGGTGGCGCTGCGGTCTGCGGCCAGGACCGGCCACACCGCCAGGAGGCCGAAGCCCACCGCGGCGACCGAACCGTGGCGCAGGGAGCCGCCGCTGCTCGGCGCCGGGATCAGGACCACCGCGAGCGCCGCCACTCCCCCGCCGCCCAGCGCCAGGCGTCCGGCGAGTGCGGCCGGGCGCAGGCCCCAGGCGGTGAGCAGATGGCAGACGCCGAGCGCGAGCAGTGCTCCGGACATCACCCAGAATCCCGGCGACCCGTAGGCCGCCAGGACGCTGATCGTCTGGGTGACGGGGTCGTACGCGGACCCTTCCAGCGCCGCCGCGATCGTCCAGCCCGCGATCAGCAACAAGGGCGCACAACCCGACGAGAGCAGGATCCATCTCGGCACCAATTGCATCAAACGACTATAAAACGCCTCGCCGCCCCTACGTCACGTACACGCAGGCGCTCCCGCCTACGACAGGCCCGCAGGCGCGGTCTCAACGCCCGCTCTCAACGCCTGGTCTCACCGTCTCAGGTCCGCGTCCACCGCGGCCGCGACGACCCGGTCGCGCTCGGTGCTGCTGAACAGCCCCGCGGACAGATAGGTGTCGGCGAGGCCGCGCACCGCGCGCACGAACTGGGCGGAGGCCGCGAACGGCGCCTGCTGCCAGAGCGCGTCGAGGAAGGTCAGGCCGTCGGCGCGGGCGCGGTTGGGGACGCCCGAGTCAGCGGCGCCGAACACGACGACAGGCTCGGAGCGCCTGAAGTAGGCGTGGTAGCGGGTGTCGTCCCCGATGTGGAACGGGGCGAGGGTCAGTCCGTGCGTGGTGAAGTGCAGGGGCCTGCCCTCGGGCCGGATCGCGTCGGCCAGGTCGCCCCGGAGCGTGAAGTGCCGGTAGAAGGAGAAGGTGCGGAACGCCTGTTCGGGGTTCTGGGCCACCAGGAGTTACCGGCCCGTAGAACAGCGACTGGACGGCGGGGTCGTCCGGGGCCCGTTCGACGCGCAGCCGGTACGGCGTGGAGATGCCCACCCGGTCGCCGCTGCGCCACCTCCTGCTCAGCGTGAGATAGCTGCCGGGCACGGCCTGCACCCGCTGCCGGACCCCGTTCACGGTCACCGTGACGCCTGCCGTGGCCCAGCCCCTCCGCCTTCACCACGACCCGTTTCGAGGACTCCGACGCGCCGTCGCTGGCGGTGAGTTCGAGTGTGTATGTACCCGCCTCGGTGAAGCGCGCGACGGTCGTGGCGACGCGCGGGCCTTCGCGGTCTCGCCGAGCAGCTCGTACGCGCGGGCCGCCGCCAGGGCATTGCGTACACGTACGCCGATTCCGCGGTCGAGGTTCCCGGGCCGCCAGTCGAAGGACACCGCGTCGGCGTCGTTGCCGGTCATGGCGCCCCAGTCGTACTCGATCAGGCCGTTGCCGTCGTGGTCGTAGTGCTCCAGCTGGCCCCGCACGTTCTGTTCCGCGTACCGGGCGAGGTTCCAACTCGGCTTCGTCACCGAGGAGATCGCCCGCTCTGGTGGATACGGAACCGGTGTTGGTGAGGGCCAGGTTCGTCAAGGCGACGTTCGCGTCGGTGATGAACTTGGTCTGGGTCACCTCCAGGCCGGTGGCCTCGTGGGTGAACTCGCTGCGCCAGTGACTGGGGGTCTGTGTCCGGGCGCTGGTGTCCTCCCGGAGGGTGAGGTTCTCGCCGTTCACGGCCAGGGTGAGCGTGTAGGCGGAGCGGTTGTCGATGCTCTCCAGTACGCGACCTGGCCGGCGAAGCCGAGCCGCGCGGGGTCGTGTTCCTTCATGAACACCGCCCGGCCCCGGGTGAACAGCCAGTCGCCTGCCGGGTCCTCACCCTTGCGGGCCAGCATGCGGTCCATCCAGAAGTCGGTACCGTCCCCGGCCCTGCGGTCGGCCTCGTACTGGGCGCGCAGGGTGCGGTGCGGGGCGAAACCGGCGGGCAGTTCCGGCACGGGGGGGGCGGATCCGGAGTAGACCGGGTAGCCGATGGCCGAGTTGTCCGCGGCGGCCGGGCAGGTGGCGGCCAGCGAGGCCAGCAAGGCCAGGGCGAGCGCTCCGGCCACGGTTCCCCGACGGTGGCGTCTTCGCGGTGCGTGCATGGCTACCTCCCCTTGGGTGTTGCCGTCGGAAGCCACACGCGCATCGTCGAAGGCCCGCGGTTCGCCCAGAAGTAGTAGGGCACCAGGGCGATGCCGACGGTGGCGGCCTCCGCGGCCGGGTGTCCGAGCGGCTGGTACGGCCACGGCGTGTCGCCGTGTGCGGTGGGGTCCCCGGCGACGGTCACGGTTCCACCGGCCCCGTCCCTCGGTACGAACCCGCAGCGCGGCGAGGGAGGTGGTGATCTCTGCACCGGCGTACTGGTGCAGTTGCAGGCCACCGTTGTCCTCAGTCGCCAGACAACCGGGCAGGAGGGCCAGGGTGCGCGCGACGTTGGTCGGGCAGCAGGACACCTCGAACCACGGGGCGCGCAGACTCGATTCGGCACGCGGGCTCGGCGCGTCCGGGGCGGGCACGGTGCCGCGGTGGCGCCGGTGCAGGGTGTTGGCGTAGAAGAAGGCCCGGCCGTCCTCCGAGGGGGAGGTGGCGACCACGTTGAACAGGGTCCGCTCGGCCAGGTCGGCGAAGCGCGGCTCGCCGGTGGCGAGCAGCAGCCGCCAGCTGAGCATCACGGACGCGACGGCGGCGCAGGTCTCGGAGTAGGCGCGGTCCGGCGGCAGCACGAAGTCGTCGCCGAAGGACTCGTCCCGGTGGTGCGAGCCCATGCCGCCGGTCAGATACGTCCGCCGGGCGACCGTGGCCTCCCACTGCCGTACGACCGCCGCGAGCAGCGAGACGGGCGCGCTGATGGTCACCAGCCGCGGGTCGGCCTTGGAGTGCTTGTTGGACGCGAGTTCGGTGCGCGCCACCACGTCCTTGTGCGCGGCGACCACGTCGACCTGTGCCTTCTCGTCCAGGGACCAGGCGAGGAAGTTCCAGGCCTGGTCGGCCGACTCGCTGGTGGCGGAGATGCCGATGGCGTCGCCGCCGACGAAGGTCGACTTGCCGCCGTCGGGGCCCGGGATGGGCGCGACGCCGAGGTCGAGGTTCTTGGGCATCAGGCCCAGCGTGGTCGACGGCATCGGCATGACGCCGACCTTGCCCTTGGGGAAGACGCCGGTCCAGGTCGTGCCCGTCTCGTCACGTGCGCCGGGGGCCACGATGTCGTCGTTCACCCAGCCGCGGTAGGTGTCGTAGACCTGCTTCGCGGTGGCGGAGTCGAGGTGGGCCTCGGTACCGTCCTCGTTCACGCGAACAGGTCGGCCGCACCGCCGCGCAGGCCCTGTTCAGCGCGTTCACCGGCACCCGCCGCTCGGGCGTCGAGGCCCTGCCCTGCCGCGTGGTGATCAGGGGCTCCACGGCGCCGCTGTCCTGAGCCGCACCCGGACGGCTCCCGGGGCCGCCGTGGGTGATCGATTGCCGACGGATCGTCACCTCACAGCCCGGTTACGAATCCCTCAACCTGCGGTTGCGGTGCAGTGAGCGGGCGACGATGAGGGCATGACACTGGCCCAGCGCGCCCGGGAGCAACTGCAAGCCTGGCCCGACCTGACGGCAGCCCCGGCCAGTTGCGGCATCGGGCGGGCGCTCAGCTCCGGCCGGGACGAGATCGTCCACTTCCACTCCGACCGTGACGTGGACCTGCACCTCACCAGCCGGGCCATACAGCGGTTCCACTACGACCTCGTCGGCTCCAGTGCGATCCACCTGATCCCGGGATCGCACTGGGTGACCGTCCACCTCGACTGTGAAGCGGACATCGCCCTGCTGATGAGCCTGGTGAGCATCGCCCTGAAGTCCCATCAGGCCTGGCCCGCGACCGGCGCGGTGCCGCACGCCGGCTGCAACTTCCACCGCGTGACCGTGCTGTCGCGCGGCGCGGCCCTCGACGGCTGAGCCGACTGTGCCGATCGACCGACCGGGGCAGCGTGCGGGGCGCAACCCTCTCGCAACCTCCGCCGTGCTGTGCTGGCGGTGACCGGGCCGACGACGGGCCGGTGACCGCAGCGGCACTCACTGGGACGGACGGCATGTACGAGGAGAACCCCCGCGTCGAGCTCACCCCGGCGGCGGCCGGCCTGCTGCGCCGGCTGAGCGCGGCCCACGGCCCGCTGATGTTCCATCAGTCCGGCGGCTGCTGCGACGGCAGTGCCCCCATGTGCTACCCGGCCGGCGAGTTCCGCACCGGCGACTCGGACGTCCTGCTCGCGGAACTCGACGTCGAGGGCGTCGAGGAGCCGGTGACGTTCTGGATGTCGCGCAGCCAGTACGAGGTGTGGAGCCACACCCGGCTGATCGTGGACGTCGTACCCGGCCGCGGCAGCGGTTTCTCGCTGGAGGCACCCGAGGGGGTGCGTTTTCTCATCCGTTCCCGTGTAGTCGGCGCCTAGCCGTCTCGACGGTCTCCGTCGTCTGGTGCACTTCTCGCGAGCCCAGGAGAAGTTGACGAGACATCAGGGGGGACCGTGACACGTCACCGGCAGCGGCGCGCAGCGGGCAGAACCGGCAGATCCGTACGGGCGTTTCTCGCGGCGCTCACCGCACTGGCCGGGGCGGCCCTGCTGGGCGCGGCCCCGGCCGGCGCCGCGCCGAACGGCGCCGGCCGGATCGCACCCGGCGTGACGTACGAGCAGTTCGACATCCGGGCGTCGAAAGGTGTGACGCACGCCCACGTGCTGAGCGTCGACCTGAGCGACCCGCACGTCCGCGTCGGCCTGCTGTACCCGGGGGCGGTCGCCGCGCGGGCCACGGTGTCGCGGCTGGCCGACGCACAGGGTGCCGTCGCGGGCGTCAACGGTGACTTCTTCAACATCACCGAGACCCAGCATCCGGGCGTCGAGGCGACCGGCGCGAGCGTTGGACCGGCGATCGCGCAGGGCCGGGCGCTCAAGGCGGCGGTGCCGGACGGGCAGCGCTTCGGGCCCGCGCTGCCGCCCGGCACGACCACCGAGGACGTGATCGGCGTGGGGACGGACCGGCTGGCCCGGCTGGACCGCGTGGTCCTCGACGGCTCGATCCGCACGCCCGCCGGCGAGCTGCCGCTGCGCGGACTCAACCAGTACGCGCTGCCGGTCGGCTCGATCGGGGCGTTCACCTCGCAGTGGGGCAGCGTGTCGCGGCTGCGCGCCGTGTGCGGCACGGACACCGACCGGGCCGCTCCGTGCAGCACGGACACCTACGAGGTGACGGTCCGCCACGGCCGGGTGGCCTCGGCCGCCGACACCCCGGGCAGCGGACCCGTCGCGCCGGGGACGACCGTACTGGTCGGCCGCGAGGCGGGCGCCCAGCAGCTGCGGAAGTTCGCCGTCGGCGAGGCCGTCGAGGTGCGGCACGCTCTGGCGGCCGCGTCCCGGGTGGCGTACGAGTTCGTCGTCGGCGGCTACCCGGTGCTCAGGGGCGGGCAGCCGCTGCCCGGCCTGGACGGCGTGACCTCGGCGGTGCGCACCGCCGCCGGCATCGCGGACGGCGGGCGGCGCCTGGTGCTGCTCGCACTCGACGGCGCACCCCCGTACCGCACCGGTCTGACGATCGCCGAAGTGGCCGACGTCATGCGGACGCTGGGCTCCGTGGACGCCTTCAGCCTGGACGGCGGCGGGTCGTCGACGCTGGTGGCCCGCGCGCCGGGCGCGGCCGCAGTGTCCGTGCGCAACCATCCCAGCGGCGGCGCGGAACGCCCCGTACCCAACGGCATCGGGGTGTTCGCGGCGCCGTGACTCACGGTCTGAGGCTGCTGACGATGTCCGCGGTGGCCGTGAGGCCGCTGTGGATGGTCGGGGCGACGTTCGTGCTGGCCAGGTAGAACCCGAGTAGCAGGCACACCAGCGCGTGGGAGACCTTCAGCCCGCCGTTGCGCACGAAGATCACCGCCAGGATCGCGAGCAACAGCACCACAGAAATGGAAACGGCCATCGTCAACCTCCTCCGCCACGCCGCCTTGTCAGGGTTCACGGCGTTCGGCCGCAAGTGTGGCGTAGCGGAGGGTTCGTCCGTGCGGCTGGCCTGTCCGCCGAACGTGTGGTGTCGACGCCGCTTCCGGCGGTGCCGTTCGGTGGTGCTAGGCCGCGCCGTGGGCGTCGAGGAAGGCCTCCAGGCCGGCGAGGTCGTCGGTGTTGAGGTAGTCGACGCCCGCCGCGAGCAGCTCGGTCCACAGCGCGTCCCGGGCGGCGCCCGCCGTGTCGGGCGTGGCCCAGAACCGCACCTTCTGCCCGTGCGCGTGCGCCGCCCGCACGATGCCGTGCAGCTTGCGCCGCTCGGCGTCGGGGAAGGCGCCGATGCCCTGCCAGGTGAAGTTGAGCGTCCAGTTGTCGCTGACCAGCGGGATGAAGGAGGCCGGTGCGGAGCTGCCGAGGTCGGCGAGGCGGCCGTCGTAGAAGGCGCGGCGGACGCGCTGTGCCGCCATGGGCTTCCGGGCGGCGCGGTCGCCGGAGATCACCGCGGTGACCGGGCCGGGGAACACCCGGCCGTGGGCGTACGTCGTGAACAGGTGCCGGTAGCGCGCCAGGTGCCGGTCGAGTTCGAGGTACGTCGAGGAGCCCTCGGTCTTGATGTCGACGAGGAGTTGCAGGGATCCCCGGTGACCGCGGTACACGGAGCCGTGGCCCGCCCGGACGCGGGCGGCTAGCGGGTCGAGGTAGAGGGACTCAAGGGTGCGGGTGGGGTCGAGGTCCTCCGGGTCGTGGGCGACGAGGAGCTGGTCGCCGACCAGGTAGATGTCGGCCTCGACGCTGCCGAAGCGGTGGTCGAGGGCGTCGAGGAGGGGCCGCGGGTGCTCGTAGTCGTTGTGGGCGTGGGCGCGCCACAACGGGCGTGGCCAGTGCCGTTGTTCGCCCGCCAGCGCGCGCGTGGCGGGCAGGGCGACGGTGCCCGCGAGGGCGGCGCCGAGGGTGGTGAGGGCTCTGCGACGGGTGGTGAGGGCCATGCGCTGCCTCCCGGGGAGTGCCGTGTGGGACCGGATGGGGTACCACCCGGTCGAGCGAAGTCGAGACTGGGGGAGAGTATGCGGTCCCCGGCCGTCAAAGAGGCGTTGCGTGGCAGGAGTTGGCTGGACTGCCGTCGGGTGTTCACCGCCTCCCCGGGAGGGGCACGAAAAAGCCCGCCCCAGGTGGGGCGGGCTTCTCGCGGTCGTCAACCAGGTGTACGTCAGGGGGCGTGCAGGTCGACCAGTTCGGCCAGGGCGGCGCGGTGGGCGCCCGCCGTGCCGTACGCGATCGAGTCGGCCTTGGCCCGCTTCAGGCAGAGATGGACCGGGTGCTCCCAGGTCATGCCGATGCCGCCGTGCAGTTGCAGCGCTTCCTCGGCGGCGTGCACGGCGACGGGCGCCGCGTACGCCTGCGCGACGGCGACCGCCACGGCCCCCTCGTCGCCGTACTCGCCGGTCGCCAGCGCGTCGGCCGCGTTACGGGCGGCGGCGCGCAGGTTGACGACCTCCAGCCACAGCTGGGCGAGACGGTGCTTGAGCGCCTGGAAGCCGCCGACGGGCCGGTTGAACTGCTTGCGGTCCTTCAGATAGCGGACCGTCTCGGTCAGCGCCCAGTCGGCGACGCCGAGTTGCTCGGAGACCAGCAGACCGGCCCCGGCGCGCAGGGCGCGTCGTACGGCGGGCTCGGCATCGCCCAGCAGGAGGCCGGGCGCGGCGTCCAGCGTCACGGTCGCCACCGGCCGGGTCAGGTCCAGGGACACCTGCGGGGTGACGGTCACGGCGGCTGCGTCCGAGGTGACTACCGCGTACAGCCCGCCGTCGTCCGCGGGCACCAGCAGCACGTCGGCGACGGCCGCGTCCGCGATGCCGGTCAGCTCACCGTGCAGGGCGCCGCCTTCATGCCGTACGACCTTGTACGCGCTGCCCGGAGCCACGTTCAGCGCGACGGCGAGGGCGCCGATCCGCCGTGCGGACGCCAGGTCGGCGAGCAGGCCCTCTTCGGCCTCGCACGCCAGCAGCGCCTCGGTGGCGACGACGGCGCTGGTGAGATACGGCACGGGGGCGACGGCCCGCCCCAACTCCTCCAGGACCACGGCGGCTTCGCGGTGCGTGGCCCCCTGGCCGCCCCGTTCCTCGGGCACCAGCAGGCCCGCGAGGCCCATCCCGTCGGCGAGCGCCTTCCACAGCGACAGGTCGTGCGGGGCGTCGGACTCGGTGCGGGCGATCACGCCCGCCGCGTCGCAGTGGTCGGTGAGCAGGTCCCGGACGGCGGAGCGGAGCGCCTCTTCCTCCTCCGAGTACAGCAGGTCGGGCTGTGTGCTCATCGGGCGAGGTCCTTCCAGGCGACGTCCTTGTCGGTGCGCGGCTCGGCGGGCAGACCCAGGACGCGCTCGGCGACGATGTTCAGCAGGACCTCGCTGGTCCCGCCCTCGATGCTGTTGCCCTTGGAACGCAGATAGCGGTACCCGGCGTCGCGGCCGGTGAAGTCGACCAGCTCCGGGCGGTGCATGGTCCAGTCGTCGTACAACATGCCCTCTTCGCCGAGGAGTTCCACCTCCAGGCCGCTGATCTCCTGGTTGAGGCGGGCGAAGGCGAGCTTCAAGCCGGAGCCTTCAGGGCCGGGGTGGCCGGCGACGAGCTGCTGGCGCAGCCGTTCGCCGGTGAGGCGGGCGACCTCGGCCTCCACCCAGAGTTTCAGCAGCCGCTGGTACAGGTCGTGGGTGCGCAGGTCGGGGCGTTCGCGCCAGGTCCTGGCGGCCGGGCCGATCATGCCGCCCTCGCGCGGGATACGCATGCCGCCGATGGAGACGCGCTCGTTCATCAGGGTCGTCTGCGCGACCCGCCAGCCGTCGCCGACCTCACCGAGGCGCCGCGAGTCCGGGATGCGGACGTCGGTCAGGAACACCTCGTTGAACTCGGCCTCGCCGGTGATCTGGCGCAGCGGCCGCACCTCGACGCCGGGGTCGGTCATGTCGCAGACGAAGTACGTGATGCCCTGGTGCTTGGGCACGTCCGGGTCGGTGCGGGCGATGAGGATCGCCCAGCGGGCCACGTGCGCGCTGGACGTCCACACCTTCTGCCCGTTGACCACCCAGCCGTCGCCTTCCCGAACGGCCCGCGTGCCGAGGGCGGCCAGGTCGGATCCGGCGCCGGGCTCGCTGAACAGCTGACACCAGACCTCCTCGCCTGTCCACAGCGGCCTCAGGTACCGCCGCTGCTGCTCCTCGGTGCCGTAACGGAGGATGGTCGGCGCGGCCATTCCCAGCCCGATACCGATGCGCCGCGGGTCGTTGTCGGGAGCGCCGGCGGCCTCCAACTCGGCGTCCACGACGGCTTGGAGGGAGCGGGGCGCACCGAGTCCGCCGAGGCCCTCGGGGTAGTGCACCCAGGCGAGTCCGGCGTTGAAGCGGGCCTTGAGGAAGTCCGGGCGGTCCGTGGTCGCGGGCGGATGGTCCGCCAGCAACCCCCGCGTGCGGCGGCGCAGTTCTTCGGCGTCGGTCATGTTGCCCCCTCCATCACGACGGCGATCCGGCCGGTGCTCAGACCGTCCGCCACCTTCTGCACGGCGCTCGCGGCCCCGCCGAGCGGCACCCGCTCGCTCACCAGCGGCCGGATCGCGCCCCGGGCGGCCAGTTCGGTGAGCTGCTCATGGCAGTGCTGGACCAGCTTGGGGTTCTTGGTGTTGTACAGGCCCCAGTGCAGGCCGAGGATCGAGTAGTTCTTCACAAGTGCGTGGTTCAGCCCTGGGCTGGGGATCGAGCCGCTCGCGAAGCCGACGACCACGATCCGGCCCTCGAAGGCGACGACCTTGGCGGACTGAGCGTAGGCCTCGCCGCCGACGGGGTCGTAGATGACGTCGGCGCCCCGGCCGCCGGTGGCCTCCTTCACGGCGGCGACCACGTCCTCGGCGGACTCGGCGCGCCGGTCGATGACCACGTCGCAGCCCAGCTCCCTTGCCACGGCGGCCTTCTCGGCGCCGCCCACGACGCCGATGACGGTCGCTCCGGCCGCCTTGCCGAGCTGCACGGCCGCGCTGCCGACCCCTCCTGCGGCAGCGTGGACGAGCAGTGTCTCGCCGGCCTCCAGGCGGGCCCGGCGGTGCAGGCCGAACCAGCCCGTCTGGTAGCCGATGTGCAGGGCGGCAACCTCGGCGTCGTCAAGGGCGTCCGGTGCGGGCAGGAGGGCGGCGGCGTCCGCGACGGCGTACTCGGCGAAACCGCCGTACGGCAACGCGGGGTTGGCGATGACGCGCCGGCCGTCCTCGCTCTCGCCGCAGATCTCCACGCCCGGGGTGAACGGCAGCGGCGGCCTGACCTGGTACTGGCCCCGGCACAGCAGGGCGTCCGGGAAGTTGATGTTCGCGGCGCGCACCTTCAGCAGGACCTGGCCGTCGCCGGGCGTCGGCGGCGCCACGTCCGTCAGGCGCATCACCTCGCTCGGCTCGCCGTTCTCGTGCACCTGCCATGCCTGCATGCGGAGCCTCCACGGGGCTGCGGTGTCTGACCGGGGTCACCGCATACTAAGCGGTCGCTTGACGATCAGGGAACAGTCGCGTGCGTCACGCAGGCTCTCAGCCCGCCTTCTTCGGCCGTGCCCGTACGTGCATCCGCTCGCCCTGCGGCCCGAACAGGCTGAGGAATTCGACCGGCCCGTCCCCCGTGGACCCGAACCAGTGCGGGACCCGGGTGTCGAACTCGGCGGCCTCCCCCGCCCCCAGCACCACGTCGTGGTCGCCGAGCACCAGCCGCAGCCGCCCGGACAGCACGTACATCCACTCGTAGCCCTCGTGGACCCGTGGGTCGGGTTCGAGGCGGCGCGGAGGCTCGATCACCTTGTACGCCTGGAGCCCGCCGGGCTGCCGGGTGAGCGGGATCATCGTCCGGCCGTCCCGGGTGATCGGCTCGGCCCGCACCCGGGGGTCCCCTACTGGCGGGGCGCCCACCAACTCGTCCAGCGCCACGCCGTGCGCCCGCGCGATCGGCAGCAGCAGTTCGAGGCTGGGTTTGCGCAGCCCCGACTCCAGGCGCGAGAGGGTGCTGACGGAGATGCCGGTCGCCTCGAAGAGCGCGGCGAGGGTCACCTCCCGGTCCTTCCGGATCTTTCTCAGCCTGGGACCCACACCCGCGAGAACCTCGTCCGTCGTCATGGACGTATTGCAGTTTCGGCAATGCTGTTTGTCAATCCCGCAGCGGTCGGGCGACTGTCGTGGTGGAGGTGGTCACGATGACCGAGACGTGCTGGGAGGTGCGCGACGAGCGGTTCGGGGTGCTCGCGTCCGGCCCGATGAGCGTGCACCAGGTGCTGATGGTGTCGCAGTGGTCGAAGGACACACGGCTGTTCCTGCACACGGTCCCCGAGGAGGAACTGTCCGGCCAGGACCTGCGCCGGCTCGCCGCGGCCGGGGTGGACGTGGTGCCCGGCGAGGTCACTGAGCTGCTGGTCGAGAACGACCGGCTCACCGGGCTCCGCCTCGCGGACGGCACGACGCACGCCCGCTCGGTGCTGTACGTCGGGCCGCGTCCCGTCCCGCAGACCGGCCTGCTGGAGCGGCCGGGCGCCGAGCTGAGACCCCGTTCGGCGCGTATCCCGTAGTCGACCCGACGGGCCTGACGACCGTCCCCGGCGTCTGGGCCGCGGGCAACGCGATCGGATGCGCCGAACAGGTCGTCCACGCGGCCGGCGGCGGCTACCGCGCGGCAGCCGCGATCGTCGGGGACATGCTGATGACCGACCTGGACACGGCGGTGGCGGCGTAGGGTGCCGCCACCAGAAACAGCCGGGGGCGACGCGAAGGGCGGTCCAGAACCGCCGCCGTCCCGGACAGCCAGGGGCCCACGCACGGGCAGCACTGACGCGCCGCCGTCCCGGACAGCCGGGGGCTGCCACACGGGCAGCGCAGGCGCCCCCGTCCCGGACAGCCAAAGGCCGCCACACGGGCAGCACGGCCCCACCGCCATCCCTCAGCAGCCGAACCTGACGCAGCCGCGACGACAGGAGCCGACACCACCCAGGAGAGCCGGAGGCCAACACACAGACGACACACAACCGCGCCCCCACCCCGGACAGCCAAAAGTCGCCACGCGGGCACAACGGGCCCACCGCCATCCCCGAACAGCCGAGCCCGACACAGCCGCGACGACAGGAGCCGACACCCAGGTATGGCGACTGGAACCGCCGCCGCACCGCGCTTCCCGGCGCGGGCGCGGGCTGCCCGGCAGGGATGGCACGGGACCGCCACCGCCGGCCGGGCCGGCGCAGGACCGCCACCGCCCCATCCGCGGCAGCGCCGGACCGGCGTCCCACGGCCGTGTGACGACACAGATCCGCCGCCACCCGGCCCCGGCGGCGCACATCCGCCGTCGTCCGGGTGTGGAGGCCCCGCCTCCGTTGCACCATGGCTGCATGTTGCTGGCCCGCCTGGCCCAGGTGTCCCGGGAGGTCGCCGCCACCTCGGCGCGGTCCCGGAAGATCGCGCTGCTCGCGGAGCTGTTCCGGGACGCGGAGGCGGACGACGTGCCGGTCGTGATCCCGTATCTGGCGGGACGGCTGCCCCAGGGGCGGCTCGGCGTCGGCTGGAAGGTGCTCAGCCGCCCGGTCGCCCCGGCCCCCGAGCCCGGCCTCACCGTGCGCGAGGTCGATGCCCGGCTGACCGAGCTCGGTGCGGTGTCCGGCCCCGGCTCCCAAGCGGAACGATCCCGGCTCGTCGGCGAGTTGATGAGCGCGGCCACTGCGGACGAGCAGCGCTTTTTGCTCGGGCTGCTCACCGGCGAGGTCCGGCAGGGCGCACTGGACGCGGTCGCGGTCGAGGGCCTGGCCGGGGCGACCGGGGCGCCCCCGGCGGACGTCCGGCGGGCGGTGATGCTCGCCGGTTCCCTGCAGGCGGTGGCCGAGGCCCTGCTCGCGGACGGGCCCGCCGCGCTGGAGCGGTTCCGGCTGACCGTCGGCCGCCCGGTGCTGCCGATGCTGGCGCACAGCGCCTCCTCGGTCGCCAAGGCGGTCGACAAGCTGGGCGCCTGCGCGGTCGAGGAGAAGCTGGACGGCATCCGCGTTCAGGTCCACCGGGACGGCGACACCGTACGGATCTACACCCGCACCTTGGACGACATCACCGACCGCCTGCCCGAACTGACCGCCACCGCACTCGGGTTGAGGGGCGAGCGGTTCATCCTCGACGGCGAGGTGATCTCCTTCGACGCGGACGGACGGCCGCGCTCCTTCCAGGAGACCGCCGGACGGGTGGGCTCCCGCGTCGACGTGGCCACTGCCGCCCGCGAGGTCCCGGTCTCCCCCGTGTTCTTCGACGCCCTGTCCGTCGACGGCCGCGACCTGCTCGGCCTGCCGTTCGCCGAACGGCACGCGGAGCTGGCCCGGCTCGTGCCGGAGCCGATGCGGGTACGGCGCACGCCGGTGTCCGGGCCGGAGGACGTCCGCACGGCGGAAGAGTTCCTGGCCAAGACGCTGAAGCGCGGCCACGAGGGCGTCGTCGTCAAGGCGCTCGACGCCGCCTACAGTGCGGGCCGGCGCGGCGCGGCCTGGCTGAAGGTCAAGCCCGTCCACACCCTCGACCTCGTCGTCCTGGCCGCCGAGTGGGGCCACGGCCGCCGCACCGGCAAGCTGTCCAATCTGCACCTGGGTGCCCGCACCGCCGACGGCGGCGTCGCGATGCTCGGCAAAACCTTCAAGGGCATGACGGACGCGATGCTGGCCTGGCAGACCGAGCGGCTCCAGGAGCTGGCTGTCGAGGACAACGGCTGGGTGGTCACCGTACGCCCCGAACTCGTCGTCGAGATCGCCTACGACGGCCTGCAGCGGTCCACCCGCTACCCGGCCGGCGTCACCCTCCGCTTCGCCCGCGTCGTCCGCTACCGCGAGGACAAACGCCCGGAGGAGGCCGACACGGTGGAGACCCTGCTCGCCGCGCACCCGGAGGTACGGCCGTGAAGGGCTGGCGGAGCGCCGGCCTGCTGCTGTTCCGGCGAGCCGACGACGGCCTGGAGGTGCTGCTCGGCCACATGGGCGGCCCGTTCTTCGCGAAGCGGGACGCGGGTGCGTGGACCGTGCCGAAGGGCGAGTACGACCCGGACGAGCCCGCGTGGGAGGCCGCCCGCCGGGAGTTCCAGGAGGAGCTGGGGCTGCCGCCGCCCGACGGCGAGGCCGTACCACTGGGCGAGGTCCGGCAGACCGGCGGCAAGATCGTCACCGCCTGGGCGGTCGAGGCCGATCTTGACCCGGCGACGATCGACCCCGGCACGTTCACGATGGAGTGGCCGCCGCGGTCCGGGCGCTTCCAGGAGTTCGCCGAGCTGGACCGGGTGGCGTGGTTCGGCCTGGACCGGGCGCGCGAGGTGATCGTGCAGGCGCAGGCCGCGTTTCTCGACCGGCTGGCGGAGCACTCGGACTGAACAGCCGTCCATGCGTTGCGGCGCCCACCGCCGCGCGGGAAGGTCGAAACACAGGTCGCTCCGAGGGAGGTCAGCCATGCCCATCGCGACGGTGAACCCGGCGAACGGCGAGACGGTCAGGACGTACGAGGCCATGGGCGAGGAGGAGATCGAGCGCCGGCTCCAGCTCGCCGAGGCCACCTTCCGTACGTACCGCACGACGTCCTTCGACGAGCGGGCGCGCCTGTTGCGCCGGGCCGCGGAGCTGCTCGACGAGGACACGGAGGACGTCGCGCGCATGATGACCACCGAGATGGGCAAGCCGGTCAGGCAGGCCCGCGCGGAGGCGACGAAGTGCGCGAAGGCGATGCGCTGGTACGCCGAGCACGCCGAGGAACTGCTCGCCGACGAGGAGCCCGCCGAGTACGACGTGAAGGACTCCGGTGCCTCCCGCGTCCGGGTGCGCTACCGGCCGCTCGGCCCGGTGCTCGCGGTCATGCCGTGGAACTTCCCGCTGTGGCAGGTGGTCCGGTTCGCCGCGCCCGCGCTGATGGCGGGCAACGTCGGCCTGCTCAAGCACGCCTCGAACGTGCCGCAGACCGCGCTGTACCTGGAGGACCTGCTGCACCGGGCGGGCTACCCCGAGGGCTGCTTCCAGACCCTGCTCGTCCCCGCCCGCACGGTCGACGACATCCTGCGCGACGAGCGGGTGAAGGCGGCGACGCTCACCGGCAGCGAGCCCGCGGGCCGGGCGGTCGCCTCCACCGCCGGGGAGATGGTCAAGAAGACGGTGCTGGAGCTGGGCGGCAGCGACCCGTACGTGGTGATGCCGTCCGCCGACCTGGACCGGGCCGCGCAGGTCGCGGTGACCGCGCGGGTGCAGAACACCGGGCAGTCGTGCATCGCCGCCAAAAGGTTCATCGTGCACACGGACGTCTACGACGCGTTCGCCGAGCGGTTCGTGCGGGGCATGAACGCGCTGAAGACCGGTGACCCACTGGACGAGGACACCGAGGTCGGGCCGCTGTCCAGCGAGAAGGGCCGGGACGACCTTGAGGAGCTGGTGGACGACGCGGTGCGCGGCGGCGCGCGCGTGCTGTGCGGCGGGGAGCGTCCCGACCGGCCCGGCTGGTACTACCCGCCGACCGTGCTCGCCGGTGTCACCCGGGAGATGCGCATCCACCGGGAGGAGGCGTTCGGGCCGGTGGCCGCGCTGTACCGGGCGGGTGACCTGGACGAGGCCTTGCTGATCGCCAACGACTCGCCGTTCGGGCTGAGTTCCAACGTCTGGACGCGGGACGGGGAGGAGGTCGAACGGTTCGTGCGGGATCTGGAGGCGGGGAGTGTGTACCTCAACGGGATGACGGCGTCTCACCCGGCGTTTCCGTTCGGTGGCGTGAAGCGGTCGGGGTACGGGCGTGAGCTGTCCGGGCATGGAATCCGGGAGTTCTGCAACATCACGACGGTTTGGCACGGTGCGTGAGCGCTGCGCGGTTACGATCGCGGGTGTGAACCGCGAAGTGACTCTGCCTCTGATCGTCGATGACCGCGGGACCTTGCAGGTGGCTGCGGCCGACGTGAGCAAGCTGCTCCGCATGGTGGGCGGGCGGTGGGTGCGGCTGGTGGAAGCGGGTGAGGACGGGCTCGATGAGGACACCGTCGCTGCGTTGACCATTGAGCTGGCGAAGTTGGCTGACCGGATTGATGTGGCGTGCATTGCGCATAGCAGTGGGGCCCGCGACTAACGGTTCGGCGTTTCGCCGTAGGAGTGCGCGTTCGGTGCCGTGTGCGGGTGTTTTGTGCCCCGGCAACAGACAGCCCGCAGTCCGCAACGCACACCCCCTACGGCGCTACCGAATCGGCATCCCCGACAGGGTCCGCGCAATCACCAGCCGCTGAATCTCACTCGTACCCTCGAAGATCGTGTAAATCGCGGCATCCCGATGCATCCGCTCCACCGGATACTCCCGTGTGTACCCGTTGCCCCCCAGGATCTGTATCGCCTGGGCCGTGACCTTCTTCGCCGTCTCACTTGCGAACAGCTTGGACATCGAACCCTCTGCGGCAGTGAACGGCTTGCCGTTGATCGCCATCCACGAGGCACGCCACACAAGCAGCCGGGCGGCGTCGATCTGCGTGCGCATGTCGGCCAGTTGGAAGGCAACACCCTGGTTGTCGATGATCGGCCGCCCGAACTGCTCACGCGTCTTGGCGTAGTCGAGGGCGACCTCGTACGCGGCCCTGGCCGTACCGACGGCCATCGCCCCCACCGCCGGCCGCGAAGCCTCAAACGTGGCCATCGCGGCGTTCTTGACCCGCTCACCCCCGGCCTTCGCCCTCTCGCGCGCCCGCGCAAGCCGCTCGTCCAGCTTCTCCTTGCCGCCCAGCAGACAGGCACCCGGCACGCGAACGTCGTCCAGGACCACCTCGGCGGTGTGCGATGCACGAATGCCGTGCTTCTTGAACTTCTGCCCCTGGGACAGCCCCGGCGTGCCCGGCGGGATGATGAAGGACGCGTGGCCCTTGGAGCCCAGCTCCGGGTCGACGACCGCGACCACGACGTGCACGTTGGCGATGCCGCCGTTCGTCGCCCAGGTCTTGGTGCCGTTGATCACCCACTCGTCCTTGGCCTCGTCGTACACCGCGCGCGTCCGCATGGACGCCACGTCGGAGCCGGCGTCGGGCTCGGACGAGCAGAACGCAGCGACCTTGACGTCGTTGGCGTCGCCGTACATCTGCGGGATCCAGGTGCCGACCTGCTCCTCGGTGCCGTTGGCGAGGACGCCGACGGCGGCCAGGCCGGTGCCGACGATGGACAGGGCGATGCCCGCGTCCCCCCAGAACAGCTCCTCCATGGCCATCGGGATGCCGAGGCCGGTGGGGTCGAAGTACTGCTGGGCGTAGAAGTCGAGGGAGTAGATGCCGACCTTCGCAGCCTCCTGGATGACCGGCCAGGGAGTCTCCTCACGCTCGTCCCATTCGGCGGCCGCGGGGCGGATCACATCCGCGGCGAAGCCATGGAGCCAGTCCCTGACCTCCTTCTGTTCGTCGTTGAGCTCCATGGTGAACTCGGCCATGTCCCCTCCAGCGGCGGAAACTGCATAATGTTACTTGCGGTAACACCAGTCTGTTACTGGCGGGTAGGAAAAGTCAACTCCTACCGACCGGTCGGCAGCCCGTTCGATGCCGTGGGTGTTGGGTGTTACTTTGCGCAGGCATCACCGATTGAGGACGGGTGGGGGAGAGCTCATGGACACCACACAGCGGACCGAACAACAGCGGTCCGCCGACCGCCGACGACGCGAGTTGCTGGAGGCCGCCGACCGGGTGGTGCTGCGCGACGGTCCGCAGGCCTCGATGAACGCGATTGCCGCCGAGGCGGGTATCACCAAGCCGATCCTCTACCGACACTTCGGTGACAAGGGGGGACTGTACGCCGCTTTGGCCAAGCGGCACACCGATGCACTGCTGGACTCGCTGCGGGCGGCGCTGGACGCGCCTGCGGAGCGGCGGGAGCGGGTGGAGGCGACGCTGGACACGTATCTGACCGCGATCGAGGCGCGGCCTCAGGTGTACCGGTTCCTGATGCATCCGGCGGAGGGTGGCCAGGCGGGCGAGCCCGGGTTCGACATCGGCAAGCACTCGGCGCCGTTGCTCCGCAGGATGGGCGAGGAACTGGCGCAGGTGATCGAGGAGCGGCTGGATCTCGGGCCCGAGAGTGAGCGGCTGGCTCGGGTGTGGGGGCATGGGATCGTCGGGATGATGCATGCTGCCGGGGACTGGTGGCTGGGAGAACGGCCCTGTTCGCGGGTCGAGTTGGTGCGGAGTTTGGCTGACCTGTTGTGGGGTCGTCTTGCGGCTGCGGGGGACAGGATGGGAGGTCCGGGGTTCTGACGGCTGTCTGCCGGGTGCGGGTTATCTGTGGCTGGTCGCGCCCACGCGGCGGAGCCGCATATCGATACAGCCCCGCGCCCCTTTCGGGTCGGCACGCTCACCGGTGCCATGAAGCTCGGTTCGCCTGTCTCATGAGTCTTCGGTGGCGCCAGCCCGTGAGGTGGTCGGCGTAGACGCGGCCCTCCACGTGGTCGTACTCGTGCTGGAGGCACCTGGCGAAGAAACCCGTGCCGTGCACGGTGACCGGGGCACCGGTCACCGTGACGCCCTCGACGACGGCGTGGTCGTAGCGTTCCGTTCCGGCCTCCAGGCCCGGCAGGGACAGGCAGCCCTCGGGGCCGCGCATCACCACGCCGTCCGTCTCGATCAACCGCGGGTTCACGACGTGGCCCACATGACGGACCTCCTCGTCGTCGGGGCAGTCGTACACGAACACCCGCAACGGCACGCCGATCTGGTTCGCGGCCAGGCCGACCCCCTGCGCGGTGTACATCGTCGCGAACAAGTCCTCGACGAGACCGGCCAGTTCGGGACCGAAGTCGGTGACCTCGGCGCATGAGCCGTGGAGAATCGGGTCACCGAGCAAAGAAAGGGGCCGCACGCGCCCGCGGGCGCCGGGGATCGAGCCGTGTCGCATGGCGGCAAGAGTATGGTCCTCTCGACCAGCGCCCGCGCCGCGGGCCTCACGGTGGTGCGCGATTCGGGAGTGCGAATGGATCTCGATAGGCTGAGGTCCACACCACGTGGCCGTCAGGCTTCAAGGCGCGGCGCGTACGCAAGGAGGATCGAGAACTGATGGCAGGCAACTCGGACCCGCTCTCGCCGCGGGCCAAGCTGGCCGTGACCGCGGGCAAGGCGGTCGCGGCGGCATCGCGCGCCGCTGGGCGCGGCAGCGGTTCGGTGATCGGTGGCCGGGTGGCCCTCAAACTCGACCCCGACCTCCTACGCCGGCTCGCCCAGAGCCTGGACTGCATCCTGGTCTCGGCGACCAACGGCAAGACCACGACCACCCGGCTCATCGCCGAGGCCCTGCGCGCGGCGGGGCCGGTCGTCTCCAACGCGCTCGGCGCCAACATGCCGGCCGGTATCACCTCGGCACTCGCGGGCGACTCGGAAGCCCGGTACGCCGTCATCGAGGTCGACGAGAAGTACCTCGCCGGCGTCGCCCGGGACACCGAGCCGAAGTGCATCGCCCTGCTCAACCTCTCCCGCGACCAGCTCGACCGCGCCGCCGAGACCCGGATGCTCGCCGAGAACTGGCGTGAGGGTCTCGCCGGGTCGAAGGCAGTGATCGTCGCCAACTGCGACGACCCGCTGGTGGTGTGGGCCGCCTCCTCCTCCCCCAACGTGATCTGGGTCGCCGCCGGCCAGATGTGGAAGGACGACGCCTGGTCCTGCCCGTCCTGCGGCGGTGTGATGCAGCGCCCCGGCGACGACTGGTACTGCGGCGAGTGCGGCTTCCGCCGCCCGACGCCGAGCTGGGCGCTGCGCGGTGACCACGTCATCGACCCGCACGGCTCCGCCTGGCCGATCCACCTCCAGCTGCCGGGCCGCGCCAACAAGGCCAACGCCACCAGCTCCGCGGCCGTCGCCGCCGTCTTCGGAGTGCCGCCGCAGGTCGCCCTGGAACGCATGTACCAGGTGCAGGCCGTCGCCGGGCGCTACGACATCGTCCAGTTCCAGGGCCGGGACCTCAGGCTGCTGCTCGCCAAGAACCCGGCCGGCTGGCTGGAGACGTTCTCGCTGATCGACCCGCCGCCCTCCCCGGTGATCCTGTCGGTGAACGCGCGCTCCGCCGACGGCACCGACACCTCCTGGCTGTGGGACGTCGACTACACGCGTCTGACCGGACACCCGATCTGCGTCATCGGCGACCGGAGGCTGGACCTCGCGGTGCGCCTGGAGGTCGCGGGCCAGCACTTCCAGGTGTACGAGAACCTCGACCAGGCCGTGCAGATGTGCCCGCCCGGCCGGATCGAGGTCATCGCCAACTACACCGCGTTCCAGGACCTGCGCCGCCGCGTCGGCAACTGACACATTCAGGGGAATTTGTGAGCGACAACAGCCTGCGGGTCGTCTGGATCTACCCGGACCTGCTCAGCACGTACGGCGACCAGGGCAACGTCCTCGTCGTGGAGCGCCGGGCCCGGCAGCGTGGCCTGGACGTGGCCCGGCTCGACGTGCGCAGCGACCAGCCGATCCCGACCTCCGGCGACATCTATCTGATCGGCGGCGGCGAGGACCGCCCGCAGCGGCTCGCGGCCGAGCGGCTGCGCCGCGACGGGGGGCTGCACCGGGCCGTGGAGAACGGCGCGATCGTGTTCTCGGTGTGCGCCGGCTACCAGATCCTCGGCCACGAGTTCATCAACGACCTCGGGCAGCGCGAGCCCGGCCTCGGCCTGCTCGACGTGGTCTCGGGGCGCGGCGAGGGCGAGCGGTGCGTCGGTGACGTCCTCGCGGACATCGACCCGCGCCTGGGCCTGCCCCAGCTGACCGGCTTCGAGAACCACCAGGGCGTCACGCACCTCGGTCCCGGCGCCCGCCCCCTGGCCCGGGTCCGCCTGGGCCAGGGCAACGGCACCGGGGACGGTACGGAGGGTGCGTACAACGACACTGTCTTCGGTACGTACATGCACGGGCCGGTACTGGCCCGCAACCCGCAGATCGCCGACCTGCTGCTGAAGCTGGCGCTCGACGTCAACGCGCTGCCGCCGACCGACGACCGCTGGTACGAGGCGCTCCGCAACGAGCGGGTCGCCGCCGCTCAGCAGCCTGCGTAGGCGTCGCGCGGGGTTGCGCGGCGCCGTACGGGGGTGTGCGCGGGGGTCCCTTCAGCCCCGTGTCATGTGCGCTCCAGCTCTGCGCAAGGTGTGCGCAAGACAGTCCGGGCAGGTGATCACAGGCCCGCCTGACGGCCCGTCCGCTCACATGTGCGGGCGCGTCCACCAGGCGGACGCACGGTACGGAGTCACCCCCTCACGCCGGTATGGTGGCCGCGATTCAGCCGGACAACGTGGTCCGGTACCCGGCCCACGTTGAGAAGGTATTTCGGGCTATGCGCATTGGTGTCCTCACGTCCGGCGGTGACTGCCCCGGCCTGAACGCCGTCATCCGGTCCGTCGTGCACCGCGCCGTCGTCGACCACGGCGACGAGGTCATCGGCTTCCGGGACGGCTGGAAGGGCCTCCTGGAGTGCGACTACCTCAAGCTCGACCTCGACGCGGTGAGCGGCATCCTGGCTCGCGGCGGCACCATCCTCGGGTCCTCCCGGGTCCGGCCCGAGCACCTGCGGGACGGCGTGGCGCGGGCCAGGGAGCACGTCGAGGAGCTCGGCCTCGACGCGATCATCCCGATCGGCGGTGAGGGCACGCTGAAGGCGGCCCGGCTGCTCTCCGACGGCGGCCTGCCGATCGTGGGCGTGCCGAAGACCATAGACAACGACATCGCGGTGACCGACGTGACGTTCGGCTTCGACACGGCCGTCGGGGTCGCGACGGAGGCGCTGGACCGGCTGAAGACCACCGCCGAGTCCCATCAGCGGGTGCTGATCGTGGAGGTCATGGGCCGGCACACCGGGTGGATCGCGCTGCACTCCGGCATGGCGGCCGGCGCGCACGCCATCGTCGTACCGGAGCGGCCGTTCTGCATCGAGGAGCTGACCGAGCGGGTCGGTGAGCGGTTCTCGGCGGGGAAGCGGTTCGCGATCGTCGTGGTGGCGGAGGGGGCCAAGCCGCGGCCCGGCTCGATGGAGTTCGACGAGGGCGGCAAGGACGTCTACGGGCACGAGCGGTTCGCCGGGGTCGCGCGGCAGCTGTCGGTCGAGCTGGAGGAGCGGCTGGGCAAGGAGGCGCGGCCGGTGATCCTCGGGCATGTGCAGCGGGGTGGGACGCCGACGGCGTACGACCGGGTGCTCGCTACCCGGTTCGGCTGGCATGCGGTGGAGGCGGTGCATCGGGGGGAGTTCGGGCGGATGACCGCGCTTCGGGGGACCGGCATTGTGATGGTGTCGCTGGCGGAGGCCGTGGAGACGTTGAAGACGGTGCCGGAGGACCGGTACGCCGAGGCGGAGTGCGTTCTGTAGTTGAGCACAGCCCCGCGCCCCTGGGTTGGCTGCACGGACCCCGGTCGCAAGCGCGGCCGGGGCCGACCGTACTCTGAGTGCGGACAGATGGCCCACAACCCCATGAAACAGGAGCCGGCGGATGGATCACAGCGGGCACGGCATGATGATGGATCTGCCGCCGTTCACGCTGGGACGAGGGCTCGCATGGTCCACGGACCCGTTCTTTCTCGTCGGCTGTGTGGTGGGGCTCGCGCTGTACGGGTGGGGGGTCGTCCGGCTGGTCAGGCGGGGTGACAAGTGGCCGGTGGGGCGGATCGTCGCGTACGTGGTCGGTGTGCTCAGTGTCGCGCTGACGATGTGTACGGGGCTGAACGACTACGGCATGGTCATGTTCAGCGTGCACATGGTCCAGCACATGATCATCAGCATGGTGTCGCCGATCTTCATCCTGCTCGGCGCCCCGATCACGCTGGCGCTGCGCGCGCTGCCGCCGGCGGGCCGCGGCCGCACGGGGCCGCGTGAGCTGCTGCTGAAGCTGCTGCACAGCCGCTATCTGCGGATCATCACGCACCCCGCGTTCACCATCCCGCTGTTCATCGCCAGCCTGTACGGGCTGTACTTCACCCCGCTGTTCGACTTCCTGATGAGCTCCAAGGCCGGGCACATCGCGATGATGGTGCACTTCCTCGCCGTCGGCCTGGTCTTCTTCTGGCCGATCATGGGCGTGGACCCGGGACCGCACCGGTCGGGCTATCTGATGCGGATGCTGGAGCTGTTCGCGGGCATGCCGTTCCACGCGTTCTTCGGTATCGCGCTGATGATGGCGTCCGCGCCCATGGTGGAGACGTTCACGCACCCGTCGGCCTCGCTCGGCATCGAGGCGCTCTCCGACCAGAACATGGCCGGCGGCATCGCCTGGGCGTTCAGCGAGGTCCCGTCCGTGCTGGTGCTGCTCGCGCTGCTGTTCCAGTGGTACGGCTCGGAGCAGCGGCAGGCCCGGCGCGAGGACCGGGCCGCCGACCGCGACGGTGACAAGGAACTTGAGGCATACAACGCCTATCTGGCCTCACTGAACGCACGCGGGCAGTGAGGGGCCGCGCCCTTCAGTAGCATGAGGCGCGTCGGGGGGAATCGCCGGGGGGAGCGGTGATGTCACTGCGTGCGTTCGTGCACGGGGCCGGGACAGCGCACTGATGCCTGCGGGATCGTCGGCGTCGGGCGTGGGCCGGGGTCGCCGGCCGTTATCTGCTGCTGCGCCGCCTGGGCGGCGGCGGGATGGGACATGATGGCTGGCGCACGACCAGCACCTCGCCTGTGAGGTGGCGCTCAAGGAGATCGTGTTCCGCGATCCGGACGAGGCCGGTGGCGGGCGGGATGCCCGGGTCGCCCGGGCTCGTGCGGAGGCCCGGCACGCGGCGGGACTGCGCGGTCATCCGCATGTGGTGACCGTGCACGACGTGCTGGAGCACGAGGGCCTGCCGTGGATCGTCATGTACCCGCGGCACCGGACCGATCCCGGGTCCGATCCGCCGTGGGCCGTGTCGTCCGCGGCGGCGCCGGTGGGCTTCGGTCCTCTCGTGGCCGGTGAACATCGTGTCGTCGCCGGGGCCGGTCAGGAGCCCGGCGTGGCGGGGGCCGGTGAGCATCGGCGGCCGCCTTCTCGCGTCCTGCGGGCCGCTCTGGCCTGCGGCCTCGGGCTTGGTCTCGCCCTCGGCGGCGTCTGGTACGCGCTGGCCGACCGGGCGGACGAGGGCACGGCGGCGCCGTACGGCGACGGTGTGGGGCTCGCCGAGCCGCTGGAGGACGGTGACTGCGTGCTCGCCGACTGGCCGGGCGAGCGGTTCACCGGCACGCCCCGGCTGAGCCTGGATCCGACGTGCCGGGACAAGGCGCCGGACGGGCAGGTGCTGGCGTTCGTCGAGGCCGGCTCCGCCGAGGAGGCGCGCGCCTACGGGCCGGTGCGGTGCGAGGAGCGGACGCGGGAGGTGCGCGGGAAGCTCGCCGACGTCCGCTCCTACGCCGTCGTACCGACCGGGGACGGGTTCGCGGCGGCCGGGCGGCGCACCGCCTGCCTGGTGCTGGGCGCGCACGGGCCGGTGTACGGGCCGCTCGCGGGGCACCGCGGGTTCGGGTCGGTGTTCGCGGACACGACGACGATGCAGCGGCGGGACTGTCTGGACGTACGGTCCGGGCGGGAGGTCCGGCTGGTGCCCTGCGGGGGCCGGCACGAGGAGGTGGTGCTCGGATTCACCCGGCTGGGGGCCGGCGTCACGCGGGCCGAGGCGCGTGCCGCGGCGGACCGGGCGTGCGCGCGGGACGTGCCGCCGCGCGACTACGGATTCGACCCCTCCGTCTACAAGAGCGGCGCTCTGACCGGTGAGGGACCGTGGAAATCCGGCACGCATGCCGTCGTATGCACCGTCGGCAGGCAGAACGGGGGCACCATGGAGGGTAACGAACCATGAGGAGGGTGTTGCGATGCCCGGTTCCACGGACGGTTCAACGAAGACGATGGGGGCGCTGACGCTCGGCGGGCTCGTCGTGGTGACGGCCTACACAGTGGCGCTCGGCAGCAACGGCTGGCTGTGGTTCGGCTGGGTCGTGCTGGGCCTGATCACCCTGGGGATGGTGGCCACCCGCAGCACGTGAGGCTCACTCCCGGGTGAGCCGCCCCGCCGAGTGCACGCCCGGCTGATACTTCGGCATCCGGACGGTGATCTTCATGCCCGCTCCCACGGCGGTCTCGATGACGAGCCCGTAGTCGTCGCCGTAGACCTGGCGGAGCCGGTCGTCGACATTGGACAGGCCGATGCCGCCCGAGGGGCTGACCTCGCGGGCGAGGATGCGGCGCAGCAGGACGGGGTCCATGCCGGCGCCGTCGTCCTCGATGACCACGAGGGCCTCGGCGCCGGCGTCCTGTGCGGTGATCTGGATGTGGCACTTGCCCGCGGACACGGCCTTGCCCTCCAGGCCGTGCTTGACGGCGTTCTCGACGAGCGGCTGGAGGCAGAGGAAGGGCAGGGTGACCGGCAGTACCTCCGGGGCGATCTGGAGGGTGACGGCGAGGCGGTCGCCGAAGCGTGCCCGTACGAGCGCCAAGTAGTGGTCGATGGCGTGGAGCTCGTCGGCCAGGGTGGTGAAGTCGCCGTGCCGGCGGAACGAGTAGCGGGTGAAGTCGGCGAATTCCAGGAGGAGTTCGCGGGCGCGTTCGGGGTCGGTGCGCACGAACGAGGCGATGACCGCGAGCGAGTTGAAGATGAAGTGCGGGGAGATCTGGGCGCGCAGGGCCTTGATCTCGGCCTCGATCAGGCGGGTGCGGGACTGGTCGAGGTCGGCCAGCTCGAGTTGTACGGAGACCCAGCGGGCCACCTCTCCCGCCGCCCGGACCAGGACGGCGGACTCGCGGGGCGCGCAGGCGACGAGGGCACCGTGCACCCGGTCGTCGACGGTGAGCGGGGCGACGACCGCCCAGCTCACCGTGCAGTCGAGGGCGTCGCAGGTGAGCCGGAAGGCCTCGCCGCGACCGGTCTCCAGCGGGCCGGCGATGTGTTCCATGATCTCGTCGCGGTGGTGGGCGCCGACGCCGTCCCAGACCAGGACCTCCTTGAGGTCGGTCAGGCACAGGGCGTCGGTGCCGAGCAGGGAGCGCAGTTTGCGGGCCGACTTGCGGGCGGTCTCCTCGGTCAGGCCGGCCCGGAGCGGGGGCGCGGCGAGGGAGGCGGTGTGCAGGGTCTGGAAGGTTGCGTGCTCGACGGGGGTGCCGAGTCCGCCGAGGTTCTGCGGCCGTGTGGTGCGCCGGCCGAGCCAGAATCCGGCGGCCAGCAGCGGGAGCACGGCGACGACCAGGCCCGCCAGGAATCCGCTCATGCCGTCACCTCCGTCCGCAGTTCCTCCGGCAGGTGGAACCGCGCCAGGATCGCCGACGTCCCGGCCGGCACCTTGCCCGGGGTGGCCAGGGACACCAGCACCATGGTGAGGAAGCCGAGCGGAACCGACCACAGTGCGGGCCAGGCGAGCAGGGCGTGCAGCGTCCCTCCGGGGGGATAACCGGCCATGGTCGCGGCGACGGCGAGCAGTGCGGAGCCGCCGCCCACCAGCATGCCTGCGGCCGCACCCGGCGGGGTCAGCCGCCGCCACCAGATGCCGAGCACGAGCAGCGGGCAGAACGACGACGCGGACACGGCGAAGGCGAGCCCGACGGCGTCGGCCACCGGCAGCCCGCCGACCAGCACACTCGCCGCGAGCGGCACGGCCATGGCGAGCAGGGTGCCGAGCCTGAAGTGCCGTACACCGCGCGAGGGCAGGACGTCCTGGGTGAGGACGCCCGCCACGGCCATGGTCAGGCCCGACGCCGTGGACAGGAAGGCGGCGAAGGCGCCGCCCGCTATGAGGGCGCCGAGGAGGTCGCCGCCGATGCCGCCGATCATGCGGCCGGGCAGCAGCAGGACGGCGGCGTCCGCGTCGCCGCTGAGGGTGAGCTCGGGGGCGTACAGGCGGCCCAGCGCGCCGTAGACCGGCGGCAGCAGGTAGAAGGCGCCGATCAGGCCGAGGACCGCGACGGTGGTGCGGCGGGCGGCGGCCCCGTGCGGGCTGGTGTAGAAGCGGACCACGACGTGCGGCAGGCCCATGGTGCCGAGGAAGGTGGCGAGGATCAGCCCGTACGTGGCGTACAGGGGGCGTCTTTCGTGGCTCTCGGCCTGCGAGGGCGACAGGTCGCCGCCGCTGCTGGGCTCGGCCGCGGGGACGTGGGAGCCCGCGGGGAAGGTCAGCCGGGTGCCGGCCTCGACGCGGTGGGTGCCGGCCGGCAGGCGCAGCCGGGAGCCGTCGTGAGCGCTGCCGTCGACGGTGCCGTTCACCGTGACGCTCAGCGGCCGGTCCAGCTTGAGGTCGAGGGTGTCGTCGACGCGGACCGCGCGCTGCTCGCGGAAGGTGGCCGGTTCGTCGAAGGCGCGGTGGGGGGCGCCGTCGCCCTGCCAGGCCAGGATCAGGAACAGGGCGGGGACGAGCAGGGCGGTGAGTTTCAGCCAGTACTGGAAGGCCTGCACGAAGGTGATGCTGCGCATGCCGCCGGCCGCGACGATGGCGGTCACGACGACGGCGACGATCATCCCGCCGAGCCAGTCCGGCGCCCCGGTCAGCACGGTCAGGGTGAGTCCCGCGCCCTGGAGCTGGGGCAGCAGGTACAGCCAGCCGACGCCGACGACGAAGGCGCCCGCGAGCCGCCGCACCGCCTGGGAGGCGAGCCGGGCCTCGGCGAAGTCGGGCAGCGTGTAGGCGCCGGAGCGGCGCAGCGGGGCGGCGACGAACAGCAGCAGGACCAGGTAGCCGGCGGTGTAGCCGACCGGGTACCAGAGCATGTCGGGGCCCTGGACCAGCACCAGTCCCGCGATGCCCAGGAAGGATGCGGCGGAGAGGTACTCGCCGCTGATGGCGGCGGCGTTCAGGCGCGGGCCGACCGTGCGGGAGGCGACGTAGAAGTCGGAGGTGGTGCGGGAGATGCGCAGGCCGAACGCCCCGACGAGCACCGTCGCGACGACCACGAGGGCGACGGCGGGGACGGCGTAGCTGGAGTTCACGGGCGCATCGGTCCTCGGTCTCAGCGGTCCTCGACGAGCCGGACGAAGTCGCGTTCGTTGCGTTCGGCGCGGCGGACGTACCAGCGGGCGAGCAGGACCAGTGGGGCGTAGAGGCAGAAGCCGAGCACGAGCCATTCGAGGCGGGCGGCGCCCGCGATGGAGGCGAACACCAGCGGCAGCGGGCCGACGAGCAGCACCAGGATGGCGAACACGGTGAGCGCGGCGCGCAGCTGGGTGCGCATCAGGGAGCGGACGTAGGTGTGGCCGAGGGTGGTCTGCTCGTCGATCTCGGTGCGGGGACGGTAGTAGCCGGAGGTGGGGCGGGCGCGGCGGGGCGGGCCGATGACGACGGCACGGCGCTCGGTCGGGTCCTGGGGCATGGGTGCTCGCCTCGCTTCCTGGTACGGCTAGCTCGTGGTCCGGCGCATCAGCAGGTCCCGCAGTTCGCGGGCGTGCCGGCGGCTGACCTGGAGTTCCTCGGAGCCGACCAGGACGCTCACGGTGCCCGCGTCGAGGCGGAGTTCGCCGATGTGGCGCAGGGCGACCAGGTGGCGGCGGTGGATGCGGACGAAGCCGCGGGAGCGCCAGCGCTCCTCCAGGGTGGACAGCGGGATGCGGACGAGGTGGCTGCCCTTGTCGGTGTGCAGCCGCGCGTAGTCGCCCTGGGCCTCGACGTGCGTGATGTCGTCGACGGCGACGAAGCGGGTGACGCCGCCGAGCTCGACGGGGATGTGGTCGGGGTCGGGTTCGTGCACGGGGATGCGGGGGGCGGCGCCGCGCAGCTCGACGGCCCGCCGGACGGCCTCGGCGAGGCGTTCCTTGCGGACGGGCTTGAGCACGTAGTCGACGGCCTTGAGGTCGAAGGCCTGCACGGCGAAGTCCTCGTGCGCGGTGACGAACACGACCAGCGGGGGCTGGGCGAACCCGGTGAGCAGCCGGGCGAGGTCGAGGCCGTCGAGGCCGGGCATCTGGATGTCGAGGAAGACGACGTCGATCGCCTCCGGCCCGTCGGGTCCGGACTCCAGCGCGCGGTTGATGCGGCGCAGCGCGTCGGTCGCGTCGCCCGCACCCTCCGCACTGCCGATGCGGGGGTCCGCGTTCAGCAGGTAGAGCAGTTCCTCCAGGGAGGGGCGTTCGTCGTCGACAGCCAGGGCGCGCAGCATGAACGTGGAGTGTAGGTGTAATCCGAACGTCTGGACATGTGGTCGGCGTGGGCGTTCTCGCAGGATACGGTGGCCCGCGCTTTCGGATACGAGGCGGGGTCGGCGCCGGATCGCGGCGCCTGGACCCAGGTGGGCGCGATGCCCCGGACGCGCCGGGCGCGGTGCCCTTCAGCGCCCTGGATACAGTGCCCGCATGAGTTTCCTGAGTCAACCTCTATGCCGCCTGGGGCGTGTCGGCGGGCGCGTTGATCTTGCTGTTGGCCTGGTGGATGGCGGG
>NZ_JACTVI010000030.1 GCF_014495685.1 Streptomyces sp. TRM68367 | reverse complement strand
TCAGGCGCGCTCGCCGCGTCAAGCCTCCCACCGCAAGGTAGGGCGGAATCTCCTTCCTGAGCTTGCGAAGGGAGGAGAGCACTTCAAGCTGGCCAGCGGACGAGAGCGGGAGGTCGGGGCCGTGACGGATGGACAGCAGGACCTCGGGGACGAGCAGCGGGCGCACTGGCAGCGGACGTACACCGAACACCCCGGCATGTACGGCGCGCGGCCGTCCGCGCCCGCCGCGCACGCCGTCCGGATCTTCCGCGCCGCCGGTGCGGCGGACGTGCTGGAGCTGGGCGCCGGGCACGGCCGGGACGCGCTGTACTTCGCCCGTGAGGGCTTCGCCGTGCACGCCACCGACTTCAGCCCGGTGGCCCTGGAGCAGCTCCGGACGACGGCCCGCGCACAGGGCGTGGCGGACCGGGTCACCTGCACCGAGCACGACGTACGCGAGCCCCTTCCCCTTCCCGACGCCCGCGTCGACGCCGTCTTCGCGCACATGCTGCTGTGCATGGCCCTGCCGACTCGGCAGATCCACGCCCTGGTGGCGGAGGTGCGCCGGGTACTGCGCCCCGGCGGCGTCTTCCTCTACACCGTCCGTCACACCGGCGACGCGCACCACGGCACCGGGACGGGCCACGGCGACGACATCTGGGAGCACGGCGGTTTCGCCGTCCACTTCTTCTCCCGCGCGCTGGTCGACGCCCTCGCCGAGGGCTGGCGACTGGACGAGGTGCACGCCTTCGAGGAGGGCGAACTGCCGCGCCGCCTGTGGCGGATCACGCAGACCCGCCCCTGACAGGGCCCACGCTCAGCCGGTCACCGCGGCCAGCGCGACCCGCAGACGCCCCCCGGCCTCCTCCAGCAGACGCGCGGCCATCGGCCCGTCCACATCGGCCAGGATGACCAGGATCGCGTTCTTCACCTCACCGTCCGTGGCCGCCAGCGCCCGCTCGATCTCCTCGTCCCCGGCACCGGTGGCCAGGGCGACGATACGCCGGGACCGGGCACGCAGTTTCTCGTTCGACGCACGCACGTCGACCATCAGATTCCCGTACGTCTTGCCCAGCCGGATCATCGTGATCGTCGAGAGCATGTTGAGCACCAGCTTCTGCGCGGTGCCGGCCTTCAGCCGGGTGGACCCGGTGATCAGCTCGGGCCCGACGACGATCTCGATCCCGTGCTCGGCGGAGGCGGCCAGCGCACTGCCGGCGTTGCAGGCCAGACCGACGGTCAGAGCACCCAGCGCACGGGCGTGCGCGACGGCCCCGAGGGCATACGGCGTACGACCGGAGGCCGACACACCGACCACCGTGTCGTCGGCGGTCACAGCCAGGGCATCCAGATCCGCCCTGGCCAACTCGGCGGAATCCTCCGCCCCCTCCACCGAGGTGACCATCGCCTCCGGCCCACCCGCGATCAGCCCCACGACCTGCGCCGGATCGGTGTTGAACGTCGGCGGACACTCGGAGGCATCCAACACCCCGAGCCGCCCCGCCGTACCGGCCCCCGCATAGATCAGCCGCCCACCGCGCCCCATCTGCTCGACCACGGCATCAATGGCCCCGGCGATCTCCGGCAACCGCACCGCGACGGCCCCCGCCACAGTCGCGTCCTCACCATTCATCAACCGCGTGATGTCGAGCGTGGCCAACCGATCGATATCAGACAGCTCAGGCCGAAACGCCTCGGTGGTCAGGGACTCCAACTCAGCCCTGAGGTCCCGGGAATCAGACGTGGAGGTCATAGGGGTGTCTTTCCAATGCAGGCCGACGAGTCCAGCCCTACGGTCTATCGGTGCCGATGAGCCAACGCTTCATAAGACGCCGAGAGCGCCGGCGCCGCCCTCTCATACGTCCGCTGCGCAACTCCCACGAACAGGCAGTCCACCACAAGCAGCTGACTGGTCCGCGACGACATCGCCGCCGGCCGCAGCTCGCTCTCCCTCGCGGTGGACGTGGTCAGCACATGATCCGCATACTGCGTCACCGCACTGTCCGGCCGCCCCGTCACCGCCACCGTCGTGGCCCCCCGCTCGAACGCGACCCGCAACGGCTCGATGACATCCCCGGTCGACCCGGAGTGCGTGATGGCGATGGCGACATCCCCCGCCCGCAGCTGCACCGCGTTGGTCACGGCGAGGTGCGGATCGCTGTGGGCGTGCGCTATCAGCCCTATCCGCAGCAGCTTCTGCGTGAGGTCCTGGGCGACGAGCCCGGACGCCCCGACGCCGTACACGTCGGTGCGGCGCGCCCCCACCACCGCCGTGACCGCCGCACCGAGTTGCACGGTGTCGAGACCGGCCGCGGTGTCGGCGAGGGTCTGCTGCTCGTCGTAGGCGAGTTTCGCCACCACGTCCGCGATCGGGTCGTCCACGGCGATGTCCGTGGTGATCGCGGGCGCGCGCCCGGACTGCTGGTGCGCGGCGAGCCCGGCGAGGGCCAACCGCAGGTCGCGGTAGCCCGGATAGCCCAGCAGGCGGGCGGTGCGTACGACGGTGGCCTCGCTGGTGCCGGTGCGTTCGGCCAGACCGGTGACCGTGAGGGCGGCGCAGCCGGCCGGGTCGCTCGCGACGGCCTCGGCGACCCGCTGCATGGAGCGGGTCATCGACGGGGCCAGCGTGCGCACCTTGGCCGCGAGGGCGGCGGGCGCGGTCGCGAAAGTTTCCTTCACTTGACGGGTCACACCTGAAAGATATTTTTGGTTCGGTGACGTGGTCAACAGTGCGCACAATGGAGGCATGGACGCCCCCGACCCCGTCAGCCCCCTGGAACAGGCCCTGCACGCGGCCCGTGCCCTCGTGCTCGCCGACCTGATCTCGAGCGACGTAGCCGAGGCGGACGTCGTGTCCCTGGTGGAGGACTCCGTCGTACAGCGCAGATGGTGGGTCGAACAGTGGCCGGAGGGCGCGGAGTTCGTGGCGGGGCTGGTCGCGCAGGACGTGCAGGACGCGCTGCTGGAGCGGTACGGCCGCTGGCCGCTGTGCCCGGTGTGCGGCTCGGGCGATCCGCACGCGCTGGACGTCGAGCCGGAACTGGGCCCCGATCCGCACTGGGTGTGCCACAAGGCGAGCGTGAAGGTCGCGGCGGTGGGTGCGCTGGGGAACGCCACCGGCGGGATGCCCTCGTCGTGAAGGCAGTGAAGGCAGTGAAGGCAGTGAAGGCAGTGAAGGCCTTGGCCGTCGGCGGCGTGAGGACCTCGTGACGATCTACATCGACCCGCCGGCCTGGCCCGGCCACGGCCGGATGTGGTCCCACCTCGTCAGCGACGTCTCGTACGACGAACTGCACGCCTTCGCCGAGCGGCTGGGCGTGCCGCGGCGCGCCTTCGAGCGGGACCACTACGACATCCCCGCCCACCGGTACGCGGACGTGGTGCGGGCGGGGGCGGTCGAGGTCAGCAGCCGCGAGGTGGTGCGGCTGCTGTACGGGGCGGGGCTGCGGCGGCCGAAGAGACGGGCGCCGTAGTCGGCTTCGCTACTTGCCCTCCGTGAAGTGGACCGGGATGTACAGGTCGTACCTCCGGTCGCTGGTGTTGGTGAAGTCGGCGCGCGTGACGACCGCGCACCGGACGGTCTTGTCGCAGACCACGCCGTCGGCGATCTCGGCCGCACGTTCTGCAGGGTGGTGAGGAACGAGCCGCCCTCCTGGTACGGGATCGTGATCCCCGGCGTGCCCGTGGCGCTGTCGGTGATCCGGCGCGAGGAGCCGTCCTGGTTCTCGCGGCCGGGCAGGCAGGGGCCGGGCAGGGAGGTGTACGTCGACGGGTCGCCGACCTCTACGCCCTTCGGGATGGCGCAGAACGCCAGGAAGATGCCCTGGGCGCGGTTGTATCCGGTGCCGGCGACGTGCACCGTGCCGCCGGAGGACGGCAGCACGGCCGGGCCGGCGGCCAGCCGCAGCCGGAAGGTGTCACCGGCGGGCGTGGTGACCGTGCGGTGCGCGTGTCCGCCGAGCGGAGAGGCGGTGCCGGATCCGTTGCCGTGCGGGGTGGCGGCTCCGGCCGGTACGGCCGGTATGGCGAGAGCGGCTCCGGCGACGGCGGTGACGAGAGGTTCCCCCGAGACCGCCACAACGGCCCTCAGGCACCCAGCAGTTCCAGTTCCGACCGGAGGTTGTAGCGGGCCGTCGGCTCCCACTCGGCGTGGCCGTACGGGGTGTGGAACAAGGCCGGCAGGGCGAGGAGTTGGCGCAGGATCGTGGCGCGGCCGGTGCGGAAGGCGTCGCTGGGGACGAAGTGGTACTCCTCGCGGACGGCGGCGGTGTAGGCGGCGTACGCGGACGGCGGCGAGGCGAGGATCGCCAGGTCCGCGTCGCACAGCACCTGGCCGTCGGGGTCGTCGTCGGCCGGGTCGTGGGTGATGGTGAGGCGGACCAGCCGGGCGACCTCGGCGGTCTTGCCGTCGGGGACGCCGGCCTCGGGGAGGGCGCGTTCGGCGAGGCGGGCGGAGCGTTCCTCGTTCGTCGACCGTTCGGGCAGGTAGACCGCGTCGTGGAACCAGGCGGCCAGGCGTACGACGTCCGGGTCGTCCGCGTACTGCGCCAGGAAGTCGATGTGGTCGAGGACGGCGGTGAGGTGGGTGAGCGTGTGGTAGCGGCGCTGCGGCTCCTGCCAGCGGGTGAGGAGGTTGTCGGCGTAGGGGATGGGGTCGGGGTACGACGCCGTGCCGGTGCCGGTGCCGGTGCCGGTGTCGGTTACGGGCTCGGTGACGGGCCCTCGGGCTCCTTCCAGGGCGCGGGCGAAGCGGGTGCGCAGGGCGTCGAGATCGGGCATGGCGTCATTGTCCTGCCTCTCGCCCTTCCCGTGCTTCTCCGGTGTTCCGCGGGCCCGCGTTCTCCCCTGAGCCGCCGCGCGGCCCTAGCGTGGAGTGCATGACGACTCCAGCGGATGTGCACGACGTACGGGACCCCGAGCTGCCCGGGCGGCTTCTGACCATCGAGCGGGACGCGCTGGTTCCGCTGCTGCGGGCCAGGGCGGAGGAGGACTTCGCGCGGCCTGCCGCCGCGTGTCCGGGGTGGACCGTACGGGATGTGCTGGCGCACTGCTCGGCCGCGTTGACGCGGGTGGTGGAGAGCCGCTTCGAGGAGGGCGTGTTCTCGCCCGAGTCCAACGACCGTGACATCGCCGCGCGGGCGGGCTGGACGAACGCGCAGGTCGTGGACGAGCTGGAGCGCGGGATGACCGAGGCCGGGGCGGTGATCGCCGAGGCGGGCGGTGTGCTGGACAAGATCGCGCTGGGGGAGTGGGTGCACGCCGGGGACGTGCGCGAGGCGTTCGGTGAGCCGGGGGCGTACGGCGGGGCAGGGCTGCCGTATGCGCTCATGCTGCTCGCCCACGTGACCCGTGAGGAGGGGCGCGTGCCGCTGCACGCCGACCTCGACGATCTGGACGAGCCGCTGCGGTTGGGGGACGTGAGCGGGGGGCGGCGCCCGCCGGCGCGGTACATCGGGGACGCCGCGACGCTCGTACGGCTGTACGCGGGGCGGTCGGCGGGCGGGGCGTCGTACGAACTGGCCGGGGCGCAGGTGGAGGAGCTGAACATCTTCGGGCGGTGACCGGGCGGTCGGCGGGTCCGGGCCGTTGTGGTGACGGGATCTCCGGGGCGGCGGGCGTAGGCTGGATTGGCCTAGACCTGTGTTGGTGGGTGGGGGCTGCGGCTGGAGCATGTGCCGGTGCTTCGGGGTGCCGGGTGGACGCGTTTCACATTGGCGGGGCGGCTCGGCCGGAGGGGTGGGGTGCGGTGGTGTCTGCGGGTGCGGTGGGGGTGTGGCGGGAGGCGCTGGACACGTGCGTTGGCTGATGGCGGCCGCGGGTGGCTTTCGCTCGCCCGCGCTGGTGGGGGTGCCGTTGGGTGACTGCGCCGGCCGGCCTGCGTTTGCGGGTTGCCCGGCGTTGGTGCGGACCGGGAGGTGGATGCGCAGCCCGGCGCTGACGGGGTGCCGCCCGCGCCCACCCGTGCCGCCCCAGGCGGCACGCATGCCCGCGGACTGCGGATGCGGTTGCGCGCCGTCGTCAGGCCTGCGTGGCTGCGGGCGGTCGTGCCTCCCCCAGCGCAGTTCAGGACAACTGAGGCGGCAGCGGGGCCGTGTGGGTCACGGTCAGGCCTGAGACTGCTCGGGTCAGGGCTACGTAGAGGCGGCGTAGGCCCGTGCGTTCGTCGGGTTCTGCGTCTACCACGGCCTGGGGTTCGTCCAGGACGACGTAGTCGTACTCCAGGCCCTTGGCGAGTGAGGCCGGAACCAGGGTCAGACGGGTTTCGGGGGTCGTCTCGTCGCCGGGGGTGAGGTGGGTGAGGCCGGCCTCGGTGAGGGCCTCGGTGAGGGCGGGGATGCGGGGGTCGGCGGCGATCAGGCCGAGGGAGCCCTCGTGGTGCAGCAACTCCTGGCAGGCCCGCACGACTTCGGTCGCATCAGTGATGCGGCGGAGGTCGAAGAAGCCCGGGTTCTCGCGGACCGACGCCACGGGAGTCAGGCCGGGTGCGATGTGCGGGAGCAGGCGGGAGGCGTACGTGATGACGTCCGTCGGGACGCGGAAACCGGCCGTCAACTCCTCGATCACCGCGTCCGGCTTGCCGAGGTGGGCCAGCGCCTCCGGCCAGCTCCGCGTCGCCCACGGCGTGGTGCCCTGCGCCAGGTCGCCGAGGACGGTCGCGGAGCCGGTCGTGCAGCGGCGGCCGACCGCCCGGTACTGCATGGGGGAGAGGTCCTGCGCCTCGTCGAGCACCACGTGCCCGAGGGACGGCGTGCGCTCGACGATGTCCGTCGCCTCATCGATCAGCACCGCGTCCGCCGGCGACCACTTGGCCGACTTCACCGACCGAGCCGGTCTCGCCCACAGGATCGCCTTCTGCTCCTCCGCGCTGAGGACCCCCTCCGCGTGCACGGCCAGGAAGTCCGCGTCCGACAGCAGGCGCAGCACGAGCTTCGCGGGGTCCACCTGCGGCCAGACCGCCTTCACCGCCGCCTTCACCGCACTGCCCCGCGCGACCGCGTCCTGCACCCGGTCGTCCGGCGCCTCACCGGACCGCTCCATCTGCACCAGCACGGCATGCGCGATGCGCTGCGGCAGGGCGTCGCGGGCGGCGCCGTACCGGATGTCGCGGTCGAGCAACTCGCGGACGATGTCCTCCAGTTCGTACGCCGGCACCCGCCAGCGGCGCGAGCCGCGTACCACGACGACCGGCTCGGCCGGCATGCTCACGTGCGCGTACACGGCCCGGCGCAGCACCCGGGCCATCCTCGCGTCCCCCTTGACGAGCGCCGCCGCGGCGTCGTCCGTGCCGCGCACCTCCACGTGGGCCACCAGGTCGTCGACGGTGGCCTGTCTGACCGTCAACTCACCGAGCGCGGGCAGGACTTGCTCGATGTAGTGCAGGAAGGACCGGTTCGGCCCGATGACCAGCGTGCCGGTGCGGGCGAGCCGCTCGCGGTGGGCGTACAGCAGGTAGGCGACGCGGTGCAGGCCGACGGCCGTCTTCCCGGTGCCGGGGCCGCCCTGCACGCACAGGGTGCCGCTCAGTCCGGACCGTACGATCTCGTCCTGCTCGGGCTGGATGGTGGCCACGATGTCGCGCATCGGGCCCACGCGCGGCCGCTCGATCTCATGCTGGAGCAGCTTGCTCGCCCTGGCCGCCTCGGCGGGGTCGGACAGGTGCTCGTCCTCGAACGCCGTGAGGTCGCCGCCCGTGTAGCCGAAGCGGCGGCGCAGCGCGATGTCCATCGGGTCCTTCTTGGACGCCCGGTAGAACGGCTGCGAGACCGGCGCACGCCAGTCGATCACCATCGGGTCGCCGTCGGCGTCGTGGACGTGCCGCCGCCCGATGTAGAAACGTTCGCCTTCCGGCCCCTCCGTCTCCTGCGTGCCGGGCGTCTGCAGGTAGTCGAGGCGGCCGAAGAACAGCGGGGTGCCGCTCAGGTCGGCCAGCGCCTTGATACGCAGCTCGATCTGGTGCTCAAGGACCGCGGCGTTGACCCAGTTGGCGGTGACGTCGCTGATGTCGAGGGCCTCGACGTCCTCGCGCATGCCCCGCAGAGCCGCGCGGGACGCGGCCAGATGATCACGTTCGGCGCGAAGCGCCGTCGATGAGGGGTGGTGGTCGGGCGACGGGTGGGAACGCTCGCGGGAGAGCGGATCGGGCAAGGAGTCGGCGACGTGCGTGGACGCGGACAGGGGTGCCTCCGGGGCCTGCTGGGTGGCTGCGAGAGAGATGCCGGCCGGTTTCCGTCCGGGCGGCGGCGCTTCCGTGAGGGAGGCGGGAGAAGCGGAGATTCTAGGTGAGCGCGGCAGGAGGGAGCCAACGGTTTTCTCATCCCCTAGGGGACGCGCCCCTCCTCCCTGGGGGTAAGGCGTCGGCCTGTAGGTGTACCAGCGGAGTACGCAGGTTCGCCCCGCAGACCGATGCCCTCCTTACGCCCGTGAACGCACCATGGAGACATGAGCGCAGCAACCATCCACCCAGCCCCTGCCGGGCCCTCCGGAGCCTCCGTGCTCCAGGGCAGTCACCGCCACCCCCTCGGCGAAGCCCTGCACGCCGTCAGGGTGTTCGCGGGCGCGGCCTTCGACGTGATCATCCTCGGTGAGTACGGTGCGGAGGCGGGCGTCGTCCGCCGCAAGTGAGGCCCGAAGGTCCCCCCGGCGCGGTGGCTCAGCTCTCCGCGAGGATCTCGTCCGCGTCCATGATCCGGTACGCGTACCCCTGTTCCGCCAGGAAGCGCTGGCGGTGCGCGGCGAAGTCCTGGTCGAGGGTGTCGCGGGCCACGACGGAGTAGAAGTGCGCCTGGTGGCCGTCGGCCTTGGGCCGCAGCACCCGCCCCAGCCGCTGCGCCTCCTCCTGCCGTGACCCGAAGGTGCCCGACACCTGGACGGCGACCGTCGCCTCCGGCAGGTCGATCGAGAAGTTCGCGACCTTCGAGACCACCAGCACGCTGATCTCGCCCTCCCGGAAGGCGTCGAAGAGCTTCTCCCGCTGGGCGTTGGACGTCTCCCCCTTGATCACCGGCGCGTTGAGATGCTCCCCCAGCTCGTCCAGCTGGTCGATGTACTGCCCGATGACGAGGATCTGCTGCCCCGCGAAACGGCGGACGATCGCCTCCGTGACCTTCCGCTTGGTGTCTGTCGTCGCGCAGAAGCGGTACTTCTCCTCCGTCTCGGCCGTGGCGTACGCGAGCCGCTCGGCGTCCGTGAGGTTCACCCGTACTTCCACGCAGTCGGCGGGCGCGATGTAGCCCTGCGCCTCGATCTCCTTCCACGGCGCGTCGAACCGCTTGGGCCCGATGAGTGAGAAGACGTCGGACTCGCGCCCGTCCTCCCGCACCAGCGTCGCGGTCAGCCCGAGCCGCCGCCGGGCCTGAAGATCGGCCGTGAACTTGAACACCGGCGCCGGCAGCAGGTGGACCTCGTCGTAGACGATCAGCCCCCAGTCCCGGGAGTCGAACAGCTCAAGGTGGGGGTAGATGCCCTTCCGCCTGGTCGTCAGCACCTGGTACGTGGCGATGGTGACCGGCCGGATCTCCTTCTTCGTCCCGCTGTACTCGCCGATCTCGTCCTCGGTCAGCGACGTCCGCCGCACCAGCTCGTGCTTCCACTGCCGGGCCGACACGGTGTTCGTGACGAGGACGAGGGTGGTGGACTGCGCCTGCGCCATGGCCCCGGCGCCGACCAGCGTCTTCCCGGCCCCGCAGGGCAGGACGACGACCCCGGACCCGCCGTGCCAGAAGTTCTCCACGGCCTGCTTCTGGTACGGCCGGAGCTTCCAGCCCTCCTCGCGCAGCCCGATCGCGTGCGCCTCGCCGTCGACGTACCCGGCGAGGTCCTCGGCCGGCCAGCCCAGCTTCAGCAGCACCTGCTTGATCTGCCCGCGCTCCGAGGGGTGCACGGCCACCGTGTCCGGGTCGATGCGGGCGCCGACCAGCGGCGCGATCCGCTTCGAGCGCAGCACCTCCTCCAGCACCGGCCGGTCGGTGGAGGTGAGCACGAGGCCGTGCGCCGGGTGCTTGAGCAGGCTGAGGCGGCCGTAGCGGTCCATCGTCTCGGCGACGTCGACGAGCAGCGCGTGCGGCACGGGGTAGCGGCTGTACTGCACCAGCGCGTCGACGACCTGCTCGGCGTCGTGCCCGGCCGCGCGCGCGTTCCACAGGCCCAGCGGCGTCACCCGGTAGGTGTGGATGTGCTCCGGCGCCCGCTCCAGTTCGGCGAACGGCGCAATGGCCCGCCGGCAGTCGTCGGCCTGCTCGTGGTCGACCTCCAGGAGCAGGGTCTTGTCGGACTGGACGATTAGGCAGGACACGCATACCTCCGCAGATAGGATCGTCACCGTGGCAGACACAACACCTGCCACGGCTCGGGCCATGCCCCGTGCCCGGCGCCGGAAGGGCGTACCGGCCAGCGCGCCGGGGATGCGCGCCGCTATCTATGTTCGCCTATCGCGTGAAACGGACGAGACGACTTCTCCCTTCCTTTCTGCTGCACTCGCCCGAGCTCCCTCCGGGGCACCTCGGGCTCGATCAGGACACCCGGTGGCTGCCCGCCCGCCCCCACCCGAATGCAGCAGACCGCCGAACCTCCCTCATGGGTGGGAAGCCTCCGGCGTGTCGCGCATGAACGCGGACGTACACCCGCGTGAGTGACCCCGGAGCCCCGCGTGACGTCCGCTTCACGGTCGGCCGTCGGCCAGCTCCGCGACCCCCGTGATGCGGTGCAGCGGGTACGTCCGTACCTCGTCCGCTGTGTGGTCGAACGCCGTGACGAAGCCGCCCTCGACGCGGATCGGGGCGATGACGCGCTGGCCGGCGGCGCCCTCGGCGTTGACGTAGCCGATCCACAGGGACTCGCCGGTCAGGACGGCGGCCTGCATGGTGGCGAGGGCCTCGGCGGAGCTGGTGCGCGGCAGGTCGCCGCCCTCGGCGGGGGCCTCCCGGGCGGGTTTGCGGGGGGCCGTGGAGGCGAGGTCGCCGGCGCGGATGGCGCGGATCGCCGCGGCCAGCAGGGTGTCGTCGGGGACGGGCGGGCCGTCCGGGACCGGCTCCGGGGCCGTGCGCGGCGGGGTGCGGTGGGCGTCGGCGCGGGTGACGAGTACGTCGCCCTCCGCCGACTCGGCGGCCGGTGCGAAGCCCATCGCGCGCAGGCCGTCCAGCAGGGCCGCCGGGTCGGCCTGCGCGGCCAGCACGGTCGGGGCGAGGCGGCGCAGCCGGAGTCCGGCGGAGCGCTTGTCGGCGAGGATCTCGTTCAGCAGGGCGTCGTCGTCGCAGCGCACGTACGCGGACGCCGCGCCGACGCGCAGGTGCCCGTGCCGGCGGGCCACGTCGTCGATGAGATACGTCAGCGGCTGCGGGACCGGCGAACGGGAGTGCGCGGCGAGGAAGGCGTGCAGGTCGGAGGCGGACTGACCGGCGTCCAGCGCGCGCCGTACCGAGGCCGGCGTGAACCGGTACACCGTCGCCCCGCCCTTCGACTCCACCTCCGCGAGCACCCCCAGCAGATCCGCCAGCGGCCGCTGCAACGGCCCCGGCGCGACCGCCGTCAGATCGGCCTGGAGCAGCACGTGATCCAACGGCTCCGGCAACAGCGGCTCGAGCAGCCGCACGGCCGCGGCACAGGCGGTGGCCTGCTCGGCGGGGGAGAGCGGGGCGAGGGGAGCGGTGTGGTGGGCGTGGCGGTGGTGGACGGGGAGTTTGTCGCCGGGGCCGTCGGGATCGGCCTCGTGTGGTGCCGGTGCCGGTGCCGGTGCCGGTGCCGGTGCCGGTGCCGGGACGTGTGGGCCCAGTAGTGCCCGGCCGTGTGCCGAGAGTGCGCCTCGGCCCGTGATGCCCAGTAGTTCCGCCTCGGTCAGGGTCCAGCGGGCCAGGCGGGCGCGCAGGTCGTCGTCGCGGGGCTGCTTGCCGCGCGGTGGGCGTTCCCAGCGCAGGCGGGCCAGGACCGACTCGGGGTCCGGGGCGCTGCCCTCCGGCAGGGCAGCGAGCAGGGTCAGCACCCGGTGCCGTACCTCGGGTGCCGCGGAGCGGTCCAGGCCCGGGCCCAGCGCGGACAGCGTGCGGTCCTTCGCGTCCCGGCCGCCGACCAGCCCCGGCGTACGGGTCGCCGTCAGCCAGGTCGCCGCGAGGCGGGCCCAGCGCTCGGCGGGGGGCTGCTCGCGCCACTCGTCGTACGCCGGGGTCACCGCGTACCGCTCGTCGGCCTCGCCGTCGGAGGCCAGCAGGCCGACGGCGTACGCCAGCTCCGCCCAGAACGCGGCGACCGGTTCGGGCACGTCCAGGGCTACAGCGGTCCGCTTCAGGTCCCGCACGCTCAGCCCGCCGGCCCGCAGCACCGTCGGTCCGCCCTCGTCCCAGTCCTTCAGCAGTTCCTCGACGGTCGCCAGCGCCGACTGCGCCTGCCCGGCCGCGGTGCCGTCCACAACCTGTGGACGGTGGGTGGCCGCGGCCTGCACGGCGGGCGGCACCGGCTCCGGCGTGCGGTGTGCCCGGCCGCCGCGCAGATGCAGGGCGACCTCGCGCGGCAGGACGACCGTGCCGGGCGCGGTGGGCAGCAGCAGCCCGCGGTCCAGCAGCCAGCGCAGGCGGGGCGCGGGATCGGGGGTGACCTGGCCGTACGGCGGCCCCCACACCAGGCGGTCCAGTACGTCGAGGGAGTCGGCCGGGGCCTCGTCGAGCAGCGCCGCCATCCGCTTGCGGTCGCTGAACAGGCCGGTGAGGGCGGTCACGGCGGACACCGAGTCGTGCGTCGAGGTCAGCCCCGCCGCCGTCACGATTTCCTGGATGCGCCCCGGCGACCTGCCCGCCGTCGCCTCCTGCACGGCCGGGCCGAGGCCGGTCGGCGAGGGGTGCTGCGGCGAGGGCGCGAGCAGCTCACGGGCCGTGCGCAGCAGCCGCAACCGGTCGTCGCCGCCCCACACCAGCGCCTGTTCGCGCAGCGTACCGAGCGCACGCGGCAGGGCGGCGGTGACGGCGGGATCCCGCTCGTCCCCCGCCATCAGCCCCAGCAGTTCCTCGTACGGCGCCGGATCGCCCGCCACCGCCAGCGCCTGAGCCGTCTGCAGCGCGAACCGGTCCAGCCGCTCCAGCGCCCGCACCACCGAGGCCCGGGTACCGGCCCGGGTCGCGAGCTGCGTGAGGTCGGTCGGCACGGGCGTGATGAGATCCGGACGGCTGCGCAGCAGCGCGCCCAGCGAAGCGTCGTCCCGCACGCGAAGCGCCTCCGCGAGGGACCGGGGCGCCGCGGGCTTGTCCTCGGTGCTCATCCGGTCAACGGTAGCGGGTGGGCGTGACGGTGGGGGCGGCGTCCGGGCGCGTTGGCTACGCTGTTCGCAACGCACCAGCCCCGGAGGGGACTTCGTGGGGATTGAGAGTGACCAGGTCGTCTACGAGTATCTGAGCCGCGTCGGGGACGTGGCGCAGCAGCGGCAGCTTTCGTCTGCCGCCCGCATGCGTCTGGTCGCCGAGCTGCGCGAGGAGATCGACCGGCGGCGGGCCAAGGCCGCGGTGGACTCGCCGGCCGCCGTACGCCGCATCCTGAACCGGCTCGGCAGTCCGGACGAGATCGTCGCCGCCGCCTCGGACCGTGCCGGCGGTGGTTCGGACGGCGGCGGTGCGTCGCGGCCGCCGGCCGCGCCCGTGCCTGTGCAACGGGACCGGGAGCAGCTGTTCCATCCGGAGCAGGACGACGACGGCGGCCGGGCGAGAGGTGTGCTGCGGCGGGTCGTACCGCGCCCGCGGCCCGCGTCGCGTCCCGTCGAGTCGCCGGACCCTGCCCCCTCCGACATGCCCTCCTCCCCGCACCAGGCCGGTGAGTACGAGCTGGGGGACGCGCAGCCCGACTGGTGGCGGGTGGACACCAGTCCGTTCGGGGTCGGCGACGATGTGCCCGGTTTCGTCGGCGGTGTGGAGATCCCGGAACTGCTCAGGCCTCCGCCGCCGAAGGACGCGGTGCCGGCGGCGGCCGTGGAGAAGGCCGAGGAACCGGCGAAGACCGAGGAGCCCGAAGAGACCGAGCCCGCGCCCAGGCGCCGGCGTCGCTTCGTCCCCCTCCCCGCCCGCCCGGCCGGCGGCTGGAACAACCCCCTCCTCCTGCTCGCGGCCGCTCTGCTGGTCGCCGGTGCGGTGATCGGCAACTGGTTCGCGCTCCTCTTCGGCTGGGTCATCGCCTACACCTCCCGCCGCCTGACCCAGGCCGAGAAGAAGGGCGCGGTCTTCGTCATCCCCGGCCTCGCGATCACCGCCGGCCTGGTCTGGCTCTGGGGCCGCACCGAGAAAGGCTGGGGCGCCCGCGTCGCGGAGGGCCAGATGAACACCGCCGTATCGGAAACCTGGCCCTGGGTGGTCCGCGGCGCCGCCGTCGCCTCGGCCCTGTTTCTGGTCTGGCGCTCCCAGAAACAACGCTGACGGGATCCCGGCCTGCGGGCCGCTGCGCGTATACCCCACCGGCCCGCACCGACGCCGGGCGCGCGGCAATACGGCCCCTGCCGCCAGCCGACGGGACGAGCGTCACACCGGCCCCGTGTCTCCCCGTACCACCCCCTGGGCACGATGGCCCATATGGCCTTGACGACCCCTGCCTCGCTGACCGTCGGTTTTGATCTCGACATGACCCTCATCGACTCCCGGCCCGGCATCCGTGCCTGCTATCAGGCGCTCTCGGAGCGGACGGGGGCGTACATCGACGCCGATCTGGCGGTCACCCGGCTGGGGCCGCCGCTCGCCGAGGAGCTGATCAACTGGTTCCCGGCGGAGGAGGTAGCGGAGGTGGCCGATCTGTACCGGGAGATGTACCCGACGATCGCCATCGCCGCGACACCCGCGATGCGCGGCGCCCGCGAGGCGATCGCGGCCGTACGGGAGGCCGGCGGACGGGCGATCGTCGTCACCGCCAAGTACGAGCCCAACGCCAAGCTGCACCTGGCCCACCTCGGCATCGAGCCGGATGCCGTCATCGGTGACCTGTGGGCCGAGCAGAAGGCTCAGGCGCTCCGGGAGCACGGCGCGAGTGTCTATGTCGGCGACCACGTGGGGGACGTGCGCGGTGCGCGTACGGCCGGCGCCATGTCGGTGGCCGTGGCGACCGGGCCGTGCGATGCCGGGGAACTGCGGACCGCCGGCGCCGACGTCGTACTCGCCGACCTCACCGAATTCCCGCGCTGGTTTTCGACCTACTGCGAAGCGCCCCGCGCCTGACGCCTCCCCGCCGCCACCGCGCGCAGAACGCCCGCACCGGCAAGCAGGAATCCGACGGCCATGAGCATGCTCAATCCGAACATGTACGCCGGAAAGGGCGTCGTCCCCAGCAGCAGCGGGGCCACGGTGACGAGAGTGGCCACGGCACCGAGGAAGAACACGATCGCACCGATGCGGATCAGACGGTCACCGGGCGCGGCGGAATTCGTTTGGGTTTTGTCACGCACCGGACCAGGGTAGTTCCCAGCGCGAGGGAACAGCCGGGTGACGTCTTGTCACCGGCCCGAAGACCATTAGCCTTGGAACCGGCGGGTCGAGGCGGCCCGCCCGAGTGCTATCAAGAGCCGTTTCCGAAGCAGTTTTCCGACGAGTACGAGGACGAGGACAGACGTGCCTACCGGCAAGGTCAAGTGGTTCAACAGCGAGAAGGGCTTCGGCTTTCTCTCCCGCGACGACGGCGGTGACGTCTTCGTCCATTCCTCGGTCCTCCCCGCCGGAGTCGAGACGCTCAAGCCGGGACAACGGGTGGAGTTCGGGGTCGTCGCCGGACAGCGCGGCGACCAGGCGCTGTCGCTCACTCTTCTGGACCCGGCCCCGTCGCTGGCCGCCGCCCAGCGCAAGAAGCCCGATGAGCTGGCCTCCATCGTCCAGGACCTGACGACCCTCCTGGAGAACATCACGCCGATGCTGGAGAAGGGCCGCTACCCCGACCGGACCTCCGGCAAGAAGATCGCCGGCCTGCTGCGGGCGGTCGCCGACCAGCTCGACGTATAAACCCGCCTTCTAGGGGAAGTCCAGCGCGTTCGGGCCGAGGGGCGGCACCAGCCCCTCGGCCGCCGCACGTGTGAGCAGCCCCCGCACGGCCGCGTACCCGTCCTCGCCGAGGCCGGCGGTGAACTCGTTGACGTACAGCCCGATGTGCTGGTCGGCGACGGCCGGGTCCATCTCCTGGGCGTGCGCCATGACGTACGGGCGGGACGCCTCGGGGTCGTCCCAGGCGGCCCGTACGGACGCCCGGACCGCGTCGGCGAGCCGCCGCAGCTCGGCGGGGCCCAGCGACCGCCGGGCGATGATCGCGCCGAGCGGGATCGGCAGCCCGGTGGTGTACTCCCAGTGCTCGCCCATGTCCGCGAGCTTGTGCAGGCCGTAGCTCTGGTACGTGAACCGCGCCTCGTGGATGACGAGCCCCGCGTCGACCTTCCCGTCCCGCACGGCCGGCATGATCTCGTGGAACGGCATGACCACGATCTCGCCGACCCGCCCCGGCAGCGTGTCCGCCGCCCACAGCCGGAACAGCAGATACGCCGTCGACTTCTCGCTGGGCACCGCGACCGTACGGCCGGTCAGGTCGACGCCCGGCTCACGCGTGAGCACCAGCGGCCCGCAGCCCCTGCCCAGCGCGCCCCCGCAGGGCAGCAGCGCGTAGTCGTCCAGGACGTACGGCAGCACGGCGTACGACACCTTCAGTACGTCCAACTCGCCGCGCTCGGCCATGCCGTTGGTGATGTCGATGTCGGCGAAGGTGACGTCGAGCGCGGGCGCGCCGGGGATCCGGCCGTGGGCGATGGCGTCGAAGACGAAGGTGTCGTTCGGGCAGGGCGAGTACGCGATCCGCAGGGACCGCAAGGGCTGCGGGGGCTGCACGGGTTCACTGGTCATGCGGGTTCCAACTCTCCAGTACGGGGGCGAGCTTCCCGAAGCCCTCGGTCAGCGCCGTGAGTGCCTCGCCGATGCGCCAGGCGGCGCGGTCGCGCGGGCCGACCGGATTGGAGACCGCGCGCAGTTCCAGCACGGGCACGCCGTGCGCGGCGGCGGCCTCGGCGACACCGAAGCCCTCCATGGCCTCGGCGAGGGCGGTGGGGTGGCGTTCGCGCAGGTCGGCGGCACGCTCGGCGGTTCCGGTGACCGTGGAGACGGTGAGGACGGCGCCGGTGCGGGCGCCGATGGCGGTCGCGGACCGGCGTACGAGCGCCGGGGGCGGGCGGTGGGTGGCGGTGCCGAAGCCGAGGGCGGTGACCGGCAGGAAGCCGTCGGGGGTCTCGGCGCCCAGGTCGGCGGCGGTGATCTCGTCGGCGAGGACGAGGGAGCCGACGGGTGCCGCGGGGAGGAAGCCGCCGGCGATTCCGGCGGAGATGACGAGGCCGTAGGGGCGGCCGTCGAGCGCGGTGGCGGTCAGCGCGGCGGCGGTGGAGGCGGCGGCGAGGGCGGGGCCGACACCGGCGGCGAGGAGGTCGTAGCAGCCGCCGGGCACCTGGTGCAGTGTCACCCCGGGCCGGGGTGTCTCCTGCACCTGCCCTGGGAACACCCCGGCCACCGCGTCCCGCTCGGCGGGGACCGCGGTGGCCACGAGGATGCGCGGGGCGGACGCGGTCAGGAGTCCTTCTTCAGCCGGAACGACCACAGACCCGTCGTGTCCTGCTTGCCCTCCCTGATGGACACCAGGGTCGAGTTGCCCTGCGCGCCGTACTGGGAGTTGAAGAACACGTAGCCGCCCACCGAGCGGTAGGTCTTGTTGCTCGGGTCGGACAGCGGCTGGCCGTTCAGCATGATCGTCCAGCCCTTGTCGGCGATCTCCGGGTCGACGCCGAAGCGCACGGTGTCGTCCGGGTCGACCGAGATGGTCTTGATGTCCTTGTCCTTCAGGCACTCCGTGAGCTGGGCGGACGACAGGGTCTTGCCCTCGCCGCCGCAGGTCGCCTCGGTGTGCACCGAGTCGCGGCCCACGGTGACGGTGGCCATCGGCGTCGGCTTGTCACAGGCGGACAGGACGAGCAGTCCGGCGGAAACGGCACCGGCGGCGGCGACGGCGCGGCGGCGTCGCACGGCGCGGTATCCATGAGCGGCTTCGCCGCGGGGCAACCTGGTCATGGCCGAAGGCTATCGGGCACGCGGGAGGGTCCCCCCACGTGGGGGGTACGGCGTGCCCTGTTCGTTACGCCTGGTTACGCCACCCGCGGCCGGGCCGTGCCGCCGCTCCGGGCCGAGCCGAGCAGCCCCCGCAGGGTGGTCAGCCAGCCGGTGGCGACGATGCCGGCGCCCACCATCAGGCCGAGCGTGCCGTTGAGCGGCAGCACGATGCCGATCGCCCCGCCGAGCACCCAGGCCATCTGCAGCAGCGTCTCGGAGCGGGCGAACGCCGACGTGCGGACCAGCTCGGGCACGTCCCGCTGGATCAACGCGTCCAGGGACAGCTTGGCCAGCGCCTGCGCGAACCCGGCGATCGCGGCCAGGCCGGCGATCAGGACTGTGCCGAAGAACACCGCCGCCGTGATCGCCGCGCCCGTCACGAACGCCACCACCGTCACGATGATGATCTCCGGCGCCCGCGATCTGAGCCACGCCCCCACCGCCGTACCCAGCGCGTTGCCCGCCCCCGCCGAAACGGCCACCATGCCCAGCGAGACGGCCGCGCTCTGCCCGGTCATCGGGTGCTCGCGCAGCAGGAACGCCAGGAAGAAGATCAGGAAGCCGGACAGGCAGCGGATCGCGGCGTTGGCGCCCAGCGCGTGCGTGACGGCGATGCCGACGGTGCGCAGCCCCGGCCGCTTGACCGGCTTGAGGTGCGGCCCGTGCAGATGCTGCTCGTCCGCCGCCAGCAGGGCCGTGTCCTCGCCCTTGGCCGAGTCCACCTTCGACGGCAGGGTGAAGGACAGGAACATCCCCGCCATGAAGATCACAAACGCGCCGTACAGCGGCCAGCGCGGCCCGACCTGCTGCAACCCGATGCCGACCGGCGCGGCGATCCCGGTGGCGAGCAGCCCGCCGAGCGTGACCCGCGAGTTGGCCTTCACCAGGGAGAACTTCGGAGGGAGCAGCCGCGGCACGACGGCACTGCGCACCACCCCGTACGCCTTGGACGAGACGAGCACGCCGAGCGCGGCCGGATACAGCTCGATGCTGCCGGTGATCACGGCGCCCGACAGCACGAGGGCGAGCATCGCCCGCGCGAGCATCGCGCCGGCCATGGCGGCGCGGCGGCCGTGCGGGAGGCGGTCGAGGAGGGGGCCGATCACGGGGGCGAGGAGCGTGAAGGGCGCCATGGTGACGCCGAGGTAGAGGGCGACGCGTCCGCGCGCCTCGTCCGTGGGCACCGAGAAGAACACGGTGGAGGCGAGCGCGATGGTGATCATGACATCGCCGGCGCCGTTCACGCCGTGCAGCTCGATCAGCTTGCCGAGCCCGGACTCGCCGGCGCCGTGCGCGTGTGTCGCCCGGCGGATGCCGCGGGCGGTGCCGGTCACCGGGAGGTGCAGGGCGCGGGCGACCGCGCGGAGCGAGCCGTGCGCCCGGCCCGGACCGCTGCGTCGGTTGCTCCCCTTGGTGCCGGGGGGCGTCTTCGCGGCTCCCACGTCGTCATAGTGCCCCGACAGAGGTGCCGATAGTGCCGTTACCGCGCGTATGGGCGTGCTCTTTGCAGCAGCGGGAGTCGTATGGGCGAGTGGGAGACATCCGCCGCGAAGCGGCGAACAGACCCGTAGGTGTACGCAAGGCGCAGCGGAAGGGTAGCGTGCGTATCTCAGCCATCCCGCAGAATGGATGACAGAGGTGCGCCCGAGCGCGAGGGCGCGGACGTAAGACGCGGTCCTCCGGTCCGCTCCGTCCGCCTCCGCTGGGAGCGGTGCACTCGTGAGACGGCGTATGGAGAGAAGCGATACCTGTGAGCGCAGCGACAACGCGAAGCCGCACCCCTGACCGTCTGTGCGCCGAGGCCGTCGACCTCGCCCGCGCCGCAGCCGAGGAGGCCGCCGCGCCCGGGGTCGTCGGGGAGCACGCGGGGCTGGTCTCCGAGGGGGACCGCGTTGTCACGCACTTCTTCGAGTGCAAGGAGCTCGGGTACCGCGGCTGGCGCTGGGCGGTGACGGTGGCCCGCGCGTCGCGCGCGAAGATCGTCACGGTGGACGAGGCGGCCCTTCTTCCCGGCCCGAACGCGCTGCTGGCCCCCGAGTGGGTGCCGTGGAGCGAGCGCCTGCGTCCCGGGGACATGGGTCCGGGTGACCTCCTTCCCACCGACGCGGAGGACCTCCGCCTGGAGCCGGGTTACTCGGGCGAGGAGGAACCGCCCCCGAACTCCGCCGTCTCCGCCGAGATGACCGACCTGGTGGAGGCCGAGGACGCGGAGGTGACGGCAGGGCCCCCGGCGCGGCTCCCGGGCACCCCCTCCCGAGGCTCGGTCAGCGCGCTCGCCGAGGAACTGGGCATGCGCCGGGCCCGGGTCCTGTCCCGCTACGGCCTGCACACCGCGGCCGACCGCTGGGACGAGTCCCACGGCTCCAAGACCCCCATGGCCCAGGCGGCCCCCGCGTCCTGCGTCACCTGCGGCTTCCTGGTCCCCATGGGCGGCTCCCTGGGCCAGGCCTTCGGCGTCTGCGCGAACGAGTTCTCGCCGGCGGACGGCCACGTGGTGTCCCTGTCCTACGGCTGCGGCGGCCACTCGGAAGCCGCGGTCATGCCGAAGCCGCCCCAGCCGGCCCCGCCGGTCATCGACGAGACCAGAGTCGACCCCTTCCCCCTCCGCCCCGCCTCCGACTCGGGCTCGGTCCCGATAGTGGAGGACGAGTCGTCGGCGGAGCTGGGGCACTCGTAGGGGGCCGGTCGCCGACGGGACTACTCGTCCGTGAAGATCTCTTCGGCTGCGGCGGCGGTCACGGCGCGCCGGTGCCAGCGGCGCAGGGTCTCGGGGTCGTCGCAGTCGGTGATGCGCTCGCGGACCGCTTCGGGGACGTTGAGGCCACGTACCTCCAGGACCTCCAGGACGTCCTCGGCGGCCCGCTGCGTCTGACCCTCGGCCCGGCCTTCTTCCCTGCCTTCCTCCCGGCCTTCCTCGCGGATTTCCTGGGAGAGGGGTGACTTGTAGAAAGAGAGGTCCACGGCCACCAGTTTCCTCCAGATCTCTCCGGCCGGGTGCTTGCCCAGGCCTTGTGCGATGAGTTCGACGATCGTGTTGGCAAGGTCTTCGGGTTCGTCCCGCAGGACGTTGGTCATTGCTTTGAGTATGGCCCCGATGCCCGGATCAGTGGCGTGAGTGATGGCGGACAGCGTGGCTAGCGCGAGGTCCTTGCGGACCTCGGCCGGGTCGGTGATCACCGGCATGTTGTTCGGTCCCGCGACCAGCGGGCGCAGGGTGAGCAGGGGCCACTGGGGAGGGCCGAAGCGGACCGGGCGCGCGGCCCACTCCGCGGTGGCGCGGTCCTGGCAGACGACCAGCAGCATCGGCTGCAGCCGGTACTTCGTGAGCAGATACGAGGCGTAGTACAGCCAGCTCGCCGGCTTGTCCGGGTCCTTCCCTCGTTGCGCCTCGACCGCGAGGAGTAACGGCTCGTCGCCCTCCGTCTCCAGCCGTAGCAGTGTGTCGACGCGGCGTTCCAGCGGGGCGGCTTCGGTGAGGTCGTTGGGCAGGACGGTCACCGAGGTGGGCGGGGCGAAATCGATGCCCAGCACCTCGGATACCTGGGAGAAGAGCCCTGGATGATCCTGGAAGATGCGGTGCATCGCCTCATGGGGCGAGCTGACCATGGGCGTTTCGGTCCTTTCGTTGGTCATGGACCAGACCACCGTCATATGCAACTGTTTCCGAATCCAGCTGAGTTGGCGATGTTCACTCTCGTGGGTGAGGTGGTGTCGTGGGTGGGAGGGCGCACTCGGCCCAGACGGTCTTGCGTGGGGATGGGCCGGGGGCGACTCCCCAGCGGTCGGCCAGAGTGCCGACGATGAGGAGGCCTCGGCCGGAGTCGGCATCTGGGAGCGGGGCCTGGGGTGTCGGCAGGTGGTCGTCGCGGGTGTCGGTCACCTCGATACGGAGGGTTTCGGCGACGACGTAGAGCAGGAGCCGAAAGTCCCGGCCCGGGGCGCGGCCGTGGGTCGCCGCGTTGGTGGCCAGTTCGGCCACGATGTGCTCCGCCGGGTCCAAGGGCAGGCCCCAGGAGCGGAGTTGCTCGGTGGCCAGCAGGCGGGCGAGGCGGGCGCCACGGGGTGTCGGCGACAGCTGGACCGCGAAGTTGCGGATGGGGGTGGTGAGTTCGGCGGATTTCTGGATCACGTCACTCAGAGTGGCGCTGCGTGCGTAATGTGAAAAGTGACTCTGCGGGTGCGTACGGTCACTGTCCGGAGGTTGTCCGGTGGTGTCCGGGCTGTCGGGGTGGGGTGTGTGGGTAGGGCGCGGGTGCACTACGGCGGTACGACGGAGGGGTACGGCATGACGACGGTCGAGGCAGATGCGGGGCGGCTCAAGAGTGAGGCGGACGAGCCGGGGTGGGAGGTGGATCCGGACGACGAGTGGGGTGTCGCGGTCATCACCACCGTCGGGCGTCAGCTGAAGCTGCGGAGGGAGGCCGTAGGGATGCGGGCCGCCGACTTCGGCAAGGTTGTCGGGTACGGCGAGGACATGGTCTACAAGATTGAGGGTGGCAAGCGGATTCCTCGCCAGGAGTACCTGGACAAGGCCGACGAGGTCTTGGAGGCGGGCGGGCTCATCGCCGCCGCTTGGGAGGACGTGAAGAACGTCCGGTACCCGAAGAAGGTTCGGGAGCTGGAGAAGATGGAGGCCAAGGCGGTCGAACTGCTCTCGTACGGCAACCACAACCTGCATGGCCTGCTTCAGACGGAGGAGTTCGCGTGGGCACTCCTGAGGACGTGGCGGCCCGCACTCCCGGAGGACCAACTGGAGCGGACGGTGGCCGGGCGCATGGCCCGGAAGAAGATCTTCCAGCGCTCACCTGCGCCCGAACTCAGCTTTGTCCTGGAAGAGGTGACGCTGAAGCGCCCGGTCGGGGGCAGGATGGTGATGCGCAGGCAGCTCGAACACCTGCTGGAGCTGGCCCAGTTGCGGAACGTCGAAATCCAGGTGATGCCGATGGACCGCTGGGACCATCCTGGTACGGGAGGGAGGATCCAGGTGCTGAAGTTCGGGGACGGCACGGCAGTCGGTCGCATGGATGACGAGTTCAGCGGCCGTCCCGTCGCCGATCCGAAGCAGCTGCGGATCCTTGAACTGCGCTATGGCATCATCCGGGCGGAGGCTCTGACCGCACGGGAGTCACTGGCCTTCATCGAGCAACTGCTGGGAGAGACATGATCCGCAAGGCATCCGCCGGGGACGCTTCCGATCTGGTGTGGTTCAAGAGCAGCTACAGCGACAGCAGCAACCCGAACGACTGCGTTGAGGTCGCCATCGCGCCCGGCACTGTGCACGTCCGCGACTCCAAGAACGTCGAGGGCGCCCGGCTCGCCCTTACGTCGGCCGCCTGGTCGGACTTCGTTTCATACGCCCGCAAGGACTGATCACCGCACCGGACACCCACGAGCGGTACCTTCGTCCTCACGCCGATGAGGAGAGTGACCGTGAGTAAGTTCGTGCGGCCGGCCCCCGAGGGTGCTGACCCGTTCGGGACGGCCCGTCTGCGCCGTGGAGTGCTGGACGCCTGGGCCACCAGTCCCGCCCGGTTCCGGGAAGACGCCAACGCCGAGGAGGATCTGGTCCTCGGCGGGTACCGGGACCGGCTCGTTGTCGAGCTTGCGCAGAACGCCGCCGATGCCGCCGCCCGCGCAGGCACGCCGGGGCGGCTTCGGCTCACCCTGCGTGACGGGGTGCTCGTCGCCGCCAATACCGGTGCCCCCTTGGACGCGGCCGGTGTGGAGTCGCTGGCGACCCTCCGGGCGTCCGCCAAGCGCGACACCCCGTCGATCGGCCGGTTCGGTGTCGGGTTCGCCGCCGTTCTCGCCGTGACCGATGAGCCTGCCGTCGTGGGGCGGCACGGTGGTGTGCGCTGGTCGCTGGCCGAGGCGAGGGATCTGGCCGCCGGGACCGCCCGGCACAGCCCCGGACTGGGCGACGAGATCCGGCGGCGGGACGGACACGTGCCGCTGCTCCGGTTGCCGTTCGCCGCCGAGGGCACCGCTCCCGACCCGTACGACACCGCCGTCATCCTGCCCCTGCGCGACACCGCCGCCGCCGACCTCGCCGAACGGCTCCTGCGCGGCATCGACGACGCCCTGCTCCTCACCCTGCCGGGGCTGAAAGAGGTCGTCGTGGAGGTCGGCGGCGACAGCCCCCGCACCCTCACCCGTCGCACCGACGGCGCCTTCACCGTCGTAGAGGATTCCGCCGACGGCATCACCCACTGGCGTACCTCCACCGCGAAGGGCCCCCTCACCGCGGACCTCCTCGCGGACCGCCCCGTAGAGGAGCGGTTGCGGCCGCACTGGTCCGTGACCTGGGCCGTGCCCGTCGAGGCCGACGGTTCGCCGACCCGCCCTCGCACCAACCCCGTCGTCCACGCGCCCACCCCCAGCGACGAACCCCTCGGCGTACCCGCCCTGCTCATCGCGTCGTTCCCGCTCGACAGCACCCGTCGGCACGCCGCCCCCGGCGCCCTGACCGACTTCCTCGTGCAGCGTGCGGCGGACGCGTACGCCGATCTCCTCGCCGACTGGCGGCCGGTGGGGGAGGGCATCATCGCTCTCGTGCCCGGTCCGCTGGGGAAGGGCGAGCTGGACGGGGCCCTGCGGCAGGCGGTCCTCGAACGGCTGCCGCGTACCTCCTTCCTGCCGCCCGCCGCCCAGCCCCGTCCCGGCCAGGACACCGACGACCTGCCCGAGTCCCTGCGCCCGCGCGACGCGGAGGTCGTGGAAGGGGCCGGGGCCGACACCGTGCGGGTGCTGGCCGAAGTGCTGCCCACGCTGCTGCCCGCGGGGCTTGAGCGGCGCGTGGAGCTGCGGACTCTCGTCGTCTCGCGGGTGCCGCTGACGGACGCCATCGACCGGCTGGCAGGGCTGGAGAAGGAGCCGGGATGGTGGCGGCGGCTGTACGACAGCCTCGCCGGGGTCGACCCGGACCGGCTGTCCGGGCTGCCCGTGCCGCTCGCGGACGGCCGTACGACCATCGGGCCCCGGCAGGTCCTCCTGCCCACGCCGGACGCCGCCCGCATCGACCCCGAACTCCTCTCCCGGCTCGGCCTCAAGGTCGCCCACCCGGATGCCGCGCACCCGATCCTGGAGAAGCTCGGCGCCCTTCCTGCGTCCCCGCGGGCCGTACTGAACACCCCGCAGGTGCGGGCCGCCGTCGCCGCGTCGCTGGACGAGGAGGGCGGGCTGTCCTGGGAGGAAGACGCCCTGGACGCCGAGGAGTTGGCGGACACGGTGCTGGCGCTGGTGCGGGACGCGGGGCTGCAGCCGGGCGACGAGCCGTGGCTGGGTGCCCTCGCGCTGCCGGACGAGGAAGGCGAACTCGCCCCGGCGGGTGAGCTGGTGTTCCCCGGCAGTCCCTTCGCGCAGGTCATGCGCGAGGATGAACTGGCCGCTGTGGACGGCGAGTTGGCGCAGAAGTGGGGTCAGGAGCCGCTGGCCGCGTGCGGTGTGCTGGCGAACTTCGCGCTCGTCCGCGCCACCGATGTCGTCCTCGACCCGGACGAACTGGAGCCCCGCGAGGGCGACTTCGCCGAGCCGGACGACGCCGGAGTGCTGGACGCCGTGGACGTGTGGTGCGAGGACATCCTCGACCGGTTCCCGGACACGCTCGTACCGCCGGTCGCCACCGAGCTGATCGCCGTACGCGACCTGGACCTCGTGGACGACGACAAGTGGCCCCAGGCCCTGGCGCTGCTGGCCCGGCCGCCGCTGCGGGACGCGCTCACGCAGCCGGTACGGATCCTGCTCCCGGACGGCACCCACGAGGTCGTACGGCCGTACACGGCGTGGTGGCTGCGCGGGCACCCGGTGCTCGACGGGCGCCGCCCGGCCGGCCTGCGGGCAGCGGGCGGGGACCCGCTCCTGCGCGGCCTGTACGACGAGGCCGACGCGACCGGCTTCGACGACGAGCAGGTGCTGCGGGCGCTGGGCGTCCGTACGTCGGTCGCCGCGCTGCTCGACGAGCCGGGCGGCGCGGCGGAACTCCTCGACCGCCTGGCCGACCCGGAGAGGCCGGTATCCGCCGCCCAACTGCACGCGCTCTACGGCTCGTTGGCCGAGCTGGACCCGGAGCAGGTGACCCTGCCGGACGAGCTGCGGGTCGTGGTCGACGGGCGGGTGGAGGTCGTGGACGCGGCTGACGCGGTGGTGTGCGACTCGCCGGACCTGCTGCCGTTCACGTCCGGCGTCGCGCTGCTGCCGGTCCGCCCGTCCCGGGCCGCCGATCTGGCCGAGCTGTTCCAGGTGCGACGGCTGAGCGAGTCCGTCACGGGTGAGGTGGACTCGGCGGGCACCGAGCACGACGTACCGGAGTCGGTGCGGGTGCTCCTGGGTCCCCGGACCCCCTCCTCCTACATCGAACACGAGGAACTCGTCGTCGACGGCGTCGAGATCGACTGGCGCCTGACCGACGACGGCGCCCTGCACGCCGCGACCCTGGAGGGCGTCGCCGCGGGCCTCGCCTGGGCGGCCGGTCAGTGGCCGCGCCGCTTCGAGGTCGCGGCACTGCTGGAAGACCCGTCACGCACGGAGGAACTGGCGAGGGACCGCTGGTTCGACTGACGCGCGGCGTGAACGTGCCCCATGAGGGGCGCGGGGAACTGCGCGACAAGCCACGACGGACCCGCGGGCGAAACACAGCGGGAGCCGTCGGTTGTCGTCGAGCGCTAAGCGGGAACGCGGTGGCCGACCCACCTCCACAGGAACTCCAGGGCGGCCGCCGACGTCACCGCGATGCCGACCGCGATCCACGGCATCATCACGCCGACCAGCTTCAGCGCGAAGAAGTCCTGGAGCCATGGCACGACCAGGACCAGCAGGAAGCCCGCGCCCATCGCCGCCACCAGGGCGATCCGCCACCAGGTGTAGGGACGGGCGATGATCGCCAGTACCCATATCGAGATCAGGAACAGGGTCAGGGTCGCGGCGCTCGTCTCCGCGGCCAGCGAACCCGCGCCCGTGTAGTGCTGGCGGGCTATCAGATACGTCGCGAAGGTCGCCAGCGCGGCCACCGTGCCGCCCGGGATCGCGTACCGCATGACCCGCCGGACGAAGTTCGGTTTCGCGCGTTCCTTGTTGGGCGCGAGGGCCAGGAAGAAAGCCGGGACGCCGATGGTCAGGGTCGACAGAAGGGTGAGGTGGCGGGGGAGGAAGGGGTACTCGACCTGCCAGAACACCACCAGGATGGCCAGCAGCACCGAGTAGACCGTCTTGACCAGGAACAGGGTGGCGACGCGGGTGATGTTGCCGATCACCCGGCGGCCCTCGGCGACCACCGACGGCAGCGTGGCGAAGCTGTTGTTGAGGAGGACGATCTGCGCGACCGCCCGCGTCGCCTCCGAGCCCGAGCCCATCGACACCCCGATGTCGGCGTCCTTCAGGGCCAGGACGTCGTTCACGCCGTCGCCGGTCATCGCGACCGTGTGCCCGCGTGACTGGAGGGCGCCCACCATGTCCCGCTTCTGCTGCGGGGTGACCCGCCCGAACACCGTGCCCTTGTCGAGCGCCTCGGCCATCCCGTCCCGTTCGGCCGGCAGGCGTCGCGCGTCGACCGTCGTCCCCTCCAGGCCGAGCTTGGCGGCCACCGCGCCGACCGACACCGCGTTGTCGCCGGAGATCACCTTGGCGCGGACGCTCTGGTCGGCGAAGTAGCGCAGGGTGTCGGGGGCATCGGGCCGCAGCCGCTGCTCCAGGACGACCAGTGCGGCCGGGGTCGCGCCCTTGGCCACCTCCGGGTCGTCCAGCTCCCGCTCCGCCCGCGTCAGCAGCAGCACCCGCAGGCCCTGCTCATTGAGCCGCTCCGTCTCGGCGAGGGCCGGATCGTCGTCCGGCAGGAGCACGTCCGGCGCGCCCAGCAGCCACGTACTGGCCTCGCCGTCGCCCTCGTTGAAGGACGCGCCGCTGTACTTGCGGGCGGAGGAGAAGGGGAGCGACTCGGTGCAGCGCCAGTCCTCGGCGTCCGGGTAGACGTTGATGATCGCCTGGAGGGAGGCGTTCGGCCGCGGGTCGGACTCCCCGAGCGCGCCGAGGGCCTTGCGTACGTACGTCTCCTCAACTCCGCCCAGCATCCGCAGCTCGGTGACGTCCATGCCGCCCTGCGTGAGCGTGCCGGTCTTGTCCAGGCAGACGGTGTCGACGCGGGCGAGGCCCTCGATGGCGGGGAGTTCCTGGACGAGGCACTGTTTCCGGCCGAGCCGGATCACGCCGATCGCGAAGGCGACGGAGGTGAGGAGCACCAGCCCCTCCGGGACCATCGGGACGATCCCGCCGGCCGTCCGCGCGATGGAGTCCTTGAGGGGGTTGTTCTTGACGACCAGCTGGCTGATGATCAGGCCGATCGCGGTCGGGACCATCATCCACGTCACGTACTTGAGGATCGTGGAGATGCCGGAGCGCAGCTCGGAGTTGACCAGCGTGAACCGGGAGGCCTCCTCGGCGAGCTGCGCGGCGTACGCCTCGCGCCCCACCCTGGTCGCCTTGAAGGCCCCGCCGCCGGCGACCACGAAACTCCCGGACATGACCTGGCCCCCCGGTCGCTTGACGACCGGATCGGCCTCGCCGGTGAGCAGCGACTCGTCGATCTCCAGACCGTCGGCCTCGACGCACACCCCGTCCACGACGACCTTGTCACCGGGCCCGATCTCGATCAGATCGTCCAGCACGATCTCGGACGTACTGACCTCGGTGGCCTCCCCGTCCCGCCGCACGGTCGGTCTGACCTCACCGATCAACGCCAGCGAGTCGAGGGTCTTCTTCGCCCGCCACTCCTGGACGATGCCGATCCCGGTGTTGGCGAGGATCACGAACCCGAACAGGCTGTCCTGGATCGGCGCGACCAACAGCATGATCACCCAGAGCACACCGATGATCGCGTTGAACCGGGTGAAGACGTTGGCGCGGACGATGTCGGCCATGGACCGACTGCTGCGCACCGGCACGTCGTTGTCCTGCCCGCGCGCCACCCGCTCGGCGACCTCGGCGGCGGTCAGCCCCGTCACGGGGCCGACCGGGACCGCGGCCGGGTGCGCAGGGTGGAGTCCGGCGCCCGCGTCGATGTGCGTCATGCTTTCGACGGTACGTGTGGATTTACGGCTTCACCCGCCGAATGTGCGGAAGATCCGGCCTGGGAAGGACGGGGCGGGGGCGAATAATTCCCTGGTACTACGCCGCGCTGGACGGGGAGTTGGAAGCGGAGTCGGAGTCCGTGCCGGAGGCCGGGTCGGCGGCCCGCTTGATCGCCGCTTCGCGCCTGCGGACGTACCAGATGCCGAACAGGCCGAGCCCGCCCCCGGCCAGGCAGGTCCACAGCCACCAGGTGTGCCCGTGGTCGGCGAACCAGCCGTAGAAGGGGAGCTGGACGAGGAAGAGGACGAACCAGATGACGGTGCCGCCGGTGACGGTGGCGACCACGGGCCCCTCCAGGGGCTCAGGCGCCTCGTGCTTGGGAGATCCCGCAAAAAACCCGGCCATGCGCACAGCTTACGAGGCGATCGGGTCTACACGCGGAGATAGCTGTTTTCGGTCTCATATGTTCATACTGAAACCGTTTATGCCTGTCCACTTCTCTTCGTAGGAAACTCCAACAGCATGCCCACCTCGGCCCCCGCCAAGGTCCCCGCCCCTGATCAGCCGGGAGCCAGGCACCCCTACGGCGCCCTCGACCGCCACTTCAAGATCTCCGAGCGGGGCAGCACCCTGTCCCGCGAGGTGCGCGGCGGTTTCGCCACCTTCTTCGCGATGGCCTACATCATCGTGCTGAACCCGATCATCCTCGGCAGCGCCCATGACGTGTACGGTCACCAGCTCGCGGGCGGCCAGCTCGTCACCGCGACGGCCGTGACGGCGGCGTTGACCACGCTGCTGATGGGTGTCATCGGCAACGTACCGATCGCGCTGGCTGCGGGCCTCGGCGTGAACTCGGTCGTCGCGCTGCAGCTCGCGCCCCGTATGTCGTGGCCGGACGCGATGGGCATGGTGGTGCTCGCCGGGTTCATCGTGATGCTGCTGGTCGCCACCGGCCTGCGCGAGCGCGTGATGAACGCCGTCCCCTACGGCCTGCGCAAGGCGATCTCCATCGGCATCGGCCTGTTCATCATGCTGATCGGTCTGGTCGACGCCGGTTTCGTCTCCCGCATCCCGGACGCCGCCCAGACCACCGTCCCGCTCCAACTGGGCGGCACGGGTCACCTCACGGGCTGGCCCGTGCTGGTCTTCGTGCTCGGCGCGCTGCTCACGCTGGCGCTGATCGTGCGCAAGGTGTCCGGCGCGATCCTGATCTCGATCGTCACGATGACGGTCCTGGCGATGATCATCAACGCGGTGGCGAAGGTGCCGACCTGGGGGCTCACGACCCCGAAGTGGCCCGGCAACCCGGTCGCCAGCCCCGACTTCGGGCTGCTCGGCAAGGTCAGCCTCTTCGGCGGCTTCGGCAAGGTGGGGCTGCTGACCGGCGTCCTGTTCGTCTTCACCGTGCTGCTGTCGTGCTTCTTCGACGCGATGGGCACGATCATGGGCGTGAGCGACGAGGCCAAGCTCACCGACGCGCAGGGTCAGATGCCCGGCATCAACAAGGTGCTGTTCGTCGACGGCATCGCGGTCGCCGCGGGCGGTGCCAGCTCCTCCTCGGCCACGACCTGCTTCGTGGAGTCCACGGCCGGCGTCGGCGAGGGCGCCCGCACCGGGTTCGCGAACGTCGTCACCGGCGCGCTGTTCGCCGTGGCCCTGTTCCTCACGCCGGTCGCGACGATGGTCCCGTCCCAGGCGGCCACCCCGGCGCTGCTCGCGGTCGGTTTCCTGATCCTCGCCGGCTCGGTCACGGAGATCGACTGGGCCGACCACACGATCGCCATCCCGGCGTTCGTGACGATGGTGATGATGCCGTTCACCTACTCGATCACCAACGGCATCGGCATGGGCTTCATCACCTTCGTGGTGCTGCGCCTGGCGGCGGGGCGGGGCCGGGAGGTTCCGGCGGCGATGTACGTCGTCTCGGCCGTGTTCGCCTTCTACTACCTGATGCCGGCGCTGGGCCTGACCTAGTGCCGGGGCAACCAGTGTCCCGGGAGGTTCCGGGTCACCTGACCCCGTAGAACCTCTCCGTCTCCTCGACCGCGGACTGGAAGCGCTGGTCGAAGTCGTCGCGAATGAGCGTCTGGACGACATAGTCCTGGACGCTCATTCCGCGTTTCGCGGCATGGTGCCGCAGGCGTTCGAGCAGCTCGTGGTCTATTCGCAGGCTGAGCACACGGGTCCCCATGGACACGAGGGTCCCTGCACTCTTCGGTGCGGCGTGTCACGTTCCGCCACGGGATCACCCGGATGAGTGATGCGCGGCTTCAGTGGCCGGGGTCACGGGCAGTCATTCCGGCACCCAGTGGTCCTTAGTTAGAGTAATGAGTTACTCTAAAGAACATGTCGGACCTCAGCCATGGCGACGACGCTGCCGCCGTGAACTCCCTCCGCTCCGCCGTGATGCGGCTGTCCCGTCGGCTCAAGCACCAGCGGGTCGACGAATCGCTCAGCCCCACAGAGATGTCGGTGCTGGGCACCCTGGCCCGTTGCGGCACCGCCACCCCGGGCGAACTCGCCCGCAGGGAACATGTCCAGCCGCCCTCGATGACCCGCATCGTGGCCCTGCTGGAGGCCAAGGGACTGGTCCGCCTGGAGCCACACCCAGAGGACCGGCGCCAGAAGGTCGTGACGCAGACCGAGCAGGCCGAGGCGATGCTCGAGGAGAGCCGCCGCAAGCGGAACGCGTTCCTGGCTTCCCTGGCCGAGGGCCTCGACGAGGACGAGTGGGCGAAACTCCGCGCCGCCGCCCCCGTGCTGGAGAAACTCGCACATCTGTGAGCAAGCAGTCGCCCGGAGGCGAACGAAGAATTGCCAGAGGAGGCGAACCCTGTTGAGTACGGGATCCGGAGCAGCTTCCGCCCCCGCACCTGACCCCTACGATTCCCCGACCACCTCCGACGCGTCCGCTCCCCCTTCTCGCACGTCCTCGATGTTCAGCTCGCTGAAGGTCAGGAACTACCGCCTGTTCTTCCTCGGCCAGGTCGTGTCCAACACCGGCACCTGGATGCAGCGCATCGCCCAGGACTGGCTGGTCCTCACCCTCACCGGCTCCTCCGCCGCCGTCGGCATCACGACCGCCCTGCAGTTCCTGCCGATGCTCCTGTTCGGCCTCTACGGCGGCGTCCTCGTCGACCGGCTGCGCAAGCGCCCCACGCTGCTCGTCACCCAGTCCTCGATGGCGCTCACCGCGCTCGCCCTGGCCACCCTCACCCTCACCGGCCACGTCCAGATCTGGCACGTCTACGTCGCCGCCTTCACGGTCGGCCTCGCCACGGTCGTCGACAACCCGGCCCGCCAGTCCTTCGTGTCCGAGCTGGTCGGCCCCGGCCAGCTGCAGAACGCGGTCAGCCTGAACTCCGCCAACTTCCAGTCGGCCCGCCTGGTCGGCCCCGCCGTCGCGGGCCTGCTGATCACCGGCGTCGGCACCGGCTGGGCGTTCCTCTTCAACGGCCTGTCCTTCATCGCCCCGCTCACCGGCCTGCTGCTGATGCGCGCGCGCGAGCTGCACGCCGTCGAGCGCGCCCCGCGCGGCAAGGGACAGCTGCGCGAGGGCCTGCGCTATGTCGCCGGGCGCCCCGAGCTGATCTGGCCGATCGTCCTGGTCGGCTTCGTCGGCACGTTCGCCTTCAACTTCCCCGTCTACCTCTCGGCCTTCGCCGACCACGTCTTCGACGCCGGGGCGGGCTCCTACAGCCTCTTCAACACCCTCATGGCGGTCGGCTCGGTCGCCGGCGCCCTGCTCGCCGCCCGGCGCGGCACGGCCCGGCTGCGGGTGCTGATCGCGGCGGCCCTGCTCTTCGGCGCGCTGGAGACCGTGGCCGCGGCGACCCCGGAGCTGTGGATGTTCGCCCTGTTCATGGTCCCGCTGGGCCTGTTCGGCATGACGGTCAACGTCACCACCAACACCCACATCCAGATGTCCACCGACCCGGGCATGCGGGGCCGCGTCATGGCCCTCTACATGATGGTCTTCCTCGGCGGCTCCCCGGTCGGCGCCCCGATCGTCGGCTGGGTCACCGACACGTACGGCGCCCGCGTCGGCCTCGCGGCCGGCGGCGCGGTCGCGGCAGCCGCGGCAGCGGTGATCGGCGTGATCCTGGCCCGGGTGGGCGGGCTGCGGCTGTCGGTGGGGTGGCACCGGGGGCATCCGCAGGTGCGGTTCGTGCCGCGGGAGGAGCAGCGGGGGGGAGGAGCTGGCTTCGGCGGCGTAGGTCAGTCGCGGGGGAACTCGTCGGTTTTGAGGACGAGGTCGACTGCGGTGCCGGTCAGGTCGATGTCGTCGCCGAAGTAGAGGCTGACGTTGCCGTGGTACTTGCCGTCCTTCGGCAGGGTGTACAGGTGCCACTCGCCGGTGTACGGGTCGACGATGAGGTACACCGGTACTTCGGCGGCGGCATACGCATCCTTCTTGGGCCCGTAGTCATTGTGAGCGGTGTTCTTGGAGATGACTTCGGCGACGAACTCGACGTCCTCGCAGTGCCAGCGGCGTCTGTCGTCCGGTCGTGCGCCGTCGGAGATCAGCGTGACGTCGGTTGCGAATCCGTTGAGGTGTCCGGGGTAGTCGATACGGACGTCGGACTTCAGGCGCCGACGAGGGTACTTGGCACGCAGCTGGTCCAGGATGTCGAAGATGATCTCCCAGTGCGTGTCGCGCTGCGGCGTCATGCAGATGTTCCCCCCGACGATCTCGGTCTTGTAACCCTCGGGGACGGGCATCTTCTCCAGCCACTCGAACAGCATGTCGAGTGTGGGTTCGTCGACGCTGTCGGCCATCTCGATCCTGTCTTCCAGGACGGTCATCGTGGCGCTCCTCGCCGGCTACTCCTTGGACGAGTGCAGCCGCGCAGTACAACGATACGCACGGCGACCAGGACACGCCCGGGCGTACACGCGTCCGACAGCGAGACTGGACGTATGAGACTGTTCGCCGCCGTCCTGCCCCCCGACGAAGTGATCCTGGAGCTGGCCGCCGAGGTGGCCGCGTTGAAGAAGCTGCCCGGTGCGGACGGGCTGCGGTGGACCGGCCCTCCCGGGTGGCACTTCACGCTCGCGTTCTACGGCGAGGTCGACGAGGAGGTCGTACCGGAGCTGTCGGTCCGCCTGGAGCGCGTCGCCCGCCGTACCGAGCCCTTCTCGGTCGCGCTGCGGGGTGGCGGGCAGTTCGGGCACGGCCGGGCGCTGTGGGCCGGGGCGGAGGGCGATCTGCGCACCCTGAGCCTGCTGGCGGACCGCTGCGAGGCGGCGGCTCGGAAGGCGGGCGTGCGGATGGGGGAGCACCGCCGGTACAAGGCCCACCTGACGGTGGCGCGCAGCCGCAGCGCCGTCGACGTACGCCAGTACCTGGCCGCCCTGGAGGCCTTCACCAGTCCCGCCTGGACGGTCGAGGACCTGGCCCTGGTGCGCAGCGATCTGCCGAAGTCCGGGGTGCCGGGCGAGCAGCCGCGGTACGAGGTGGTCGCCCGCTGGCGGCTGGGCGGGGCCGGTTAGGCTCGGTGGCGTGGACCCGAAGACCCGGAACCGGATCATGGCCGGTGCGCTGGTGCTGATGTTCGTGGTGGTGGCGGTGGCGGCGGCGCTGGGAAGGTAGCCGCCGCCCCACCTGTCGATCGCCGGCCTGGCCGGTCGCTCGTCTGCCTACCAGGCGAAGGCCTCCGGAGAGGGACCGGCCGTCGGGAAGATCTCGTCCAGACCGGACAGGACCTCGTCCGACAGCTCCAGCTCGACGGCCCGCAGCGCGGACTCCAGCTGGTCGGCGGTGCGCGGACCGACGATCGGCCCGGTCACGCCGGGCCGGGTGAGCAGCCAGGCCAGCGCGGCCTCGCCGGGCTCCAGCCCGTGCTTGTCGAGCAGATCCTCGTACGACTGGATCTGCGCACGGCGGGTGGGGTCGGCGAGGGTGTCGGCGGCCCGTCCGGAGGCACGGCGCCCGCCCTGGACCTCCTTCTTGATGACGCCGCCGAGCAGGCCGCCGTGCAGCGGGGACCAGGGGATGACTCCGAGGCCGTAGTCCTGCGCGGCCGGGATGACCTCCATCTCGGCGCGGCGCTCGCAGAGGTTGTACAGGCACTGCTCGCTGACGAGCCCGATGGTGCCGCCGCGCCGGGCGGCGGCCTCGTTGGCCTGGGCGATCTTGTACCCGGGGAAGTTCGAGGACCCCACGTAAAGGATCTTCCCCTGCTGGACGAGGGTGTCGATCGCCTGCCAGATCTCCTCGAACGGCGTGTTCCGGTCGATGTGGTGGAACTGGTAGACGTCGATGTAGTCGGTCTGCAGTCGCTTCAGGCTGGCGTCGACGGCGCGCCGGATGTTGAGGGCGGACAGCTTGTGGTGGTTGGGCCAGGCGCCGGCGCCGTCCGGGGACATGTTCCCGTACACCTTGGTGGCGAGCACGACCTTGTCCCGCCGTTCGCCGCCCGTTGCGAACCAGTTGCCGATGATGCTCTCGGTACGGCCCTTGTTCTCACCCCAGCCATAGACATTCGCGGTGTCGAAGAAGTTGATGCCCGCGTCCAGCGCCGCGTCCATGATGGCGTGACTGTCGGCTTCGTCCGTCTGCGGGCCGAAGTTCATGGTGCCGAGGACGAGTCGGCTGACCTCAAGTCCGGTGCGTCCGAGTTGCGTGTACTTCATGGCCGACAGCCAACGCCGTGGAGCGGACTCTAGGCAAGTGTGCTCTCCTCCACGTTCTCCATACGTCCGTACAGCACCTGCTCGTTGACCTCCGGGTCGTTGACGACGCGCAGCGCGGCGGCGACGCCGTGGCCGACGAGTTCGTCCGCGACCTCCCCGTACATGGTGCTGCGCGCCGACGCGCCGCTCCATGGGCCGCCGCCCGCCGAGCTTCTCGCCCCCGTCCCGCACGAGGATCTCCGGCGGGCTGTCGTTTCCGGAGTGCCGGAGCTCATGGGGGAGTTGGCGACGGATACGCGCAACGTGCTGCTCACGCTCGCCTGGGTGTGGAGCACTCTCGTCACCGGGGACATCCGGTCGAAGGACGCGGCCGCCGACTGGGCGCTCGGCCGGCTGCCCGCCGAGTACCGGCCCGTGCTCGCCCACGCCCGTGCCGTCTACCTGGGGGAGGCAAGAGGAACGCTGGGAGGGGCGCGGGGGTGGTGTGCGCGGGTGTGCCGGCTTCCTCGTTCAGGAGATCGAGGGGATCGGGGGCGGCTATCCGGCGGTGTAGGGCTCGGCCATGTTCCAGGCCTCGTGCATGGCGTTTGCGAAGTTCGCCGCGATCTTGTGTTCGCCGCTCGCATTGGGGTGTGTGCCGTCGTAGGTGTCGGTGTGGAGGACGTAGGACGGGGGTGGGGAGGCCAGGAGGAGGGGGGACGTCGGGGTGTCCAGGTTTGCCGTCGTCTTTGCCAGGAGTTCGTTGAAGTGGTCCACCTGGGCGGCGAAGTCCGAGTCCTGTTGCGCGCGGATGTTCGGGAGTACCGGGAGGAGGACCATGCGGATGTGGCGGCGGGCGGTTCGCGCGGCGGTGATGAAGGCGTGGACGTTGTCGGCCGTCTGTTCTGCGTTGGTGTAGAAGCCCAGGTCGATCAGGCCCAGGGAGACCAGCAGCACGTCGGCGCGTGCGGCCCGGGTCGCCTCGCCGATCAGGGGGGCCATGTGCAGCCAGCCCTCGCCCCAGCCGGCCAGGTGGGCGCGGGGGAAGTCCGGGTCGGCGTACTCGTAGGAGGTTGGCGCGTCCGTCGCCTTGTCGTACAGGGTCTCTCGCGGGCCTACGAGCGTGAACGGGCCGCCGTAGGAGTGGCGCAGGTGCTGCCACAGCCGGTAGCGCCATGTGTGTTCGCCTGCGCTCCCGATCGTCATGGAGTCACCGACGGGCATCAGCCTGAGCATCCGCTCATCATGGACGATCAACGGTTCGGGCGGGGTGTGAGTCCGGCCACCCCGGTCGCGGGCCTCGACGGCCCGTGAAACCCCGGGCGGATGGCAGAGGGGTGACTGCAGGCGGGGCGGCAGCCCCAGCCAGCCGCGTCACCAACCTCTCCGTTTCGCCTGCACACCCACGCCATCCCCGTCACATCACGGGCACAGCCATCCGGGCAGCCGAGATCCTTTTCCCAAGACCGGAGCTGGGCCGAAAACGCAGCATCACCCAGGAAAACCTGAGCTCATCTGCGACGCTTGGGGCATGCGCAGACCCTTCGCCTTCCTCGCCGCGGCCCTCCTGGTGGGCGCGTTCGCCGTGCCCGCCTTCGCCGCCGACGGTGACGAGAACTTCACGATCAGGGATCCGCGCATCACCGAGTCCAGCGGCCTCGCCGCCTCCCGCCTCCACCCGGGCATCTACTGGACCCACAACGACCAGGACAAGGGCGCCTACCTCTACGCCGTCGACAGCAGGACCGGCGAGACCGTCGCCAGGATCACCATGACCGGCGTGGGCACCCCGCGCGACGTCGAGGCCATCTCCATCGGCCCGGACAACCAGATCTACGTCGGCGACATCGGGGACAACGACGGTGTGCAGTGGCCCTACGTGTGGATCTACCGGCTGCCCGAGCCCAAGACGCTCAAGGACCAGACGATCCGCGCCACGCAGTACGTGGTGAAGTACACCGACGGCTCCCGTGACGCCGAGTCGCTCGTCGTGCACCCGAAGACCGGGCGCGTCTACATCATCGACAAGCAGGAGGACGGCGGACACCTGTACGCGGGGCCGGCCGAGCTGTCCCCCTCCGGCACGAACGTCTTCCGGCCCGTCGCCCCCGTCGACCTGTGGGCCACCGACGCCGCCTTCTCCCCGGACGGCCGGCAGCTCGCCGTACGCGGCTACTTCGGCGGCCTCCTCTACGACTGGAACGACGGCCGCATCAAGCGGAGCGAGCGGCTCAGCGTGCCGCTCCAGGGGCAGGGGGAGTCGGTCAGCTACTCCGCCGACGGCACGAAGCTCATGTACGGCAGCGAGGGCACCGAGAGCCCCGTGGAGGCGCGGGACGCGCCCGGACGGCAGGACGGCGGCGCCGCCAAGTCACCGTCCGCCGAAGGAAGTCCGGACAGCGGGAACGACGGCCGCCTCAAGGTGGGCGCGATCGCCGTCGGCGGGGTCGCCGCCCTGTGGCTGCTGACGCGGGTGTTCCGGCGGCGGTCGTCGTAACCGACGCGCGTCACGCGTCCGGCCGCTCCACCGGCCGTACCTCGTAGTGCAACGTCGCCGTGCGCATCAGCTTGTGCGTGAGGGGCACGAACACGCCCTGCATGAAGGGGTACTTGCGGCGGAGCAGCCGCGCGGCGTGCCGGTCCTCCTCGCTGCCGCCGGCCAGCAGCCGCGCCCGCGCGTGCATCTCCGGTCCGACGGGCCTGCCGGACGGGGTGGAGGGGGCGAGCTCCACCTCGGGGTTGTTGCGGATGCGCCTGACCTTCCACGCCTTGCCCGGCGAGCGGAAGTACGCGTGGTCACCCTCGACGGCGATGTTCACGGGCGTGCCGACGCCCGTGCCGTCCTTCCTGTGACTGGTGAGGAGGACGGCCCACTGTTTGGCGAAGGGAGCGAGCCGGGGGCTCGTACTCGGACTGGTCATGCCTCCATAGAGGCACCGAATGCCTCGCTTGTCACGTTTCGGCGCGTCGCGCGACCAGCACCTCCAGGCCGTCCAGGAGCCGTTCGAGGCCGAACTCGAAGTGGTCGAAGTCCTCGCCGAACGCCTCCTCGGACAGCTGGGCCATCGTCGGGAACTGCCCGCTCTCCATGGCCTGTTCGAGGTAGGGCCGCTGCTGGTTGCAGAACTCCGCATGGCTCAGGCCGGTCTCCTTGGCGGCCTCGTCGGCCTCGATCTCCATGCGTGTCCGTGCTGCTGTACGGCTATGTCTTCGGCAGCGCGATGAAGGTGCCCGGCGGCCGGAACTACCAGGACTTCCTGATGCCGGGGATGTTCGTGATGGCGATGGCGTTCGGCTTCATGAACACCGCCACTGTGCGGAGGTTCCAGAAGCTGAGCCGGTGACGCCCTAGTTCTTGACGTGTTCATGTGACGTGTCTTCCATGGAGGTGCGGGGGTGAGAGCGCTCCCACCTGTTCCGGGCCCGCGCCTCCCGAGAGGAAGCAGCGACATGTTCCGCAGCTTGCGAAGAGCGCTGTGCGCGGTGGCCGCCGCCCTGTTATTGCCGCTGGCCGGTGTGCAGACGGCGGACGCGGCGGACGCGGCTGAGCCCGGCGCCGGCTACTGGCACACCAGTGGCCGGCAGATCCTGGACGCGGCCGGGCAACCGGTGCGCATCGCCGGGGTCAACTGGTTCGGCTTCGAGACCGGCAACCACGTCGTCCACGGCCTGTGGGCCCGCGACTACAAGAGCATGATCGACCAGATGAGGTCGCTCGGCTACAACACCATCCGCATGCCCTACAGCGACGACATCCTCAAGCCCGGTACGCGCCCCGACAGCATCAACTTCGCCGACGGCAAGAACGCCGATCTGCAGGGGCTGACGTCCCTTGAGGTCCTGGACCGGATCGTGGCGTACGCCGGCCGGCAGGGCCTGAGGATCGTCCTCGACCGGCACCGGCCGGACGCGGCCGGGCAGTCGGCGCTCTGGTACACGGCGTCGGTCCCCGAGTCGACCTGGATCACCAACCTCAAGTCCCTGGCCACCCGTTACCAGGGCAACCCCACCGTCGTAGGCATCGACCTGCACAACGAACCCCGCGACCCCGCCTGCTGGGGCTGTGGCGACACGGCCCGGGACTGGCGCCTGGCCGCCCAGCGGGCCGGCAACGCCGTCCTGTCCGTCAACCCCGAGCTGCTGATCATGGTCGAGGGCGTGCAGTCGCACAACGGCGCGAACGGCTGGTGGGGCGGCAACCTGATGGGCGTCGCGCAGTACCCGGTGCAACTGGACGTGCCGAACCAGCTGGTGTACTCCGCCCACGACTACGCGACCAGCGTGGCCCAGCAGCCCTGGTTCAGCGATCCCTCGTTCCCCGACAACATGCCTGGGGTCTGGGACCGGTACTGGGGCTACATCTTCAAGCAGAACATCGCGCCCGTGTGGCTGGGCGAGTTCGGTACGACGCTCGAGTCGACGGTGGACCAGAGGTGGCTGGCCGCGCTGGTGACGTACCTGCGCTCGACGTCGGCGCACGGTGCCGACAGCTTCCACTGGACCTTCTGGTCCTGGAACCCCAACTCCGGTGACACCGGGGGCATCCTGAAGGACGACTGGCAGACGGTCGACACCGTGAAGGACGGCTACCTGGCGAGCATCAAGGCGCCGGGCTTCCCACCGGGCGGCGGCATGGGCGAGCCGGGCGGTCCCGGTGGCGGAACGGCCGCCTGCACCGCCGCCTACACCGTCAGCAGCGACTGGGGCGGCGGCTTCAACGCCGAGGTGAAGGTGACCAACACGGGCAGCACGCCGCTCAAGTCCTGGAAGGTGACGTGGACGTGGAGTGGGGCGCAGAAGGTCACCTCCATGTGGAACGCGTCGCACACGCAGAGCGGTTCCGCCGTGACGGCCACGAACGCCGCGCACAACGGGGCGGTCCCGGTGGGGGGTTCGGCGAGCTTCGGGTTCGGGGGTGCGCCCGGGGGCGGGGGCGTGCCGGGGGTGAGTTGTACGGCGACGTGAGAGGGGGCGCCCGGTGTTCGCCGGGCGCCCCCTGCTGACGTATGCGTCAGAGCTGCTCGATGACGTAGTCGACGCACTTGGTCAGCGCCTCGATGTCCGCCGGGTCGACGGCCGGGAACATCGCGACGCGCAGCTGGTTGCGGCCGAGCTTGCGGTACGGCTCGGTGTCGACGATGCCGTTGGCACGCAGGACCTTGGCGACGGCGGCGGCGTCGACCTCGTCGGTGAAGTCGATCGTGCCGATGACCTGGGAGCGCTTGGCCGGGTCGGTGACGAACGGGGTGGCGAACTTGACGTCCTCGGCCCAGCCGTACAGGGTCCGCGCGGAGGTGGCCGTACGGCGGACCGCCCAGTCCAGACCGCCCTGGCCGTTGATCCACTCCAGCTGCCGGCCCAGCAGGAACAGGGTGGCGAGGGCCGGGGTGTTGTACGTCTGGTTCTTGCGGGAGTTGTCGATCGCCGTCGGCAGGCTGAAGAACTCCGGGACGTGGCGGCCGGAGGCGTGGATCCGCTCGGCGCGCTCGATCGCGGCCGGGGAGAACACGCCGATCCACAGGCCGCCGTCGGAGGCGAAGGACTTCTGCGGGGCGAAGTAGTAGACGTCGGTCTCGGCGACGTCGACGGGCAGGCCGCCGGCGCCGGAGGTGGCGTCGACCAGGACGAGGGCGCCTTCGTCGGCACCGGCCACGCGCTTGATGGGCATGGCGACGCCGGTGGAGGTCTCGTTGTGGGTGAAGGCGTAGACGTCGACGCCCGCCTCGGCCTCGGGGTCGGGGTGGGTGCCCGGGTCGGAGGAGATGACGGTGGGCTCGGCGAGCCACGGGGCGAGCTTGGCGGCCTTGGCGAACTTCGAGCTGAACTCGCCGAAGCTGAGGTGCTGCGACTTGTTCTCGATCAGGCCGTGGGTCGCGATGTCCCAGAACGCGGTGGAGCCGCCGTTGCCGAGGATGACCTCGTAGCCGTCGGGGAGCTGGAACAGCTCACGGATGCCCTCGCGCACCTGGCCGACCAGGTTCTTCACCGGGGCCTGGCGGTGGGAGGTGCCCATGAGGGACGTGCCGGTGGCGGCGAGGGCGTCCAGCGCCTCCGTCCGCACCTTGGAGGGACCCGCGCCGAAACGTCCGTCCGCGGGCTTGATGTCAGAAGGAATCTGGATCTCAGCCACGCAGGGGAGCGTATCCGTTCCGGGAAACCTGGGCGAAACGTCGTCCGTCGGGTGAGACGCGCGGTGCAAGCGAGAGGAGGTCACTCCCGCAGGCCGAGCCCCCGTCGCTCCAGCGCCTCCCGAACCCTGTTCGCACCAGCGCCGGATGCTCGCCCGTCGGGCGGGATCGCCGCTCGCCGCGATCGGGTCGATCTCGGTCAGCGCGTCCGGGTCCGACGCGTGCGCTCGGTCGATCACGAGTTCGCCCGGAGTCAGGTCAGGCATGGGGTGCATGGTGGCAGACGGCCGATGGGGGTGGCCTCTCAGTTCGCGTCAGCCCGGACGGCCGGCGTCAGGTCTGCACGCCTTTCGTTTTCTCCTTCCCCCGCCCCACCTGTGTCCGTACCGCCCCCATGCTCGCCGCGACGACCAGGGCGATCGCGGCGGCCTCGGCGGCGGAGAGGGTCTGGTTCAGGACGAGGAAGCCCGCGGTCGCGGCGACGGCCGGTTCCAGGCTCATCAGGATCGCGAAGGCGGCGGCGGGCAGGTGGCGCAGGGCGAGCAGTTCGAGGGTGTACGGCAGGACGGAGGACAGGACGGCCACGGCCGCGCCGAGGGCGACGGTCGTCGGGTCGAGCAGCTTCGCGCCCGACTCCACGACCCCCAGCGGCAGGAACAGCAGCGCCGCGACCGCCATGGCGAGGGCGAGCCCGTCGGCCTGCGGGAAGCGCCGCCCCGTACGGGCGCTGAAGACGATGTACGCCGCCCACATCGCGCCCGCGCCGAGCGCGAAGGCCACGCCCGCCGGGTCGAGGCTGCCGAAGCCTCCGCCGCCGAGGAGGAAGACGCCGGCCAGGGCGAGGGCCGCCCACAGGGCGTTGATCGCGCGCCGGGACGCCAGCACCGACAGGGCGAGCGGGCCGAGGACCTCCAGGGTGACCGCCGGGCCCAGCGGGATGCGGGCGAGGGCCTGGTAGAAGAGGCCGTTCATCGCGGCCATGGTGATGCCGAAGACGATCACCGTGCCCCAGTCGGCGCGGGAGTGCCCGCGCAGCCGCGGCCGGCACACCACGAGCAGCACGATCGCGGCCACCAGCAACCGCAGCGTCACGACACCGAGCGCCCCGGCCCGTGGCATCAGCGTCACGGCCAGGGCGCCGCCGAACTGTACGGAGACGATTCCGGCGAGGACCATCCCGACGGGTCCGAGGGATCCCCAGCGGCGCGGAGTGCCGGCTGGGGCGGGCGCGTGGCCCGCGTCGGGGGCGGTGGCCGGGGTCGATGCGGACGGTGCGGAGGGGGAGGCGGCGGCGCGGGGCGTGCTGCTCACGGGGCGGTCCAGGGGGCTCGGCTCGGGTTTCGTGCATCATGATGTACTGCTCAGTTCAGGGTAATGGACTTCGTCAGGCGCGTGAAGTCATTTTGCCACTGACCCGGTCGACGGCCTGTCCGGCCCCGGTGAGGATCGGCGGGGTCACCCCCGAACGACCCTCCAGTACTGGCGCCGCTTCTCGTCCTTCACCACGACACCGAGGCCCCCGCCACGCAGACGCTGGTCCCCGCCCTGGTCATGGAGGCGCTGATCCAGGCCTACCGCGACCCGGAACTCGAGGCGCTGCTGAACCGCGACGAGGACGAGGAGCGGTCCACCGTCCGCACCCTGCTGCGCAGGGCCGCCGCCGAGGGCCGGATCGACCCGGCCCTCGACGCGGACGACACCGCGGCCTGGGTCATGGCTCTCATCGGCGCCCTCTACGCCAGCGCTGCCACCGAGCCGTCCTTCGACCCGGCGGCCCAACTCCCCACCCTGCGCCTGATCATCCAGCGCTTCCTGCGACCCGACGCCGGGTGAGCCGTAGTTCGCCGGTGTCCGTCAGCGGGCTGGACTTTGTCAGCTCCGCCCGTCGCGCGGCCCGAACACCTCCAGCACCTACGACGCTGTCCGTCGCACGCGCGTTGAGGTAGTAGTCGGCCCAGGCGGCGATGCCGGGATAGGTGCACTCGGCGGTGAGGCGGGCGATCGCGGCCGGGATGTCGTACGGCGTGCCCCGCAGGTCGGTGCCGGGGCCGAGCAGGCACGAGTGGGCGCCGACGCGGCCGTACGGCATGCCGATGCTGCCCGGGTTGACCACCAGACGGCCGTGGGCGAGGCGGACGTACGGCATGTGCGTGTGGCCGCAGACCACGGTGCGGACGGTGTCGGAGACCGGCTCGAACACGCACTCTGACGGTCCTCCCCGGCCGCGCGACGCTCTGGCAGGGCTGCCTCCATCTGGTGCTGGTTGCGGCGTACTTGGTGCTGGCGGTCACCCCCTGGCGGCACCGGCTCCCGCCCCGGGGGACCTGCCGCCCAGCCCCGGGATCAGCACCGCCGCCACCGCCAGGTGCATCAGAGCGAGGGAGACCCGGGTGCCGCCGTCCATGCCGTTGCCGATGAACGGCAGGAAGGACAGGGCCAGTACGGCGCCGGCCACCCCGGTCCAGATGGCGCGGGCGCGCCGCGCCCCGAACCGCTCCAGGGCGGCCAGCAGTCCCCAGCCGGAGAGCGACGCGAGCAGTGCGACGACCGCCACGGGCACGGCGCCGATGTCGAGCGTCTGCTCGCCGTCGGCGATCCGCAGCCGGTGCCCCAGCAGTGGGTCCGCGACCAGCCACACCAGGGCGGGGGCCAGGACGGCGAGGGCCGTAGCCCCCAGGCGCCTTCTCCGCGCGCTCACTTGGCGCCCCCCGAGAGCGCCCCGTGCAGGAAGACCTCCACCAGCTCCTGCGGGGTCAGGTCGGGCTCGTCCTCAGTACGCGGTTGGGTGAAGAGCAGTCCGAAGAAGAGGGCCGCGATCTGCTCCGGCGGCCGGCGCAGGGTGGCCTTGTCGGGCTCCAGCAGCTCCGCGAGGGCCGCGCGGATACGGGTCGTCGACTCGTCGCGGCCCGCGCCGCGCACCGTGCCGGGGTGCTTGCCGCCGCGATGCCCCAGCGAGCCGGCGATCGCGCCCATCCTGGACATGTGCGCCTGCAGCGCCTCGGCCGCCTCCGCGAGCCGGTCGGGCAGCGGCTGGGATACGTCGATCGCGTCGAGCTCGCGGACCGCGTGCTCGGGGGAGAGCGCCTCGGCCATGCATGCCTGCAGCAGCTCGTCCTTGTCGGCGAAGACCCGGAAGATCGTGCCCTCGCCGATGCCCGCGGCGCGGGCGATCTTCGCGGTCGTCACCGCGGCGCCGTACTCGGCGATCAGCGGGATCGCGGTCTGGATGATCATTTCGCGGCGCTGCTCCGGCGACATGCCGGGGGCGCGGCGGCGGGTGGTCTGGTTCTCCTTAGGTGCTGTCATGACCACGAGAGTACGGAGTGAGGACTCACTCCGTCAATGAGTGAGTCCTCACTCCGCTCGCTTTTCCCGTGCTCGGCTACTTGTCTGTCGTGGCAGCCGACCAAGATCCACAACTACGGCTGGAGCACTGGGCTAAGGCAGTTCCACGGTTCCGCGTACCAGGACCCGGAGGGCTCTTCTTCCGGCTAGTTCCGGCCCTCCTCGTCCAGCGCCGTCGCCAGCACCTCCGCCAGGTGCTGTCCCCGTCTCCCGGCCAGCTGCTCCAGCTGTGTGCGGCAGGAGAAGCCGTCGGCAAGGATCACCGTGCTGTCCGGTGCGTCCCGTACCGCCGGCAGGAGCTGTTCCTCCGCGCACGCCGCCGACACCTCGTAGTGGCCCTTCTCGAAGCCGAAGTTGCCGGCGAGGCCGCAGCAGCCGCCGCTCAGTTCGCCGGTGAGGCCGGCGGCGGTGCGCAGGTGGCGGTCGGCCGTGTCGCCGAGGACCGCGTGCTGGTGGCAGTGGGTCTGACCGGCGACGGGGCGGTTCAGGGCGGGCGGGGCCCAGTCGGGGGCGTGGCGCTGCAGGGCCTCGGCGAAGGTCAGGACACGGGCGGCGAGCCGGGCGGCGCGCGGGTCGTCGTGCAGCAGCTCCGGTACGTCCGTGCGCAGGGCGGCGGCGCAGCTGGGCTCCAGGACGACGACCGGGGCGTCGGTCTCCAGCACCGGTTCCATCAGGTCGAGCGTGCGGCGCATGACCGTACGGGCGCGGTCCAGCTGGCCCGTCGACACATACGTCAGGCCGCAGCAGACCCGGCCCCGTCCGCGCAGCAGGGACCGCGGGTCCAGGGCGACCGTCCGCCCGTCGCCCACCGGCGCCCTGCGCAGATGCACGGTCGGCGGAAGCGCCACGCGCAGCCCGGCCGCCTCCAGCACGCGCACGGCGGCCTGCCCGACGGACGGCGAGAGGTGCTCGGTGAAGGTGTCCGGCCACAGGATGACGAGGTCGCCACGGCCGACGGCCATCCCCTTCTCACCGGCGCCGACCACCGCACCCTCGCCAGCGCCCAGGGCTCCAGTGCCGCCTTCGCCGCCGCCGACTGGTGTTGTTCCGCTTCTGCCGCCCGCGGCAGCTGTCCCGGCTCCGCCCCCGACCGCCCCCTCCCCGCGCCGCCGCTCCCACCACCCGCTGAACGTCTGCCCCGCCAGCCGCGGAAGGTCTCGCTCCGGTGCGATCCCGCCCGCCCGCTTGGCCAGCGCCGCCAACGGCCGTACGCCCGCCAGCGCGTTGACCACGCGCGCGGTGCGCGTGCGGGCCGCCCACCGCAGCCAGACCGGCAGCCGGCCCATCGCATAGTGCGCGGCGGGGCGGCGGCGCCCGGCGTAGTGGTGGTGCAGGAACTCCGCCTTGTACGTGGCCATGTCGACCTCGACCGGGCAGTCCGATCGGCACCCCTTGCAGGACAGGCACAGATCGAGCGCGTCCCGCACCTGAGCCGACCGCCAGCCGTCGGTCACCAGCTCACCGGCCAGCATCTCGTGCAGCAGCCGGGCACGGCCGCGCGTGGAGTGCTCCTCCTCCCCGGTCGCCCGGAAGGACGGGCACATCACGGCGGACCCGGACACCGGCGTCGTACGGCACTTGGCGACCCCCACGCAGCGCCGTACGGCCGCCGAGAAGTCGCCGCCGTCGGACGGGTAGCCGAAGGCCACGTCGACGGGCTCGCGGGGCAGCACGGAGAAGCGGAGGTCGGCGTCCAGGGGCGCGGGCCGTACGAGCATGCCCGGGTTGAGGAGGTCGTCCGGGTCCCAGACGCCCTTCACACGCTCGAAGAGGGCGACGATTTCCGCGCCGTACATCTTCGGCAGCAGCTCGGCCCGCGCCTGCCCGTCCCCGTGCTCCCCGGACAGCGACCCGCCGTGCGCCACGACCAGCTCGGCGAGCTCCTCGGAGAAGCGCCGGAAGCGTCCGATGCCCTGCTCCGTGAGCAGGTCGAAGTCGATGCGGACGTGGATGCAGCCGTCCCCGAAGTGCCCGTACGGCGTCCCGCGCAGCCGGTGATCGGCCAGCAGCCCCCGGAAGTCCCGCAGGTAGGCGCCCAGCCGGGCGGGCGGCACCGCGCAGTCCTCCCAGCCCGGCCAGGCCTCGCTGCCGTCCGGCATCCGCGTCGCCGTACCGCTGGCGTCCTCCCGGATCCGCCACAGCGCGCGCTGGCCCGCGGGGTCGGTCACGACGAGCGAGTCGACGACATCGGCCGCCCGCACGATCGCCTCCGCACGCGCGCGTGCCTCCCCGGCCGACTCCCCGCCGGTCTCCACGAACAGCCACGCCCCGCCCCTGGGCAGCCCGGCCGTGGCCGGCACCAGGTCGGCCGCCATGCCCTCCACGGTCAGCGGTCCGTACCACAGCAACTCCGCAGCAGCCTCCGCGGCGGCGCTCTCGTCGGTGTACGCCAGCACGGCCAGCGCACGCGCGCGCGGCGCCCGAACCAGCCGTACGACTGCCTCCGTCAGCACCCCCAGCGTGCCCTCCGACCCGCAGAACGAGCGGGCGACGTCGGCGCCCTTCTCGGGCAGCAGCGCGTCCACCGCGTACCCCGAGATGCGGCGGGGCAGCTCCGGGAACCCGGTGCGCAGCCGCGCCAGCTCGCCGTCCACCAGCTCGCGCAGCCCCTCAGGCGCACCGGCCCACCCCTGCTTGAGCCGCAGCCGCGCCCCGCGCGCGGTGACCACGGACAGCTCCCGCACACTGTCGGCGGTCGTCCCCCACGCCACCGAGTGCGAGCCGCACGAGTTGTTGCCGATCATCCCGCCGAGCGTGCACCGGCTGTGCGTGGACGGATCGGGCCCGAACCGCAGCCCGTGCGGCGCGGCGGCGTCCTGGAGCCGGTCGAGGACAAGTCCCGGCTGGACGACGGCCGTCCGCGCCTCCGGGTCCACAGCCAGGACCCGGTTCATGTGCCGCGTGAAGTCCAGCACGACGCCCACGCCCGTGGCCTGCCCCGCGATGGAGGTCCCGCCGCCGCGCGCCACGACCGGCACCCCACGCGCCCGGCACACCTCCAGCACGGCCGCGACGTCGTCCGCGTCCCGCGGCGCGACGACGCCCACCGGCACCCGCCGGTAGTTGGACGCGTCCATGGTGACCAGCGCCCGGGCGGTGACCCCGAAGTCCACCTCACCCCGGACGCCGCCGCGCAGCTCCGCCTCAAGAGCGGTCAGATCCGTCATGCATCCAGGATGCACGCCACCACTGACAGTGACGATCGTGGATCACCGGGCCTGCCTCAGCCGGCCGGCTTCTCCCACACCGACACGTGCTGCCGGCTCTCGCTCGTGAACGGCTCCCGCGACCACCCGTCCCACCGCTCGCGCAGCCGCAGCCCGGCCAGCCGGGCCATCAGGTCCAGCTCGGCGGGCCACACGTAACGGAACGGGATGGACCAGTACGAGCTGCGGCCGTCCTGCACCGTGACGTGGTGCGAGCTCATCGCCTGGGTCGCCACGTCGTACAGATCGAACCCCAGCCGCGAGCCGTCCACGTGGAACGGCACCGCGTTCTGCCCGGGCGGCAGCCGGCGCAGGTCCGGCACCCCGACCTCGATGACGAAGCACCCGCCGGGTTCGAGGTGCTCCGCGACGTTGCGGAAGCAGTCCACCTGGGCGTCCTGCGTCGTCAGGTTCATGATCGTGTTGAACACCAGGTACGCCAGCGTGAACCTGCCGGGCGCCTTCGCCGTCGCGAAGTCCCCGATCGTCACGCCGATCGCGTCGCCCCCCGGCTTGGCCCGCAGCCGCTCCACCATCGCCCGGGACATGTCGATGCCGTGCACCTCGACGCCCCGCCGCGCCAGCGGCACCGCGATCCGCCCGGTGCCGATGCCCAGCTCCAACGCCCGGCCGCCGCCGGCCAGTTCCGCCAGCACACCGGCGGTCCGTGCCACGACCTCGGGCGCGAACATCTCCGACGACGGGTCGTCGTACCCCGCCGCAATGGCTTCTCCGAAGTAACCGTCCTCATTCAGCACCCGGCGACCGTACTGCGGAGGGCGGGCGCACGCGCGCGATTTTCCTGGGGCAGCAGACTGGACAGTTGCACGCGACCGCACCGTCTGGAATGCCCCCATCGGCGCCCACCAGGCCATCGCCCACCCCTCGCCCAGGCCCACACCGACCTCGAACTCGCCCGCCTGATGACCCAGAAGGCGGCGCACCTGTACGACGCCCGGGGACGACACGGGCGCGGGCGAGGACGCGAACATGGCCAATACGCGGCCGGTGAGGCCTGCGTGAAGGCCGTGGACCAGGCCGTGCACACCCTCGGCGGCGACGGCCTCCCGCGCGAGTTCGGGATCGCGTCGTTGATAACCGCGGCGTGCGTGGCTCGTACAGCACCGGTGAGCCGGGAGATGATTCTCAACTACGTCTCCCGGCAGACTCCGGGCCTGCCCAAGTCGTAGTGAACCAGCACGGCGTTGCGCGAGGAGGAACCATGTTCCGCAGCGAGTACGCAGACATCCCGCCCGTCGAACTCCCCATCCACGAAGCCGTCCTCGCCCGGGCCGCCGAGTACGGCAGCACACCGGCGCTCATCGACGGCACCGACGGCACCACCCTCACCTACCAGCAGGTGGACCGGGTCCACCGGCGGGTCGCCGCCGCCCTCGCCGAGGCCGGAGTGCGCAAGGGCGATGTCGTCGCCCTGCACAGCCCCAACACGATCTCCTTCCCGATCGCCTTCCACGCCGCCACGCGCGCGGGTGCCTCCGTCACCACCGTGCACCCGCTCGCCACGGTCGAGGAGTTCGCCAAACAGCTGCGGGACTCCGCCGCCCGCTGGATCATCACGGTCTCCCCGCTGCTCGACGCGGCCCGCGAGGCCGCCGAACACACGGGCGGCGTGACGGAGATCTTCGTGTGCGACAGCGCGCCCGGCCATCGCTCACTGATCGACATGCTCGCCTCGGCCGCCCCCGAGCCCGCGGTCGACATCGACCCCGTCGAGGACGTGGCGGTCCTGCCGTACTCCTCCGGCACCACCGGCCGGCCCAAGGGCGTGATGCTCACCCACCGGCAGATCGCCACCAACCTCGCCCAGCTCCAGCCCGCCATCGCCGCCGGCCCCGGCGACCGCATCCTGGCCGTCCTGCCGTTCGCCCACATCTACGGCCTGACGACCCTCATGAACATGCCGCTCCGGCACGGCGCCACCGTCGTCGTCCTGCCCCGCTTCGACCTGGAGACGTTGCTCGCCGCCATCCAGAGCCACCGCATCACCGGCCTGTACGTTGCCCCGCCCATCGTCCTGGCCCTCGCCAAGCACCCGCTGGTCGACCAGTACGACCTGTCGTGCCTGAAGTACGTCATCAGCGCCGCGGCGCCCCTGGACGCCAGTCTGGCCGCCGCCTGCTCCCGGCGCCTCGGCCTGCCGCCCGTCGGCCAGGCCTACGGCATGACGGAAGTCTCGCCCGGCACCCACGTCGTCCCCCTGGACGCCATGCGCCAGGCGCCGCCCGGCACGGTCGGCCGGCTCATCGCCGGCACCGAGATGCGCATCGTCTCCCTCGACGATCCCGGCAAGGACCTCGGCACCGGCGAGTCCGGCGAGATCCTCATCCGCGGCCCCCAGATCATGAAGGGCTACCTCGGACGACCCGACGACACCGCCGCCATGATCGACGCGGGCGGCTGGCTGCACACCGGCGACGTCGGACACGTCGACGAGGGCGGCTGGCTGTTCGTCGTCGACCGCGTCAAGGAACTCATCGAGTACAAGGGCTTCAAGGTCGCCCCCGCCGAACTGGAGGCGCTCCTGCTCACCCACCCCGGCATCGCCGACGCCGCCGTCATCGGCGTCCGCAACGACGACGGCACCGAAGTCCCGCACGCCTACGTCGTCCGCCAGCCGAACGCCAGCGACCTCCCCGAAGGAGAGGTCATGATGTACGTCGCCGAACGCGTCGCCCCCTACCAGCGCATCCGGCACGTCACCTTCATCGACGGCGTCCCGCGCGCCGCCACCGGCAAGATCCTGCGCCGCCGGCTCAGGGAGCGCACATGACACCGATCGGCCGCACACGCGCGCGCGTGGCGTCGAGACCCTGTGCCTGGACGCGCCGCACAACCGCAACGCCCTGTCCGCCGGACTCGTCGCCGCGCTCACCGACTGCGGCAAGGACACCGACGTACGCGCGGTCCTCATCACCCACACCGCGTCCCCAAACAGGACCGCAGCCGCGCCACCCGGCAACGGCTCCTGGAAGCCGCCGTGGCCTGCCTCGCCGAGCACGGCTGGGCGGGCTCCACGGTCTCCGTCGTCTCCGAACGCGCCGGCATCTCCCGCGGCGCCGCCCAGCACCACTTCCCCACCCGCGAGGACCTCCTCACCGACGACCACGCCCGCCGCGAACGGGTGGTGAGCCAGTGGGCGGACCTGCTGGCGCAGGCGCTGGACTGCGCCGCCGCCCAGGGATGATCAGGGACTGAGCCGCTCCACCCGCCAGCTGCCGTCCGCCTCCGCCACGTACCGCAACCGGTCGTGCAGCCGGTTCTCCCGGCCCTGCCAGAACTCCATCGACTGCGGCGCCACCCGGAAACCACCCCAGTGCGCCGGCACCGGCACCTGCTCGCCCTCCGGATAGCGCGCGGCCAGCTCGGCGTACGCGGCCTCCAGATCGGCGCGCGTGGCGATCACCGACGACTGCGCGCTGGCCCACGCACCCAGCTGCGAGCCGTGCGGCCGGGTACGGAAGTACGCCGCCGTCTCATCCCGCCCCGTACGCCGCGCGACCCCGGTGACGATCACCTGGCGGGCCATCGGATGCCACGGGAACAGCAGCGACACGAACGGATTCCCGGCGAGGTCGCGCGCCTTGCGGGAGTCGTAGTTCGTGTAGAACACGAACCCCTGCTCGTCGAAGTGCTTCAAAAGCACCGTGCGCGAACTCGGCCGGCCCTCGGCGTCCGCCGTGGACACCACCATCGCGTTCGGCTCGAACAACGCCCCCTCCGTCGCCGCCTGCTTGAACCAGCGCGCGAACTGCTCCACAGGAGTGGCGGCCAGCTCTCTCTCGGACAGCCCTTCCGCACGGTACTGCTTACGCATCGAGGCGAGGTCGAAGGGCACGGGGTGTCGGTCGTTCACGCGGTCATCCTGCCGTATCCCGGGCCTCCGTACGGCACGGTGGCCTTTCCTCACTGCATGGCACTGAGTGCCGCGAACACTCCCCCAGGGCCTGCCCATGGTCCCGCAGCGCGAGATCGACAAGGCCAACTCCATCACCGAACGCTTCATGATCCGCTGGCGTGGCGAACCGGACCCTCGACACGTCGCCGCGGTGGACGCCTACTGGACATCGGCCGCCGAGCACGGCATGAACGCCTCCACCTTCACCGCCCGCGTCATCGCCTCCACCGGCGTGGATGTGGCAGCCGCACTCTCCGGCGCCGTAGGAGCCATGTCCGGCCCCCTCCACGGCGGCGCTCCCTCCCGCGTCCTCCACATGATCGAGGAGATCGAGCGCGGACATCGCGCACTGAGCCCTACGGGGCGCTGAAGGGGTCGGAAACGCAGACGACCCGCGAGCCTGGTCCTCCAGAGGAGGAGCCGGCCGGACGTACCGGCGACTCGCGGGTCGGGTGACTGCGCGGGATTGGGCCGGCTGCACGGATCTATCCCGTGCTGGTCCGGCACCGCACTGAGTGTGGTGTCGGGCCGCTAGCCCGCAGCCACCTCACGCGTCCGGTTTCCATACATCTGCCGAACCACCTCCCTTCTCGTGTACCTCGTACCCTAAGAAATTGGTCAGCCGACGATCAACCGATTTTCCGAGAAGATCGAGATCGAGGTGTATGCGCGGCGGGGGAGCGCGGGTAGGCAGGCCGCGTGAGTTTCCGGCGTGCAACGATTCCTTCAATCTTGTGGGAACCCGATGTGCGCTGGGTCACGTTCCAGTTGAATGATTGCAAGTGAGCGAACCGACGCGTCGTACGTGCGGACGCAGCCTGCAGGGGGTCCAGGTGAGTGCTTCCCGGCGTAGTGGGACCACCGACGAGCTGGGGCCGGACGAGCCGGAGCAGCCCGAGCCCGAGCGGGACGGTGGGGATCTGCTGGCCGCGCTGCTGGACGGGATGGACGCCGCCCTGTGCGCTTTCGATGCCGACGGGGTCGTGACGCACTGGAACCGGGAGGCGGAGCGGATCCTGGGGTGGACCGCGGCCGAGGCGGTGGGGCGGCAGGGGTTCGCCGGGTGGGCGGTGCGCAGTGCGGACGCCGCGGAGGTCGAGGGGCGGCTGATGTCCGCCATGCAGGCGCCGGGGCGGCAGGTGCACGAGTTCGCGCTGCTGACGAAGGACGGCGGGCGGGTGCTGGTGCGGACGCAGTCGGCGGCCGTGCGCGGGCCGGACGGGAAGCCGGCGGGTGTGTACTGCGCGTTCAGCGAGGTCCACGCGCAGATCGATCTGGAGCGGTCGATCGCGCTGAGTGAGTCGCTGTTCGACGACGCGAGCTGGGGTGTGGTGCTGGTCGACGCCGATCTGCGGCCCGCGGTGGTGAACGCGCACGCGGCGCGGGCGCTGGGCAAGGGGCGTACGGCTGTGCTGGGGCGGCCGCTCGGGGAGTTGCTGGCGCAGGGCGTCGAGGAGCTGGAGAGCGCGCTGACGCACGTGCTGGCGGAGGGTGCGCCGCCGGCGCCCGCCGAGATCTGGGTGAGCGTGCGGACGCCGGAGGGCGAGAAGCGGCGGTGCTGGCGGAGCGGGTTCCTGCGGCTGGCGTCGCCGCTCGCGGAGGAGCCGGTGCCGCTCGGGGTGGGCTGGCTGTTCCAGGACGTGACCGAGGCCAAGCAGGGTGAGCAGGAGGCGTCGCTGCTGCGGTTCCGTACGCAGCAGTTGCACCGGGCGGCGCGGGCCGCCGCGGAGTGCGAGGACCCCGCGGAGGCGGCGACCGTCCATCTGGACTTCGCGCTCGCCGGCTTCGCCGACCACGCGCTGATCGACCGGGTGGCCGGGGGTGCGCGGGCGGATGCGGAGACCGTCGGGGCGGTACGGCTGGTGCGGATCGCCGCGACGCCGTCCGGGGCGCCGGGGCCGAGCGAACTGTCCGGGCGGGCCGGGCTGCCCGTGCGGTACGGCGAGGGGCATCCGGTGTTGCAGTGCGTGGAGCGGGCCGGGTCGGTGCGGGCGAGTGCGGGGACCGTGTCGGCCGAGGAGGCGCGGGCGTGGGCGCTGGGGCGGCAGTGGCCGGAGGATACGGCGTATGCGCTGTGTGCGGTGTTGCGGAGCCGGGGGCGGACGTTGGGCGCCGTGACGTTCCTGCGGGGGGCCGGGCGGAGTGCGTTCGAGCGGGCCGACATCGCGTATGCGGAGGATGTGGCGGCGCGGATCGCTGCGGCGCTGGATTTGGCCGGGGTGGTGGGAGACGGGCGTGTGGGTGAGGTGTGGCGAGGACCGGGGGAGGAGGGGGAGCGGTGACCGGGGTGCGGGCGTGGCGGGTGTCTGCGCTGGTGGGTGGCAGGGAGTGGTCAGTGGTGCGGATGCCGGTCTCGTCCTCGCCTGCCCACCCCTGAACGTGCACCTCCGGTGCCACGGCGTGCCGCCCGCTGAGGGGAGCGCGTCCTGTGTACGGGTGGACGTGCAGGGGGTGTGATCAGGGTCTGATCGTGTGTGGTTTCGGCGGGGCGGCACGGTTGTCGGTGGGATGCGTCAGAATTGAGGTCAGGGCCAGCGCACGCGTCGGTGAGGTGGCCAGCCGCCGGCAGAGCTAATCGAGGGGCACGTATGTCCGGACTGATCGACACCACGGAGATGTATCTCCGCACCATCCTTGAGCTGGAGGAGGAAGGTGTGGTCCCCATGCGCGCCCGGATCGCCGAGCGGCTGGACCAGAGCGGGCCCACGGTCAGCCAGACCGTGGCGCGGATGGAGCGCGACGGCCTGGTGTCCGTCGCCAGCGACCGGCACCTGGAGTTCACGGACGAGGGCCGTCGGCTCGCCACCCGCGTGATGCGCAAGCACCGGCTCGCGGAGTGCCTGCTCGTCGACGTGATCGGCCTGGAGTGGGAGCAGGTGCACGCCGAGGCGTGCCGCTGGGAGCACGTGATGAGCGAGGCCGTGGAGCGGCGTGTGCTCGAGCTGCTGCGTCACCCCACCGAGTCGCCGTACGGCAACCCCATCCCCGGCCTGGAGGAGCTCGGCGAGAAGGACGGCGCCGACCCGTTCCTGGACGAGGGGATGCTGTCGCTCGCCGACCTCGCCCCGGGCCCCGAGGGCAAGACCGTCGTCGTACGGCGGATCGGGGAGCCCATCCAGACCGACGCGCAGCTGATGTACACGCTGCGCCGGGCCGGCGTGCAGCCCGGTTCGGTGGTGAGTGTGACGGAGTCGGCGGGCGGCGTGCTGGTGGGCAGCGGCGGCGAGGCGGCCGAGCTGGAGGCCGACGTCGCCTCCCACGTGTTCGTCGCCAAGCGTTGACCATCGCCGCCGTTGGGTCGCCGTCCGGTCAGTTTACGTTTGCATGGCGTCAACTTGGTGGAACTGTGCGTCAGTTGTGACGGCGTTGTGATCACGTCGAATTCAGAATCAGTGCGTTGAAGCGCAGCGCTCGGGCGGTCGGCGTGCGAGGCTGTGGCGTGAGGCATATGACCTGAGGGCTCTTGGCCGCGGTCGACAGCGATGTCGCGCCCGGCCGGGGAGGGGGCGGGAGGATGTGCCGTAGAGACAGGGTTGGCCCCGGCGCCAGATGGCGCCGGGGCCTGTCCTCCCCTGTGCTGACCCGGAGCCCCGAGCTCTCAGGGTCATCCCCTTCGGACCGTTTTCCCCGAGCGGTCCGCCTCCCGCTGAAGATCTCCCCTCGGTGGCGGCGATCATTCCTCGCGGGGGGTCACTCGAATGAGGGGTGTTGCCCGCAGAAGCAGTCATTTCGAATACTAGTTCGATAGGTTCGGTGGTCTGCGGGTGGGGCGGCAGGCCCAGCGGCACGCACAGAGGCCGGCACGGACAGTACGGCCACAGCCACACACAGCAGCCGGCATGCACAGCGGCACGGGCACGACACGGCCAGACAGCACAAGACGCAGCAGAACGGCGCAGCACAAGGAACGGCACACGCAACAGACACGGCAGGCAGGACACGGTTCACAGGACCGGCCAGCGGCAGCGAGCGGTCCGAGCGGAGCTTGGGGGGTGCCAGGAGGATGGCGCGACGCATCGACGTGACCGGGGCGGGCGGCGTACGCCTAGCGGCCTGGGAGTTCGGCGATCCTCCGAAGACCGATCCGGCGACGGACCCGGTCGGTCGGGGGGACGGGCAGGTCCCGGAGGGCGAACGTTTCCCGAGCGTGCTGTTACTGCACGGGCTGATGGGCCGCGCCTCGCACTGGGCGCCCACCGCCCGCTGGCTCTCCGAGCGGCACCGCGCCGTCGCCCTCGACCAGCGCGGCCACGGCCGCAGCGACAAGCCGCCGGAAGCGTCCTTCACCCGGGGTGCCTACGTCGACGACGCCGAGGGCGCCCTCGAACAGCTGGGCCTCGCGCCGGTCGTCCTGATCGGCCACGCCATGGGCGCGCTGACCGCCTGGCAGCTCGCCGCCAAACGCCCCGACCTGGTCCGCGGACTGATCATCTGCGACATGCGGGCCTCCGCACTCGGCGCCGCCTCGCAACGCGAGTGGGCCCAGTGGTTCAAGGCCTGGCCGGTTCCGTTCGCCACGCTCGCCGACGTGCGCAAGTGGTTCGGCGAGGACGACCCCTGGGTGGAGCGGCCCAATCCGGCCCGCGGCGCGTTCTACGCCGAGGTGATGGCCGAGTCCCCGGACGGCTGGCGGCCCGTGTTCGAGCCGGAGCAGATGCTCAGGTCCCGCGAGACCTGGGTGTACGACGCGCACTGGGAGGAGCTGGCCCAGGTCCGCTGCCCCGCCCTCGTCGTGCGCGGCCTCGACGGCCAGCTGGGCCGGGCCGAGGCGCAGGAGATGGTCCGCGTCCTGCCCCGCGGCCAGTACGCGGAGGTGGCCGACGCCGGCCACCTCGTGCACTACGACCAGCCGGACGCCTGGCGTGCGGCGATCGAACCGTTCCTGGACACGCTCAGGGAGGAGTGACGCGGCGTCCCGCGCGCCCGCCGCAGCTCGCGGACGACCCGTACGGCCCCTTTGGCCCCGCCCCGCGCCAGGTGCCGGGGCGGGAACTGCCGTAGGGCCTGCTCACGTCACCCTGAGGGCCGGGTAACCGTCACCCCTTGCTGACCGCGGTCAGGATCTCCGGCAGTCGCCCCGCCGTGCGCGGCGCGGCCAGGCGCAGGCCCAGTGCCGTGACCGCCGCCCCGTACGCCGTGCCCACCGGCAGCAGCAGCCAGGTGAGGCCACCGCCGTCCGCGCTCACGTTCAGCCAGATCGTCAGGGCGATGACCGGCGCGCACAGCAGGGCGGCGGCGACCATGCCGCCGAAGATGGAGATCCAGGCGAGCCCGGTCTGGCCGGGGGCGACGTTCTTGTAGCCCTCCTGCGGGATGGAGTAGGGGAAGCGGGCGGAGGTCCACGCGCCGGTGGCCAGCATCGCGCCGAGCAGCGCGAAGGACAGGCCCAGCGCCTCCGGCAGCCGCGGCCAGTCGCCGAGCATCGCCGTGGTCAGGACGGTGACGAGGGTGGCGTACGGCAGGGTGATCAGCAGCAGGGCCAGGGCGCGGGCGCGCAGTTCGGCGTACGCGTCGCGGGTGGCGGAGATGGTCATCGCGACCATCCAGAAGGCGGAGGTGTCCTGCCCGAACTGGTTGTACATCTGGATGCCGAGCATCCCGGCGGCGAAGCAGGCGAAGTACACGGAACCGGTGCCCTGCCAGGCGTTGAACACCGGCACGATCAGCCCGATCGCCAGGGAGGTCACCCACGCCGCCTTGGTCTTCGGGTCCCGCCACACGTATCGCAGGCTGCGCTCCATGACGGTGCCGGTGCGCCCGCCCGGCAGCAGCCGGGCGAGTCCGGTCGAGGAGCGTTCGCGGGCGGCCGACTCGGCGGCGGGCAGCGTGGATCCGTCGGGCGAGGTCATCAGCTTGGTGAGATGCCGGGACCACACGGCGAGCAGCAGTACCAACGCCGCGACGGTCAGCCCCAGTTGGGCGAGGGCGATCCCGTACGACCCCTCGCTCGCCGCGTGCACCGCGCCGATCGCCGACGCGGGCGGCACCCACTGCAGGACGGCACCGACCGGGTCCAGTTCGGCGAGCCCGGACGCACCGAGCCGCTGCGCACCGAAGTTGACCACCTGCGCCCCGACCGCGATGACCAGCCCGCTCAGCACCGCGAGGTCCCGCCCCTTGCGGCTGGTCAGCAGCCGTACGTTGGCGGCGGCCACGGTCCGCGCGAGGGCCACGCACACCAGCAGCCCCAGCGCCGCACCGAGTACGCCGACGGCGAATGCCGCCCCGCCGTCCGCGACGGTGATCACGGAACCGGCGAGCAGGCACAGCGTGAACAGCGGCCCGATGCCGACCAGGGAGGCCGCGAGCAGCGCCCGCACCAGCGGCTGGGGCCGGAGCGGCAGCATCACCAGCCGCGTGGGGTCCAGGGTCTCGTCGCCGCTGGGGAAGAACAGCGGCATCACCGCCCAGCCCAGCCCGAGCACCGCCACCAGCAGCAGGATCAGCGACTCCACGTGCGGCTGACCGCGCAGCAGGATCATCCCGAGTGTCTGCAACACCGCGAACAGCAGTGCCACGACGGCCGACACGATGTAGACGGCTCGCCGGCCCCCGGACTGCCGTAGTCCGTTCCGCAGCAGCGACAGCTTCAGCCGTACGACGACCGGCGTGATCGTGGGGGCGCTCACCGGGCCCTGCCGCCCAGCCAGTCCAGGTCGGACCCGGTGTCGCGGGCGCCCGCGCCGACCAGTTCGAGGAACGCCCGCTGCAGGGAGGGCGCGTCCCCGCGCACCTCCTCGAGCGGACCGTGGGCGCGGATGCGGCCGGCGGCCATCACCGCCACCCAGTCGCACAGCGACTCGACCAGTTCCATCACATGGGAGGAGAAGACGACCGTGGCGCCCGACGCCGTGTACCGCTCCAGGACGCCCCGGATGGTCTGCGCGGACACCGGGTCGACGCCCTCGAACGGCTCGTCGAGGAAAAGCACTTCGGGATTGTGGAGGAGCGCGGTCGCGAGCCCGATCTTCTTGCGCATACCCGTCGAGTAGTCGACGACCAGCTTGTGCTGGGCGCCGGCCAGGTCGAGGATGTCGAGCAGTTGCGTGGCCCGCTTGTCGACCTCGGCACCGGGCAGCCCCCGCAACCGCCCCGAGTACCCCAGCAACTCCCGCCCCGACAGCCGCTCGAACAGCCGCAGCCCCTCCGGCAGCACCCCGATCCGCGCCTTCACCTCCACCGGATCGCGCCACACGTCGTGCCCGACTACCTCCACGGACCCCTCGTCCGGCCTGAGCAGCCCGGTCACCATCGACAACGTGGTGGTCTTCCCGGCCCCGTTGGGCCCCACAAGCCCGATGAACTTGCCCGCAGGCAACTCCAGATCAATCCCGGCAACAGCCACCTGCTGCCCGAACCGCTTCCAGAGCCCCCGAACGCGTACGGCACTAGAACCCACCACATCTCCCTCCGGTCACCATGAACCCTACGGGGGAGCTTCGCGCCTCAAACGGGCGCGGGGCTGTATCGATATGCGGCTCCGCCGCGTGGGCGCGACAAGCCACACACAACCCGCACGCGCCAACGAACCCCAACCGGGCGGACCGGGTTTGCGAACCGCTACCGATCCCTGCCGCACGCATAAGCCAACGGCGAGATCAACTCCTCCGCATCCGGCAACCACCGATTCGCCGGCGTAGGCCGACACGCCCACTGCACAGCCCCCCGAGACCCGAACCGCGTAGGCGGCGCAGCCACATACGCCCCCTCCCCCAACACGGCAAGATCCAACGACGCCACCGACCACCCCAACTTGCGCACCAGATCCGGCACCTTCACCGAAGCCCCGGGCAACACGAAGAACTCCATCCGCCGATCCGGCGTCAACGTCACCGGCCCCAGTGTGAGTTCCATCCGCTCCATCCGCGCGAGCGCCAGAAACCCGGCCGTCTCCGGCACGGAAATTGCATCGAACGTACGCCCGGTGGGCAGCAGAATCGACGCCGTCGGCTGCTTCTGCCACATCCGGCGCGCAACCGTCGCACTGCCCGTCGCCTGCGTCGCCCAGTCCGCACGCGCCGGGTGCGACCCCGGCGCGGGGCACACGGCGTCACCGCACGAACAGCGGTGCTCCCCGTCGACGGCTTCCAGCCAGGTGCCGGGGAACACGTCCCAGTGCCGTTCCTCGGCATAGCGAACGGCGGTCTCCAGCAGCGATTCCCCGCGCTGCTTCGGGATCTGAGCGGCGTCGGTGCCCGCGATCGTCTCTTCCACGATGAACACAACTCTGGGCGTCACCAGGAGTTACGCCCGCCCGCGTGCGCGGGGGAGGAGCATCGAATCCCTGGCCGGGGCGCATGGGTGCATGTGCGGGGGCGCGCAGGAGGATCTGCCGCTGGAGTGGGTAGCCAGGTGTGGGGCGGCACGAGCCGCTACTCCGGCAATCCTCGCATGTCTCGCATTTTCGGCATGTCCGTGGGGCATTGATCTTCACGGCCGGTTCTTTTCGCTCCATGCGGGGGGCCCGGTCGCGGAAGACACGTCAACTCGGTGCGTGGGCAGGCACCCGAGCCGTCAAGCAGGGGGTACGCCATGGCCGCAAGGCCTCTCGTCGCGCGGCAGCCGAACGAACGGCTGCAGGCGCTCATCCAGGAAGCGGGTTGCTCGAACGCGGGGCTCGCCCGCCGGGTCAACATGTGCGGCGCCGAGCACGGCCTCGACCTGCGGTACGACAAGACGTCCGTGGCCCGCTGGCTGCGCGGACAGCAGCCGCGGGGACGGGCCCCGGCGATCATCGCCGAGGCGCTCGGCCGCAAGCTGGGCCGCACGGTCACGATCGACGAGATCGGCATGGCCAACGGCAAGAACCTCGCGTCGGGAGTCGGGCTCCAGTTCTCGCCGACGGTACTGGGGGCCATCGAGCAGGTGTGTGAGCTGTGGCGCAGCGACGTGGGGCGGCGGGACTTCCTGTCCGGCTCGTCCGTCGCCGCGTCCGCGCTGGTCGAGCCCAGCCGCGACTGGCTGATCTCCACAGCGGACGCACAGGTGGCGCGCTCGGCCGGGCCGCGGGTCGGGCAGTCCGACGTGGCGGCCGTGCGGGCCATGACGCAGGCGCTGGTGGACCTCGACCACCAGTACGGCAGCGGGCATGTGCGCCCGGTCGTCGTGCACTACCTCAACAGCGTCGTCTCCGGGCTGCTGGCAGGGTCGTACCGGGAGGCGGTGGGGCGTGACCTGTTCGCCGCGGTGGCCCGGCTGACCGAACTCGCCGGGTACATGGCCGTCGACACCGGCCAGCCGGGGCTGGCCCAGCGCTACTACATCCAGGCCCTCAGGCTGGCGCAGGCGGCGGGTGACCGCGGATACGGCGGGTATGTCCTCGCGGCCTCCATGAGCCACCTCGCCGCACAGCTCGGAAACCCGCGTGAGATCGCGCAGTTGGCGCGCGCGGCGCAGGAGGGCGCGCGGGGGCGCGTGACACCGCGCGCGGAGTCGATGTTCCACGCGGCGGAGGCGCGGGGGCACGCCCTGATGGGCGACGCGCGCTCCGCACAGACGGCGGCCGGGCGCGCGGTGCACGCCCTGGAGGCGACCGACCCGGACTCCGGGGACGACCCGGCGTGGATCGCACACTTCGACGAGGCGTATCTCGCCGATGAGTTGGCGCACTGCCACCGGGACCTCGGGCAGGCCGAGGCGGCGGCCCGGCGGGCACGGGAGTCGCTCGCCGGGCATCCCGAGAGGCGGGCGCGCAGGCGGGCCATCGGCTATGTGCTGCTGGCCACCGCGCAGGTGCAGCAGCGGGAGATCGAACAGGCCTGCGCGACGGGGCTGAAGGCCGTCGAGCTGCTCGACGGGCTCCGTTCCAACCGGGGCGCCGAGTACCTGGAGGACTTCCAGCAGCGGCTGGAGCCGTACCGGGAGGAGGCCGTGGTACGGGAGTTCGGGGCCCGGCTGGAGTTGCAGCCGGCCGCGTGAACGGAGCGGAACGGGCGGTTGACGCCTCGGGGTGGCCGTACAGGGCCGTTTGTTAGGGCGGTCACAGGGAAGGAGGTGACGCCCTGAGCTGCGTAGCACGGGACTCTGGGGACCCGGTAGCGTGACCCGACGATTCACAAGGTCCCCCATTAGTAGGAGTCCCGGTGACGCAGAGTGGACAGGGCGAGGAGCCCTCGGCGCGCCCCGCGCGCGAAGGCATCGTGCTGCCCTCCGACGGCGGCGAGCCCCTGCTGCCGGGTAGGACGGGCGGTTCCGGCGGCCAGAGCGGCGGTCACGGCGGTCCTGGTGGTCCCGGTGGTTCCGGTGGCCGCCATGCCGCCCCCCAGCCGACCGGACAGGCTCCGGCGGGGGGCCAGGCCTGGGGTCAGCCGTGGGGCCCGGACCAGCAGCAGCCGCAGCAGGAGTCCCCGGCCCCGCAGCCGGGCCAGAACTGGCCGGCCTCGCCGGAGCAGACGTGGGAAGCGCAGGAGCAGTCCCAGCCGCCGGCCCACGCTGCGTGGGGGACGCCGCAGCCGGGGGCCGGACCGCTGCCGCCCGAGGGAGCGCAGGGGGCGCACGATCCCGGGCCGGGCGCCCACGCCCCGATGCCCGGAGGACCGGGTTCCGTGCCGGGCGGGCACGTCCCGATGCCGGGCGCGCAGGCGCCGTACGGCGACGGTGGGCTTGCGGGCGGGGGTGCGGCGCCGCTGCCGCCCGCGGGGGCCGAGGCGTACGGCGGGGGCGGCGCGTTCGGGTCGCCGATGCCGCCCGCCGGGGCACTGAACGGGCCGCAGGCGCAGCACGGTGCCGACGGGTACGGCGCTCAGGCTCCCGGCGGCGCGCCGCTGCCGCCCGCCGCCGAGGGTGCCACCCAGTACCTGCCGCCGGGCGTAGTCCCCGCGGGTGCCACGACGCCCGAGGGGGCCACGCAGTATCTGCCGCCCGTTCCCGCTCAGGGCGGCGACGAGGGGGCGACCCAGTACATACCGCCGGTGACGCCGGGGGCGCTGCCTCCGGAGCAGCCGGCCGGGGCGGCCGGGCACGATCCGGCGGGGCACGACCCCGAGCGAACCCGGTCCCTGGGCCTGGTCCGCCGCCCCGACGCCGGTGCCCCGGGCGCCGGGCCGCTGCCGCCCGCCGGCGGGAGTGCCGGGCCCATGCCGCCCGCCGCCGGCCCCGACGCCCAGGCCACGCAGTACATACCGCCCGTGGCCGGCGGGCCCGGCGCCGGCGCGGGGCCGTACGGTGTCCGGCCCGGCGGGGGCGAGGACCGGCAGCCGCCGTCCGAGTTCGACAACCTCTTCCGCAGCGAGCCGGGCGGCGAGAGCCCGGCCGCCGCCACCCAGCAGCTGCCCCTCTTCTCGCAGCCGCACCACCAGCCGCAGCCCCCGTACGCCGCCGCCCAGCCCGCCTACGCCCCGCAGGGCCCCGGCCACGACGGCGGCCGGGGCCGCCGCGGTGGCCGTACCGGCAAGCGGGTGCCGCTGCTCGCGGCCGTCGGTGTCGTCATCGCCGTGCTCGGCGTCGGCGCGGGCGCCATGCTGGCCGGCGGCGGTGGCGACAAGGGCAGCGAGAACAAGCCCGTCTCCGCCACGGCCCCCACCCACGGCGCCTCCGCCTCGCCGTCCCCCGATCCGGCCCGCGAGCAGGCCGTCGAGCTGGACAAGCTGCTTGCCGACAGCGGCAACAGCCGTACGACGGTGATCAACGCGGTCGCCCACGTGAAGGCGTGCCGTGACCTCCCGCAGGCGGCCAAGGACCTGCGCGAGGCGGCCAAACAGCGCAACCAGCTGGTCACCCGCCTGTCCGGCCTCTCCGTGGACAAGCTGCCCGACCACGCCGCCCTGACCACCGCCCTCACCAAGGCGTGGCAGGCGTCCGCGGCGGCCGACAACCACTACGCGGCGTGGGCCGACCAGACCGCGCGGAAGAAGGGCTGCAAGAAGGGCAAGGCCCGCGTCACCGGGCAGACCCAGGCCGGCAACCGGGCCAGCGGCACCGCGAGCACGGAGAAGGCCGAGGCCGCCCGGCTGTGGAACGCGATCGCGAAGACGTACGGCCTCACCCAGCGCCAGCCCGTCCAGCTCTGACCGGGGCGGCGGGCTCAGGTCAGGTTGGCGGCCTGGAGGGTCTTCGTCACGTCCACGATGCCCCTCCGGGCCGACACCAGCCGGCCGTCCCGGACGACCTGCACGGTCACGTCGGTGTTGACCAGGCGCGGGAAGCCGACCGAGGCGAGCTTGTCCTGGAACTTCCACTGCAGCGTCGGCGTCAGCCCGCCCGTGGTGACCTTCAGCCCGCCGTCCAGGGCCCGGGTGACCGAGTCGGCGCTCACCTCGCTGCCGTTCAGCGACTCGACGACCTGCCGGAACACCGTATAGGCGAGCCAGGTGGTCTGCACCCCGGTGTCCGCCGCGTCGATACGGATGTCACTGAAGGCCTCCTTCTTGATCACCTTCTTCATCGGGTCCCAGCGCGGATCGCTCGCCACCGGGTACCAGCCCGTGACGTACGACCCCTCGTACGGTCCCGACGCCCCGCCGCTCGCGTTGATCGTGGTCTGGTCGACGCTGCCCAGCACGGTGCCCATGCGCACGTCGGGGTAGTCCCGGCGGGCGCGCCGGAAGGAGTCCATGAAAGTGCCGGTGCGGTCCCCGAGCGCCGGGACCACGCATCCCGTCTCGGCCGGGTCGGTGGTCGTGCGCCTCAGCGCCTGGTCGGAGGTGCTGTCGTACTCGGTGGCGTCCTCGACCGCCCGCAGGTCGGCGGCGTCCCGGTGCCCGCCCGCCTTCAGACCGGAGTCGATCAGCGCCGGCAGCTGGTCGCCGGCGATGGTGTCGGGCCGGATCAGGGCGACGGGCCCGCAGCCGCCGGCGAGGGCGCTGCCGAGGCCGGCCAGCAGGGCGGGCTGGCCGCCGTTGACCGGGTACGACAGGGGGCTGGTGAACTCGGTGTTGGTGATGCCGTAGCCGCCGATGTACGGGATGCCGGCGCCTTCGAGGACCGGGAAGAAGGAGTCGGCGTACTGGCTGTAGGAGCCGACGACGGCGACGACGTCCTCGTTGACCGCGCGCCGGGCGCACTTCGCGGCGCCGACGCTGTTGTTGTGGTCGTTGCAGGTCAGCACCCGCAGTTGGCGGCCGTCGAGGCCGCCTCGCGCGTTGATCCAGCGGGCGTACGCCTGGGCGAAGGCGGGCATGCCGGGCTTGTTGGTCGCGCCGGTGTCCTGCGGGGCCCAGGTCATGACCGTGATCGGCGCGCCCCCGGAACCCCCCGTGGTACCGGGGACGACACCGCAGCCGGCGACGAGCGAGGCCCACACCGCCAGCGCACCCGCGGGGAGGAGGCGGGTCCTGAGGCGGCGGAGGAGGCCGGGGAGGGAGGTGTGCGGGGTGCTTCGCCTGCCGGTCATGGACCCGCACGATTCCTGCACACGGCTAACCTGCGTGTGACCTCAGTTCAACGAGTGGTGACGCAGAGGTGAATTACAGGGGTCGCCTGGGCAGGAATCCGGGGGCGGATGAGGGGCTCGTGGAGGGGAACGTACGATCGATGACCGTGCAAGGTGCGGAGAACTCTTCCCGTGGTGGCCGTCGCTCATCCACCATGAGTGACATGCCTGTGAACGACATGCCGTGGTGGCGCTGGCGCAGCAACGTGCGCTCGGCGCTGCACATGCTCTCCGATCCCGTGTTCCAGCGGGACGTCTGGCTGGCCGGCGTGGACGGCTACGGCGACGTCACCGACGCGGTGTACCGGCTGGTGGAGGACACCTGGCTGGACCACTGGTCCGCGGAGAAGTACGTCGGGACGATCTTCCGCGACTCGCAGGAGGCGGCGCTCGTCGACACCGCCGTGCTGCGGGTGCTGCGGATCATGCACCAGGCCGGGCCCGACGCGCCGGTGCGCGCCTACGTCGACCACCAGGGGTGGCCGGAGGCGGTGCGGGCGGCCCGGGACGCGCATGTCCGCCTGGCGGCGAGCGACGGCGAGGACCCGGACGCGCCGCCGCGCAGCCTTGAGGTGCTGCAGATCATGACCAGGACCGCGTAGCGGAGGTGGTCAGGGGCCGCTCTGCCGGTATGCGACCCTTTCCTGCATGAGCGAGCAGTCCCCCCGAGCCGCGGCGGCCGCCCCCGCCGACCAGTACGTCCTCACCCTGTCCTGTCCGGACAAAAAGGGCATTGTGCATGCCGTGTCGAGCTACCTGTTCATGACCGGCTGCAACATCGAGGACAGCCAGCAGTTCGGCGACCACGACACGGGACTGTTCTTCATGCGGGTCCACTTCTCGGCTGAGGCGCCGGTGACCCTGGAGAAGCTGCGGGCCAGCTTCGCGGCGATCGGTGACTCGTTCCAGATGGAGTGGCAGATCAACGGGGCCGACGAGAAGATGCGCATCCTGCTGATGGTCAGCAAGTTCGGCCACTGCCTGAACGACCTGCTCTTCCGCGCCCGGATCGGTGCGCTGCCGGTGGAGATCGCGGGCGTGGTCTCCAACCACAGCGACTTCGCCGAGTTGGTGAGGTCGTACAACATCCCTTTCCACCACATTCCTGTGACGAAGGACACAAAGCAGGAGGCCGAGGCCCGGCTGCTGGAGATCGTCCGTGAGGAGGGCGTGGAGCTGGTCGTCCTGGCCCGCTACATGCAGGTGCTCTCCGACGACCTGTGCAAGCAGCTCGCCGGGCGGATCATCAACATCCACCACTCGTTCCTGCCGAGCTTCAAGGGCGCCAAGCCGTACCACCAGGCTCACGCGCGGGGCGTGAAGCTGATCGGGGCCACCGCGCACTATGTGACCGCCGACCTGGACGAGGGCCCCATCATCGAGCAGGAGGTCGAGCGGGTCGCCCACGACGTGACCCCCGAGGGCCTGGTCGCCGTCGGCCGCGACGTGGAATGCCAGGCTCTGGCCCGTGCCGTGAAGTGGCATGCGGAGCGGAGGATTTTGTTGAACGGGCGGCGGACGGTCGTTTTCGCCTGATCGTTCGCGTTCATCCGTTGTGGGGCGACTGCGGGTTGTACGTGGTTGATCGCGCAGTTCCCCGCGCCCCTTTGAGGGCGGCCCACTGGTCCCACCCTGCAACCCGCCCCTACATCCGGCTCAACCCCGCCGCAGCGAACAGCACGTCTCTGATCGCCTCCCGGTCACCCACCTGCCCCGCTGCCGCCTCCGCAGGAGACACGTGGCCCGCCGCCAGCCGGCAGAACTCCACGCAGTCCAACGCCACATGGGCCACCTCGTGCTCCGCGGAGCCGACCGCCGCCGGGGAGTCCAGGGGGATCAGCCACTCACCACAACCGGAGCCCTCGATCTCCAGCCGCAGGGTCCGGCCCGGCTCACCCGCCGCCACCAGGTGCCGCTGCGGTCCCGCCGGCGCCGCCAGCCCGGCCCGCCGCCGCGCGGCCAGCGCCCCCGGCAGCATCCGCGCCGCAAGATCGATGATGCCGTGCAGATGACGCCCCGACGGCGCCTCGTACGGATAGTCCACCGCCTCGGCGATGTCCTCCGCGTGCACCCAGCACTCGAAGGCCCGGTCCAGCATCGCGTCACGCAGCGGCAGTTCGAAGTCGCCGTACGACACCGGCATCCGCCCGGCGCCGCTGCCGGTGAAACCCACCGTCCGCACGATGTTGTGGCTCTGTTCCCGCCACGGCGCCCGCACCGACCGCGTCCGCGGAAAGCACGACGCCCGCCAGTACGCCTCCGTCCGCGCCCCCGGCGTCGGCGCCGCCGTCGGCACGTCGCCGAGCGGGTCCTCCAGGCCCAGGGCGACCGCGACCAGGCCGTCGACCGTCAGCAGGTGCGCGATGACCCCGGCGACGGTCGTACGCCGGGTCGTCTCCTCGTCGGCCTCGAACCACCGCAGCCGCACCGGCGCGTGCCACTCGGAGTCCCCGAAGTCCTGCAGCAGCGCGTCCAGTCGCGCGGTCTCGGCGTCGTACGAGGCGGCCCACTCCGGCACCGGGATGCGCGGCGGGCGCCGCTCCAGGCAGGCCTCCAGGACACGCGCGCGCAGCGCAGGGTTCAGGTCGAGACTCTCGGCCGGGTGCAGCAGGCCCACCGCATCGCGCAGCCGCAGCGCCTCCTCCGCGCAGGAGCCGCACTCGCCGAGGTGCTCCTCGACGGCGGCCGTCTCCTCCGGCGAACACGCGGCCAGCGCCCAGGCACCCAGCAGCGACGTCAGCACCCGGTGCTCCAGCACGAGCGGTACCGGCCGCTGCGCCGGCTCACCCAACTCCTCCAGCGAGGGCAACGGCCGCCCACTGTCCTCGACGGAAGCACGCGGCATCGGTATACGGGGCGGCCGCTCCGGCTCCCGCCCGCCACCGCTCTCCGCCCCGCCCGAGCCACCGCCTCCCACCTGACCGCGTCCGAACCCCGACTCACCGGCCGGCCCGGCCCGGCCCGAGCCGCTACCCCCTGGCCCATGCGCACCCGCCCCCGGATCACCCGCGGATCCCGGCACACCGCCCGCCGGTCCCGGCACACCCCGCCCGCCCCCTGGCGGCTCCCCCTCGCCGTCGCCCTCGTACGGCTCGAACCGTCCCGCCTCGTTCACGCCGCACCCCCGTATCCGGGCGGCGGGGCGCCCGGGGACTCGGTGTTGTGGGCGGTGGACAGGAGTTGCAGGCCGAGGCGGAGGCGGCGGCGGGCCTCGTCCTCCGTGACGCCGAGGTCGGCGGCGGTCTGGCGGTAGTCGCGGCGCTGGAAGTAGGCCTGCTCCAGGGCGGCTCGCAGCGGCCTCGGCATGGACGTGACGATGTAGTCGGCGCGGGCGGCGACCGAGGCACGGCGCACCCGGCGCTCCAGCTCCTCCGCGGAGCCGCCGCCCCCGCGGGCCAGCGCCGCGGTCTCGTTGGCCCGCAGCCGCTGCACGGCCAGCCGGTGGGTCAGCCCGGCCACCCACGAACGCAGCGGGCCCTGCCTGGGGTCGTAGCTGTCGGGATGCTCCCAGACGTGGGCGAAGACGTCGCGGGTGATGCCGTCGGCGGCGCGCTCGTCGCCGAGGACGCGATGGGCGAGGCCGTGCACGAGGGAGGCGAACCGGTCGTAGAGCTCACCGAGCGCCGCCGCCTCCCCACGGGCGAGCCGCTGCTGCATCTTGCGGTCCCACCGCGGCGGAACGTCCTTCGGCGCCATGCGGCCCCCTCTCCCGGCTTCCGGCGTCCAGCCTGTGCTCACCGTCTCCTCGAATGTAGTCGGCACCACTGACAGGGCACGCCCCCTTGACGCAATGTGCGCCCCCTGAAGAGCCGCAGGTGGTAGTGGGCCCCGCACGCGCGCGTACAGGCCCGGCAGACCCACGCGTGCGAGCCCTGCGCCGCGTCTACCCGACACCCGCACGATCAGACCTGATCGAACAGGATCGAAGTCGACTAAAACAAGCCCTTCCTGACAGGAATCCGTTTCTCGCCCGGTGTTTCAGGGAACGGCCGCTGGGCAGCCGCGCTGCAAGGAAGCGAAGGAGCGGCTTCCGTTTCAGCGAACGAAGGGCATGGTGGTGGCGTTCAATGTGACCGGCGACGAGCAGGGCGGATGGGCCGTGCTCCGGGTGTCGGGCGAGCTGGATCTGGTGACGTCGCCGGTGCTGCGTCAGCGGGTGCACGACGCGGTGGCCGACGGCCGCCACAGTCTCGTCCTCGACCTCTCCGAGGTTCTGTTCTGCGATTCCAGCGGGGTCGGCGTCCTCATCGCCGCCCGTCGGCTGATCCGTTCCTGCCAGGGTCGGCTGCGCCTGGTCCTGCCGGCCCGCGGAGCCGCCGAGGGTTCGCACGTCAACAGGGTGCTGGCCGCGCTGGGCGTGCGCCGGCTCTTCGACGTCCACCCGGACGTGAGCTCCGCCGTCAGCGAGGAAGCCGACCCCCTCTCGGCGTGACTTCGGTCACCCAAGTCCGGCCCCAGGGACACGGTGCGGATCTCGTTTCTGCCACATCGTTGTTCCAGAATTCCCCCGGTCCTGGCACAAACGCCGTTTTCCCCCTCCCGGACGGCCCCCGTCGTCGTACGCTCCGTGCGAGACGCACCCACCGACGTAAGGCGGCCCGGAACAGACATGGTCAGCAGCGAGTACGAGCGCAGGATCGCCGCCCGGTTCGCCACCTTCGACCAGGACGGCAACGGCTACATCGACCGGGAGGACTTCAGCGGAGCAGCCAAGGCGCTGCTCGCGGAGTTCGGCACCACGGCCCGGTCCGACAAGGGACAGGCCCTGTACGGCGGCGCGGAGGCGTTCTGGCAGGGCATGGCGGGGATCGCGGACCGCGACGGCGACCAGCGCATCACGCGCGAGGAGTTCGTGACCGGCGCGGTCAAGCGGCTGCGCGACAACCCGGACCGGTTCGCCGAGATCGCCCGCCCTTTCCTGCACGCGGCCCTCGACGTCGCCGACACCGACGGTGACGGCGCGGCCACCGTCACGGACGCCGCGCGCGTGCTCCAGGTACTCGGCGTCCCCGAGAACATCGCCCGGGCAGCCGCCGCGGCACTCGACACGGACGGCGACGGAAAGGTGAGCGAGGCGGAGATCGTGCCCGCCTTCGCCCGTTACTTCACCGTCCCCGAGTAGTGCTCAAGCTGTCGTACCCGAATAACGCTCCCGCAGCTTGAACTTGAGCACCTTCCGCAGGGTCTCGCCCCGCGGAAGGGCGTCCACCACCTCCAGCCGCTCCGGCAGCTTGTGCACCGACAGTCCTTCCGCGCGCAGATACGCCGTCACCGCATCCAGCGTCAAGGCGTCGGCGCCCGGCGGCTGTTCGACCACCGCGCACACCAGCTCCCCGCGCGCGGGATCCGGCAGTCCGATCACCGCCACGTCTCCGACCGCCGGATGCCGGTGCAGCAGGTCCTCGATCTCCTTCGCCGAGATGTTCTCGGCCTTGCGGATGATCACGTCCTTGCGCCGCCCGGTGAGCACCAGGTGCCCGCTGCCGGTCAGATACCCGAGGTCACCGGTGCGCAGGAACCCCTCCTCGTCGAAGGCCTCGGCGGTCTGCGCCGGATCCAGGTACCCCTGGCACACCGCCTCCCCGCGCAGCCGCACCTCCCCGTCCACGATCCGGATCTCCATGCCCTCCGGCGGCCGGCCCTCGGTCGTCGCCAGCAACTCGTCACCGTCCTCCGGCGCCCCCATGGTGATCATCGGCACCTCGGTCATGCCGTACCCGTGCGTGAGCCGCACCCCCATCTCCCGTATGACGGTGTAATAGAGTTCCGGCGGCTTGGGCGCCCCGCCCCCCGCCAGCAGCCGCAAGGACCGGACGACCGGGATTCCCGGTTGCTTGCGCTGCTCGGCGAGGAACAGTGAGTAGAACGCGGTCGACCCGCCCGCCATCGTCACCCCGTGCCCGCGGTACCCCTCCAGCGCGTCCGGCAGCGCGAACTGCTCGAACAGCACGGCCGGGAAGCCGTACAGCAGCAGCATCACCGTGTAGTCGGGCCCACCGATGTGCGCGTACGGGAAGGCGATCGAGCCGACGTCGGACGCCGAGGGCCGCAGGGCGTGCGCGAGGCACGAGCCGCCCGCGATCAGTGAGCGGTCCGTGTGCAGTACGCCCTTGGGGTCGGAGGTGGTGCCCGAGGTCCAGTAGATCCAGCGGACGGCTGTGCCGTCAGCGGGCGGGGCGGGCAGCGCGCGCGGGTCGCCCTCGGGCAGCTCGTCGTACGCCTCGAAGACCCCCTTCGCGCCGAGCCGCCGCGCCATCTCGGTGTGGTCGAAGCCCCGCCACACCCCGGGTACGGCGAAGAACTCGGCCTTGGACTCGCGCAGCGCGAAGCCGACCTCGCGGTCCCGGTGGAAGGGGATGACCGGCGTCTGCACGGCGCCCAGGCGGGCCAGCGCGAAGGACAGCACGGCCGTCTCGATACGGGTGGGCAACTGCCAGGCGACGACCGTGCCGGCGCGTACGCCCATGCCGTACAGCCCCGCCGCGACCCGCTCGGCACGCGCGCGCAGAGCCCCGAAAGTCAGCGTGCGGTCGTCCTGGAGAAAGAGCGGGCGCTCGGGTGTGAGCGCGGCGCGCCGGTCGAGCAGGTCCCACAGTGTGCGGGCGGAACTCAGGGAGTGCGGGGTCTCGTTCATGTGTGCCCCCTGCTTGGCTGACGGCTCGTCAGATACGATGCTATCTGACACACCATCAGATCAGTACCTGTCCGGCGGAGGGGACCCATGACGACGGAACTGCCCCGCATCATCAGCGTCGACGACCATGTGATCGAGCCCGCGCACCTCTTCGAGACCTGGCTGCCGAAGAAGTACCGGGACCGCGGCCCTCAGGCCCTGACCGCCGGCATCGGGGAACTCGCCTACGTCGGCGGCAAGTACCAGATCACGATGGACCCCGACGGCCCGCCCACCGACTGGTGGATCTACGAGGACCTGAAGTTCCCGTACAAGCGCAACATCGCCGCCGTCGGCTTCGACCGCGACGAGATGACGCTGGAGGGCATCACGCGCGCGCAGATGCGGCCCGGCTGCTGGGACCCCAAGGAACGCCTGAAGGACATGGACCTCAACCACGTCGAGGCCTCCCTGTGCTTCCCCAGCTTCCCGAGGTTCTGCGGGCAGACCTTCGCCGAGGCGCACGACAAGGAGGTCGCCCTCGCGTGCGTGCGCGCCTACAACGACTGGATGGTGGAGGAGTGGTGCGGGGGCAGCGGCGGGCGGCTGATCCCGCTGTGCCTGATCCCGCTGTGGGACATCGAGCTGGCCGTCGCGGAGATCCGGCGCAACGCCGCGCGCGGGGTGAGGGCGGTGACCTTCTCCGAGATCCCCACCCACCTCGGGCTGCCGTCCATCCACTCCGGCTACTGGGACCCCTTCTTCGCGGCCTGCCAGGACACCGGGACGGTCGTCAACATGCACATCGGGTCGTCGTCCCAGATGCCCGCCGCCTCGCCGGACGCCCCGCCCGCCGTCCAGGCCTCGCTGTCCTTCAACAACGCGATGGCGTCGATGATGGACTACCTCTTCAGCGGCGTGCTGGTGCGCTTCCCGCGGCTCAAACTCGCCTACTCCGAGGGCCAGATGGGCTGGATCCCGTACGCCCTGGAGCGCGCCGACGACGTCTGGGAGGAGCACCGCGCCTGGGGCGGGGTCCGGGAGACGATCCCCGAGCCGCCGTCGGCGTACTACTACCGGCAGATCTTCTGCTGCTTCTTCCGCGACAAGCACGGCGTCGCCTCGCTGGACGTGGTCGGCCGGGACAACGCCACCTTCGAGACCGACTACCCGCACGTCGACTCGACCTTCCCGCACACCAAGGAGGTCGCCCTCGACCATGTGAAGGGCCTCGACGACGAGACCGTGTACAAGCTGATGCGGGGCAACGCGATCCGCATGCTGGACCTCGACCTCTGATGGACCTCTCGTGCACCCCCGAAGAGGAGGAGTTCCGCGCGCGGCTGCGGGAATGGCTGGCCAAGGTGCTGCCCACCCTGCCGGCCACACCGTCCCCCGCCGACTGGCCCGCGCGCCGCGCCTACGACCTCGGCTGGCAGCGGATGCTGTACGACGCCGGGTACGGCGACGTCCACTGGGACGTCTCCCCGACCGTCCGGATGGTCTTCCTGGAGGAGACGGAGAAGGCGGGCGCCCCTTATGTGGGCGCGAACTTCGTCGGACTGCTGCACGCCGGGCCGACCATCGCCGCCGAGGGGACGGACGAGCAGCGGGAGCGCTGGCTGCCGCCGATCCTGCGCGGCGAGGAGGTCTGGTGCCAGGGCTTCAGCGAACCGGACGCCGGATCCGACCTCGCGGCCCTGCGCACGCGCGCGCGTAGAGAGGGCGATGTGTATGTGGTGAACGGGTCCAAGATCTGGACCTCGCACGCCGAAGTCGCCGACTGGTGCGAGCTGTTGGTGCGCACCGACCCCGAGGCGCCCAGGCACCGGGGCATCACCTGGCTCGCGATGCCCATGGACGCGCCGGGCATCACCGTACGGCCGCTGAAGACCCTCGCCGGGTCGTACGAGTTCGCCGAGGTGTTCCTCGACGAGGTGCCGGTGCCGGTCGCGGGCCGGGTGGGGGCGGAGAACGACGGCTGGCGGGTCACCATGGTGACCCTGTCCTTCGAGCGCGGCACGGCCTTCGTCGGCGAGGTCGTGGCCTGCCGCCGCGTCCTGGGTGAACTCGCCGCCGAGGCCCGCCGCAACGGCCGCTGGGACGACCCGGCGCTGCGCCGCCGGCTGGGCAGGCTGAACGCCGAGTTCCGGGCCCTGTGGCGGCTCACGCAATGGAACGTCAGCGAGGCGGAACGGACCGGCACAGTCCCCGGCGTAGGGGGTTCGGTTTTCAAACTGACGTACTCACACGCGCGTCAGGAGCTGTACGACGCCGCCGCCGACGTCCTGGGCCCCGACAGCCTCGACCTCGACCGCCCCTGGAGTCTCGACCGCCTCTCCTCCCTCTCGTACACCATCGCCGCCGGCACCTCGCAGATCCAGCACAACATCGTCGCCGAACGCATCCTCGGCCTGCCGAAGGGGCGGTGAGCATGCGCTTCCAACTCACCGAGGACCAGCGGGCCTTGCAGGACGGCGTACGACAGCTGCTCGCGCGCCGGTTCGACGGCGAGGCGCTGCGGGCGGCCGTGGACGCTCCCGGCCTCGACCGCGCGCTGTGGCGGGCGCTCGGCGAGGCCGGGTTCTTCGCGCTGCGGCTGCCGGAGGCCGACGGCGGGGTGGGGCTCGGCCTGCCCGAGGCCGTGTTGGCGTTCGAGGAGGCCGGACGGGTCCTGCTGCCGGGCCCGCTCATCGCCACCCACCTGGCCGCCGGAACCGTGCCGGGCGCGGCCACGGGAGAGGCGGTCGTGGCGGCCGCCGGTGGCACGCTGGTGGAGTGGCTGAGCGAGGCCGACACGGTGCTCGGGGACGCCTCCGGTGCCGTACCGCTGCGATCGGTCGACCCGATGACGCCGCTGCACCGCACGCGCGCGCGGAGCGCCCCCGACCCCGTCGCCGTCCTCCTCACCGCCGCCGAACAACTGGGCTCGGCTGGACGCACGTGCGACCTGGCGGCGCAACACGCCCGGGCCCGCGAGCAGTTCGGACGGCCGATCGGGGCCTTCCAGGCGGTGGCCCACCTGTGCGCGGGGATGCTGGTGTGCACGGAGACGGCCCGCGCCGCCGTGTACGCCGCCGCCGTCACCGCCGACCCGGCCGACATCGCCGCCGCCCGGCTGCTCGCCGACGAGGCTGCCGTACGCGGCGCCCGCGACTGCCTCCAGGTACACGGCGGCATGGGCTTCACCTGGGAGGCGGAGGTTCATCTGCATCTCAAGCGGGCGTGGGTCCGGACCCAGCGTGCGGGAAGTGTGACGGAGAGTGAGGAGTTGCTCGCCGTCGATCTGTTGGCCAGAGCCGGCTGAACGGGCCGCTGGGCTGCGGTGTCGAGGCGGCGGCGCCGAGCCCGCCCGCGTCGACGTCACGGATCGTGGCATACCGGAATTACGGAGAGTTGGTACCGGGTTGTGTCCGTCGCGCGACTCGTCACCGCCCGGAGTCGGCGTACCGCTCCGGTACCTTGTGTGAGATGCGAGTGGTTGTGAGCCCGCGCTGTGCCGGTGTTGCCCCTGGGGTGAGACCGGAACCCGCGCTGCGCTGCGCTGTTCGCAGTGCAGCACGGCCTGGCGCCGCTGCCTGTTCGACTCCCCGCGGCGAGCGTCGCACAGTATGCCGTACGCGTACTCCTTCGCGTTGGAATATGCCCGAAGCGCTTGTTCGCGTGACTGTACGTCAACCATGCTGTCAGGCAAGGGATTCACGTTCCGTGACCCTTGTCCCGGCCGTTGATCTGGCCATGCAGGAAATGGCTACGATCGTGGCCCCCGTGAGGCGCGAGCCTAAGAGTCCGCCGGTTCGGATGGTGTGAGCGGTGCAGGTGCTTCAAGTGCAGCTGGAGATCCGGCCCGACCCCGCGGAGGTCGGGCGGGCCCGCAGATGGGCCCGCTCGCGGCTGGCCGGGTCCGGCATAGAGGACGACGAGCCGCTCGCCGAGACGCTGATCCTGCTCGTCTCCGAACTGGTCACCAACGCCGTCGTGCACACCGGCTGCCCCGCCGTGCTGAGGCTGTCCCTGCCCGGCAGTACGGCGGCCGAGTCCGCCACCGTCCGGCTCGAGGTCGCCGACCGCAGTGACCGGGCGCCCTTGCCCCGGTGCGTGGACGGCGAGTCGGCCGGCGGACGCGGCCTCGCCCTCGTCGACGGACTCGCCGACCGATGGGGCTGGACCGCCGAGGGTGCCGGCAAGCGCATCTGGTGCGAACTGGACCGCTGCTCCCCGTCCCGGTCCGCCTCGGCGGCCTGCGGCGGCCGTGTGGGGCGCGGCGGCTCGGCCGAGTGCGGCGGAGGCACGGCGGCGTACGACGGGCTGGCGTACGAGGCGGTCTAGCCGCACAGGGCAGGCCGGCCGTACGGGGCGGACCCAGGCGACGGGTGCGCATGACCCCCGCCCCGTGTGCCGGGGTGTGTGGCGGTGCGCCGGGACGTGCTTCCGTGCGCGGTCCCGACAAAAGAGGCTTTAAGGGGTGTTCCGTCGATCGGGTGTTGACGCCACGTGATGGGTTGATCACGCTTGGGTCAGCGATTCACCGTGAGGGGACGACGAGGGTCTGGCGACGGGAGCCCTCGTCGAGTGTGGGTCGCGATTCGGCGTCGGGTTCCTCAGGGTCACGGGAACCTATGGGGCCCCCGCTCGAGCGAAGCCGGGAGCGGGGGAGAAAACGCCGAGTCGGTTGGCGGCGTGTGATGCCGTACTCGGGGCGGGTAGCGCCGCGCCGCCAACCGGCAGAACCGGTGTCAGAGAACGGCCACCGGTGCCACCGGCGTGCCCGTGGCGCCGGTGAACGGTTCGGGCATGGCTGACAGCAGGAACGCGTAGCGGCCCGTTTCTCCACAGGCTGTGGACAACTCTTCGAGGTTCCAGTTCTGGCCCTGCGGCATGCCCATCTCCACGAGGTCGAGGGCGTGCACGGGGAGCCACAGATCATTCACCTCGGGCGGACAGATCTCAAACGTGAGCGTGTCGTTCGCGACGGCCGCCACATCGCGCGCGTGGAACCACTCCGGCGTCCGGATCGACAGCCCTGGCGACGGGTGCGCGTACGCGTGCCGGTCCCCGGCGAGATACACCTGCACCTGCCCGGTCCGTACGAGCACGATGTCGCCGGCCCGCACGCGCGTCCCGGCGAGTTCCTCGGCGGCCTGAAGGTCCTCCGGCGTGACCGAGTGAGCGCCGTCCAGCCGGTCCGCCCCGCGCGCGCGTGCCACGTCGAGCAGCACCCCGCGCGAGACGATGTGCCGCGCCTTGTCGATGCCGGAGAACGCGGCGCCGCCGTGCGCGGTGATCGTGTCGGCCGGGCGGTCGTTGTAGAGCCGCCCCGAGTGCGAGACGTGCGTCAGCGCGTCCCAGTGGGTGCCCGCCTGGAGCCCCATGGTGACGGCGTCGTCGCTGCACGCGACCGTGCCGGGACCGAAGATCTCCTGGTTGATCTGCACCATGACGTGCAGCGGGTTGACCCGCCCCGGAATCGCCCCGGTCTGCACGCCGTCCTGCCGTAGCGGCAGGGCGAGCGGGATGCGCCGGCCGGTGCGGACGGTCGCCGCCGCCTCGTGCACCACCTCGTCGGTGATCAGGTTCAGGGTGCCGATCTCGTCGTCGGCTCCCCAACGGCCCCAGTTGTTCACGCGCTTGGCGATGTCGTGGAACGCGTCCGGCAATGACATCCGGTCCTCCCCGGGGCTTGTGCCCGCCCGTCCGGCGGGTCATAAAATCTAACGGACCGTCAGATTGCGCGGGAAGGGGCCGGGCGTGGGGAGTTTCTTGGCAGACAAGGTGGTCGCCGTGACGGGCGCCGGGCGGGGCATCGGCCGCGCGGTCGCGCTCGCGGCGGCGGCCGAGGGCGCGAAGGTCGTCGTCAACGACCACGGGGTCGCCGTCGACGGCGCCGCCCCCGCCAGCGAGGTCGCCGAGGCCGTGGTCAAGGAGATCGCGGCGGCGGGCGGGGACGCGGTCGCGGTGGCCGACGACATCTCCACCATGGCCGGCGGCCGACGGGTCGTCGACGCGGCGCTGTCGTCGTACGGGCGCATCGACGGTGTGGTGTGCGTGGCCGGGATCCTGCGGGAGCGGATGCTGTTCAACATGACCGAGGAGGAGTGGGACCCGGTGGTCGCCACCCACCTCAAGGGCACGTTCACGGTATTCCGGGCGGCCTCGGCGGTGATGCGGGGGCAACGCTCCGGCACGCTGATCGGCTTCACCAGCGGCAACCACCAGGGCTCCGTCTCGCAGGCCAACTACAGCGCGGCGAAGGGCGGGATCATCTCCCTGGTGCGCAGCGCCGCGCTCGGCCTGCACAAGTACGGCGTGACCGCCAACGCCGTCGCCCCGGTGGCCCGCACCCGCATGTCGGCCAACGTCCCCATGGAACTCACCGAGATCGGCGAACCGGAGGACGTCGCCGCCCTGGTGACCTACCTCCTGTCGGACCGCGCCCGCGAGCACCGCATCACCGGTCAGGTCTACACGATCGCCGGCCCCAAGATCGCGGTCTGGTCCCAGCCGAGGGAACTCCGCGCCGCCTACACCGAGGGTTCCTGGACGCCGGAACGGATCGCGGACTTCCTGCCGGGGACGGTGGGCACGGACCCGATGCCGATGTTTGAACGCCTGGAGGAGATGGCAAGGGCCGCGGCGGAGGGAGCGCGGCCGAACGCCTAGTAGCTCGGGGGATCTTCTGGTCTGGCGGCTGCGGGTTGTTTGTGGCTGGTCGCGCCCACGCGGCGGAGCCGCATATCGGGATACAGTCCCGCGCCCCTGAGGGGCGTGCACCTGGCCGGTATTGAGGAGGCGTCCGTGGAGTTCGGATTCCTGCACGAAGACGAAACGTTCCGCACCGAGGCCCGCACCTGGCTCGCGGCCCACGCCCCCGGCGCTTCCGACCGCCGCACCTGGGAACGCACCCTCGGCAAGGCGGGCTGGATCGGCCTCGGCTGGCCGGCGACCGGCTACGGCAACCGCACCGCCACCCTCACCCAACAGGTCGCCTGGGCCGAGGAGTACGCCCGCTCACCAGCACCCCCGCGCTCCGGCCACATCGGCGAGAACCTCCTCGCCCCCACCCTCATCGCCCACGGCACCGAGGAGCAGAAGCACCGCTTCCTCCCCCCGGTCGCCGCCGGCGACGAACTCTGGTGCCAGGGCTACAGCGAGCCCGGCGCCGGCTCGGACCTGGCCGGCGTACGCACCACGGCCGTACGCGAGCCGCACGGGCCGCACTACCGCGTCACGGGCCAGAAGATCTGGACCTCGCTCGCGCACGAGGCGGACTGGTGCTTCGTACTGGCCCGCACCGAGCCCGGCTCCCGCCGCCACCACGGACTGACCTTCCTGCTCGTCCCCATGGACCAGCCGGGCCGCATCGAGGTCCGGCCCATCCGGCAGATGACCGGCACGAGCGACTTCAACGAGGTGTTCTTCGACGGGGCACACGCGCGCGTGGAGCACGTCGTCGGCGCCGAGGGCGACGGCTGGCGCGTCGCGATGAGCCTGCTCGGCTTCGAACGCGGCGTGTCCACGCTGGCCCAGCAGATCGGGTTCGCCGAGGAGCTGGCCAACGTCGTACGGACGGCCGTACGGACCGGCGCGGCGGACGATCCCGACGTACGCGCGCGTCTGGTGCGGCAGTGGGCCGAGCTGCGCACCATGCGCTGGAACGCGCTGCGGACGCTGGGCGGTTCCGGCGACGCGGGCGCGGCGAGTGCGGCCAAGCTGCTGTGGGCCGGGTGGCATCAGCGGCTCGGGGAGCTGGCGATGCTGGTGCGGGGCGCGGCGGGGACCGTGGGGCCCGCGGACTGGTCGCCCGCGGCGCCGTACGGACTCGACGCGGCGCAGCACCTGTTCCTGTTCTCCCGGGCCGACACGATCTACGGCGGCTCGGACCAGATCCAGCGCACGATCATCGCCGAGCGTGTGCTCGGCCTGCCCAGGCAGCCCAAGGGGGCCGTGTGATGCGAGGCGTGATCTACGACGGTGAGCAGGTCCGGGTCGTGGACGACCTGGAGGTACGGGAGCCGGGGCCGGGCGAGGTGCGGGTGGCGATCTCGGCGGCCGGGCTGTGCCACAGCGACCTGTCGGTGGTGGACGGCACGATTCCGTTCCCGGTGCCCGTGGTGCTCGGGCACGAGGGCGCGGGCGTGGTCGAGTCGGTTGGCGCGGGCGTCGTCCACGTCGCGCCCGGGGACCACGTGTCCCTGTCCACGCTCGCCAACTGCGGGACGTGCGCGGAGTGCGGGCGGGGGCGGCCCACGATGTGCCGGCGGGCGATCGGACGGCCGGGACAGCCCTTCACGCGCGCGCGGGAGCCGGTCCACCAGTTCGCGTGCAACTCGGCGTTCGCCGAGCGGACCGTCGTCCAGGCCGTCCAGGCGGTGCGGATCCCGGACGACATCCCGCTGCCGTCGGCGGCTCTCATCGGGTGCGGGGTGCTCACCGGAGTGGGCGCCGTGCTGAACCGCGCGCGCGTGGAGCGGGGTGACAGCGTACTGGTGATCGGCACGGGCGGCATCGGTCTCAACGTCCTCCAGGGGGCGCGGCTCGCGGGCGCCCTGACGATCGTCGCCGTGGACGCCAACCCGGCGAAGGAGGCGGTGGCACGGCAGTTCGGCGCGACCCACTTCCTGACCTCCACCGAGGGCGTGCCGAAGATCCTCCCCACGGGCGCGGACCACGCCTTCGAGTGCGTCGGCCGCGTCGATCTGATCCGCCAGGCCGTCGACCTCCTCGACCGCCACGGCCAGGCGATCCTCCTCGGCGTGCCCCCCGCCATGGCGGAAGCATCCTTCCGCGTCTCGTCCATGTACCTCGACAAGTCCATCCTCGGTTGCCGCTACGGCTCCTCCCGCCCTCAGCACGAGATCGCCCTGTACGCGGACCTGTACCGGGAGGGCCGCCTGCTCCTCGACGAACTGGTCACCGGGACCTATCCGGTGGAGGACTTCGACAAGGCGGCACAGGACGCGGAGGCGGGAAGGGTGGCGCGCGCGGTACTCACGTTCTGACACGCAGGTTGTCGCAAGCCGCGGGCATGCATGCCGCAGGGCGGTGCCCCACCCGGCAGCGGCTGCAGCTCACATAGCTGCGGCAGTCGTGCCTCCCCCAGTGCCGACATCGACTGCGCCGTACCGAAACCCGCATCCCGCGCCACCTGATCCACCGACAGATCCGTCGACTCCAGCAGATGCCGCGCCCGCTCCACCCGCTGCTGCGTCAGCCACTGCCCCGGACTGACCCCCGCCTCCTCACGGAACCGGCGCGTGAACGTCCGCACGGACATCGCCTCCTGCGCCGCCATGTCCCGCAGCTGAATCGGCTCGTGCAACCGCCCCAGTGCCCACGCGCGCGCGGTGGTCGTCGACGCCTGCTGCGGATCGGGCACCGGCCGCTCGATGTACTGTGCCTGTCCGCCGTCCCGGTACGGCGGTACGACCCTCTGGCGGGCCACGTCGTTGGCGACCGCGGTGCCATGATCACGGCGCACCATGTGCGGGCACAGGTCGATCCCGGCGGCGACACCCGCGGAGGTCAGCACGTCACCGTCATCGACGAACAGCACATCCGGGCCGACCTTGACCTGCGGAAACATTCGCTGGAGCCGCTCGGAGTCGGCCCAGTGCGTGGTGGCCGGCCGCCCGTCGAGGTGGCCGGCGACGGCCAGGAGGTACACCCGGTGCAGATGGAGGCGAGCCGCGCGCCGGGCCGGACACGCGCGAGCGCGGCGGACAGTTCGTCGGGCAGCACACCCTGCTCGTAGACCGGGCCCAATTCGTACGACGCCGGGATGATCACCGTGTCGCGGTCCAGCGCCTCCGGCCCGTGCTCGACGTGGATGGTGAAGTCGGCGTCGGTCTCGACCGGGCCCGGCGGCCGGACCGAGCAGGTGACGACTCTCCGAGTATCTGGAGGTGGTGTGACGGACGTGAAGGCGGAGCTGAGTCTTCAACGGGCCGCCACGACCAAGACGGCTATGAGGCCGACAGCGGCGACCACCAGGGCGGCGACGACCTCCCATGCCGGGCCGCGGCGAAGAGGTGCGGCTCATCGCAGGACCGTCCGGGTGCCACACCGGCACGCGTGCGCGGGGTCGGTCGCCGACTTCCTCGCGACGCTGACGTGCTCGGAAGCCAGCTGACCGATGCCGGTACGCTCCTTCGTCACAGCCAGATTGGTACGCAGGAGGGAAGTGGGATGGGGGGTAAGACGTGGTTGTCCATAGCGGCAGTCTTCCTGCTAGGTGTGGGGACCGCGGTGACGGTATTCGAGCTGGTCGAACCATCGTCGGGGGTGACGGTCAGCCGCAGGCCGCCGGCTGATGAGATCCCTCGCACGCGGCAGGCTTTGGTCGCGCAGTGGGAGAGGTCGCTTGCTGATGCCGGCCTGAAGCTTCCCGAGGGTTGGGAGAAGATGTCGACGAACCAGATTCGGACTGAGTACGTGAGCCAGGAACTGGCCAACGCAGGTCCGCCGCCGACGGGCCCGGCGCTCGACCCTGGTTTCAAGAACCCAGACAACTGACGCCAAGGAGGCGGGCACCAGCCCATGTTCGGCTGGTGCCCGCCTCCTTATGTCGTGCTGCTAGTTGAGCGTGCCGATCCTGTTGATGACGTCGATCGCGTTGTCTGCGTGTGCCGAGCTGTACAAGATCGGTGCGGTGAGGTTGCCCGCTCCGTCGTCCTCGCCGTGCGAGTTGGCGCCGACGATCTGACCCTCCGGGGTGGACATCGGGCCGCCCGAGGCGCCGTGGCCCATGTCGCAGTCAAACTTCAGCCGGTCATCCACGGGGAAGAACGGGGTAGCGTCCTCCGCGTTGCCCGTGCAGTAGAACTGCGTGTAACCGTCCATGTCGGTGCGCTGGTAGCCGTCACCGGGGAAGCCGGAGTCGATGATGTCCGACCAGTCGGGTCCCGAGCCGAAGTTGTAGCCCACTCACTCAGGGGCAGTCCACCACGTGCCGGACTACCAGCAGGCAAGGTTGCGCGACGAAAAAACGGGTTGCCGTTGAAGCTCGTGATGCGGATGCTTCCACCGTGAAGATGCACGCCAACCAGCTGACGGTGTCACCTGAGACGGTGCGCACGTTGGTAGATCACCAGTTTCCTGAGTGGCGGAGCCTGCCAGTCAGGAGCATCGCTGCGCAGGGTACGGTCAACGCCATCTTCCGCATTGGCGATCGGTTCGCAGCCCGCTTCCCTCTTGAGTCCGCAGACATCGAGTCGACGCGGCGCTGGCTGGAGTCCGAAATGGAAGCGGCGCGCGAGCTGGTAGGTCACACTCGTTTCCCCACACCCGAGCCGGTCGCGCTTGGTGAACCCGGGGCAGGCTACCCACTTCCGTGGTCGGTACAGACGTGGTTGCCCGGCGTCGTGGCGGCCAACGAGGACCCAGGCGAATCGTCTGCGTTTGCCCGCGACTTGGCCGATCTCATCGGCGACCTACGCGCGATCGACACGCATGGCCGCACGTTCGCCGGCACAGGGCGAGGAGGCGACCTGCAGTCCCATGACGCGTGGATGGAGACCTGTTTCAGACACAGTGAGCAACTCCTGGATGTCCCTCGGCTTCGCCGCATCTGGGCAACTTTGCGTGAGCTGCCGCGAGGTGCAGCTGAGGACGCCATGGCCCATTGCGATCTGATTCCTGGCAACGTGCTCGTGTCCGCTGGTCGGCTTGCGGGGATTCTCGACGTTGGCGGCTTCGGGCCGGCTGACCCTTCGCTGGATCTCGTGAGCGCGTGGCATTTGCTCGAGGCTGGGCCGCGGCAGGTGCTCCGCGATCACCTGGGCAGCGACGACCTTGAGTGGGAGCGAGGCAAGGCGTGGGCTTTCGTTCAAGCGATGGGGTTGGTCTGCCGGAGTTCCGCAGCAGAGGTAGCGGCATAGTCGCTGGAAATAGGGTTTGACCTGCGAAAACACAGCATGGCCCGGTGACGTGGCGT